>JBQTJW010000020.1:0-117514 GCA_052386745.1 Panacagrimonas sp. | reverse complement strand
ACTCGCCGCGATGCTCGAACACCATCCGAACCGCGCGCTCACGTACCTCCGGTGAAAACTTCGTCGACTTCCTCATCGCTCCATCCTCTCAAGATTTGGAGCCTCCACGAAAGCCGGGGCGATTCATAATCAGTCCTCGTGATTTGTTGAGTAGCAATTGTGACGATGCCATTACAGGGAATTTGAATGACGGAGTACGAAAGCGGGAATGCATGGCTCCACTTTCCTGACTTGCCGTTGGCGAAATCACCCGATTGGGTGAACGCCTCCTCCGCGCCCTCCTATATGTTGGCGTGTCAAACATCGCTATTTTGGATGGGTTTAACACTTAAGGTCGGTTCAGTGCTGTAACCGATTGCCCTATAGAGCCGCCATCAGCATCGGCCGCGCGTCCACCTCCGCATGCAGCGTGGCGAGCATGATGAACACGCCGGAGAGGCGCCGGTGCAGGAACACGATCTCGCGTGGCGGCAGCCGGAAATACTTTGAGAACGCGTTTTTGGCAGCCAGCTGGCCGGCGCGCATGGGCAGGTCGCTCTCGCCCCACTTGTACTCGCCTTGGGCGTTGAGCAGTTGCGGCGGCACGCGGCCCGGTTCGTTGCCGGCGAAGGGTTCGGTGATCATCTCGCACATCAGGGCGAAGGCTTCGTGCACGTGCTCTGGGAAGCGGTCGCTCATCAGGCCGATGTCGCAGGCGCCGCGCAGGATCTGCGCGTGGTCGCGCTCCACGCCGCCGCGCACGATGTTGGCGTAGTTCTCCACGAAGCCACGGCCGAACACGCGCGTGGCGCCAAAGTCCAGGAGCACGATGCGGTCCTTGCCGTCTTCCCCCGGCCGGATGCGGTAGTTGCCGAAGTGGGGGTCGGTCTGGACCATGTGCCAGCGGAACAGCTCGGTGACGAACAGGTCCACGAAGGCGCCACCAAGCGCGCTGCGCCGTTCCAGCGACAGGCCCTGAACATGCGGGTCCTTCACGTGGTAGCCGTGCTCGTAGGTGGTGGTCAGCACCTGGTCGCTGCTGTAGTCGGTGAGCACGCGCGGGACCACGAAGCGCGGGTCGTCGGCCAGCCGGCGGGCGAAGGTTTCGGTGAAGTTGCGCTCGGCGGCGTAGTCCACCTCGCGGTGCAGCATCTCGCGCAGCTCGGCAAAGATGGGGCTGAGGTCCAGCCCCTTCGGCGCCATGCGCGTCATCATCAGCAGTCGCGACAGGGTCTTGAGGTCGCTCTCGATGGCGTCGGCCACGCCGGGATACTGGATCTTGACCACCACCTCCAGGCCGTCGCTCTTGCGCCGGGCCCGGTGGGCCTGGCCGAGCGAGGCGGCGGCCAGGGGTGTTTCGTCCACGTCCAGCTCGGACAGCCGCTTGCGCCCGAGCGCCCGCTCCAGCACCGGCGCCACCACGCGCCACTGCACGGCGGGCGTGTCGTCCTGCAGCTGCGACAGCACGGTGACGGCTTCCTCGGGCAGGAAGTACTGGCCGTAGAGCGAGAGCATCTGCCCCGCCTTCATCACGCTGCCCTTGAGCTGGCCGAGTTCGTCGCGAAGGATTTCGGCCTGGCGCTTGTAGAACGCGCGGTCCGATTCCGAGCGCGAAACCTCCCCGCGGAAAAGGTTGGCGATGGAGTGCGCCACAATCTGCGAGCCCGCGCCGAAGCCGAGCTTGGTCAGCGCAAAATTGCGCTCGAACGAGCCGGTCCGCAGGCTGGACAAGCCGGGCTTGCTGACATTCTTCTTGTCTTGATCCACGCTAAAGCACCTTCACTGAGAAATTGTCCTGACCATGCAGACACTTGCCGATCGCCTGAAAGCCGATGCGCCGAGCGAGTCCCTGATCACGGATTGTGTCGGGCTCATCGAGAAGCAGGTCAACAGCCACGGCGCCATCCGGCGCATGGCCCTGAAGGCGGCGCTGGCGGTGCTGGACTCGGTCAAGCCCAACGCGCTGCGGCTGATCGTGGCAGACCTGCTTCCCCGTTTCGCTGCGGCGCTGGACCCCCTTTACCAAAGGTTCGATCCGTCGGGCGGGCAGGAGTTTAGCCAGTTCCTGGATGCGCATTCGGAGGAGGCGGTGGCGGCCTTGCTCGGGGTGACGGATGCCAGGGTCGCCGCAATCGATCATGGGGGCGTGACGGCCGTATACCGAAAACTGCGCCCCACGGCTCAGAACGAGGTCCGGGCGGCCGTGCCCGGGCTAGGAAAGATCATCTCGTCCCACATGGGCTAAGCGTAGGCGAGTCGCGACGGGCAGCGCCCCATCAGACACGCACCAAGGAAGCGCGCCTGCCCCAGGGCCGGCGCCGGGCGGACAATGAGACCTCGCGGTCCGGATGGGTGAAGCCAGGCGAGGGACCGCTGGGCGCGAACCCGGTATACGCAATCAGCAGTCGACGCCCTTGCGGTTTTCACGTTCCTTGTCGGCAAGGGCCTCGGGAACCGTGTATTTGCCGCCGCGGCCCAGCACCGCTTCGGGCAGGTGGTACTCCCCATCATCGCCGATGAATGATTCGGGGTAATGGTATTTCCCATCCGTTCCGCGAAAGCAGCCGCGGGGATGGTACTTCCCGTCCTGTCCCTTGAAGGCGCCAGGGGGATGGTAGCGACCGTCGTCGCCTAGAAAGGAATACAGGGGGTAGTAAACACCGTCCTGCCCGCGAAACTGGTCCTTGTGACGATACTTGCCGTCGTCAAAAAGGACCTCGTCCTTGTGATGGTAACGGCCGTCCGTTCCCAGGTAATAGCCCGGTGGGTGGTAGAGCCCATCCGTACCAAGGAAGTATTCGCGAGGGTGGTATTGCCCGTCAGTGCCGAGGAATGTCCCGGCGGGGTACATCTTGCCATCGACTCCGCGAAACTTGCGGTCCGGGAGGTTGCTGGCAGATCGGCTGCGCCCGGTTGCCCGGGTCGGCGATGGACTCATCAACAGTACTCCGGTCGCACGCCGTTCAAGAAGCGGAATACAACACCCGCAATCCGACCTTGCGTCGATTCCGCGGGTGTTGTCCGGCAGCAGGATCGCGGATGGACCGCGATCCTGCGCCCGATCAGAGTTCGGCTCAGAGCGGCCGGATCTGGGTGGCCTGCATGCCCTTCTGGCCACGCGCGGCAACGTACTCCACCTTCTGGCCTTCCGTCAGCGACTTGAAGCCGGAGCCCTGGATTTCCTTGAAGTGGGCAAAAAGGTCTTCTCCGCCAGCGCTCGGGGTGATGAAGCCGAAACCCTTGGCGTCATTGAACCACTTCACGGTACCGGTTGATTTCTCGGACATAGCTAATTCCTTACTCTAAAAAATGAATGGACAGGCAGGCCTGGGCCTGCGCGATGCAAGCGATCAAGAAAGCTAGCCGAGGAGATCATGTGAGGCCGATATGGGAACGGCCGGACGAAACCGGGGAAACCAAGCTTGAGACGACTGCCTCGCTAGGGTAGGCCCTTCAAGGGCTGATGTCGAATCGGCGGAGCACCGTAAGACTGGAAGTTGCAGATCATCCATAGCCGAACACGTGAGGATCAGGACTCCGATTCCGCTTTGCCAGCCACGGCCGAAGTCTTGCGGCGGTCGCGCAGCATGAGCGATTTCTGGCCGTCGGGGCGCTTGCGTTCCTCGGTCTCCAGAACGCCGATGGCGCGAGCGAGTTCGCTGAGCTTCTTGAAGCCCCAGTTCCGCGGATCGAAGTCCGGCGACTGCGTGGCGATGTAGGACCCGACCGCGCCCAGGTGCGCCCAGCCTTCTTCGTCCGAGGCGGCATCGATCGCGTTGCGCAGCAGGCTGACCAGCTTGGTGTCGCCGCGCAGTTCCTTGGCGCTCCTGGCCTTGGCCGGCTTTTCCTTTTCTTCCTGCGCGCGCAGCACGTCCACGTAGATGAACTTGTCGCAGGCGGACACGAAAGCCTGCGGCGTCTTGCGTTCCCCAAATCCGTACACGCTCAGGCCGGCCTCGCGGATGCGCGCGGCGAGCCGGGTGAAGTCGCTGTCGGACGACACGATGCAGAAGCCGTCGAATCGATTGGTGTAGAGCAGGTCCATGGCGTCGATGATCATGGCGCTGTCGGTCGCGTTCTTGCCGGAGGTGTAGGCGAACTGCTGCATGGGCTGGATGGCGTGCTCGGCCAGCCCCTTTTTCCAGCCCGTGAGATTGGGCTGCGTCCAGTCGCCGTAGACGCGCTTGACGCTCGCCACGCCGTACTTGGCGATCTCGGCGAACAGCGGCTCGGCCAGCCCGGGCTGGGCGTTGTCCGCGTCGATGAGGACGGCCAGCTTGGCGGTCACGGCATGGATGCTCATGGTTGGTTTTTTCGGTACTCAAGATGGCTTGGCGAAGTAGAGGCCGTGCCGCGCGGTGCTGCATCACAGATGCGCATCGCGGAGAATGCGCGGATGAACGACGAACGGCGACTGCTGTTTCTGCTCCGGCGTGGCATGAAAGAACTGGACGTGATGGTGACGCGCTATCACGCGCACCGCTATGCCTCGGCACCCGATACCGAGCGCGAGATGTTCGTGCGTCTGCTGGCGACCGTCGAGGACCCGGACATCTGGTCCTGGGCCATGGGGTATGCAATTGCGCCCGCCGAATATGCCGCCCTGATCGAGCAGTTGCGCGTTCACCGCTGAAACGCCATGACGCAATCCGTCGATCTCGCCCTCAAGCCCTCGGCCCGCGCCCATCACGTGCTGTTCTGGTTGCACATCCTGCCGCTGGCGGCGCTTCCGGCCGCCATGAAATCGGGTCCGGAACTCATGGTGGTCGCCGCAGCCGTCGCCGTCTCGTGGGTGTGGTTGCGGCGGCATCCGGCCTTTGGCTACGGGCCGCGCGCGCTGCAGCGCATCCGCTGGGTTCCGGAGGGCCCGTGGCTGGGAACCACGGCGAGCGGCGAGCGGGTGGAACTGGATCTGCTGCCGCAGACCTGCGTGAACGAATGGGTCATCTTCCTGAATTTCCGCGACCCCTCGCAGCGACGTTTCACCCGCATCCTTCTCGGTGACGAATGTTCGCCCGAGGCCCTGCGCCGCCTCAGGGCGAAGCTGGCGCAGGGGGTGCCACCAGCGAAGAATCCGGACGAAGACCCTTAGCGCAAGCCACCGATGTCAACGGAGCGCCTGCGTGCGATCGAGCTGGCTTGCAGCCTTGCCGTGGCTTTCCAGGGTCGGCAGCGTCTTCTTCGCGAACTGCTTGATGTCTCTGTCCCGGGCGCTCTGGCTCGCCGTGCTGAACAGGTTCAGCGCCACCTCGTGTGCCTGATTCATTGCATCCAGGTAGGCCGCATCGAAATTCGCTCCGGCCGTGCTTTCGCTCAGCTGCCGGAGCTTTGCGGCGCGATCCCTATCCAGGTCGAGCGGAACCGCGACGCCCTTCATCTCGGCAATCTCGGCGAGCTTGGCGTTGGCCATCGAATGGTCCTGCACGAGGGTGGAGGCGAATGCCTCGATCGCTTTCGACTCCGTCTTGTCCAGCGCAACCCGGCTGGCTTCCAGCTCGAACAGCCCGGTCATGGAAGCTTCCAGTACAAAGCGGCTGTCATCGCGGGTGAGCGTGGACATGGCGGCAAGGGATGAGACCCCGGCGAGCAAGGCGCACAGCAGGGCGAGTGTTCCGATTCTGTTCATTTCCGACCTCCGGCCTGCGTAGCCTCTGCGAACGAAGATGGTTACATGAGCCAGACGCGTGCCCGCCACGGATCGCCGGATTGGGGACGGCATCGGCGCACATGCCACACTCGCGGCAGGCGTTTTGAAGGCTCTATCAACGGCGGGTGTGCAACTTTCAATGCCTGGAAAGGAGTGGGCAAAAGATCAACGATTTCGGGCATCTAGCATTTGTCACTGATTAGGCGCGGATTCAAACGCGCTTCCCAGAATCCAAAAAAAAACGAACCCATTGGGGTGGGGCTTCGGCCAAGGAATTGCTTGCGCCTGGAAGCGCCCACCAAAACCTGATCGACGTCGCCACGTCGGCGCCTTGTTCCCAGGGAGGGAAAGTCATGATGGACCAAGCCAGGAGAGACATTCCGACGCCATATGCCGGTACCGGTATCGAGGGCCTGGATGACGTTCTGGACGGCGGCCTGCGCCCCGACCGCCTTTACCTGGCCCAGGGAATTCCCGGCTCGGGAAAGACCACTCTCGCGCTCCAGTTCCTTCTGGAAGGGGTACGCCGGGGGGAATCCACGCTCTACATCACGCTTTCGGAATCCATCGAGGAACTCAAGGCGGTTGCCCATTCCCACGGCTGGTCCCTGGTGGCGATCAACATGCGCGAGCTGACGCCCTCCGAGGAGGCGCTGCGCCCCGAGGACCAGTACACGATGTTCCACCCGTCGGAGGTCGAACTGGGCGAGACCACGCGCACGATCCTGGACGAGGTGGACCGCATCAACCCGAAGCGGGTCGTGTTCGATTCCCTGTCCGAGCTGCGCCTGCTGGCCGGCAGCCCCCTGCGGTACCGGCGCCAGATCCTTGCGCTCAAGCACTTCTTTTCCGGCCGCAAGTGCACCGTGCTCCTGCTCGATGATCTCACCCAGGCCAGTCACGACCTGCAGGTGCAGAGCATTGCGCACGGCGTGCTCCTGCTGGAGCAGATGAATCCGGATTACGGTGCGGAGCGGCGGCGCCTGCGCGTGGTGAAGTATCGTGGCGTGCGCTTTCGCGGCGGCTATCACGATTACCGGATCCGTCGTGGCGGCATCGACGTGTTTCCGCGTCTGGTCGCAACCGAGCATCGCAACGCTCCGGCCAAGACCCGCCTGAAAAGCAGCGTCGAGGCGCTGGACACGCTGCTCGGCGGCGGGATCGAACGCGGCACCAGCACCTTGATCACCGGCGCGGCGGGAACGGGAAAATCATCCGTTGCCGCGCAGTTCGTCCATGCCGCGGCACAGCGTGGCGAGAAGTCCGCCATGTACATTTTCGACGAGAGCCGGCACACCCTGATCAGCCGCTCGGCCGAGCTCGGTATCGAGCTACAGTCCTATGTCGACGCCGGGCTCGTCTACATCCAGCAGGTGGACCCGGCAGAGCTCTCGCCGGGCGAGCTCGTGCATTCGATTCGCACCCAGGTGGAGGACGGTGGCGTCGCGCTGGTCGTGATCGACAGCCTCAATGGCTACCTCAACGCCATGCCGGGCGAGCGGTTTCTCATCATCCAGCTGCACGAGCTGCTGACCTACCTCGGTCATGCCGGCGTGGCGACACTGCTCATCAGCGCGCACCAGGGGCTGATCGGCAGCAGCATGGTGTCTCCGGTGGATGTCAGTTACCTCGCGGACGCGGTGATCCTGATGCGGTACTTCGAGGCCGAGGGCGAAGTCCGGCAGGCCATTTCCGTCGTGAAGAAACGGGGTGGCGCGCACGAGCGCACCATCCGCGAGTTCCGCATGTTCCGGAGCCGCATCGAAGTCGGCGAGCCACTGCGCGATTTCCGCGGCGTGCTCACGGGGGTGCCGATCTTCCAGGAGGCGCTCGTTAAGAAATCGGCGTCGCAACCTTAGGGCCGGGTGATGTCCGGCGCCGAGATGCGCGTGCTGGCACTGGCGCCCACCCGCAAGGATGCGCAGCTCGTGCAATCCATGCTCGCGCGTGCGGGGATCGACTGCGTGAGCTGCGCCAGTCTCGCCACGCTGATCGATGCGCTCGATGCCGGTGCGGGCGCGCTGCTGCTGGCCGAGGAGGCGCTGCATCAGCGCAGCAGCCTGGGCGAATGGCTGGCCCGACAACCCCCCTGGTCGGACCTGCCGCTGCTGGTTTCCGCAAGGCCGGGCGCCGATTCGGCGATGGTGGCGCAGGCCATCACGATGCTGGGCAACGTCACGGTGCTGGAGCGGCCCACGCGTGTTTCCACGCTCGTCAGTGCGGTGCGGACCGCCCTGCGCGCCCGAACGCGCCAGTACCAGATCCGTGAACACCTGGAGGGCCGCGAGCGCACCGAGCAGGCGCTGCGCTCCAACGACCGCCGCAAGGATGAGTTCCTGGCGATCCTCGCCCACGAGCTGCGCAACCCCTTGTCGCCCATCACCAACGCGCTGCAGCTGCTGCGGCTGACCGAGAGCGACGACGCCGCCGTGGCGCGCATCGGCCGCATGATGGAGCGCCAGGTGGGCAACCTGCGGCGGCTGGTGGACGACCTCATGGAGGTGTCACGCATCACCCGCGACAAGATCGAGCTGCGCCGGGAATGGGTGGAACTGGCCAGCGTCATCCGCACCGCGGTGGAATCCAGCCAGCCCCTGATCGATGCGTCCAGACACCAGCTGATCCTGGAATTGCCGGCCGAACCCATCCTGCTTCACGCCGACCCGCTGCGGCTGGCGCAGGTGTTCGCCAATCTCCTGAACAACGCCGCCAAGTTCACCGAATCCGGCGGACGCATCCGGCTGGCCGTCCGGGTGGACGGCGAACTGGGCCTGGTTTCGATCACCGATTCGGGAATCGGCATCCGGCCGGACATGCTCGCGCGCATCTTCGAGCTGTTCGCCCAGGCCGATCAGAACTTCAATCGCGCGCAAGGCGGCCTGGGCATCGGGCTGATGATTGTCCGGCGCCTCGTGGAACTGCACGGCGGGAGCGTCGAAGTGAGCAGCCCGGGCCTGGGCCGCGGCAGCGAGTTCACCGTGCGGATTCCGCTGGAACAGCGGCCGCCCGCACCGGAACCGGCGGCCACCGAACCCGCCGCGGCGCCCGTCCTGCAGCGTCACAGCGTGCTGGTGGTCGACGACAACGAAGATGCGGCCGACAGCCTCGCCGCAGTCCTGCAGGTGCTGGGTGCCAGCGTGCGCACGGCATACACGGGGAAGGAGGCGCTGCACGTGCTCGCGGGTTTCAGCCCGACCATCGCGATCCTCGACATAGGCATGCGCGGAATGGACGGGCTTGAACTGGCCCGGCGCATCCAGGCGCTTCCCGGGTGCGCCGGCGTCATCCTGATCGCGCTCACGGGCTGGGGTCAGCCCGAGGACCTGCGGGCGACGGCCGCGGCGGGGTTCAGGCATCACCTGGTCAAGCCCGCGGGCTTCGATGCGCTGGAAAAGCTCCTGGCCGACATCCTGCCCGAGAAAGACGCCAGCCCTTGAGGCTGAAGCGTCCCCAAATCCGAAGCTCAGCTGGCGCGCAGCGCCTCCACCACCGGCACCCGCGCGGCTCGAAGGGCGGGGAAGAATCCACCGACCGCGCCGATGACCACCGACCAGAGCACGCCCTGCGCCAGCAGCGCCGGTGTCACGCGGAAGTCGAACGCCACCTGGCTGAACGTCTGGCCGTTGAGCGTGGACACGGTGTAGCCGTTGAACAGGGCGTAGGCGATCAGCGCGCCCAGCACGCCCCCGGCCAGCGCCAGCAGCAGCGATTCGATCATGACCGACACCACCACCGGCCCCGGCGTGAAGCCGATGGCGCGCAGCGTGGCAATCTCGACACTGCGCGTGGACACCGCGGCGTACATGGTGTTGAGCGCGCCGAACAGCGCGCCGACGGCCATCACGCCCGCAACGAAATAACCCAGGCCGTTGATGAGCCTTGCGAGCTTTTCCGAGCGCGAGGCGTAGTACCGGGGCTCGGACACTGCGTCCACCGTCATCGTCGGGTCCGCGGCCAGCGCGTCCCTGAACGCCGGCAGCGCGTCGGCCGATTCCAGCCGCGCAACCACCGACGTGGGCGCGCCACGGTTGGCGGACGACATCAGCGCCTCGCCATCGGCCCAGATCTCCGACTCGTGCACGTTGCCGCCGGACTCGAACACGCCCACCACGGTCCAGTCGCCGCCGCGCACCGGCACCACCTGGCCCACGGTGAGCCCGGCAAATTCCCGTGCCGCGCCACGCCCCGCCACGATCTCCCGCACGCCGGTGCGGAACAGGCGGCCCTCCACCAGGTGCACCTCGGGCCGCACCGCCAGCACGTTGGGGCCGGTGCCGCGCACCACCACGTTGGTGGGCGCGGTGGCGCCGCGGCGCGGCAGGCTGGTGAGCATGAACACCTCGGCGGTGGCGAGCGGGCGCCCGTCGGCATCGCGGGCAACGCCCGGTGCCTGCTCGATGGTGGGCACCTGGCTGCGGTAGATCACGCTGGAGAGTTCGTCGTTGGCGCCGCCGCGCAGCACCAGCACGCGGTCGGCGCGGCCGGTGGAGGTGAGCGTGGCGCGAAAGCCTTCGGCCATCGCCAGCAGCGCCACCAGCACGCCGACCACGCCCGCGATGCCCACCACGATGACCATGGAGGCGCCGAGGCGCGACGGCACCGTCCGCAGGTTCATCGCCGTGACCGCCATCACCTGTTCCACCGCGCCGGCCATCTCTCAGTGCCCGGACAGCGCGCTGACAATGTTCAGCCGCGTGGCGCGCAGCGACGGAAACGCACCCACCACCAGCGCCAGGACCAGCGCCGCGCCCAGCGTCAGCAGCCACACCTGCGCGTTCACCGCCATGCCGGGCATGAAGGGCTTGAGCGCTCCGGCGGCGAAGCTGGACAGCAGCACGCCGGCGGCCGCGGCCAGCACGCACATCAGCACCGACTCGGCCAGCACCAGGCACAGCACCGCGCCATTGCCGAAGCCGATGGTCTTGAGCACGGCCAGCTCCGGCACGCGCTCGCGCACCGACTGCATCATGGTGTTGCCGGTGATCAGCACCAGGCTGAAGAACGAGGCGGCGATGATGGAGGCGATCAAGAACTGGATATCGCCAAACTGCTTGATGAAGGCCGCGTTGAAGGCCTTGTCGGTTTCCGTGAGCGTTTCCTTGGGCGAGTTCTCGAACACCTTGTCGATGGCCTGCGCCACCGCCTCGGCGTTTGCGGCGTCCGTCACCTTCACCGTGTACCAGCCCACCGTGCCGCGGCCGAAGGCGCGTGCCTCGTCGAAGTAGTCCCAGCGGAAGAGCATGAAGTCCTCCTGGCCCTCCATGGATTTCTCGCGCGCCTGCATGATGCCCACGACCTGGAATTCCCAGGCGTTGCTGCCGCCCTTGAGCGGCCAGATGGTGGCCCTGATCGGCACCGTGTCGCCCAGCTTCCAGCCGAATTTCTTCGCCAGCCCCTGGCCCACGACGCAGCCAGTGCGGTTCTGCCGGAGCGCGTCCAGCTGCGCCGGTGGCAGCAGGAATTCGGGGTACACGTCGAAGTAGCTGTCCACGTCCACCGGCAGGATGGGGAAGAAGTTGGACTCGCTCTGGTAACGCCCGCCAAACCAGGTGGAGTGCGACACCGCCGCCACGCCCGGCACCGCGCGGATCTGCTGGTAATGCGCGTAGGGCAGGATCTCGGTGAACGAATACTTGCCGTGCGAGATCAGCCGGTCCGCCCCCGCGGCGCCCGCGCCCTGCTCGAAGGCCACGTTCACCGATTGCAGCAACCCGAACAGCAGGAAGGCGACCACGATCGACAGCATGGTGAAGATCGTGCGGGCCTTGCGCCGCCACAGCGTGGCCCACAGCAGCGGCAGGTACTTCACCCCGCGGCTCCGCCGAGGGCGCGGGTCACGCCGCCGCTCCCGCCGCAACTTCCGACTCGATCAGCCGGCCCTTGTCCATGTGCAGCACGTGGCGGGCGAAGTCCGCGGCCTTGGGGTCGTGCGTGACCATGAGGATGGTCTTGCCGTGCTCGCGGTTGAGCGCCTGCAGCAGGCCCAGGATGTCGTCCGCGGTGCGGCGGTCGAGGTCGCCCGTGGGTTCGTCGCAGACCAGCAGCGTGGGGTCGGCGACCAGGGCGCGGGCAATCGCCACGCGCTGGGCCTGTCCGCCGGACAGCTCGGCCGGTTTGTGCCGCGCACGGTCCGCCAGCCCGACCACCCTCAGCGCAATGTCCACGCGCCGCGCGCGTTCCGCGCGCGACAGCCGCGTGAGCAGCAGCGGCAGTTCCACGTTGCGCGCGGCGCTGAGCACCGGCAGCAGGTTGTAGAACTGGAACACGAAGCCCACGTGGCGCGCCCGCCACTGCGCCAGCCGTCCGCCGGGCAGGGTGTCGATGCGCTGCCCGGCAATGGTCACGCTGCCGCCGCTGGGCTGGTCCAGCCCGCCGATCAGGTTCAGCAGCGTGGTCTTGCCGGAGCCGGACGGACCCATCAGTGCCAGGAAGTCGCCCTGCTGGATGTCCAGCGACAACTCGCTGAGCACCTCCACCTTTTCCCTGCCGCGGGTGTAGTGCTTGGACACGCGGTCCAGCGCGATCAGCGTGTCGGCCATCGCCTATTGCTGCTTCTGCAGGCGCACCGGCGCGCCGTCGCGGAGCCGGGCGAAGTCGCCGACGGCCAGCGTCTCGCCGCCGGACAGACCGGCCGAAACCTCCACGTCCTGCCCGCGCGTGCCGCCCAGGGACACGGCGCGGCGCTCCACCGTCTCGCCGCGCAGCAGGTAGACGGTGCCGCCCTTCTCGCCGCGCTGCACCGCCGCCGCTGGCACCAGCACCAGCGGCCTGGCCACCTCGCCCTGAGCACTTGGCGGGCTCAGGAAGCGGACGCGCGCGCCCATGTCGGGCAGCACGCGCGGGTCCTTGAGCTTGAGCGCGATGCGCACCTTCACCGTGGCCTTGCTGCGGTCGGCGGTGGGGATGACGGCGATGACCTCGGACGGCACCTTCCAGTCCGGGTAGGCGTTGAGCGTGGTCTCGGCCGGCTGGCCGGCGGTGACGCGGTTGATGAAATTCTCGTTGACGTCCACCTCCACCTCCAGCGAATCCATGTCCACCAGGGTGCCGATACCGGTACGGGTACCGTCGCCGCCGGCGGACAGCGGCGAAATCATCTCGCCCGGCTGCGCGTTCTTGACGGTGATGACGCCGGCAAATGGCGCGCGCACCAGGGTGTCGTCGAGCTGCTGGGCCTGCACCGCCACGGTTTTCTCCGCCACGGCCACGTTGCTGCGCGTGCTGTCGAGCCGGGCGCGCGCGCCGTCGACGGTGGATTGCGCGGTGTCGAGCGCGGCCTGGCTCAGCATCTGGCGCGCGGCCAGTTCGCGCGTGCGGCGCAGGCTGCGCTCGGCCTCGGCCAGCTGCACCTCGCCTTCGACCAGCTGTGCGCGTGCGACGTCCAGCTGCGAACGGGTGAGGGCAAGTTGCGTGCGGATGTTGGCGTCGTCGATGCGCGCCAGGATCTCGCCCTGCTCGACGCGCGATCCCTCCTCGATGCGCAGCTCCACCACCTTGCCGGTGAGCTTGGACGAGACCGTGGCGCGCCGCCGCGCGACCACGTAGCCGGAGGCATCCAGCACCGAGGCGCCGCCCGCCGGCCCGCCGGTGGTGCGCGACATCACGGTGGTGACGGCCACGCGCGCGTCGCCGTGCAGGAAGAACCAGAGCACGGCCGCCACGGCCAGCAGCAGGACGACGCCCAGCACCCATCGGCGGCCGTGGCGGGGTGCCTCGTCCACCGCGCTGCGGTCGATCTTCAGGCTGCCCAGCAGCGCCGACTTGTCATCCATGGACGCGCGTGGGATTCGCGGCAGGCGGGGCAGGATTCCCCGGGGTCTTCACGGGGCGAAATTGGCTTGCAGCGTCTCGCCGGCGTCGAGCTTCAGGTTTCTCGGGCCGCGGGAAAACGTCATGGCCGGGTCGGCCTTTTCCAGGCCGTTCTCGCGCTCGCCATCGCAGGTCAGGGCCAGCGTGTAGGTGCCGGGCGCAAGGAAGGGCAGGGTGTAGGTGGCACCCAGGCCCGCGTTCGGCACGAAGGTGGTGGCGACGGGTTCGGCATCCTGGCCGTCGCGCTCGTCCGGCGTCACGTCGGCGCCGAGAAACGCGTACACGCTGGCACCGGATTCGCAGGCCACGGTGTTGGGCAGGCGGCTGGCGGGGATGGTGCCCTGGATGGTGCCGGCGTCGCTGCGCTCCATGGCGCGCACCACCGGGTTGAGCACGTAGCCGCTGCCGTCGTCGTCGCGGCTCAGAGAGAGCGGCAGGTCCAGAGCGACCAGCAGCGAGACCTTGTCGTCGTCGTCGTCCTTGAACATGAAGGCCACGTCCGAGAACGGCACCGTGGCGGCGCCATTGACGATGGTCTGCTTCACCGTGCTCTGCGACGAGGCCACGCTGCCGACGGTGCTCGCAAAGTCCAGGCGCAGGCCCTGGTACTCGCCGTCGGCGATCCTGGCGTTGGAGATCAGGTCCTGCGTCGCGGGAACGCGGTTGATGCCGGGGCTGATGAGTTCCAGGACGTCGTTGCGGGTGAGCTTGCGCGTGGTGCCGCTGGTGGTCTCCAGGCTCAGGCCGGCGATGCGCAGCGTGGCGGTGAGCGTGCTCTGGCTCTGCTGCGTGGGCAGCGCGTTGACCGCCACGTCGACGTTGAGCGAGGACTCGCAGGCCGCGAGCAGGCCGGCCGCCAGCAGCGCGCAGACTTTCAGGCCATGGTGCATGCGATTTCTCTTGGTGCCACGTTCACAGGCGGTCGCGCGCGGACGCGGCGTGCGCCTGCAGGCCCTCGGCGTCCGCGATGCGCCCGGCGATGCCGGCGAGCACGCGCGCGCCCTCAGGCGAGCATTCGATCAGGCTCGTGCGCTTCTGGAATTCGTACACGCCCAGCGGGTTGGAAAAGCGCGCCGCGCGCGAGGTGGGCAGCACGTGGTTGGGCCCGGCGCAGTAGTCGCCAAAGGCTTCGGGCGTGTGCCGGCCCAGGAACACGGCGCCGGCATGGCGCACGCGGTCGAGCAGTTCGCGCGGCTGCGCCACCGACAGTTCCAGGTGCTCGGGCGCGATGCGGTTGGAGATGTCCACGGCCTCGTCGAGGCTGCGCACCTGGATCATGGCGCCGCGGCCCGACAACGAGGCGCGCACGATGTCCGCGCGCGGCAGGTCGCGGATGCGCCCGGCCATGGCCTGCTCCACGCGCGCGATGAACCCGGCGTCCGGGCTGATGAGGATGGACTGCGCGTCCTCGTCGTGCTCGGCCTGGCTGAACAGGTCCATGGCGATCCAGCGCGGGTCGCTGAGGCCGTCGGAGATCACCACGATTTCCGAGGGACCGGCAATGGCGTCGATGCCCACGCGCCCGAACACCAGGCGCTTGGCCGCGGCCACGTAGGCGTTGCCGGGGCCGACGATCTTGTCCACCGCCGGCACACTGGCGGTTCCGTAGGCCAGCGCGGCCACGGCCTGCGCACCGCCGATGCGGAACACGCGGTCCACGCCGGCGAGGTGCGCCGCGCCGAGCACCGCGGCGTTGGTTTCGCCGCCTGGCGTCGGCACCACCATGACGATTTCGCGCACGCCCGCGACCTTGGCCGGCACCGCGTTCATCAGCACCGAGGACGGGTACGCGGCCTTGCCGCCGGGCACGTAGATGCCCACCCGGTCCAGCGGCGTGACGCGCTGGCCCAGGCGATTGCCGTGCGCGTCCGCAAATTCCCAGCCGGCCAGCGCCTGGCGTTCGGCGTAGTCGCCGATGCGCCGGTGCGCCTGCTGGAGCGCGTTCTGCAGGTCCGCCGGCAGCGCGTTCCAGGCCGCTTCGAGCGCGGCGCGCGGAATCTCCAGATCGCTGGCCCGCGACCAGGACGAGCCGTCGAAGCGGTTGGTCAGTTCCAGCAGTGCCTCGTCGCCGCGCTGGCGGATGTCGGCCACGATGCGCGAAGCCGCCTCGGCCACCCGCGCGTCCTGCTCGGGCGCGCGGTCCAGCAGCTGGCCGAGCTGCGCGCCGAAGCCGGGCGCGGAGGAATCCAGGCGCAGAATGTTCATCGCGGCAGGTTCATTGGCGGCAGGCGCTTTCCAGGCGCGCGAGCAGTTCGCGAACCGCGGCGTGCTTCATCTTCATCGAGCCCTTGTTGACCACCATGCGCGCCGTGATCGGCGTGATGATCTCCGCCTCCACCAGGCCGTTGGCCTTGAGCGTATTGCCGGTGGCCACCAGGTCCACGATCAGATCGGCCAGGCCTACCAGCGGCGCCAGTTCCATGGAGCCGTAGAGCTTGATGATCTCCACCTGCTCGCCGCGCGCGGCGAAGTGGCGGCGCGTGATCTCGGGGTACTTGGTGGCCACGCGCACGCGGCGGCGCGGCGGCAGGCTGCCCGGCGTGGCAAAGGGCGAGCCTTTTACCGCGGCGATCGACAGCCGGCACCTGGCGATGCCCAGGTCCAGCGGCTCGTACAGCGCCTCGCCGCCGTGCTCCATCAGCACGTCCTTGCCCACGATGCCGAGGTCGGCCGCGCCGTGCTCCACGTAGGTGGGCACGTCGGCGGGGCGGATGATGACCAGCTGCACGTCGGGATTGCGCGAGGGCACGCGCAGCAGGCGGTCGATGTCGCCGGCCGGCGACAGGCCTAGCCTTTCCAGCAGCGGCAGGCTGTCTTCGAAGATGCGGCCCTTGGACAGGGCCAGGGTGAGCGACGTCATGGCAACGGCAAGCGGAAAAGGGCGCCAATTCTAACCCTTGCCCGCGGCCGGCCAGGGTGGCGCGGGGCCATCGGTGGCGGTATGGTCGGGCATGGTCACGGGCATCGAAAGGCTTTCGGTCTCACCAGGATCACGGCGCGGCGGCCGTGGTCGGGACAATCGCACGGTCCGCCCGGCCTTCGCCGTGCGAAAGGCACGGCTCTACTACCTGAGACGCTGGTCCGGACGACGTGGCCAGCGCCGTTCGTCGCCCCTCGCGCTGTACCCGCCATAGACCGAACTTTGCGGTGCCGCGTGCCGGCACCGCTGGGGCTTGGTGGCCGCAGGGTGAATCCTGATCCCGGCGGTTGTTGGCCGCACTCCGCAAATTCTCGATCGGATGCGGTCGCCATCGTGGCGAGGTCGCATCATGTTCAGAAAAGTCGTGTTGAGGGTTCTTGATGTCCTTGGGCTCCGCAAGCCGGCCCGGGCCGTAAAGGAGTACTTGCGGGCCAATGGCCTGGGTGACTGGGAGCCCCTGGTACCGGAAACGGCGCTTGAAGAGTGCGTGCGTGGCGCACTCGAAAGCCTTCCGAGGTCTGCAATCGCCAGCGGAATATGGGACTACCTGGAATTCGGCGTCAGCCGCGGAACATCGATGGCCTGCGTGCACCGGGTGCTCCGGCGAAGCGGCTTCCACAACGTGCGGCTGATCGGCTTCGACTCGTTTGAAGGCCTGCCGGAGGAAGCGGCAGAACAGGGATGGGCGCCCGGTGCCTTTCGCTCGACCCAGGCGGCCACCCGCAATTACCTGGAGGACCAGGGCGTGGACATGAAGCGGGTGAACCTGGTGAAGGGCTGGTTCAGGGATACGCTCACCCTTCAAACCCGTGAACGGCTTGGCTACCTGCAGCCGAGGCTCATCATGGTGGACTGCGACATCCATTCCGCGACGCGGGAGGTGCTGGACTTCTGTGCACCGCTCATTCCGGACCACGCCATCATCATCTTTGATGACTGGGGCTGGACGGCGGACCGGGGAGCGCTGGGCCAGAAGGAAGCGTTTGAGGCGTTCCTCGCGAAGTACCCGGACATCAAGGCCGAAGCACTCCCCGCATACATTCCGCAGGCCAGGATATTCCAGCTGCGGCGATCGTCCGTCTACTCCTAGCCCATATCGAGAAAGGGCACCACCGCCGCGAGAAACGCCGCGAGCCGCAGGCCCATGGCGATGGCCGTGAGCGTGGGGTTCGCATAGCCGCCGGTGGGGAATACCGAGGCGGTGGCGGCGAAGAGATTGTCGGTTCCGTGCACGCGGCAATTGGGGTCCACCACCCCCTGCCGCGGGTCTTCGTGCATGCGCGTGGTGCCCATCGCGTGGTGGGAACTGAGTTCGCCGGGCTGCCGCGTTTCGTTGAAATGGTAGGTGCCCAGGCCTGCCTTCTCCGTCAGGCCCGCGAAATGGCGCTGGCTGTGGACGAAGCGCTTCTGGTCTTCATCGCGCCAGGTGAAGTCGTACTTGATGCGCCGCTGCCCGAAGGCGTCCGTGGACTCGCCCAGCTGCACGCGGTTGTCGGGGTGCGGGTACTGCTCGATCTGGTTCCACACATCGATGCGGGAGAACGCGCCGGCCTTGTCCGGCAGTTGCGACCACCCGCCATAGCCCAGCGATGACACCGCGCCAGGATAGGAATACACGCGGTGGACGTGGCGCACGACCGAGACCGGATCCCTGGCGATGGCCGCGAGTTGCGCCATCCGACCCTTCGGCGGCGGGAAACGCGAGACACCCTTGACGAGGGTCCTGAACGCGGCCACTGACGGTTTCATCTGGAGTGCCTCGCAGGGCACCAGGATGAAGGTCATGTTGAGCAGCTTGTGCTTTCGGATGGTGGGATCCGAGAACGTCAGCTTGGCCATGTACCCGACGCCCTTATCCACCTGCAGGTCGAACAACTTGAGCCGTTCGTAGACACTGCCGTCGGACGGCTTGATGTAGCTGCACCCCTCCAGTGGGTGGTCCATGAGGAAGCGGCCCACGAGATCGTGACGATTGCCCACGCCCGCCGGATTGCGGCCGTTGGAGAGCAGGAGCAGGCGCGCGTTTTCCGTTGCCCCCGCCGCCAGCACGTAGCTGCGGGCGCGAACCGCAAATCGCCGGCCATTGAGGCAGCCGGTCCGTAGCCGCTCGACGTGCCGCTCGTCTTCCGACGTTTCCAACGCCAGGCCGGTGGTATGGAGCAGGACCCGAACGCGCCCAGTCTGCGCCAGGGTGCTCCGGCTCGCGGAGTGAAATCGGCTGGACGGCCCGAACTGGAACAGGCTCGTGTGCAGCTCGCGATCCTCCGATTCGAACACCGGCTGGTCTGCCGTGGCCCGGTACTCGGCGTCGTAGCGGAACGGGCCGATGCCGCAGACCCCCTGGGCGCGCTCGTACCACGGCGCCATCTCGGTGTGATCGAAGGGCCAGCCGCTGTACGGGACTTCCGGTCGCGCTTCGAAGTCGATGGGGTCCATGGGCACGTAGCGCACGCCGACCCTGGGGCGATCGAACAGAATGTTCCAGTTGTTGGAAAGACCGCCGTACTGACGCGTCCGGGTCACATGCGGGTCCACCACCTTGCTGCCGGCCAGTTCGCCATGACACAGGTCGTGCTCCGTGGCGTCGTAGTCGAAGCCACCGCTTTCCACCAGGCAGACGGAGAGGCCTTTGCTGGCCAGGTCGCCGGCAATGGACAGGCCCACCGGCCCCCCGCCGATGACGCAGACATCCGCCTCGAACACCGCGCCGTCGGCCACGTTGCGGCCGTCGACGAATCCTTCTGGAAGTGCTTGCACGGTCCTGACCTTTTCGATGATTGACGGCGGTACGACTGTGGATTGACTCCAGCCTGCCCAGCACCGTCCGTTCCCAAATCCCCAAACATTCAAGGGAAAACGCAATTCCTGGGCCGTTGGTCATGTTGCCGGTCAGGCGCTGTCGTCGATGCGCGAATTGGTCAGCGGTTCGCCCATGCGCCAGTAGGTCAGCAGCGAGACCAGGATGCATCCGACCACGTACCAGTAGAACCCACTCTCCTGGCCCTGTGACTTGAACCAGAGCGCCACGTACTCCGCGCTGCCGCCAAAGACTGACACAGTGACACCGTATGGCAGTCCTACACCCAAAGCGCGTATTTCTGCCGGAAAAAGTTCAGCCTTGACCACCGCATTGATCGACGTGTAGCCACTGACGATGAGCAGGGCAAAGGTGATGAGTGCAAACGCGGCCAACGGCGTCTGCGCCGAGGCCAAAGCCTGCATGACGGGCACGGTGAATAAGGCGCCGCCCACTCCAAAGGCCAGCAGCAGGGGCCTGCGCCCGATGCGGTCGGAGAGGGCGCCGACAATCGGCTGCACCAGCAGGAACACGCAGAGCGCCAGTGCCGAAATCGTGGTGGCGGTGGCAGGGCTGAAACCCGTGGTGTTCACGAGAAATTTCTGCATGTAAGTCGTGAACGTATAGAAGGCGAGCGTGCCGCCCATGGTCAGTCCCACCACCACGGCCAACTCGCGCGGATGGGCCAGCAGCGCCCGCAGGGGATTGATGCAGCGGGCTTTTGCCTCGGCAAACGCGGTCGTTTCCACCAGGCTGCGGCGCAGGTGGAGCGCGACCAGAGCCAGAGCCGCGCCGATTGCGAACGGGATGCGCCAGCCCCAGGTCTCGAGCTGCGCCTGTGTCAGCAGGGCCTGCAGAATCAGCAGCACGCCCAGTGCGCTGAGCTGGCCCAGGATCAGGGTCACGTACTGGAAGCTGGAGAAGAATCCGCGGCGGCCGCGCGTGGCCATCTCCGAGAGATAGGTTGCACTGGTGCCGTATTCGCCGCCCACGCTCAGGCCCTGGATCAGGCGAGCCAGCACCAGCAGCGCCGGTGCCCACCCACCGATCTGCGTGTACCCCGGTGTCACGGCAATGAGCAGCGAACCGAAGCACATCAGCAGCACCGAGCGCGTCAGCGCGGCCTTGCGTCCGTGGCGGTCCGCGTACCAGCCAAAAACCAGGCCACCGATCGGTCGCATGAGAAACCCCACCCCGAAGATCGCTGCGGAATGGAGCAGTTGCGCGGTCAGGTCGTTGGCCGGAAAGAAGCTCTTGGCAAAATAGAGCGAGAACGCGGCGTAGGTGTACCAGTCGTACCACTCCACCAGATTGCCGACCGAGCCGCCGAAGATGGCGCGCAGGCGCTGCGAAGTATCGGATCGGGCCATGACCGCGTCAGGATGTCGTGATTCCAGCGGACCCCTATCTTGTGGGAAAGCGCTTCCGCGAGCCAACGCGTTTGCCGACAATGGCCCGGAACCCGACGATCAGCCGCGTCGTCAGCCCCGGTATCTCCACCACCCGAAGACATGCGCATCATCACGCTCAACTGCAACGGCATCCGTTCCGCCGCGTCCAAGGGCCTGTTCGACTGGCTGCCGCGGCAGAACGCGGACGTGCTGTGCCTCCAGGAGATCAAGGCGCAGCAGGCGGACCTGGAGAAGCTGCCCCACTTCTTCCCGGCGGGCTGGTCGGTGCGTTTCAACAGCGCGCAGAAGAAGGGTTACGCCGGTGTGGGCATCTACTCGCGGCGCGAGCCCGACACCGTGCTCGACAAGCTCGGCGCCGCGGAATTCGACGACGAGGGCCGCTACCTGGAATTTCGCTTCGGGAATCTTTCCGTGGTGTCGCTGTACCTGCCTTCCGGCTCGGCCGGGCCGGAGCGCCAGGCGTCGAAGGACCGGTTTCTCGAATGCTTCCTGCCCCACCTTCAGGCCTGGGGCGCGAGCGGGCGGGACTACGTGGTGTGCGGCGACTGGAACATCGCCCACACCCAGCGCGACCTGAAGAACTGGCGTTCCAACCAGAAGAATTCCGGTTTCCTGCCGCACGAGCGCGCCTGGATGAGCAAGGTTCTGGGCGAGCATGGCTGGGTGGACGTGCACCGTAAGCTGTCGCCGGACGGCGAGGGCGAGCTCTACACCTGGTGGTCCAATCGCGGGCAGGCCTGGGCCAACAACGTGGGCTGGCGCATCGACCACCAGCTGGTCACGCCCGGGCTCGGTGCCCGCCTGCGGTCGGCGCACGTCTATAAGGACAGCCGTTTTTCCGATCATGCGCCGCTGGTCGTGGACTACGCCGGGTGAGGGAGCGCAGCGCGGGCATCGGGAGCGCGCTTTCCATCTACCGCCACCCGCGCGTGGCGGCGATGCTGTTCCTGGGATTCTCGGCGGGCCTTCCGTTCCTACTGGTGTTTTCCACCCTCTCGGCGTGGCTGGCGCAGGCCGGCATCCAGCGCGGCACCATCGGGCTGCTGTCCTGGGTGGGCATCACCTATTCCATCAAGTTCTTCTGGGCGCCGGTGGTGGATCGCCTGCGCCTGCCGCTGCTGCACGCGCTCCTGGGGCGGCGGCGTTCGTGGATGCTGCTGGCACAGGCCGGCATGGCCTGCGGGCTGGCCGGGCTGGCGCTGCACGACCCCGCGACCGAGCTGGCGACGATGGTCGGCTTTGCGCTGGTGGTCGCGTTCTCGTCGGCGACGCAGGACATCGCGATCGACGCCTGGCGCATCGAGGCGGCGGAAGTCGAGCGGCAGGGCGCCCTGTCGGCCGCCTACCAGCTGGGCTATCGCGTGGCGCTGATCGTGGCGGGCGCCGGCTGCCTGCTGCTGGCGGCGGAGTACGGCTGGCGCCGCGCCTACCTGGTGATGGCCGGCATGACCAGCGTCGGCCTGCTGACGACGCTGCTCGTGCCGGAACCCGAGCCGCGCGCCGCCGGAACACCCGAGGCCGAGGCCCGCGTGCTGGCCTGGATGGCCCGACGCGAACACTGGCCGGCGGCGCTGCGCCATGCCGGCGCCTGGTTCGTGGGTGCGGTGGTGTGCCCGTTCCTGGATTTCTTCCAGCGCAACGGCGTGACGCTGGGCGTGGGCATCCTGTGCTTTGTCGGCCTGTTCCGCCTGACCGACATCACCATGGGGTCCATGGCCAATCCGTTTTACCTCGCGCTGGGCTACACGCTGACGCAGGTGGCCGCCATCGCCAAGTTCTACGGCGTCGTCCTGTCCATTGCCGGCGCGTTCCTGGGCGGCATCGCGGTGGCGCGCTGGGGCGCGGCGCGGGCGCTGATGATGGGTGGCGTGATGGTGATCCTGTCCAACCTGGGTTTCGCCGTGCTGGCGTTGCACGCAGAGCCCTCGGTGCCCGGCCTGGCCGTGGTCATCAGCGGGGACAACCTCGCCGCGGGCTTTGCCGGGTCGGCGTTCATCGCCTACCTGTCCGGCCTGACCAACACCGCCTACACCGCGACCCAGTACGCGTTGTTCTCGTCGCTGTTCACCCTGCCCGGGAAGGTGCTGGGCGGGGCCTCGGGCTACGTGTCCGAGGCGCTCGGCTGGCCGGGATTCTTTCTGTACACCTCGGCGCTGGGCATCCCGGCGCTGCTGCTGATCGTGTGGCTGAACCGGCGCCTGCCGCGGCCGGCTCAGTAGTCGTCGAGCCGCGCGTTGAGGTCATCCAGCGGGCTGCCCCACTGCGAACGCGTGGGCGGATCGTCGTAGTCGTCCAGGTCCATGTCCAGTGCGCCGGTGATGTCTTCCGGCGGGGCGCAAGGGCGGGCTTCCAGTTCCAGCCAGTGATCGAAGTCCAGCTCTTCCAGCGAGCCGTCGAAGTGCTGGATGAGGACGACGCCGGCCTTGGCATCGATGCCCACGATCTCGAACTGCCGCTCGCCGGTCTCGAACCACTCGCCCACCGAGACTTCGCGTAACCATTCGGCCATCTTCCACCTCCCCGCCGCAGCGTTGGGAAAGCCCGTAACGGATCAACTCGACGCCCAGTTCTACGCCCCGGGCCGGGGTCGTACAAGGCCGCCCATCGGTCCGCCGCTTGGCCGAAGCGCCACGCCTTCAGGGACAGGGAATGGTGTAGCGCTTGTGGATCAGCTCCAGCTCCTGCAGCGCCCCCTTGGGCAGCTTGAGCGCATGGGTGGCGATGTTGCTGCGAAGCTGATCCAGGGTAGTGGCGCCGATGATGGTGCTGGTCAGGAACGGCCGCGTGTTGACGAAGGCCAGCGCCATCTGCGCCGGGTCCATGTCCAGCTTCTTTGCAAGCGTGACGTAGGCGTCGGTGGCCGCCTCGGCCTGCTCGCTGGTGTAGCGGGAGAAGCGCTGGAAGCGGGTGATGCGTCCTTCCGGCGGCCGCGCGCCGCGCAGGTACTTGCCGCTCAGCACGCCAAAGGCTATCGGCGAATAGGCCAGCATCGCGATGGTTTCACGGTGCGCAAACTCGGCCAGCCCGATCTCGAAGCTGCGGTTGAGCAGGTTGTATGGATTCTGGATGGACGCGATGCGCGGCAGCTTGTGTTCGCGCGCCAGCCGCAGGTATTCGCCCAGGCCCCAGGGCGTTTCGTTGGACACGCCGATGTGCCGCACCTTCCCTTGGCGCACCAGTTCGTCGAGCGCGCCCAGCGTTTCCTCGATGGGCGTGGCGCGATCGCCCGTGTGCTCGTAGCCCAGCTTGCCGAAGTAGTTGGTGGAGCGCTCCGGCCAATGCACCTGGTACAGGTCGATGTACTCGGTCTGCAGGCGCCGCAGGCTGTCGTCGCAGGCGGCGAGCACGGACTGCCGGTCCAGCCGCGACCCGCCCCGCAGGTGCCCCATGCCCGGACCCGTGACCTTGGTTGCCAGCACGATGTCCTTGCGCTTGCCGGTCCTGCGCAGCCAGGTGCCGATGTATTGCTCCGTGCGGCCCTGCGTCTCCGGCCGCGGCGGCACCGGGTACATCTCCGCGGCGTCGAATAAATTGATGCCCTGGCCCACGGCATAATCCATCTGCTCGTGCGCCTGCACCTCGGTGTTCTGTTCGCCCCAGGTCATGGTCCCCAGGCAGATCAGGCTGACCTTCAGGTCGGTGCGTCCGAGGGGTCTGCGTTCCATGGCGAGGATTTCCTAGTGCGCGCCCGCCAGCGGGCGCCGGCCGACGATTTTCTTGATGGCCCGCGCCAGGATCAGCTCCATGGCGCGCCCCATGGCCGGGCCCGGCACCACCAGTGTCTTGTCGTTGGACTTGAACGCGCCCTTGATGGCGCGCGAGAGGCTGACAAGGTCGGCGCTCACGCGCGAGTTCTCGTTGAAGTGCACCACCACCAGGCTCTCCTGCGCGCTCGGAATCTCCCGCACGGTGAACGGGTTTGACGTGTCCACCAGCGGCACGCGCTGGAAGTTGACGTCGGTGCGGGAGAACTGCGGGGTGATGTGGTTCACGTAGTCCGGCAGGCGGCGCAGGATGGTGGCCATCACGTCTTCCGGGCGATGGCCGCGCTCGTTGGTGTCGCGCTTGATCTTCTGGATCCACTCCACGTTGATGACCGGCACCACGCCGATGAGCAGGTCCATGTGCCGCGCGATGTGGGCGTCCTCGCCCACGTAGCCGCCGTGCAGGCCCTCGTAGAACAGCACGTCGGTGCCGGAGGGCAGGCGCTCCCAGGGCGTGAACGTGCCCGGCGCCTGGCCCGCGGCGAGGGCGTCGTTCTCGGTGTGCAGGTAGTGCCGGGTGACGCCAGTGCCTTTTTCGCCGTACTCGCGCAGCAGCGCTTCGAGCCGGTCCAGGTGATTGCCTGCCGGGCCGAGGAGCGAAAAATTCTCGCCACGGATGCGCGCCCGCTCGATGGCTTTCTGGTTGCCCGCGCGGTCGTAGGCGTGAAAGGCGTCCCCTTCCACAATTGCGGCCTTCAGCCCCAGCGTCTTGAACAGGCGGCAGAACACGGCCATGGCCGCGCTGGTGCCTGCGCCGGACGAGCCGGTGACGCCGAGGATGGGGTGGGCAGCAGACATCGGGGATACGGCGCGGGCGGGCCAAGGGGTGGCACCGTTTAACACGTCCCGCCGATGACCGTCGATACGGCCCGGTTCCGCCGCGGCTACACCCGCAGGTACGCCAGGTCGAACACCGCGTGGCCCAGGCGTTCGCCGCGCGCCTCGAAGCGGGTGATGGGGCGCGAGGGTGGGCGCGCCACGAATCCACCGTCCGCGGCGCAATTGCGCAGCAGGGGCTCGGCGTTGCAGACCTGCCGCATCTGCTCGGCGTAGTGTGCCCAGTCGGTTGCGAGGTACAGCGTGCCGCCTGGCTTCAGCCGCTCGCAGGCCAGGCGCACGAATTCGGGCTGGATCAGGCGCCGCTTGTGATGCCGCGTCTTGTGCCAGGGGTCGGGGAATTCCACGATGAGTTCGTCCAGCGTGGCCGGCGCCATCTGCTCGCGCAGCACGTCCACCGCATCGCGCGACAGCACCCGCATGTTGTCCAGCCCCAGCGCCTCCACCCGCAGCAGCAGCCGGCCGACACCGGGGCGATGCACTTCCGCGCCGAGGTGGTTGATGTGCGGACGGGCCTGCGCGCGCGCCAGAAGCGCATCGCCCGCGCCGAAGCCGATTTCCAGGCTCAGCGGCGCGTTCGTCACCGGAAACAGCGTGCCGTCGATGCAGCCCTGCACGTGGTCGACGGCGTAGCGGGCGGACAGGCGATCGAGCGCGTCCCGCTGCCCGTCGGTGAGGCGCCCTTCGCGCCGCACGAAACTTCGGATGCGCCGGTGAACGGGGGCGGTCGATGTCTCGTCCGCGACGTCGGAAGCGTTCATTCTCAGCCCACCAGCCCATCCACCGGCGATGACGCAGACGCAAACCGGCGGCGTGGCATGCGGCCTGCGCGAAAGGCTTCGCGCCCGGCCAGGATGCCGTGGCGCATGGCGCTGGCCATGAGCACCGGGTCCTTCGCCTCGGCGATGGCGGTGTTCATGAGCACGCCGTCGCAGCCCAGTTCCATGGCAATGGCTGCGTCGCTGGCCGTGCCGACGCCGGCATCGACGATGATCGGCACCCGCGCGTTTTCCACTATGGTGAGGATGTTGTAGCGGTTCTGGATGCCCAGGCCCGAGCCGATGGGCGCGGCCAGCGGCATCACCGCCACGCAGCCGATGTCCTCCAATCGCTTGCACAGGATGGGATCGTCGGTGCAGTACACCATCACCTCGAACCCGTCTTTCACCAGCGTGCGCGCCGCATCCAGCGTGGCGGTGACGTCGGGGTAGAGCGTCTTGGGGTCGCCGAGCACTTCGAGCTTGACCAGGCGGTGATCGTCCAGCAGCTCGCGCGCGAGCCGGCAGGTGCGTACCGCGTCGTCGGCGGTGTAGCAGCCGGCGGTGTTGGGGAGGAGCGTGTATTTCGACGGCGGGACGACGTCCAGCAGGTTGGGCTCGCCCGCGTTCTGGCCGATGTTGGTACGGCGCACGGCCACCGTGACGATCTGCGCGCCACTGGCTTCGATGGCCGCACGGGTCTCGTCCAGCGACCGGTACTTGCCGGTGCCCACGAGCAGCCGCGAGCTGAAATGCCGGCCGGCGATGGAAAGAAAATCTTGGGAGGTGGCCACGGGTGATCGCAACGTCGAGGTGAAAGAGCGCAGATGCTACCCGCCTCCGACGGCCTGCACGATCTCGACGCGATCCCCTTCGCCCAGCAGCGCGTCCGCGTGACGCGAGCGCGGCACGATCTCGCCGTTCACTTCCACGGCGTAGCGCCTGGCGCCGGGGTTCAATTGCGCGACGAGCGCACTCACGGTGGTGGACGCGGGCGCGTCGAACGGCGCGCCGTTGACGAACAGGCGCACCGTGGGTTTGCGCTCAGCGCCGGGCATGCAGCAGCGTTTCCATGAAGCTGCCGATGCGCCGGGCCAGCGCCTCGGGCCGCACTTCGCGCGGGCGCGGCATGAAGTGCTGCAGCGCCGGCATCTGCGCCAGGATCTCGGCCGAATCGCGCGCCACCAGCACGTGCCCGAGTTCGGCGAACTTTCGGGCGGTCGCGAGCTGGTGATCGTTCACGTGCTCGCCGTGCTCGTGCAGGCGCGGCACCACCAGCAGCGGCTTGCGATAGCTCAGCGCCAGGGCGATGGTGCCCGCGCCCGCGTGGGCGATCAGGCGGTCCGCCTGCTGGAGCTTGCGCTCGTAGTCCGGCTTGCCCAGGAAGCGGCAGAACTCGACGTGCCGTGGCTCGTAGCGGCCGTCGCCGATCTGCGCGAACAGGGGCTCCGTGATCTGGCCCTGCCCGACGAGTTCGTCCACGGTGCGGATCAGGCGATCGAACGGGAACATGCTGCCCACGGTGAGAAAAATCACAGGACCTCTCCGGCGTATTCCACGCGGCTGCGGCCCACGGCAAGGTCTGGCCACTGCACCAGGCACAAATTGGCAACACGTGTCATCACCCGTCCACTGAGCGACATCTTGTCGACCTGCGCCACGCTGTCGATCCACACGATCTGCGAGCCCAGCAGGCGGGACCAGATGCAGAAAATGGCGAGCGGCATGGAGCCGGTGGTGACCACGATGTCCGGCCGCTCGCGCATGGCCAGCCACAGGGCCCGGAACACCACGGCCAGCGTGCGCAAGGGCTTGCGGCGATCGCCCTCGCCGATCACGTGCACGGGCTTGCCGAAATGGGTGAAGCCCTGCGCGGTGATGTCCATCGTGGTCACGTAGGCGGCCGGCTCCAGCGGCCACAGTCCTTTCGCGGCCTTCAGCAGCAGCAGGAGTTCGTTGGCGTGGCCGCCGGAGGAGGCCCCCACCATCAGCTTGGGGAGTGCGTTGAACGATTTTTCCGTCGTCATATTCAATGGAACCGATTTTGCGCCGCCAACGCGTGACGCACTTCTCGGTCCAATCGTCTTTTGGCAAGAAAGTCGATGATACGATGAAGGCCTACGCTCCGATTTGCGGCGAAAGTGGGCCGCAAGGTTTGAATCCTGACTCGCTCGACCGTGTACGCGCGGCGCACCAATGCCTGGAATTTGCGTAGCAATCCCCTTGTTTAAACGATGTTGTTTTCTGGAGACGTTGTTCGATGGTTAAAACCGCTATGGTGGGTCTTGGCAAGATGGGGCTGTCTCATCTGGCCATTGTTCGCGCACACCCCCAGGTCGACCTGGTGGCTGGGTGCGACGCGACCACGTACCTCACGGACGCACTGACCAAGCACGCTGGCCTGCGGTGCTATTCGGATTTCGACAAGATGCTGGACTCCGAGCAGGTGGAGGCCCTGGTAGTGGCCACCCCGTCCAAGCTCCATGCGTCGATGGTCGAAAATGCGCTGCAACGCGGGCTGCACGTGTTCTGCGAAAAGCCCTTCGTGCTGGACGTGGCGGACGGCGAACGCCTGGTGGCGCTGGCGGAGCAGAAGAACCTGGTCAACCAGGTCGGGTATCACTTCCGCTTCATCGCGGCGTTCAGGGAAGCGGCCCGTGTCGTCAAGTCGGGTGCGCTCGGCAAGATCCATCACGTCCGCATCGAGGCCTTTGGGCCGGTGGTGCTGCGTCCCAAGGGCAGCACCTGGCGTTCGGCGCGCAACGAAGGCGGTGGTGCGCTGTACGACTACGCCTGCCACGCGGTTGACCTGGTCAACTTCGTCGTGGGCGTGCCCAGCTCGGTGGGCGGGCTGGTGCGCCAGGGCGTGTTTTCCCGCGACGTGGACGACGAGGTTTACGCCACGCTGTATTTCCCGGACGGTTCCAGCGGCCAGTTGAGCGTGAACTGGAGCGACGAGAGCTTCCGCAAGATGTCCACCAGGATCTCGGTGTGGGGGACCAACGGGCGCCTGACGGCAGACCGCCAGGAGTGCCAGGTCTACCTGCGGGAGACGCATGACGCGCTGCCGGGCTTCGGTACTGGCTGGACGGTGCGCTACACCACCGAACTCACCGAGGAGGTCTGGTACTACCTGCGCGGCGAGGAATATTCGGCGCAGATCGACTACTTCATGGCGAGCATCGCGGCCAAGCGCCTGCAGGGTGAAAACACTTTCCGCTCGGCGCTCCAGGCCGATCGCGTGGTGTCCATGATGGTCGACCAGCTCACCGGCAAGACGCAAGGCACGCGGGTGGCCGCCGCCCCCGGGCGCCAGGGTTTCTGGGCGCGCCTGTTTGGTTAAGGCGCACATGAACATGCAAGAGGCGAATCGCGAAATGGATCGGGTGCTGTTCGGCGACAACCAGTTTTTTGGCGTCAACCACATGTCGGAGGAAAAGGCGCGCGCGCAGGCCATGCGCTTCCAGAGCCTGGACGCCATCATCGACGTGCTGAAGGACGCTTATGCGGAAGGCATCCGCACCTTCATGTGCACCACGCACGATCGCGTGTCGGAGGTCTGCGACTACTTTCGCAAGAACGCGGACCAGTTCCCCGACTACCAGTTCTACCCCTGCATGCCGTACGCGCACAAGTACGCCAACGCGGTGACCGAACACGGCATGATCGAGGCGCTGCGCATGTTCCTGCCGCAGGAAGGCGCCGTCGCCGCGATGTTCAAGGGCGGCATGGCGCTGGCGAACAAGGACGTGGAAGCCATCCTGCAACTGCTGGTCGATGCCGAGATGAAGATGTTCCACGGCCTGCGCACGCCGGTGATCTTTCTCCAGAACGTCATCACCGACCTGATGCTGGGCCTGGAAATGAAGCAGACCTTCCGCTATTTCCATGACCACATCCGTGCGAAGTACGGCGCGGAGCCCGGCTTCATCACCATGAACGTGCCGCGCCTGCTCGATGTACTGGAAGAAGTCGGCGTCGAGAACCCCATCGTCTGCGCCAACATCAACAAGATCGGCTTCCGCATGTGCGGCGGCATCGCCACCTACGAAAAGACCATTGCCGAGCGTCGTTTCCGCCCGGTGGCGATGTCGGTGCTCGCCTCGGGCGCGCTGTCGCCACGCGAGGCCATCGCCTACGTCTGCGGGCAGGAGCGGATCGAATCCATCGTGTTCGGCGCATCGAGCCGCGGCAACATCCGCCAGACCAAGGCCCTGATCGACGAGCTCAGCGTCAAGGCTTGAGAGTTGGCTTGACGCAGCGGTTCTCCGGGCGGCCGGGGGAGCGGCCATCCCGGTCAGTGGACAGCCGGGGACAGTTCATCGGCCAGCGGGCCGGCGTCGTAGACGGAGCGAAGCGACTCGATGATCGCGCCGCTGTGGACGGAAACGCTTCGGTTGAGCGTTTCGTCGTACCAGAACGAGCCGCCCAGCGAGGGAAGATTGCCGTCGAAAATGAGGCCGACGATCTCGGCCTTGCGGTTGATGACGGGCGATCCGGAGTTGCCGCCGATGATGTCGTTGGTACTGACCAGGTTCAGCGGCTGCGTCATGTCCATGCGGTCCCGTGCCTCGATCCACGACGCGGGCAGGGCGAACGGATCGAACCCGGAATGGCGCTCGAACGCCCCCGACACGCGGGTGAAAGGCGGCACTGCTCGGCCCTTGTCCTGCCAGCCGGCAATCTCGCCGTAGGACAGGCGCAGGGTGAACGTGGCGTCGGGGTAGACGCTGGTGCCTTTCATGGCAAACCGCACGGCCGCGAGCTTCGCCGCGCTGCGCGTTTCCACGGACTCGACCTCGTTCTCGTAGGTTTTGCGCACGGCTCGGGACTCTGGATCGACCAGGCGCGCGAGCGCGATGAAAGGATCATCCGATTTTTCCAGGGCCGCTTCACCCCCGTCCCACAGCGCCTGGCGCAGTTTCGGGTCGTTGAGCCGGCTGCCCGCAATCAGACGCGCGGCGAGCGCCTCCGGCGACTCGCGGCCCAGGACCTGCCGCACGGAAGGATCATCCGCCGTCAGGAGCTCCCGGAACTTGGTCAGGGCGAACGCAAGGAGAACCTGTTCGTATTCGGGGTAAACCGGCGCCGTGGACAGCAGGCTCTGGGTCAGCTGCGGCAGCCGCGCGTCGCCAAACTCCTTGAGACGTTCGGCACTGGGCTTGGTGCGCTCCCGCGCGCCCCGGACCAGCATCCTTGCGAAGTTGAAGTACTGGCTGCCGAATGCGGCGCCCCCCTCCAGCATCCGGTGGCGCCAGTAGATGTTCCGGTAAGTCGCCTGTGCCTGCGCGATGTCATCCCAGGCACTTCCAAACTGCGCGCGACGGTCCTCGCTCCCGTTGACAAACTGCCGCAGCGCATTTTCGTCGCGACGTTTTGCGTCGAACACCTCCGGGTTCTGCAGTGCGAGCAGCATGCCCTTGCGCGCCTTGAGGCCGTTCTCGACGCCGAACAGGTCGTGCTGCGACACCCGGGCCGCTTCCTCGCCCTGCGTACGGTATTGAGTTAGAAGGCCACGCATCTCGCTGGCAACGAAGAGTCGCTGAGGCAGCACCAGGTCCCGCTGCGTTTCGAGCTGCGACACCGTGAGCTGGCGCTGGGTGGTTCCGGGGTGGCCGGTCACCATCACCATCTCGTGTTCATCGGCGCCCGCGGCGCTCACGGGAAAATAATGCTGGATCGAGGCCGGCTTCCCGTTCTCGTACACGCGCAGGATGCCCACGTCGAGGTTGTAGCGGGGAAAGCTGAAATTGTCCGGGTCGCCTCCAAAGAAGGCAATCGCCAGCTCCGGGGCGAAAACCAGGCGCACGTCCTGGAAGCGACGGTACCGGTACAGGTGCTGGCGTCCGCCGTGGTAGAGGTCCACCACGTCGCACCGCACGGTGTCGCCCGCTGCACCGACGCATTCGGACTCGATCCGCGATGCCTCCCTTGTCCTGGCTTCGGCAAACACCGCCCCTGATCTGCCTGCCGTTGCCGCCGCGATGCGCGCGGTGACGTCGCTGATCTGCTCCAGGCGGTCGACCTCGATTTCCGGGCATTGCCGCTCCTGGTCACGCGTTCGGGCGTGGAAACCGTTGCGGATGAAATCCGAGCCGCGACTGCTGAGCTGCTGCACGCACTCGCTGACGCAATGGTGATTGGTCAGCACCAGCCCGGATGGAGAGACGAACGACCCTGAGCAGCCTCCGGCGAGGCGGGCCGAGGACTTCATCACGTGATCCGTCCAGGCGGCATCGGGCGAAAAACCATAGCGCTCTCGCATCGCCCCGGATGGCAGGTTGTCGAGCGTCCACATGCCTTCTGCGGCGGAGGCCGCGGCCGAAGCGGCCAGCAGGGCAGCGGCTACGACAGGGTGCAGGGCCTTCATCGTGAGGGCCCGGGTGCCACGCCTCCGGCGTTACCGGCCGCCCGGAACAGGGATCGCACGACCGGCTTTCCGGTGAAGGCGGAGGTTCAGCGCATGCGAGCTGATGATGAGGATGGCGCCCAGGCCCAGCAGGACCGGTTCGTTCGGGCTGCCGAACGAATGCCGGATGCCGAATACCACCGCCCCGAGGGCCGCGATCACCATCGGCAGCTGGCGGCCGTGATGGTGCCGGTAGCCGTGCCACAGCACGACGGCGGCCAGCACCAGCGTGCTGACGACGATCACCTGCTCGATCCGCGGATCGGCCAGTTCGTGCATGCCGCTCATGGCCAGCATGGGCAGGGCCAGAGGCAGCACCAGGCAATGCACGGCGCACAGCGCGGCTGCGGCAATGCCCAACCGATCCCATACCGGGTAATAGAGCCTGGTCCCCATGATTCCCTGCGGGTCGTTCGTAAAGGTTACATAGTAACAGCCGATCCGGCCGCGGTGAATGATCGGCGCAGTCAGGGCCGCGGCTTTGGCCCCAGCAAGCGGCGCCTGGTGGCCCGGGCCCGCGACTTCGCGTGCTATCTTCATGGGCGATCCGGCCGCGATGCTGCGCGAGCTGGAATGGCCTGCACCATTTTCTGGAGATTGAACGATGTTCGTGCTTTTTAACCGAATTCTGCTGTCGGTTCTGCTGGTGCTGGGACTTTCGATGGCGAGCGGCTGTGCGTCCAAGAAAGGAATCGATGCCAGCAGCACCGAGGCGATCATCGCCGGCGTGTCGAAGGGCGACAACGTGCGCATCAAGACCAAGAACGACGCGGTCCACAAGTTCGTCGTCACCAAGATCACCAACAAGGCGCTCTATGGCGACAAGGTCCGGGTGGTCTACGAGGATATCCAGAGCGTCGAGGTGCTGGACAAGGACGACGTCGGCGAGGAAAAGAAAGGCTTCTGGAGCCGCCTGTTCTGATCGACGCCCAAGGGATGGTCCGCCCCCTGGCGCAGGGTCCGGCGCAAGGGTTTCGATGCTGCTCCTGCCTGTTTCGGAATAATGCCCACCATGTCGTTTCCGGCGATTGATCCGTACCGAACCCGTCGGCTTCGCGTCAGCGAGCTTCACGAGCTGTACGTCGAGGAGAGTGGGAACCCTCAGGGGCAGCCCGCCATTTTCCTGCACGGCGGTCCCGGCGGCGGCTCCGAGCCGTGGCAGCGCCAGTTCTTCAACCCCGCGCATTACCGCATCGTGCTGTTCGATCAGCGCGGCTGCGGGCGCTCGACCCCGCATTCCGAGCTGCGCGAGAACACCACCTGGGACCTGGTGGCGGACATCGAAAAGATTCGCGAGGCGCTGGGCATCGATCGCTGGCTGGTGTTCGGCGGCTCCTGGGGCTCGACCCTTGCCCTGGCCTATGCCGTATCGCATCCGGACCGGATCAGGGCCATGGTTCTCAGGGGCATATTCCTGTTGCGCAAGCGCGAGATCGACTGGTTTTACCAGGAAGGCGCGAGCTGGATTTACCCCGATGCCTGGGAACAATTCCTGGAGCCCATTCCGCCTGATGAGCGGGGTGACCTGGTGGCCGCCTATCACCGGCGGTTGATTTCCGGGGGCGCCCTGGAGCGCCGCAACGCCGCGCGCGCCTGGAGCATCTGGGAAGGGGCCACCAGCAAGCTCGTGCAGAGCCGCGACATGATGGCCCGCTTCGGCGAAGGTCATTTTGCGGAAGCCTTCGCGAGGATCGAGTGCCACTACTTCGCCAATCGCGGCTTTTTCCAGCGCGACGAATGGCTGCTCGAAAACGTGGACCGCATCCGCCACGTTCCGGCGGTCATCGTCCAGGGGCGTTACGACGTGGTCTGTCCCATGCGCTCCGCCTGGGACCTGCACCGGGCCTGGCCCGAGGCGGACTTCCGCATCGCCGCCGAGGCCGGGCATGCCGCGAGCGAACCATCGATCATGCGCGAGCTGCTGGAGGCCACCGAACGCTTCGCCCAGGCCTGACCAGCGGCGCGCCACCTCGACCTGCAGGGTCACTCTCCGACCGATTCCGCGCGGCGCACCCGCCTTACAATCCGCGTCCGCCACCCTTCGCGCCTGCCGCGACCCTCCGCCTCACGCCATGCCGCTCGACCTTGCCAACGCCCACGACATCGCCCACGTCCTGACCGAGGCGCTGCCCTACATCCGCCGGTACGCGGGCAAGACCATCGTCGTGAAGTACGGCGGAAACGCCATGAAGACCGACACCATGATCGCGTCCTTTGCGCGCGACATCGTGCTGATGAAGCTGGTCGGCATGAACCCGGTGGTGGTGCACGGCGGCGGGCCGCAGATTGGCGAGCACCTGGAGAAGCTCGGCAAGGAGTCCCGCTTCGTCGAAGGCATGCGCGTGACCGACGACGAGACCATGGACGTGGTCGAGATGATGCTCGGTGGCCTGGTCAACAAGGCCGTGGTGGCGGCCATCAACAAGGCCGGCGGCCGCGCGGTGGGCCTGACGGGCAAGGACGGCAGCATGATCCGCGCGCGCAAGCTCACCATTCACGGCGAAGACATCGGGCAGGTGGGCGAGATCGAGAAGATCGATCCTCGTGTGGTCATCCACCTCGAGACCGGCGGATTCATCCCGGTGATCGCCCCCATCGGGGCTGGCGTCAATGGCGAGGCGTTCAACATCAATGCCGACGTCGCCGCCGGCAAGCTGGCCGGCGTGCTGCAGGCGGAAAAGGTCGTGTTCCTCACCAACGCGGCCGGCGTGCTGGACAAGAACAATCGCCTGCTGACCGGGCTGAGTGTGGCGGACGTGGAAGCCCTGATTGCCGACGGCACGATTTCCGGTGGCATGGTGCCCAAGGTGCGCTATGCGCTGGACGCGGTGAACAGCGGCGTGCGCGATGCCGTGATCATCGACGGGCGGGTGGATCACGCCGTCCTGCTCGAGCTGTTCACCGATGCAGGCGCGGGTACGCTGATCCGCGGCTGAAGCTTCCGGCTACATCGCTTCTTCGACGATCAGCCAGGATTTCCCGCTTGGCTTGAGCAGCATCTCGAAGGGAATTGCCGCGCCGCCACGATCCGGTGCGCGCAGGCCGCTGATGCGCACACGCGCCTGAAGCTCACGTTCGAGGCGGATCCGGGAATAGCGAAAGGTTCGCAGATCGGTTTTCGCCGCGGAGAGGTCACTGCGCAACCTTGCGATCTGAACCGCGGTCGGCACGCTGAGCCAACTGACCTGGCCTCTGGCGTCGATGTGCGCGCTGCGGAGCACCGCCGAGTCGGCGTAATGCGCGAAGCGGGACGGGTCGAAGTCGCGCTCGAGTTCGATCAGCTGTTCGAAGAAGGCTCTGGCCGAGGCAAGATCGGTCGCGTCCTGTCCGGCATCCGCCCGGCTTCCCGGCGGCGGGCAGGGACTCTCGAAGCGTTCGCCGGCAGCATGGCCTTTCAGGTCCTGGAACCGGCGGATGTCCCGCGCAAACCGAGCGCACACCGCGTCGCGATCGCGCCGCATGGCGTCGATGGCGCGCAGTGTCGATGTGCGCGACGCCTCCAGGCCCCGGCTCGCGGAAGGCCCGGCCACCTCCTCGTCCCTGGCGGCCGCGTCCTCGGCGAGCTGGATGCGCGTGTCCAGTAGCGCAAGGCGGTCGTCACGCAGGTCCGCCAATTCCTGGGGCGAGGCGTAGGTGGCCAGCAGCGCCCGGTCATAGGCCGCCTGGGTTTCGGCTTCCCGCCTGGCCGTGGCCGCGATCTGCGCGCGCGCGTCCCGTGCCGCGCGCTGCTCCGCGGTGAGGGCGGGGGGGATGACATGGAGCGTTCGCCCGGAGCCGTCGAGAACGCGTTGCTCCTGGCCGGCGTACCGCGGAGGCACCGCATCGCCGCAGGCGCGATGCCCGGAATGTTCCGTCCAGCAGACCAGCTTTTGCCGGTTGCCGCTTACGTCACCGACGCCCGGTGCAGGCTGCGCCGGCGCAGGCGTGCCGAACGCGAGCGCTCCCCACAGGAGCGCTGCACGCGCGATCCATTCTTGCCGCAACCCGCTCATGGCCCGTCGCTGGTCCCCACACCGTAACGGGCCTGGTACTCGCGCATGGCTCCCAGGGTGGACGCGCGGCCGGGGTCGGACGCAAGGAACGTCATCACGTCCTGAACCGTCACCAGGGGAATCACGCGGACGCCGCTGTCCTGCTCGAGGTCCGCCACGGCAGAGCGACCGGACGGGCCAATCTCCTGGCGATCCAGCGCCACCAGCGCGGCGACGGGTTCCGCGCCGGCCTTCCTGAGCAGGCCGATCGCTTCGCGCAGCGCCGTGCCGGCGGTCAGGACATCGTCGATGATGACCACGCGCCCGCGCGGCTCGGCGCCAACCAGAACGCCGCCTTCACCGTGATCCTTGGCCTCCTTGCGGTTGTAGGAGAACGGCAGGTCGAGGCCGCGTTCCGCCAGCGCGCAGGCGGTGGCCGCAACGAGCGGGATGCCCTTGTAGGCGGGCCCGAACAGCATGTCGCAGGCAAGCGTGCTGGCCTTGAGGGCGTCGGCATACGCGCCGGCGAGCACGCGCAGGGCAGCGCCCGAACTGATGCGTCCCAGGTTGAAAAAATATGGGCTGTTTCTGCCAGATTTGAGTGTGAACGAGCCAAATCGCAGCACGTCATTGGCAAGGGCAAGTTCGATGAAGGCTTTCTGATACGGCTGCATGGGCAATTGGAATCCGGAACGGCGTCAAAGCATGCACCAGCCGCGCCGGGGTCTGGATGCCAGGGCTCAACCGGGCGTCCGCGGGCCCAGCAGGATGATGCCGGCGCCGCACAGGCAGACGGCGGCGCCGAGCAGGTCCCAGCGATCGGGGCGGGTGCCTTCCACCTGCCATAGCCAGACCAGCGACGCGGCGATGTACAGCCCGCCATACATCGCGTAGGCGCGGCCGGCCTGGGCCGTTTCGATGCGCGTGAGCAGCCAGGCGAAGGCGATGAGCGCCGCGATGCCCGGCACAATCCACCACGCCGGCCGGTTCAGGCGCAGCCAGCCCCAGAACGCGAAGCAGCCGGCGATTTCCAGAAAGGCCGCCAGCAGTCCCGCCGCCAGTCCTGCCGCGAGTGATCCGAGCATGTGCACGCCGCCGAGAAAGGTCGGCCGTGATTCTGGCAGAGCGTTGACGATCAGCGCCGCGGCAGCTCCAGGCACGCGCACAGGCCGCCCTCGGGACGGTTGAACAGGCGCAGCGACCCGGCGTGTTCCACCGCGATGCCGCGGGCGATGGACAGGCCCAGCCCGCTGCCGCCGGTCTCGCGGTTGCGCGAGCCCTCCAGGCGCTGGAACGGTTCGAACACGCGCTCCAGGTCCGGCTCGGGAATGCCCGGGCCCTGGTCCTCCACCCGCAGCTGCACGCGGTCCGCGTCGTCCACCACCACCACGCGCACGTCGCGGGCGTACTTCAGGCCGTTGTCGATCAGGTTGGCGAGGCAGCGGCGGATGGCCAGTGGCCTCAGTTCCACCGGCGCGATGCGGCTGGCCTGCACTTCGATGGCGTGGCCCATGTCCTCGTAGTCGGCCTGTAGGCTCTCCACCAGCGCCAGCAGGTCGGTGGCCTGCAGCGGCTCCACGGTGCCGCTGCCGCGCATCAGGTCCAGCGTGGCGCCGACCATGGATTCCATCTCGTCCAGGTCGCGGCCGATCTTGTCGCGCAGCTCGCGGTCGCCCAGCAGCTCGGCGCGCAGGCGCAGGCGCGTGATGGGCGTCTTGAGATCGTGCGACACCGCCGCCAGCAGGTGCGCCTTCTGCCGCACCAGGTCGCGCAGCCGCGCCTGCATCTGGTTGAAGGCCTGCGCCGCGCGGCTCACCTCGCTGGGGCCGTTCTCGGGAATCGGCGGCTGGTCCAGGTTGCGTCCCAGCCGGTCGGCCGCCTGCGCCAGCACCGACAGCGGCCGCGTGACCCAGCGCATCGCGACCAGCAGCAGCAGGAGCAGCGAGGCCAGGCGCAGGCCGATCTCCCACAGCACGCGGTCGGGCAGGCCGCGCGAGTCCGATCCCAGGTTCCAGCGCACGCGGTACCACTGGGCGCCGTCGGCGCTGGGCACGGCGGCGTCGATGCGGGTGGCCGGCACGCGCGTCTCCAGCGGCGCGCTCCAGACCGGGGCCGGCGGCGGCTCGGCGGGATCGAAGTGCACCGCCACCCTGACCGGCTTGCGCTGCCCGATGGCTTCGGACAGGTCCGCCGCAAGGTTCTGCGCCGCCTCCTGCAGTGCAGCGCTGGACGGCGCCAGCTGCGGAGGCGCGGGCGACACCGTCAGCCCGAACTCATCGGTGGTGAACCCCGCGGCCACCTGCGTGCGCTGCGCGGCGGGAAGGGTGTCCAGAACGTGAATGGCGTCGGCAATGCGATGGCTGCTGCGGCTGATGCGCCCCTGCAGGAACCAGCGCGCGCGCTCGTCAAACAGCAGCAGCGTGCTCAGCGCCTGCGCCACGATCAGCCCGCCGATCACGACGAGCACCACGCGCATGTACAGGCTGCGCGGCGCCAGCCTCACGAGGCGAATTCGACTTCGGCGGAAAACACGTAGCCCTCCGCGCGCACGGTCTTGATCAGCTGCGGCTCGCGCGCGTCTTCGCGCAGGCGGCGGCGCAGGCGGCTCACCTGCACGTCGATGCTGCGGTCGAACGCCTCCGTCTCGCGCCCCTTCATCAGGTCCATGAGCTGGTCGCGCGTGAGCACGCGCTGCGGGTGCGACAGGAAGATGTGCAGCAGCCGGTACTCCGCGCCCGACAGCGGCGTGAGCACGCCGTCCGGCGCCAGCAGGCTGCGGCGCGAGGTGTCCAGCGTCCAGCCGGCGAAGCGGAAGCTGCGCGCGTCCTCGGCGTGCAGGTTTTCCGGCAGCGCGCGCGTGCGCCGCAGCACGCCCTTGATGCGCGCAAGCAGCTCGCGCGGCGCGAAGGGCTTGGCCAGGTAATCGTCGGCGCCCATCTCCAGGCCCACGATGCGCTCGGTCTCCTCGCCGCGCGCGGACAGGATGATGACGGGGATCTCGCGCCGCGCGCGCAGGTTGCGGCACAGCACCAGGCCGTCCTCGCCGGACAGCATGAGGTCCAGCACGATCAGATCGGGGCGCGCACGGTCCAGGTTCGCCCACATGGCCCGGCCGTCGCGCACGGTGCTGACGCGGAACCCGTTGGCCGCCAGGTATTCCTCCAGCAGCCGCCGGATTTCGGCATCGTCGTCGACGATCAGGATGTGGTCCGGACTTTCCATGGTGCGATTAGAGACCACTGCGCGGGCCCGTGTGTATCGCCGTCTTGCAGGCGCGCGGCTGAAACGCTTTGTTACAAAGCGGCCGTTCCGGGAAACATCCGGGTTACAAGTTTTTGCTCCAATGGCGCCATCCCGATCCGACTGCGCGCCTGCCTCGTGAAACCTGCTTTGCGTCTCCTGCTGGTCCCGCTTGCTGCCGGCTGCCTGTGCGGGACGGCGCGTGCCGCTTCGCTGGGGGATTCGCTGGGTGATCCCTTCGGCGACCTCGCCGCCATTCCCTCGCTCCAGGAAACCGGTCGAGCCTGCCCGCCCAGCCTGCCGCCGCGTGCGCTGGAACTGGCCGACATCGTGGATACCGCGCTGTGCCGCAATCCGCAGACCGCGTCGGCCTGGGCCACGGCGCGATCGCGCGCCGCCGCGCTGGGGACGGCGCGCACCGCCTACCTGCCCACGCTGACGGGCACCGGGTCGGCCACCCGGACGATCGCCGGCACCAGCACCACCAGCTCCGGTTTCGGCTCGGACGGCAGCGGCTTCTCCAGCAATTCGAGCAGCAATGCCACGCGCTACTCGGCGTCCGCGTCGCTCAGCTACCTGCTGTTCGATTTCGGCGCCCGCGGCGCCGCGCTGGACGGCGCGCGCGCCCTGCTCGATGCCGCGCGCTCCACGCGCAACGCCACGTTGCAGACGGTGTATCTGGGCGCCGTGACCAGCTACTACGCCTGGGTGTCGGCCGACGGCGCCCTGACCGCTGCGCGCGAGGCCGAGCGCGCCGCGCAGTCGAGCTTCGATGCCGCCAGCACGCGCGAACAGATCGGCACCGCCACCCGCGCGGACCGGCTCCAGGCCCAGACCGCGCTGGCGCAGACCCAGCTCGCCCGCGTGCAGGCCGAGGGCGCCCTGCGCAACGCCCTGGGCGCGCTCGCCAACAGCATGGGCCTGCGCGCCAACACGCCGCTGCAGCTGGCGCCCGCGCCTGCGGTTGCCCCGGCCGCCGACTTCGCGGAACGGCTCGATCCGCTGGTGGCCGCCGCCATCGAATCGCGGCCAGACCTCGCCGCGTCCGTCGACAATCTCAAGGCGGCGGAGGCCGACGTCCGCGCCGCGCGTGCCGCCGGCCGGCCGACACTGTCCGGCTCGCTCACCGAGAACTACACCGACACCGGGGTCCGCGCGCGCGACAGCACCTCGGTCGGGCTCTCGGTGTCCATCCCCATCTTCACCGGCTTCGACGTGACCTACCGCGTGCGCGCGGCCGAGGCGCAGGTGGACGCGCGCAAGGCCGAGCTGGAGAGCCTGCGCAACCAGGTCAGCCAGGAGGTGTTCCAGGCGCACAGCGAGCTCACCACGCAGACCCAGTCCGTGTTCACCGCGCAGGCGCTGGTGGCGGCGGCGCTAGAGTCGGAGAACGTGGCGCGCGGCCGCTACGAGGCCGGCGTCGGCACCATCCTGGACCTCATCAACGCCCAGAGCAGCGCGGCGGACGCGCGCCGCCAGCTGATCCTGGCGCAGAGCAACTGGGCCGCTGCGCGCACGCGGCTGGCGCAGGCGGTGGGCACGCTCGACACGGCGGCCGACCCCGGCATTCCCGTTCCCCCCGGCGGAGCTGCATCGCAGCCGCCCACTTCGCCCACGCCATGAACAAGCGCTTCCCGTACAAGCCCTGGATCCTCGTCCTGCTGCTGGCACTGGGCGCCGCCGCCGGCTACGGCTACCTGAAGAAGGACAAGGACCCGGCCGCCGCCTACCTCACCGAGCCGGTGAGCCGCGGCGAGATCGTGGAGACGGTGGCCGCCAACGGCACGCTCAACCCGGTGATCCTGGTGAGCGTCGGCACCCAGGTGTCCGGCACGGCGGTGAAGGTGCACGCCGACTTCAACGACACCGTGAAGGAAGGCCAGGTGCTGGTGGAACTCGACCCCGCGGCCTACGAGGCGCGCGTGCGCCAGACGCGCGCGGCGCTGGAGTCGGCCCAGGCCAACCTGGACCTGGCCCGGACCACCGAGGCGCGCTCGCAGGACCTGTTCGACAAGGGCTACATCGCGCGCCAGGAGCTGGACCAGTCGCGCCAGGGGCTGAAATCCGCCGCGGCGCAGGTGGAACAGGCGCGCGCGCAGGTAGCGGACGCCGACGTGAACCTGCGCAACTCGGTGATCCGCTCGCCGGTGTCCGGTGTCGTGGTCGCGCGCACCGTGGAGGAAGGGCAGACCGTGGCCGCCAGCTTCCAGACGCCGGAGCTGTTCAAGATTGCCGGCGACCTGCGCCAGATGCTGATCCACACCACCTTTGCCGAGGCCGACATCGGCCGCATCCAGCCCGGCCAGCCCACGCGCTTCACCGTGGACGCGTACCCGGACAAGTCCTTCAACGGCAAGGTGCGGCAGGTGCGGCTCAACCCCACCACCACGCAGAACGTCGTGACCTACGACGTGGTGATCGACGTGGACAACGCCGACCTGCTGCTGCTGCCCGGCATGACCGCGTACGTGAACATCGTGCTCAGCCGCTCCGACGAGGTGCTGCGCGTGCCCAACAGCGCGCTGCGCTACCGCCCGAAGACGGATGAGGCAGCGGCCAAGGCGGCCGGCACCCGCAGCGCGGGGCCGGGCGGCCAGAGCGGGCCGGGTGCGCGCCGCGGCGGCGCGCGCAAGCCCATGGTCTACGTCCTGCGCCAGGGCAAGGTTCTGCCGGTGCAGGTCAGGACCGGCGCCAGCGACGGGCGCTACACGGCCGTCGAGCCGGGACCGGGCGCCGACGGGCTCGGCGAATCCGACATCGTGGTGACGGGCGATCGCGTGGCCGACAAGGCGGCCCAGCCCCCGTCGCAGCAGCCCATGCGCATGAGGATGTTCTGATGGGCGCGCCGCTGATCCAGGTGGAGCACCTGGGCAAGGATTACGTGACCGCGGCCGGGCCCTACACCGCGCTGCACACGGTGGACCTGGGCATCGCGCAGGGCGAGTTCGTGGCCATCATGGGCCCCTCGGGGTCCGGCAAATCCACGTTCATGAACCTGCTCGGCTGCCTGGATTCGCCCACGCGCGGGCGCTACCTGCTCGACGGCCAGGACGTGGCGCGCCTGCCGGTGGACGCGCTGGCGCAGGTGCGCAACCAGCGCCTGGGGTTCGTGTTCCAGGGCTTCAACCTGCTGCAGCGCGCGAGCGTGCAGGACAACGTGGCCCTGCCGCTGGTGTACGCCGGCGTGCCGCGCGCCGAGCGCCAGGCGCGGGCGCGCGAACTGCTCGCGCGGGTGGGGCTGGCGCCCTACGCCCACTCGCTGCCGTCGCGCATCTCCGGCGGACAGCAGCAGCGCGTGGCCATTGCGCGCGCGCTGGTCAACCGGCCGCGCGTGATCCTGGCCGACGAGCCCACCGGCAACCTCGACAGCCACACCAGCGAAGAGATCATGGCGCTGTTCTCAGAGCTCAACCGCAGCGAGGGCATCACCCTGGTGCTGGTGACGCACGAGCCGGACGTGGCCGAGTACGCCGGCCGCGTGATCCGGTTCCACGACGGCCGGGTGGTGGAAGACCACGCGCAGACGCCGCGGCTGGCGCAGGCCGCAGCGGCATGATCGGGCCGATGCTGGCGGAGGCGGTGCAGGCGCTGTCGTCCAACCGCCTGCGCACCTTCCTGACGACGCTGGGAATGGTGATCGGCGTGGCGGCGGTCATCATCATGCTGGCAGTGGGCAGCGGCGCGCAGAAGTCGGTGCAGGATTCCATTGCCTCCATGGGCAGCAACCTGTTCATCGTGCTCGCCGGCAGCGCCTCCAATGCCGGGGTGCGGCTGGGCGGCGGCAATGCCTCCACGCTCACGCTGGCGGATGCCGATGCCATCGCCGAGCTGCCGTCGGTGAACGCCGTGGCGCCGCTGGTGTTTGGCAGCGCGCAGGTGGTCCACGGCTCCTACAACTGGGGCACGCAAGTGTTCGGCACCACCGGGGCCTACCTGGAAGTGCGGGAGTGGGGCCTTGCCTCCGGCGCGATGTTCGGCGAGTCGGACGTGCGCTCGGCCGGGCGCGTGGCGGTGATCGGGCAGACCGTGTCCTCGCAGCTGTTCGGGTCGGAAGACCCGGTGGGCAGGACCCTCCGCATCAACGGCAGTCCGTACCTGGTGCTGGGGCTGCTGGCGAACAAGGGCCAGAGCCTGGACGGTCGCGACCAGGACGACACCGTGCTGGTGCCGGTGACGGCGGCGCAGCGCAAGCTGTTCGGCAGCCGCTTCCAGGGCACGCTGCGCATGATCATGGTGCAGAGCGTGTCGGAGGCCGCGATGCCGCAGACCGAGCTGGACATCAACGGCCTGCTGTCGCAGCGCCACGGCATCCGCGACGGGCAGGAGCCGGACTTCAACGTGCGCAACCTCACCGCCGTGGCCGAGACCGCGGCCGCCACGGCGCGGGTGATGTCGCTGCTGCTGGGGGCAATTGCCTCCATCTCGCTGGTGGTGGGCGGCATCGGCATCATGAACATCATGCTGGTGTCGGTAACCGAGCGGACGCGCGAGATCGGCATCCGTGTGGCCATCGGCGCGCGGCCGCGCGACGTGCTGCTGCAGTTCCTGCTGGAGTCGGTGCTGCTGGCGCTGCTCGGCGGCCTGGTGGGCGTGATTCTGGGCATCGTCGGCAGCCTGCTGGTGCAGCGCTTCGCCGACATGGCGGTGCAGGTCAGCCCGGCCGCCATTGCCCTGGCCTTTGCCGTGTCTGCCGCCGTGGGCGTGTTCTTCGGCTGGTACCCGGCGCGCAAGGCCGCGCGGCTGGAGCCGATCGAGGCGCTGCGGTATCACTGAAGGAGGATTTGCGCAGCGCAAGGTCCCGCGACCATCCGCGTGAGTTCGTGTTCAGCAAACCGGGAAGGCTCTGCTAGCATTCCGCCCCGTTTTGCCCCGCCGAGTCCAAGAGTCATGACGTCCGTCACCGAAAACACGCGAATCAGGTCCGTCCGGGCCGTATCGACCCCGGCCCAGGTCCAGGCCGAGTTGCCGCTGAGCGAAGTGGCGGCGCAAACCGTTCTGCAGACGCGGAAGGAAATCCAGGATGTCCTGGCCGGGCGGGACGAGCGCCTGCTGGTGGTGGTGGGGCCCTGCTCGATTCACGATCCCGCCGCGGCGATCGACTACGCCACGCGTCTGCGGACGTTTCGCGAGCAGGTGAAGAAGAATCTGCTGGTCGTCATGCGCGTTTACTTCGAGAAGCCCCGCACCACGGTGGGATGGAAGGGGCTCATCAACGATCCGGACCTCAACGACGGCTACGACATCGACCGCGGCCTGCGCCTGGGCCGCAAGCTGCTGCTGGATCTCAACGAGATGGGCGTTCCGGCCGGCGTGGAGTACCTGGATATCCTGACGCCGCAGTACCTCTCGGACCTCGTGTCCTGGGGGGCGATCGGCGCGCGCACCACCGAATCGCAGTTGCATCGGGAGATGGCATCGGGACTGTCGTGCCCGGTCGGGTTCAAGAACGGTACCGACGGGAGCGTGAAGGTGGCGGTGGATGCCTGCCTCTCCGCTCGGTCGCCCCACCGCTTCCTCTCGCTGACGCAGAACGGCGAGATCTCCATTTTCGAGACGGCGGGCAACGGCGATTGCCACATCATCCTGCGGGGCGGCAGCGCCGGCACCAACTACGATGCCGCCAGCGTGGAGGCCGCCAGTGCGGCCATGCTCAAGAGCGGGCTCAAGCCGCAGATCATGGTCGACTTCTCCCACGCCAACTCCAGCAAGCAGCACCGTCGCCAGACGCTCGTCGGGCAGGACGTGGGCGTCCAGATCGCGGGCGGCGACAAGCGGATCGTGGGCGTGATGATTGAGTCGCACCTCGTGGAGGGACGCCAGGATCTCGGTCCGTGGGACACGATGGTCTACGGCCAGAGCGTGACCGATGCCTGCATCCACTGGGACGACACCATGGACCTCCTGCGCGGCCTCGCCGGCAGCGTGGCCCAGCGCCGCGAGCGGCTGGAGAAATCGGCCTAGGCGCCCGGGCGGTAGAAACGCGCGCGGCTGCGGCTTCGCCCTTCCGGGCGGATCTTCCGCTCCGCCTTGTCGAATAGAACCACGATCTGCGTCGCCTGCATGGTTCCTACCGCCCAGGCTCCTGGGCGGTTTTGAGAGAGGCTCGCGCGTAGCGGCGCGAGCCTACCTGCAGCAGGTAGGTTGAGCCAGGCTGGAGCGCCAGGGACTTGTCCTCGACGCGCTGCTGGTCCACGCGCACGGCGCGCTGCTCGATCATGCGCAAGCCTTCGGCATTGCTCGACACCAGGCCTGCTTCCTTGAGGACCCTGGCCAGGGAGAGGCCGGCCGCGGGCACGGCAACGGTGACTTCCTGGATGTTCTCGGGGAGGCTGCCCTTGGAGAACTGCTCGATGAACGCGGCGCGCGCCGCCTCGCCGGCGCCGGCGCCGTGGAACCGCGACGCGATCTCCACGCCCAGTTCCATCTTGATGTCGCGCGGGTTGGCGCCATCGGACACGCTGGCCTTGAGCCGCGCCACCTCGGCGAGCGGCCTGAAGGACAGCAGCTCGTAGTACCGCCACATCAGCGAGTCGGAAATGGACATGATCTTTCCGAACATGTCGGGCGCCGGCTCGTTCACGCCGATGTAGTTGCCCAGCGACTTGCTCATCTTGTTGACGCCGTCAAGGCCTTCCAGGATGGGCACCATCAGGACGGCCTGCGGTCGCTGCCCGCACGCCTGCTGAAGATGACGGCCCATGAGCAGGTTGAACTTCTGGTCGGTGGCTCCCAGTTCGACGTCGGCCTTCAGCGCCACCGAGTCGTAACCCTGCAGCAGGGGGTAGAGGAACTCGTGGATCGCGATGGGCTGGCCGCCGCGGTAGCGCTGCGAAAAGTCCTCGCGCTCCAGCATGCGCGCCACGGTTTGCTGGGCGGCCAGGCGGATCAGGCCCTCCGCGCCCAGGGAATCGAGCCAGCTGGAATTGAACACGACCGTCGTGCGCTCCGCGTCGAGCACCTTGAAGACCTGGTCGCGATACGTCTGCGCATTGGCCTCCACGTCCGCCCGCGTCAGCGGCTTGCGCGTCTCGTTCTTGCCCGTGGGGTCGCCGATCATCCCGGTGAAGTCGCCGATCAGGAAAATCGCCTCGTGCCCGGCGTCCTGGAACGCCCGCATCTTGTTCAGCAGCAGGGTATGGCCGAGGTGCAGGTCGCGCGCGGTGGGGTCGAATCCGGCCTTGATGCGCAGCCGCGTTCCTTCCGCCGCCGCCGTGGTCAGGCGCGCCCGAAAGTCATCCAGTGGAAGGATTTCGGCGGTACCGCGTTCAAGTTCAGACAGAAGCATTCCTGGATCTCATTCCGACGGCGCCAAGCCGGGCCGTTTGCACAGGGCGCGGGCGTCGAGCGTGCAAGCCGCCAAAAAATTCTTGCGCGGCCCGAAAATTTATGTTTCTTTACGGTCCTGTTTCGCCTGTGTGGCGGGGCTCAGTAAAACTAACGATGCGTCCGCAGGGTTGGCGGAGAGCATCACCGACCATAAAAGTCTCAACCGAGTCAACAGGATGAAACTGGATTATAAACCAGTCGAACTGCTACGCCGTTGGGGACGGCGCACGGTCTTCGTGGCCTCGCTGGGGGCGCTGGGCGTCGCGCTGTTCATGTCGCGCGAGAGTACCGCCGTCCGCAACGCGACTCAGGCCGAGTCGCTGATCTCCGACTCCGCGGAACTGGAAAGCGCCGCATTCGACCAGGCGATTCAGGGGGCCGTGGCGGATCCGCTGATTGCGCCGCCCGCGAGCGAGTGGACCATCGTCGAGGTCAAGGCGGGGCAGACCCTGTCAGAAATCTTCGAGCAGGAAGGCCTGTCCGCCGAACAGTGGCACGCCGTTCTCGATCTTGGCCGCGATGCACGGCAGCTCTCCAGGATGGCGGCAGGCGACCGGCTGGAACTGCGCAAATCGGGCGACCAGCTGGAGGAACTGCGCTACCGGCTCGATCAGCTGCGCAATCTCCAGATCCGCCGTGCCGGCGAAGGTTTCGAGGCCCTGACGTTTGACGTGGAGGTCGAGCGCCAGACGCGTACCGTGACCGGCAGGATCGAAAGCTCGCTCTTCCTCGCCGGGCAGAAGGCCGGTCTCCCGGTGCGCGTCGTCATGGAGCTGGCCGACCTGTTCCGTTACGACGTGGATTTTGCGCTCGATCTGCGTGAAGGCGACCGCTTCACGGTGGTGATCGAAGAGCTCTACACCGACGGCGAAAAGCTCCGCGACGGCGACATGCTGGCGGCGGAATTCATCAACCAGGGCAAGGTTCACCGGGCCGTCAGGTTCAAGGACGCCGAGGGCCGCTCCGCGTTCTACACGCCCGAGGGTGAATCGCTGCGCAAGGCGTTTTTCCGTACCCCGCTCGACGTGGTGCGCATCAGCTCGCCGTTCAACATGCGTCGGCGCCATCCCATCCTGAACACCATCCGCGCGCACAAGGGCGTGGATTACGCCGCCGCCGCCGGCACCCCGATCAAGGCCACGGGCGATGGACGCATCGCGTTCATGGGCAGCAAGGGTGGGTACGGCCGCTCGGTGGTGCTCAAACACGGCTCGCAGTACGAGACCCTCTACGCCCATCTCTCCCGTTATCAGAAGGGCTTGTCCACAGGCTCCAAGGTCTCGCAGGGGCAGATCATCGGCTACGTCGGGTCGTCCGGCCTCGCGACGGCGCCGCATCTGCACTACGAGTTCAGGGTCAACGGGATGCACAAGAACCCGGTCAACATCGTGATGCCGCGAGCCAATCCGATCTCGCGGCAGCAGATGGCGGCATTCCGCAAACGCACGTCGCCGCTGATCGCCCAGATGGAGACGGCCAAGAAGCCGCAGGTGGCTCAGGCGCCCACCGAGATCGTCCCCGCTATTTCGGCCGCAGCGCTGACGTACTGAGCGGCTCGGCGTTCGCATGCGCGAGCGCTTTGCTGGCGTCATGTCGGGGACCAGCCAGGACGGCATCGATGCCGTCCTGGCCGAGTTCGACGACGGCAGGTTTGCCGGCATCACCGCGCACCACGCCGGCCACTACGACGCGTCGCTGCGTGCAGAGCTGATCGACCTGAGCCGCGAGGCCACCCCGGTGCATCTCGCGCGCTGGGCCGAACTCGACCGGCAGGTCGCCGATGCCTTCGCCGACACCCTGCTCGCCCTGCTCGACCAGGCCGGTGTACCGGCCCACGAGATTCGCGCGGTCGGAACGCACGGGCAGACCGTGTTCCACGACCCGGTGCGGGCGCAATCCAGTCTGCAACTGGGCGACCCTTCGCGCATCGCGGTGCGTACCGGGATTGCCGTGGTCGCCGATTTCCGCCGCGCCGACGTCGCGCTTGGCGGGCAGGGTGCGCCGCTGCTGCCGGCCTTCCACCACGCGCTTTTCGCGAAAGCGGCCGAGCCGCGGGCGGTCCTGAACGTGGGGGGCATTTCGAACCTGAGCCTGCTTCCGGGCCTCGACCCTGGCAGCGTGCGCGGGTGGGACTGCGGCCCGGCCAGTTGCCTGATGGACGAATGGGCGGAGCGGCACCTGGGTACTTCGTTCGATGACCGGGGTGCCTGGGCGGCGGGCGGCAGCCTGATTCCCGGCCTGCTCGACGCCCTCCTGGCCGATGCCTATTTCGGGCTGCCGCCGCCCAAGAGCACAGGGCGGGGCCGGTTCAATATCGCCTGGGTGGCAGAACGCGCGCCGGACCTGGTGCGCTGGCCCCCGCGCGATGTGCAGCGCACCCTGTGCGAACTCACGGCGCGGACGGTGGCCGACGGATTGTTGCGCAAGTCCGGCGGAACCCAACGCGTGCTCGTCTGCGGCGGTGGCTGGCGCAACGAATTCCTGATTGCGTCGCTGCGCGCATGCCTGCCGGGCATCACGATCCAGAGCACGGCGGAGCACGGCCTTGATCCGCAGATGGTCGAAGCGGCGGCGTTTGCCTGGTTGGCCTGCCGCCGACTGCGGCGCGAGCCCGGGAATCTTCCGAGCGTGACGGGGGCGAGACGGCCCGCTGTCCTCGGCGGACTGTACGAGCCCTGAGTGGCCGAACGGGCCTGTCATCGATCAATCGGGCGCCGCAGCGGCGCGGCTCAGTAAAGATCGACCGGGTCCACGTCCACCGACCAGCGCAGTCGACGGTTGCCTGGGTTCGAGTCGAGGCGCGGGATGAGGCTCGCCAGAACCGCCTGAAGCCGCGCGCGGCTCGATGACCGCAGCAGCAACTGCGCTCGGTGGCGGTTGGCGCGCCGTTCCATGGGTGCCGGTGAAGGTCCCATGACGTCCAAATCGTCGGCGGGAATGGACCGGCTGATGGTGCGGAGAAAATCCAGCGCCGCGCCCGGCTCGATCGCGTCGGCGCGGATGAGAGCCAGGTATCGAAAAGGGGGTAGCGCCGTCTGCCTGCGTTCGTCCAGCAGGGCACTCGCCAGTGCCGGATAGCCGCCACGGAGCCACTGCTGCAGGTGGGGGTGGTCGGGCTGATGGGTCTGGATCAGGACTTCGCCTTGGGCCGTGCCGCGACCCGCGCGCCCGGACACCTGTGTCAGGAGTTGCCCCAGCCGCTCGACGGCGCGGAAGTCCGCGCTGAACAGGGCGTGGTCGGCATCGGCCACACCGACAAGGCTCAGCCCGGAGAAATCGTGCCCCTTCGCCAGCATCTGCGTTCCAACCAGAATACGGATGGCTCCCGACCGCACATCGGCGAGCAGGCGCTGCCACTCCCCGGCCTTGGCCATGCGATCCGAATCGAAGCATTCGGTACGGACCTCCGGAAAGTGTTCGCGCATGGCCTGTTCCAGGCGCTCCGTTCCCTGCCCGACGGGGATCAGGGCGGTGCCGGAACACTGAGCACATCGCAGCGGAACCGACGTTTCCGATGCACAGTGGTGACAGCTCAGCCGCCGCCTGGACCGGTGCAGCGTCATGCGGGCGTCGCAATGCGGGCAGGACGCCACCCAGCCGCAGTCGTGGCACAGCAGCGCGGGCGCGTATCCGCGACGATTGATGAACAGGAGTATCTGGCCGCCCATGTCCAGGTGGCGTCGGCAGGCATCGAGCAATGCCGGCGTCAGGCCGTCCTGCAGGGTTTGTCCGCGGCAGTCGATCAGCCGGGGCTGGGGCGGTGCCGGACTGTGCACGCGGGCATTCAGCCGCACGGAATGGTAACGGCCGAGACTGGCGTTGCTCAGCGATTCCAGGGACGGCGTCGCCGATCCCAGGATCACGGGTATGCCGGCCTTCTGGGCGCGGCGGATCGCCACGTCCCGCGCTGAATAGCGAAACCCTTCCTGCTGCTTGAACGAGGCGTCGTGTTCCTCGTCGATCACGATCAGCGACAGGTCCGGCATTGGAACGAACACCGCCGAGCGCGTCCCGATCAGCACCCGGGATTGGCCCGCCGCCGCGAGGAGCCAATTGTCGCGGCGAGCCGCCTCGCGCAGGCCGGAGTGGTAGCCGCCGACGATCGGGCCAAAGCGGGCACGAAATCGTTCTTCGAGTTGGGGGGTGAGACCAATCTCCGGCACCAGAACCAGCACCTGCCCGCCGCGATCAAGCGCGCGAGCCGTGCGCTGCAGGTAGATTTCGGTCTTGCCGCTCCCCGTTACGCCGTCGATCAGGCTGACCTTGAAGCCTGCTTCCGGGTGGTCCAGGCCGTCGATCGCAGCCTGTTGTTCCTCGGTGAGAACCGGGGGTGCGCGCGAGGCCGGCGCCGGGTCCACGCTCGGCGCAGGACCTTTTCGGGCCGCCCGCTTCGCACGGAGGATGGCGGGTATCGCGGCCGCGAACACCTGGCCCAGGGGGAAGTGGTAGTAGCCGGACGCCCAGACACACAACTCGAGAATGGCCGGAGGGAGAAACGGCTCGGAGTCCAGGCATGCGGAAACCGGCCGGCACTTCAGCGAATCGTCCGCCACGGCCTCGGGTGAGGTGAGCGCGATGCCCGTGACCACGCGACTCCCCAGCGGCACCAGGACCCGACACCCGGGAAGGATCGGAAGCGTGCCGGCGAGGTAATCCAGCGCGTGAGCGAAAGGCGCCGGAACGGCGACCTTGACGCGCAATTCCGTCATCTCGATCCGCTGTGCATAACCATGTGGATGGTGCGGTGACAATAACCGTGGCCGCGCGGCCGGGCCGGCTTCTCGGCAATTACTGCATGCCGGCAATCAAGAATGAAACTGATATCAATCATATAAATACGGAGATCATGAATACTTTTCGGCAGACCTGTTCTTGACGCGCGTGGATTTCATGAATGGTTCGGATCTGTGCATAAGCCTGCGAGCCGTGGGGTACCGGATCGATTGTCGTCGCGTCGATCGTTGCGTCGAAATATTTGTGCGAAGGCTCACGACCTGATCCAGGAAACAGCGTTCTCGGCAGGAGACTTTCGGCCCGCTACTTACCCGTGATTGCGAAGAATCGTTGCACCAAGGTGGTGCGATGAATGGGAAAATCACGCCGCCGCTGTTCGGCGATGGCCCTGAATACGCTGGCATGCTCCGTGCACTTTTGCCCAAGTACGAATCCGCAGGCCCCGTTTCTGCGCACCAGAGTGGATGCATTCGTTTTCTGATCAAGGAGTTATTAATGAAACTAATTACAGCCATCATCAAGCCTTTCAAGCTCGATGAGGTGCGTGAAGCGCTCTCGGAGATTGGCGTGGCGGGAGTCACGGTGACGGAAGTCAAGGGGTTTGGACGGCAGAAGGGCCACACCGAGCTGTATCGCGGCGCCGAGTACGTGGTCGATTTTCTGCCCAAGGTGAAGATTGAAGTGGCGCTGGCCGAAGACAAGCTCGACGCGGCCATCGACGCCATCACCAAGGCCGCCCATACCGGCAAGATCGGCGACGGAAAGATTTTCGTCTTCAGTCTCGACCAGGCCATCCGCATCCGTACCGGCGAGACCGGGAAGGACGCCCTCTGATTCATCCACGCCGCAGCGAAATGAAGTGCCGCCGCCTTCGATGAGGGGTGAGTGGAGTTGGACTGCGCGGCGAGAACGATCAAACCTAAGGAGATTTGCATGTTTCGTAAGATGACTTTGGGGGCCATTCTGGCGATGGGCTGCGCATTCGCGATGCCCGGTCTTGCCGAGGAGACGGCCCCGGCGGCAGCGCCGGAAGCGGCCGCCCCGGCCCCGGAAGCAGCCCCGGCCGATGCTGCTCCGCCGGCTGAAGTTGCACCTCCCAAGAAGAAGAAGCCAAAACCCGCACCGGTGGTGGAACCCGCGGCGCCCGCTGCGGCAGCAGAGCCACCTCCCGCTCCAGCCGAGGCGCCGGCAGAAGTCCCCGCGCCAGAAGCGGCACCTGCAGAGGACAGCTATAAGGCACCGGAATACAACGCCGGCAACGTGACCTGGATGATGACCTCGACGGCCCTGGTGCTGTTCATGTCGCTCCCTGGACTGGCGCTCTTCTACGGCGGCATGGTTCGCCAGAAGAACATGCTGTCGACCATGACGCAGACGTTCGCGCTGTTCTGCGTGATCGCGGTGCTGTGGGTGGTTTACGGATACAGCCTCGCGTTCAGCGGCACGAACCCGTTCATTGGCACCCTGGACAAGATGATGCTGGCCGGCGTGGTGTATGACGCCAAGGGCAATTTCGTACCCACGGCCACGTTCAGCAAGGGCGTCTACATCCCCGAACTGATGTTTGCCATGTTCCAGCTCACCTTCGCCTGCATCACGGTGGCGCTGGTTGCAGGCGCCTATGCCGAGCGCATGAAATTCAAGGCCGTGCTGATCTTCTCGGTGATCTGGTTCACGTTCTCCTACCTGCCCATGGCGCACATGGTCTGGTGGTGGCCGGGACCGGACGCGTACACCTCGCCGGAAGTGGTGGCCGACCTCAACGCAACCGCAGGCTATCTCTGGCAGCTGGGTGCGCTGGATTTCGCGGGCGGCACGGTCGTTCACATCAATGCGGGTGTCGCGGGCCTGGTGGTGGCGCTCTTCCTCGGCAAGCGAGCCGGGTACGGCAAGGTGTCGATGGCGCCGCACAGCCTCGTGATGTCCACCATCGGTGCGGCCATGCTGTGGTTCGGCTGGTTTGGCTTCAACGCCGGGTCCAACCTCGAAGCCAACGGCTACGCGGTGCTCGCCTTCGCCAACACCATGTTTGCAACGGCGGTGGCAGCGATCTCGTGGTTCTTCGCGGAATGGATCTTCAAGGGCAAACCGTCGCTGCTCGGCATCATCTCCGGCGCCGTCGCGGGCCTGGTCGGCATCACTCCCGCGTGCGGCTTCGTGGGTGTGCAGGGCGCCCTCGTCATCGGCCTTGTCTGCGGCGTCGTCTGCTTCCTGACGGTGGCCTATCTCAAGAAGATGCTCGGGTATGACGACGCGCTGGACGCCTTTGGCGTGCACGCGGTCGGTGGATTCATCGGCGCCGTCCTGACCGGTGTCTATGTCAACGGTGAACTGGGCGGCGCAGGGTACGTCACCGATGGCTGGGTCGGCCCCACCTTCGGCTACGACTCCGCGCAGGTGATGATCCAGTTCAAGGCCGCGATCATCGCCGTGATCTGGAGCGCAACCGTCGCCGCAGTCACCATGATGCTGCTCAAGTTCACGATCGGTGTCCGTGTCTCGGAAGAAGCCGAAAGCGAGGGCCTCGATCTGGCCGAGCACGGCGAGAAGGCCTACAACATGTAATGGGTTCTCACCGCCGCGAAGGCTCCGGCACTCGCGGCGACCCTCCTCCCAGGGGTGTTGTATTGGGGCGGACCGCAAGGGCCGCCCCTTTTCTGTTTCGGCTAGGGCAATCCGGGCCTGCCGCGCGCAACCCGGCTGCGCGAGTTAGCCCTGCAACACCCTGGCGAGCCATGCGCCGATGTGCCCGATCTCGGCCTGGCACACCTCGTGGGCCATGGGGTAGACGCGCCATTCCACCGCGTAGTTGAGCGCGGTGAGATGGTCGCGGCTCCATTCGCCGAGCTGGATCGGCAACACGGCGTCGAACTGGCCGTGGCACATGAGGATGGGCAGGTCGCGGTTGGCCTCGCTCGCTTCCGTGACCAGCGCATCGGCCTGCGGCAGGTAGGTGGACAGGGCCATGAGCCCGCCCAGCCGCGGCTTGCAGCGCAGCGCGGTCTGCAAGGCGATGGCGCCGCCCTGCGAGAAGCCGGCCAGCACGATGCGTTTGGCCTCAATGCCCGCGGCCTGCTCGCCCGCAATCAGCGTTTCGATGCGCGCGGCCGATTCGCGGATGCCCTGCTCATCCTGCAAGCCCTTGCGATCCAGCGACTTGATGTCATACCAGGCACGCATCCGCATGCCGCCGTTGAGCGTCACCGGCCGCACCGGCGCGTGCGGAAAGACAAAGCGCACGGCCAGGCTGGCCGGCAGCCGGAGCTCGTTCACGATGGGCACGAAGTCGTGGCCGTCCGCACCCAGGCCGTGCATCCAGATGACGGTGGCCAGCGCGGGCGCGCCCGGCTGGACGATGACGGCGGTATCGGATTCGATGAGCTTCATATGCGGTGAAATCGGCGGAGGATCGTGACGGATAGAATGCGCGGCACGTTAATGGATTACCGCTTCGGCGGAAACGATCAGCCCATGCGCTTCGCGATTCTGCCCTGCCTTCTTGTGCTCGCCGCCTGCGGCCAGACCGGCCCGCTGTACCACCCGGGCAGCAAGCCGCCGCCGGGACACGGCTCGGTGCTGCCCGCCGCGACACGTCCGGCTGCGCCGTCTGCGCCGTCTGCGCCGGCACCGGCCGCGGCTCCCGGCACGCCGGCGGCGCCCGCGTCCGACCCGGTGAAGCCGGACGAGGACAAGGTCAAGGACAAAGACGACGCCAGTCCCGGCGCGCCTGCCGCCACCACCCCCGCACCGGAACCCGCCCAGCCGTGACGGACCATTTCAACTTCCGCGACGGCGAGCTCTACGCCGAGTCCGTCACCGTGTCCTCGATTGCCGAGAGCTTCGGCACGCCCTGCTACGTCTACTCGCGCGCCACGCTGGAGCGCCACTACCGCGCCTTCGACGAGGCGCTGGCGGAGGTGCCGCACCAGGTCTGCTTCGCGGTGAAGGCCAACTCCAACCTGGCCGTGCTGGGCGTGCTGGCGCGGCTCGGATCGGGCTTCGACATCGTGTCGGCCGGCGAGCTGCGCCGCGTGCTGGCAGCGGGCGGCAACCCGGCCAAGGTGGTGTTCTCCGGCGTGGGCAAGACGGCCCACGAACTGCGCTTCGCCCTGGAACAGCGAGTGGGCTGCTTCAACGTGGAGTCCGAGTCCGAACTGCGGCGGCTGGACGGCATCGCGCAGGAACTGGGCGTGCGCGCGCACATCGCGCTGCGCGTGAACCCGGACGTGGACGCCAAGACCCATCCCTACATCTCCACCGGCCTCAAGCAGAACAAGTTCGGAGTGGACCTGGTGACGGCCGAGCGCCTGTACCTGGAGGCGCGCGCCATGTCCGGCATCCACATCAGCGGCATCGCCAGCCACATCGGTTCGCAGCTGCTGGACGTCTCGCCCTACCTCGACGCGCTGGACCGCGTGCTGGCGCTGGTGGACCGGCTGGCGGACCAGGGCATCTTCTTCGAGCACCTGGACGTGGGCGGCGGCCTGGGCGTGCGCTACCGCAACGAGCAGCCCACCGAGCCGGCCGACTGGGCGCGGGCCTTCCTGCCCAAGCTGGCCGGCCGCCACCTGAAGATCATGACCGAGCCCGGTCGCGCCATTGCCGGCAACGCCGGCATCCTGGTGATGCGCGTGGAGCTCATCAAGCAGGGCGAGGCCAAGCACTTTGCCGTCGTCGATGCAGCGATGAACGACCTGCTGCGCCCCGCGCTCTACCAGGCCTGGATGGACATCGTCCCCGTGCGCGAGAACGCGCTCGCCCAGCCGCAGAGCTACGACGTGGTCGGCCCCGTCTGCGAAACCGGCGACTGGCTGGGCAAGGACCGCGAGCTGGCCATTGCCGAGGGCGACCTGCTGGCCGTGCGCACCGCCGGCGCCTATGGTTTTGTCATGTCCAGCAACTACAACACCCGCGGCCGCGCCGCCGAGGTCATGGTGGACGGCGACCACGCCCTGCTCGTGCGGGCGCGCGAGACCTACGACGACCTGGTGCGCGGCGAGAAGCTGCTGCCGTGACCTCCTCCGCGCACCCGCTGATCCTCATCGACGGCAGCAACTGGCTGTTCCGCGCATTCCACGCGCTGCCGCCGCTGAAGGCGCCGGACGACACGCCCACCGGGGCCGTGCTGGGCATGAACAACATGCTCAAGCGCCTGGTGAAGGACTACGAGCCCAAGAGCATGGCCGTGGTGTTTGACCCGCCCGGACGCACGTTCCGCGAGGACATCTACCCCGAGTACAAGGGCACGCGCGGCGCCACGCCGGAGGACCTGGTCATCCAGTTCCCGCTGGTGGTGGAGCTGTGCCAGGCCATGGGCTTCAAGGTGCTGCAGGTGGCGGGCGTTGAGGCCGACGACGTGATCGGCACCCTGGCCACGCAGGCCGCGGCCGCCGGCCAGCCGGTGCTGATCGTCACCGGCGACAAGGACATGGCCCAGCTGGTGACGGACGGGGTGCACCTGCTCGACACCATGAAGAACCGGCGCATGGACCCGGCCGGCGTGGCGGAGAAGTTCGGCGTCACGCCGCTGCAGATCGTCGATTACCTGGCGCTCATGGGCGATGCCTCCGACAACATTCCCGGCATTCCCGGGGTGGGCGAAAAGACCGCCGCCAGGCTCATTGCCGAGTACGGTTCGCTGGACGGCGTGATGGCCGCGGCCCCCGCCATCAAGGGCAAGCTGGGCGAGAACATTCGCGCCGGGCTCGCCATCCTGCCCATGGCCAAGGACCTTGCGACCATCCGTACCGCGCTAGACCTGGGCCTTGCGCCGGACGACCTGGTGCCGCGCACGCCGGACGAGGCGCTGCTGGACGCCTTCTACCAGCGCCTCGGCATGGGCCGGCGCTCGACGCCAGACGCGCTGCCCAAGGCCGTCGTGGCCGGCACGCCGGCTGCAACCGGCGCGGCCCCTGTTCCCGCCCCGGCAAATGCCCTTGTCACGCGCGCCGAGCTGGTGCTCGACGAGGCTGCGCTGGCGCGAATGATCGAGCGCCTCCTGGCCGCGCCGCTCATCTGCCTGGATACCGAAACCGACTCGCTGGATTCCAACCAGGCGCGGCTGGTGGGTTTTGCCTTTGCCGTGGAAGAAGGCGCCGGCTGGTACGTGCCGGTGGCGCACGATTACCTGGGCGCGCCGCCGCAGCTGTCGCTGGACCTGGTCCGTGAGCGCCTCAGGCCGCTGCTGGAGGACGCCGCCCGGCCCAAGGTCGGGCAGCACATCAAGTTCGACCTCAACGTGCTGGCGCGTCACGGCATCACTGTGCGCGGCGTGGCCTACGACACGATGCTGGAAAGCTACGTGCTGGACGCCGCCGGCAACCGCCACGACATGGACACGCTGGCCGACAAGTACCTGGGCCACAAGACCATCACCTTCGAGGACGTGGCCGGCAAGGGCAAGAACCAGATCAGCTTCAACCAGGTGACGCTGGAGCGGGCGGCCGATTATTCGGCCGAAGACGCGGACATCACCCTGCGCCTGCACCACGCCCTGCTGCCGCGCCTGCAGGAGACGCCCGGCGTGCTGCGCGTGCTGCGCGACATCGAGATGCCGCTGGTGCCGGTGCTGGCGCGCGTCGAGCAGACCGGCGTGCGGGTGGACGTCCCCCTGCTCTACCGCATCTCGCTGGAACTTGCCGCCCGCATGGACGAGCTCCAGGCCGAGGCCTTTCGCGCTGCTGGCACCGAGTTCAACCTGGGCTCGCCCAAGCAGCTGCAGGAGATTCTGTTCAAGCAGCTCCAGCTGCCGGTCCTCAGCAAGACGCCCAAGGGCGACCCGTCCACCGCCGAGGACGTGCTGGAACAGCTGGCCGCCGAGCACCCGCTGCCGCGCCTGATCCTGGACTGGCGCGGCGTGCAGAAGCTGCGCTCCACCTACACCGAGCAGCTGCCGCTGGCGGTGAACCCGCGCACCGGGCGCATCCACACCAGCTATCACCAGGCGGTGGCGGCCACGGGCCGGCTGTCGTCACAGGACCCCAACCTGCAGAACATCCCGGTGCGAACCGGGGAGGGCCGGCGCATCCGCCAGGCCTTCGTGCCGGAACCGGGCTGCGCGCTGCTGTCCATCGACTATTCGCAGATCGAACTGCGGCTGATGGCGCATTTTTCAGGGGATGAGAGCCTGCTCGACGCATTCCGCGCCGGGCTGGACATCCACCAGGCCACGGCGGCCGAGGTGTTCGGCCTGCCGCTGGACCAGGTTCCGGCCGAACGGCGCCGGGCCGCCAAGGCCATCAACTTCGGCCTGATCTACGGCATCTCCGCGTTCGGGCTGGCGAGGCAGCTGGCCATTCCGCGGGCGGAAGCGGCGGAGTACATCGAACGCTTCTTCGGCCGCTACCCGGGCGTGAAGCGCTTCATGGACGGCACGCGCGAATCGGCGCGCGCCACCGGCTACGTGGAAACCCTGTTCGGGCGCCGGCTGTACCTACCCAACATCCAGTCCCGCAACCAGGGCCTGCGCCAGTACGCCGAGCGCACCGCCATCAACGCACCCCTGCAGGGCACCGCCGCCGACCTCATCAAGCTGGCCATGATCGACGTGCAGCAGTGGCTGGACGCCAACACGCCGCAGGTGCGGATGATCATGCAGGTGCACGACGAACTCGTGTTCGAAGGCCCGGTCGAAGACCTGTCCGGCCTGGCGCCCCAGATCGCGGGCCGCATGTGCCGCATCCACCCGCTGGCGGTTCCGCTGGTCGCGGATTTCGGGGTGGGCCAGAACTGGGATGCGGCCCACACGGCCGAGGGTCACGCCACGAGTTGAGCGGTTCCGGTGCCGGGTTCGGTTCGGGTTCGGGTCATCCTGAACTCGGTTCAAATAAAGAATTCATTGCGCATCAGACGGTTGAAGCCATTTGTGACGCAATGCGCAAATTCTTTTCGATTCGGCGCGAACTTTCTCCCCGCATCGCAGTCTATTACTACGAGCGACGGACCTCCCTTCCTCGCTCCCCGCCTTCACTCCCTAGGCGGGTCCGGCGTCCCCAAGCCGGAGCAAGCTGGCCCGGCGAATTTCCCCGATTCGCCGGGCTTTTTTTTGCCCGACGATCAGGTGATTTTGCGCATGGTGGCGGCGCCATGCCCGGGAACGCTTCAGTTCGATCGAGAAACGGTGCTCTGCCGGGGGGTCGACCGCCTGGCTCAGCCAGAAATCCGGTGCCGCGACGGGCACGGCACCGGGAGAGTCGGACTCCAGGCTGGCGTCAGTACACCGGAACCTCGCTGGCGACGGTATTGTTGACCAGGCGCTTGAAGCGCTTGCCGACCAGGTCGAACGCAAACACGTCCAGATTGCCGTCCTCCTCGTTCTCGACGCTCACGTTCCCGAGGCCGGCGGGGCCAATTGCGACGCCGAGCGACGGCGTATTGTTGTCCAACAGATCCGCGCCGGGCAGTGCAGCAGACGCAAGGGACGCCGGATCAAACGAAAAGAGCGCGGCGCCACGGGTCGTCCTGTCGAGCCCGTTGCGGGCAAGGAGCAAGCGCACCACGTTGCTGCTGCTCGCATCGCTGAGTGGCTGCACGTCGATCTGGCTGCCAATCCAGGCCGATCCGGCACCTTGATTGCCGGCCCCGGTCGCGTTGTCGAGGACCGTGCGAGCGGTCTGCGTCTGGCCGCTCACGCCGATCGAGAAGGTGTTGAAGAACACGCGGCTGCCTCGCGTGTTGAACACCTGCAGGAATCCTTGCGACTCCGTGTACAGGGACGACGAGGCCGCGCCAGCGGCGGCGGTGCGGGCGATGGCCTTGAGCTTCACCGGCACGATGCCGCTGGCGGTGATGCCGCCTCCTTCCGAGTAGAGCAGCTTGTTCGTGGTGAATCCGCTGATTGAAAGCGCCGAGTTGGCCGTGACCATCTGCACGACGGTCCCTCCGGCGACCGGCACACGGAAGATTCGCGCCGACTTGCTGGCCGTCGGATTCTGGGGGTCGAGTGCGGATTGTTCCACCCAGTATACGAGGTCGTTACGGACCACGGCTTCCTTGACCTGGAACCCCGTGACCGGGGTGCGCAGCGGGATGGCATCAGGCGTCCCGTCCACCTGGATGCGGCGCAGATTGCCGTTGACGATGGCCACGACCATGCCATTGCCAGCCTGCCCGGCAGGTACGAACTGGGTGACGTCGGTCAGCACGTCCTTGGTGGTGGTCAGGGTCGAGTTGAACCGGGTGAGCGTCTTGTTGCGCTGCACGCCGAGATGGGCCAGGAGGGCGCCTTCCCCTGAGTAAATCTGCGTGAGGAGCAGGGTCTGGGCCTTTACCTTGACTGGGGCGGTGGTGGCCGCGTCGGTGATCTTCACGGTGCGGAAAATGTCGTCGCCCCCCTTGCCGCACTTTCCATCAGGCCCGGGCAGCTGGTACAGCAGGAAAGGCGAATCCGCGACTTTGAAATCGACCGGGATCAGCCTCGACGTGAGGCAGCGCTTGGCAACCAGGCTCTCGGAGGAAATTTGGCTGGAGGTGGGCTGCAGGCCGGCGCGCAGGGACACGCGCCGCCATTTTCCACCCTGGCCGTAAATCAGGAAGTGCGGGCGATAGTTGATCAGCACATCGCCCTGAGGGGTGCCGGTGCGATGGATCTGCGGGTCGACGACGGCGGTGGAACCACTCACGAACGATTTGGTCGTGAAGTCGTTGGACTTCACCAGCACCACGCCCTTCGCCTGGGTGCCGTCGGTATCGACGATATAGGTCAGCATGTAGTCCTTCGGGGTGGCCGCGGCGGCTGGCCCCGACCCCCAGGCGGCCGCGCAGGCCAAGACAATGGACATCCGTAGCATCGGCTTCATGAAATTTCTCCTGGACTGGCTCATTGCGAGCACTTCAAAGTTTGAGACACGGGAACGCAAGCCTCGGTACTGTATGGATGATCGTACGGGACGTGAGTCATCGTCATTGCGGTGGTCGATACGGCACGATAAGCGGACGGAATCTCATCGGGATCGACCTCATGGACTCACTACTGATCGGCAAGGGTGAAACGCCCCAGCTCATCCTGGCGCGTTACGCCAACCGGCACGGCCTGATTGCCGGCGCCACCGGAACCGGCAAGACCATCACGCTCCAGGTGCTGGCCGAAGGATTTTCGGACCTCGGCGTCCCGGTCTTTGCGGCGGACATCAAGGGCGACCTGTCCGGCATTGCAGCCCCGGGAGAACTCCAGCCCAGGCTTGCCGAACGTGCATCGCAGGTCGGATTCGCGGGTTACGCACCGCAAGCCTGTCCCGCGGTGTTCTGGGACGTGTTCGGCGAGCAGGGACACCCGGTTCGCGGCACCGTGTCTGACATGGGACCCAGCCTACTGGCACGGCTGCTCGACCTGTCAGACGTACAGGAAGCGGTGCTGACGCTGGTGTTCAAGCTGTGTGACGATCAGGGTCTGCTGCTGCTGGATCTCAAGGACCTGCGCGCGGCCTTGGCGCATGTCGCGGAAAATGCCAGGCAGCTCGGAAGCGAGTACGGGCTCATCAGCACGGCATCGGTGGGGGCGATCCAGCGCGGGCTGGTCGCGCTGGAACAGGAAGGCGGCGCGGCGTTTTTTGGCGAACCGGCGCTGGAACTCGCCGACCTGATGCGCACCGACCTGTCGGGCCGTGGCATCGTGAATATCCTGGCTGCTGACAAGCTCTACCAGCGGCCGCGCCTCTACGCCACCTTCCTGCTCTGGCTACTCGCCGAACTGTTCGAAGAACTGCCTGAAGCCGGCGACCTGGACAAGCCGAAGCTGGTGTTCTTCTTCGACGAGGCCCACCTGCTGTTCAAGGACGCCCCGAAAGCGCTGCTGGACAAGATCGAACAGGTGGTGCGGCTCATCCGATCCAAGGGCGTGGGCATTTATTTCGTGACCCAGAATCCCGTCGATCTGCCCGACGCCGTGCTTGGACAGCTCGGCAATCGGGTGCAGCACGCACTGCGCGCATTCACCCCGCGGGATCAGAAGGCCGTGCGGGCGGCTGCGGAGACGTTCCGGCCCAATCCCCGCCTGGATGTCGAAGAGGTCATCACCACGCTCGGCGTGGGCGAGGCCCTGGTGTCCACGCTCCAGGAAGGCGGCGTGCCAGGCGTGGTGGAGCGCACCCTCTTCCGCCCGCCACGTTCACGCATGGGCGCACTTCTCCCTGCCGAGCGGCAGCTGGTCCTCGGCCGCAGCCCGGTGGCGGGACGGTACGAGAAAGCGCTCGACCGCGAGTCGGCCTACGAACTGCTCGCGCAACGGGCCGGCAGCGCGGGACAGGCAACCATGGACGGGAACTCGGGCAGGGACGACTGGGCGCGCGAGGTCAATCGCGCCTGGCCGCGGCCGCGCGGGGCAGGCGCCAGTCGCCGCACTGACAGCGTGCTGGAGTCCGCGGTGAAGAGCGCCACCCGCAGCGTCGCCTCGTCCGTGGGCCGGGAGGTGGGAAGGATGCTGCTGCGCGGCCTGCTGGGGTCCCTCACCCGGCGCTGATCGAGCGCTCGGAGTGGTCCCGGCAAACGGGTCGTGAACGCGCTCCGCAGGACGGGCCTCGCTGCGTGAGCCGCGTCAGCATTCCGACGCGCCATTGATGCGGCCCAGCGAGCGCTTGATCGGGATTTCTGAACGCAAGTCGCTTCGGATGCGGCACCATCACGCTTGCCGAACGCTGCCCGGCCCATGCCGCCGCCGGTTCGGAAGCCGCTTCCCATTACGCCTTGGACAAAAAAAACTTGGTTGATACCTTGCTGGAATGCTTGCTGCTGGTGGCGCTGGGGCATGGGCGGCCGATGAGTCGGGATGCCGTGGTGGCCGGGCTTCCGCTGGTGGAGGGGCGACTGACACCCGCGCTCCTGCCGCGCGCAGCGGCGCGGGCGGGGCTGGCACTCCAGTTCATGCAGACCCAACTGCAGGCGTTCAGCAACAAGCAGATGCCGCTGCTCGCGTTCACCAAGGCGGAGACGGCGCTGGTGGTGCTGGAGCTGGACCACGAGCGAGGGATGGCGCGCTTGCGGGATCCGGCCCAGGACGGGGCTGAAGTCCAGGAGCCCATGGATGCGTTCGAGGCGCGCCTCAGCGGCACCTTCGTACTGATCCGTCCGGAATTCCGCTTCGATGCACGTGCGCCGGAAGTGGGCCAGCAGCGACATCGCCACTGGTTCTGGGGGGTGATGCAGGAGAATCGCCTGCTGTATCGGGACGCGCTTTTTTCGGCGGCACTCATCAACCTGTTTGCCGTGGCGATGCCGCTGTTCGTGATGAATGTGTACGACCGGGTGGTGCCGAACCAGGCCCTGGAAACGCTGTGGGTCCTGGCCATTGGCGTGGCCTTCGTGCTCGTCGGGGACCTCATCCTGCGCAACGTGCGCAGCCACTTCCTGGACCTGGCGGGCAACCGCGTCGACGTGCGCCTGTCGGCCTACATCATGGAACGGGTGCTGGGCCTGCGCATGAGCGAGCGGCCAGTGTCGGCCGGCTCCTTCGCGGCCAACCTGCGCTCGTTCGAACAGGTGCGGGATTTCATCACCTCGGCCAGCGTCACCACGCTGATCGACCTGCCGTTCGCCCTGATCTTTCTCATCGTGATCGGCTGGATTGCCTGGCCGCTGGTGATCCCGCCGCTGGTGGGCATCCTCATCGTGGCGGTGTACGCCTGGACCATGCAGGCACCGCTGCGCGCGCTCACCGAGACCACCTACCGCGCCGGGGCGCTGCGCAATGCCACGCTGGTGGAAAGCCTGGTGGGGCTGGAAACCATCAAGACGGTCGGCGCCGAAGGCATCATGCAGCGCCGCTGGGAGGAAAGCGCCACCCACCTTGCGCAGACCTCCACGCGCCTGCGGCTGCTGTCCACGGCCACGTTGACCGCCTCGCAGTTCGTGCAGCAGCTGGTCAACGTCTGCTTGGTGGTGCTGGGCGTGTACCTCATCATCGACCAGAAGCTGTCCATGGGCGGGCTCATTGCCAGCACGTTCCTGTCCGGGCGCGCCATGGGTCCGCTGGGGCAGATGGCTGGGCTGATGCTGCAATATCACAACGCACAGACCGCGCTCGATTCGCTCGGCCAGATCATGGGCAAGCCGGTGGAACGCCCGGAGAACTCGAGTTTCGTCAGCCGCCCCAACCTGAGCGGCGACATCGTGTTCAAGGACGTGAGCTTCAAGTATCCAGGGCAGGAAATCGCGGCCCTGCGCAACGTCAGCCTGCATATCCGCGCCGGGGAGAAAGTGGCCATTCTCGGGCGCGTGGGCTCGGGCAAATCGACGCTCAACAAGCTGATCCTGGGTTTGTACCAGCCCGATCAGGGCGCGGTGCTGATCGACGGCGTGGACCTGCGCCAGCTCGATCCGGCCGAACTCCGGCGTGGCATCGGGCATGTATCCCAGGACGTGACGCTGTTCTACGGCAGCCTCCGCGAGAACCTGCGCATGACCGCGCCGCTGTCGGACGATGCCGCGCTGGTGCGCGCCGCGCGGATTGCGGGCATCGAAGAATTCGTGAACACCCATCCGCGCGGGTTCGACATGGTGGTGGGCGAGCGCGGCGAAACCCTGTCCGGCGGACAGCGGCAGGGCGTGGGCCTGGCCCGGGCGATTCTGCGCGACCCCCCGATCCTGCTGCTGGATGAACCCACCGGTTCGCTCGATCACAGCACGGAAGAAACCGTGCGCCAGCGGCTTGCCGCTTCCATGGGCCACAAGACCGTGCTGATCGTCACGCATCGCAACGCCCTGCTGGAACTCGTGGACCGGCTGATCGTGATCGATTCGGGGCGCATCGTGGCCGACGGCCCGCGCGAGCGCGTGGTGTCCGCCCTGCGCAGCGGACAGATCGAAAAGGCCGGTTGATGAACGCACCACAGTTGCCGCTGGAACCGCCCCGGAACGGCGTCCGCAAGTGGGCCGAAAAAGGCCGGGCGCGATTGCTTGCCGGTCTCAAGTCGCCGTCCTCGCCCTGGGTCGAGCGGCTGGTACGCGATTGGGTCCCCGCCGCGCCCGACCTGAACGCGGGCTGGGGTGCAGACGCTGACTGGGCGCGCTTGCAGCAGGAGCCCCTGCGCGCGCGCGCGCTGCTTCGCTGGTCGTGCCTGGTGATCGTCGGCATGACGATCTGGGCCGCGTTTGCCGAGGTGGACGAAGTGACCCGGGGCGAGGGCCGGGTGATCCCCTCGTCGCAGCTGCAGATCGTGCAGTCGGTGGACGGCGGCGTGGTCGAAGCGATCAAGGCCACTGCCGGGCAGAACGTGGAGCCGGGCGAAGTGCTCCTGCGGATCGACCCGACCCGTTTCCAGTCCACCCTGCGCGACAACCGCTCGCAATACCTTGCCCTGCGGGTCAAGGCCGCCCGGCTGGAAGCGCTCACGGCCGACTCGCCGTTCGTTCCGCCGGCGGAGGCCTCCGAAGTGCCCGAGATCGTCACGCGCGAGCGGGCCCTGTACGAATCCAGCCGCGATGAACTCCAGGCGGGAATCGCGATCGCGCGCCAGCAGGTCGAGCAGCGGCGGCGCGAGATCGAGGGCGCCACGTCCCGCCTCAACCAGGCCAACCAGGGCCTGGAGCTGGCAAACCGGGAACTGAGCGTGACGCGCCCGCTGGTGGGCAGCGGCGCGGTGTCCGAAGTGGAGGTCTTGCGCCTGGAGCGGGAAGTGTCTGCGCTGACCGGCGAACGCAACCAGGCCAGCACGTTGATCCAGGTGTCGCGGTCCGCGCTGGCCGAGTCGCTGCGCAAGGTGGAGGAGTACACCCTCAACTTCCGCAACCGCTGGCGGACGGATCTTTCCGAGACCATGGCCAAGCTCAACAGCCTGACCGAGTCCGGCAGCGCGCTCGTCGACCGGGTGGAGAAAGCCGAGGTCCGCTCGCCGGTCCGCGGCACCATCAAGCGGCTGCTGGTCAACACGGTGGGCGGCGTGGTGCAGCCGGGCCAGGACCTGGTCGAAATCATCCCGTTGGACGATGTCCTGATGCTGGAAACCAAGATCGTGCCGCGCGACATCGCGTTTCTCAGGCCGCAGCAGCCGGCCATGGTCAAGTTCACCGCCTATGACTTCGCGATATACGGCGGGCTCACGGCCGACGTGGACCAGATCGGCGTGGATACGGTGTTCGACGAAGACAAGAACCCGTTCTACATGGTGCGCGTGCGCACGCACGAGAGTTCGCTTGGCGAGAAGCTGCCGATCATCCCGGGCATGGTGGCCGAGGTGGACATCATCACCGGCAAGAAGACCGTGCTGTCGTACCTGCTCAAGCCGGTGCTCCGGGCCCGCGCTAACGCGCTGAGAGAACGATGAGCGGGCACCTGTTTGTCGCCCCGGTGGTGCAGGGGCGTTGGCACGAAGCCTTTGACGATCTGGCGATCCTGAGCGGGCCCGAAGAAGCGATAGCCAGGGCCCGCGATGACAGCCTGGTCTGGATCGACGCGGGCCGTCCCGAGTGGATCGCGCGGCTGCGTGTGGCGCGGCCCGCGGTCGCGCTCGTCGCCCTGTCGTTGAACCCCAATGCCGACGAGGGCCTGCGGGCGTTCGGTGCCGGCGTGCGCGGCTACTGCCACGCCTTCGCGGCGCCGGAAATGCTGCGCCAGCTAGCCGTGGTGGTCTCCCACGGGGGCCTGTGGCTGGGTGCCGAGCTGATGAACCGGACCGCCGCCGCCGTCGCCCGCGTGGTGGGGCCGGCGGCCGCGTCTGACGCGGTATCCCTGGACGCGCTGTCGCCGCGCGAACGCGCCGTGGCCATGCAGGTGGTCGGGGGTGCATCCAACAAGGAGATCGCGCGGCGCCTCGACATCACGCCCCGTACGGTCAAGGCGCACATGGGTTCAATCTTCGAGAAGCTGGCCGTGCGGGATCGGCTCCACCTCGTGCTGGTGCTTCGCCGCGCCGGCCTCGCCGCAGGACCTGAAGGCTGAATCCGTTTGGCTTGTACCTCGGTCCAATATTCGCGGCGTTGTCCGGTTGCTAGATTGGACCCCTGAAATATCTGCGCTCGAAGCGCTCAGGAGAATCCAGTGGCTGGCGAAATCATCGGTACGGTGCAGGCGATCCAAGGTGTGGTCGAGGTCAAGGGCGGAAACGGCAAGGTTCGCGCCTTGCTGGTGGGCGATGTCCTCCACGTGGGCGAAACCATCCTCACCACCAGCGGTGGAACCCTGGTGCTGCAGCTGGCGGACGGGGGCACGGCAACCATCGGTCCGGGCCATGTCGTGGCCCTGACGCCCGAGATGTCGGCAACTGGCTTTCCTGGCGCCGATGAAGCCCAGCTGGCCAGCGCCGACAAGCTGACCCAGGCGGTGCTTCGCGGCCAGGGCGACCTGAACAAGGAGCTGGACCCGACAGCCGCCGGCGTCATTCCCGGCAACGAGGGGCACACTTTTGTCCAGCTGCTGCGCATCGTCGAAAACGCCGATTCCGTCTCGGGCGAGACGACCAGCGGCCTTGAAAATGGCGGGCTGGTATACCGGCCGATCCTGCCGCTGGTGTTCAACGACCCGCCTGACGCGGTGGACGACGCGATCCGCACCAATGAAGACACCCCGATCACGATCGACGTGCTCGGCAATGACAGCGACCCTGACAACGACCCGCTGACCATCACCGGCGTGACCCAGGGCCAGCACGGCACCGTGACCATTGACCCGGTCACCGGCAACCCGGTGTACACCCCCAACGCCAACTTCAACGGCACCGACACCTTCACCTACACGATCTCCGACGGGCAGGGTGGCACCGACACGGCGACCGTCACCGTGACGGTGGATCCGGTCAACGACCCGCCTGACGCGGTGGACGACGCGATCCGCACCAATGAAGACACCCCGATCACGATCGACGTGCTCGGCAACGACAGCGACCCTGACAACGACCCGCTGACCATCACCGGCGTGACCCAGGGCCAGCACGGCACCGTGACCATTGACCCGGCCACCGGCAATCCGGTGTACACCCCCAATGCCGACTTCAACGGCACCGACACCTTCACCTACGCGATCTCCGACGGGCAGGGTGGCACCGACACGGCGACGGTTACCGTGACGGTGGACCCGGTCAACGACAATCCGATTGTCGGTACCGCTTCGGGCGCGGTGTCTGAGGAAGGATTGCCGGGCGGACTCGCGGATTCTGTCGGCGTCAGCGACACCACCAACAATACGACGGCGACCGGTGTGGTTTCGATCTCGGACGTGGATGGCGATGCCATCACCGCCGTGACACTGACCGCTCCTGCCGACGGTGCTCTGACCTCCAACGGCGTGGCCATCCAGTGGGCCGGATCGGGAACGGGCACGCTCGTGGGCACGGCAGGCGGGCAGGCCGTTGCAACGGTCACGATCGATGGCTCGGGGAATTACAGCTTCAACCTCCAGGGTGCCATCGATCATCCGAATGCTGCGGTAGAAGATTCTCTCAATCTTCAGTTCGGCGTCACGGCGACCGATGCGAACGGCGGGGTCGGTACCGGCACGCTGAATATTGCGGTCGAGGACGATGCGCCCAAAACGCCGTCTGCAGAGTCCTTCAACCAGGGGCTGACGAACTCCAACGTCCTGATCGTGCTGGATATCTCGACCAGCATGGCCGGGGCCAGCGGCATTCCCGGCTTCAATCGCCTGGAGGCTGCGGTGGAGTCGATCCGCCAGCTTCTGACCGCTTACGACAATCTCGGCGACGTCAAGGTGCGGCTGGTCACGTTCTCGTCGACCGGTCAGGCACTGGGTACGGAATGGACGGATGTGGCAACTGCAACGGCGCAACTCGCTGCCCAAGTCGTGGGTCCGCAGGGCACCGACTATGACGCCGGTCTTGCTGCAGCCCAGGCTGCATTCGGAAGCAGCGGCGCGCTCGCCAATGGCCAGAACGTGGCTTACTTCATTTCCGATGGCGAGCCCAACAGCCCCGGGGGCAGCACCGGCATCGGGGGCGCCGAAGAGGCGGCCTATCTCAATTTCCTGAATGTCAACCGGATCCAGTCTTATGCCATCGGCCTTGGGGATACGGTCAGCAGTTTCTTCCTGAATCCGCTCTCCTACGACGGTCAGTCGTCCCAGGGTACGGACGCCTTGCTGGTGCGGGACTTCAACCAGCTCACCTCGGTCGTCACCGGCACCGTGCCGGATCCGGTCACGGGAAACCTGCTGACGGGTGGTGGGCTCCTGACCGGGCCCGGTGCCGACGGTGGCTTCGTCCAGAGCGTGACCATCGACGGCACCACCTACACGTTCGACCCGGACACTGGAGGCGGAAGCATCAGCGTGGCCGGGGTCAATCGGGGCGTGTTCGATGGGGCCACGCACGAGCTCGTGGTCACCACGGCCCAGGGCGGGCGGTGGGTGGTGGACATGGATAGCGGCCAGTATCTGTACCGGGCTCCGAACACCGGAGCCGTTGGGACCGACCGTCTGGACTACGTGATTTCCGACAACGACGGCGACACCGATCGCAGCTCGCTGACCGTCAGCCTCACGCCCCAGTCGATTGTCAACGGCGGTGCCGGTGATGATGTTCTGTCCGGCGATGGTCGTCCCGATCTGATTCTTGGGCAGGGCGGAAACGACGTCCTCCACGGCGGGGACGGGGATGACACGCTCAGCGGCGGAGCCGGTAACGATACGCTCACCGGCGATGCCGGGCGCGACCATCTCCTCGGGGGCCAGGGCAATGACAGCCTCACCGGCGGCGCGGATTCCGACGTGTTTGTCTGGCGCCTTTCCGACCGGGGTGCCGGCACCGGCTTCGGGGCGGCCACCCTCGATACCATCACCGACTTCAATCCAGGCCCGATCACCAGCGGCGGTGATGCGCTCGACCTCCGTGACCTCCTGCAGGGCGAGAATTCCGGAAGTGCCGCCAGCCTGGATGATTACCTGCACTTCAACCACGCAGGCGACACCACCACCATCGAGATCAGCAGCACCGGCGGATTCGCCGGCGGTTTCAACGAGGCGGCTGTCGATCAGCGCATCGCGCTGGCAGGCGTCGATCTGACCGCCGGCGGAACGCTGGCGGATCACCAGATCATCCAGTCGCTTCTTGACGCCGGAAAGCTGATCAAGGACTGATTCGGATGCGGACCCGCGAGCGATCGGGATGACCACGGCGCCGCAGGTTCAGGCGCGAGCCGTTTACGTCCGGCGGGACGGAGCGGGGCAGATCGTTTCCATCAGCCCCTCCCGCCTGCCGGACCATGACGAACGCTGTGCGCCGGATCATCCCGATCTGGCAGCGTTCGTGCAGCTCCTGCTGCCCGGCAAGCCAGCGTTTCTGGAGTCGGACCTCGCACTGATCCGCGTGGTCGAAGACCTGGTGGACGTGCTCATCCACAAGGACGTCCTCAAGCTGACCGATCTCCCCGAACGCGTGCAGGAAAAACTCCAGGCCCGTCGCCGCTTGCGGATGACGCCCGCCAGCCTCGACCTGCTGAGCGACGGGCAGGACACGATCTAGCCCAGAAAATTCTGCTCAGCTCGTCATCCGGTCACTCGGACGGCGGGACCCGTGAACCCGTCGAGTCCGAGTTCCGCGAGGACCGGCAGATCGTCCTCGCGACTCACACCCACCGCGATGGCCTTCAGCCCGATTGTGTGCGCCACCACGCAGAGGCTGCGCAGGAACAGCGGGTGCGCCTTGCCCTCGCTCAGGCTGCGCACGATGGTGCCGTCCAGCTTGAGCGTATCCAGGCCAAGGTCGTGCAGCTCCCAGATGCGCGAAAAATTCAGCCCGCCCTGCTTCAGGCCCAGCTTGCAGCCGAGCGGCTTGAGCATCTGGCAGAACTTCCGGAACGCGGGCAGGTGACGCAGCGCTCCGTACTCCGGCACTTCGAGCCACAAACGCGGCGCGAGGCCCGGCACCCGGCTGACATGGCGTGCCACGGTACTGGCAAAGTCTGGATCGCAGATTGCTTCTGCGGAAACATTCACGCTGACGGCGGTGTCGTGGAGCGCAATTTTCTGCAGGGCAACCTCGACGACCAGCGCGTCGAGCATTGGCATTTGTCCCAGGCGCGCGGCCCAGGCAATGAACTGGGCGGCGGGCAGCCACTCGTCGCCGATCCGCAGGCGCAGCGGAGACTCGTAGTGGAGCAGGTTTCCGTCGACGCCCATCACCGGGAAATGACCCAGTCGAAGGCCGTGGGTGTTGACGGCGATATCCAGTGCCGATCGCCAGGCGGCAAGGTCGGCCGGGAGCCTGGAGCTAGAAGCCGGCGGGTCGGCCATTGCGACACTGGTGCCCGAGCGCTCTCCCTGGATCAACGCGCCGTCCACGCGCGCCAGGATGGCGGCGCGCGTGTCGCCGCGACGATAGCTTGCGCATCCTGCCCAGACGGACGTCTCCCTGTCGGAATCCGGCCGATCCAGCGCCATCTGCGCTTGCGACCACATCGGGTTGGCGACCGCCCGCGCGTCGTCGGCTCCCGGCGCGAGCACGACGAAGTCGCAGGACCCGAGCCGGGCGACCGTCCAGAGCACCGGCTGCGCGGCCGCCGTGACTTTCAGCTGTTCCGCTACCCGGCGCAGCAGTTGGTCCACCGCCTCGCGGCCGATGGCGCGGTTGAGTTCGGCGAGCCCGGCCACGCGCAGGATCACGACCACGCCGGAAGCATGCGCCTCGTCGCCACCAAGCGCCTCATCCAGGGCGGCCATGAAGGTTTCCCGATTGCGCAGCCCGGTCAGCGGGTCCAGCTGTGCCTGTTGCCGCAGCTGTTCCACGCGTTGCGATTCGTCCTGCACGATCTGCCGGACGCGGTTGGACAGGGTGTTCATGGACCGCACGACCTGCCGGAACTCCAGGGTCCGGGGCTCCGGCTGGACGATGAACCGGCGATCGCCGATGGCTTCCGCCTGCTCCACGACCGCGGTCAGCGGGCGCAGGATCGGTCGCAGCAGTGCGGAGCCGACCAGGCCCACGCCGAGCGATGCAAGGGTAAACCAGCCCAGCTGGCGCAACGTCACGCTCCAGAGTTCGGCGTAGGCGTACTGGTCGTGGCTTTCCAGCGCCACGGTTCCGAACTGCTTCCAGCCGTCCTGGACCTGGGCGATGCCCGGCATCACCCTGAGCGGCACCGCAGACACGAACCATGGCGGCACACCATTCACGGCGCTGTCGTTGCGGCGCTCGATCAGCACCGTTCCGGTCGGGCCCGTGAGCCGGATCGACCGGTAATGTCCCGCGTCAAATTGAGCGGACAACAAGAGCTCAAGCGCCACCAGGTCCTTGCCCATCTGGGACATCGACAGGGCGAGCGCGGTGGCGTTGTCCACGTTCTTCACGAAGAGCTGCTGCTCGAAATAGTGACGCGCCGCCACGGTGCTCACGGCGAAGGTGCCGCCGAATGCGAGCGTCATCACCACCACGATGGCCAGCCAGAGTTGTTTGCTCAGCGACATGAACCTGCTCCACGGGACGCTTGGTAAAGGATGCCGAAAATGCGGAAGACGTCTATGGGAAGCCCTCCTCGCGAAGGCGCGCCAGAACGTCGCGCCATCGCGACAACCTGGCCGTCGGGTCGCTGGGCGCCTTGATGTTGCCGGCCCACAGTCCTTCGTCGTTGAAGCTGAAGACCGGCGTCAGGTCGGTACGCGCGGACGCCCATTCAATTTCGCCGACGAGGTTGTCCAGAATCCTCGGTTCGCCATTCGCGGCAGGGAAATAGCCCAGAACCATGTGGGCCTGTGGCAGGGTGCTGCCGGAGCCGGGCACGAGCGCGCGGACGTAGATCAGTCGGAGCCGGGACTGCGGGATGCCCAGCACGCGCAGGCTCATGTACTTTGCAATGGCGAAGTCTTCGCAATCGCCCAGACCCGTTGCAATCGTCTCCAGCGGCGTGGCCCAGTAGTCGGACTGATGCCATGCGAGCTCGTCGGCCACGAAACGGGTGCGACCGTTGAAAAAGTCGTTGACGCGGGACAGTTGCTCGTCCAGCGGCTGATCGCGCGCGAGTGCAATGAGCCTCAACCAGTCGCTGGCCGCTTCCTGTCCGGCGGCGCCGTACCGCTGGGCTGCGACCGCCCGCAGCTTTTCCGCGTCCAGTGAATTGCTGGCGGCGCCGTACAAGGCCGAGTACAGGAGCACCGTCGAGCATGAAAAAAGCAAGGCCCGGAGAGCGCGTTTGGCGCCGGCTTTCAACCGCTCATGCACGCGCCATGAGCCCGGTGGACTGGATAGCAAAAGTCTGGACCAGAACGGAATTGCTGAAATTCCCCTTCCCGATCGGCGAGTGAATGGCGTAATGTTCGACGCAGATGATATCGGGGTGGAAGTTTGGCGCCGGGTTAGCGTCATCCGTTGCCGCTCCATTCGTCAAACCAGTCTTGCTCTAGGGGATGAATGATGATGAAAACCTTTTCCATGTCGCGCGTCGCCCGCTCGGCAGCCTTGCTGGCGTGCGCAGCGGTCGCGCTGCCTGCGTGGGCCGAGCCCGCAACCACCGCCGCGGCGGCGGCCCAGAAGGCGCTGTCAACCAACCCGGAAGTGGGAGCGGCATGGAATGCGTTTTTGGCGGCCGAAGATGAACAGAAGATCGCCGAAGGCGGGTTTCTTCCGCGTGTCGATCTGGGCGGCTCGGCCGGCTACGAGAATCACGATATCGACCGGATCAATCGCAGCACGGACTACAACCTCGCGTCCGTCAACCTGACCATCACGCAGCTGCTGTACGACGGGTTCTCCACCAGCACCAACGTGGCGCGCCTGGGACGTACCAAGCGCCAGCGCTACTTCGACCTGTTGAACCAGGCAGAGAGCACCAGCCTGGAAGCCGTCCGGGCCTATGAAGACGTGCGCCGCTACCGTGAACTGGTGGCGCTGGCCGAGCAGAACGTGGAACGTCACCGCGGCGTCCTGGGACGAATCAAGCAGAAGGTGGGTGCCGGCGTCGGACGCTCCGTGGATCTCGAGCAGTCGAACGGCCGTCTTGCGCTGGCCGAGTCCAACCTGACCATCGAGAAAAGCAATCTGCACGACGTCAGTGCGCGCTATCAGCGCATCATCGGCGAGTGGCCCGCGGCCAACCTCGCCCCGCCGGAGCACAACAAGTCTCCCCTGCCCGCCAACGCGGTCGAGGCACTGGAGCTGGCCTACAAGGGGCATCCGGCCCTGGCAGCTGCAACGGAAAACATCCGCGCGACAGACGAGCAGCTGGCCAATCGGCGCAGCCTCTACCACCCGCGCGTGAATCTGCGCCTGCGTGGTGAATACGGCGACGACATTGACCGCATCGAAGGCAACACCTCCGATGCGCGCGCCGAAGTGGTGATGAGCTACAACCTGTTCAACGGCGGATCCGACAAGGCCGCCATCGACCAGTCGCAGGACCTGATCTCGGTTGCGGAAAATCGCCGTGAGAGCACCTGCCGCGAAGTGCGCCAGAATCTGCGCATCGCCTTCAACGACCACCAGCGCATCTCCAGCCAGCTCGAGTACCTGAAGGTCCACAAGGAAACGACCGAGAAATCGCGCACGGCGTACCTGGACCAGTTCCAGATCAACCAGCGTTCGCTGCTCGACCTGCTGGATACCGACAACGAGTACTTCCAGGCCCAGCGCGCCTTCGTCAACGGCAATTTCGATTACTCCATTGCGTCGGCCCGCACGCTGGCCGGGATGGGGGGTATCCGCCAGGCCATCGGCATCACCCGCGCCGACCTTCCCTCGCTGGAATCGCTGGGGGGCGGGGAGGCGGACAAGGGTTCGCCGTGCCCGGCTGAGGAGGAAATTCCGGTCGAAGTTGCCAAGGCACCGCTGGACAGCGACGGCGATGGCGTGCCCGATGCCGACGACCTCTGCCCCGACACCCCGCCCGGCACCCCCGTCGACGGCGCCGGTTGCGCCAAGAAGGAAGTGGTCGTTCTCACGGGCGTGAACTTCGCCTTCGACTCTTCCATCCTGACCGAACCGTCCAAGGTCATCCTCGCCAAGTCGGCGCGCATCCTCACGGCCAACCCCACGGTGCGTGCGGAAGTGGCGGGCCATACCGATAGCATCGGCACCAAGATCTACAACCTGCTGCTGTCGGATCGCCGCGCCGCGTCGGTCGTGGCCTACCTGGTCTCGCAGGGCGTCAAGCCTGACCAGCTCGTGTCCAGGGGCTATGGTCTGACGCAGCCCAAGACGACGAACGCCACGGCGGAAGGTCGGGCCATCAACCGCCGCGTGGAGTTCCGGCTGCTCGACGCAAAGTAAGCGGCTGATACGAAAACACCCGGTGTCCGCCCCGTGCGGACCCCGGGTGTTCTGTTTTCAGCGCCCGGCAAAGGCGCACGATCGGGACGGTCTAAAGCTTCCGCTCCATGCGCAGGCCATCGGCACCGTCGTCGTAGAACCCGGGCAGATGGCTTGTGACCTGGAACCCCAGCTTTTCGTACAGCGCCTTGGCGGCGATGTTGTCTGCGCGCACCTCCAGGCCGATGATCGACCGGCCCGCCTCGCGCGACGCGTCCATCGCCGCATGGATCAGTGATACGCCCAGCCCCAGACCGCGCGTATCGGGGCTGACGATCATCGAGTAGATGCGCGACCGGCCTGATCGCGACCGCAGCAGCAGGATCAGGTTGCCCACGACACGCTCAGCGCGCGTCGCCACGATGACGCGCGCCGACGGCGAGTGGATGAACCGGCGGAAGCTGCGCCGCGAGACCTGGTCCGAAGGGAACAGGCTCTCCAGCTTCAGCAAGGCGTCGATGTCGGCCATCGTCGCCGCGCGCAGTTGCACGGAGGCGGCCGCCGGTGCACTCACCGGTTCTGCTCGCGGGTGCGGGCCTCCAGCCGTCGCACGAAGAATTCCATGACCTTGCGGTACAGCACCGCCTTGAGGAACAGGTCCTCCACCCCGAAGTCGATGTTGGGGTTGTCGTTGACCTCCACCACCTTCACCACGTTGCCGAACTGCTTGAGGTCCACGCCGTACAGTCCGTTGCCCACCGCGCGCGCCGCCTGCACCGCGATCTGGAGCACGTTCTTCGGCACGTCCTTGACGTCGATGGTCTCGTGGTTGCCCTCGTGCTTCTTGCCGCCCTCGCGCTTGACCACCTGCCAGTGGCCCTGCGCCATGTAGTAGCGGCAGGCGTACAGCGGCTCGCCGTCCAGCACGCCCACGCGCCAGTCGTACTCGGTGGGCTCGAACGACTGGCCGATGATGAGATCGCTGCGTTCCAGCAGGTCGCGCGTCTCGCGCTTGAGCTCGGCCTCGGTCTCCACCTTGATCACGCCCTTGGAGAACTGCGAGTCCGGCTGCTTGAGCACGCAGGGGAAACCCAGCTCGCGCGCCACGTGATTGACGTTGCCGCGGTGGATCAGCAAGGTCCTGGGCTGCGGGATGCGGTGCCGGTCCATCAGCTCGGCCAGGAACACCTTGTTGGTCGCGCGCAGGATGGAGACCGGGTCGTCCACCACCACCAGCCCCTCGCGCGCCGCGCGCCGCGCGAAGCGGTAGGTGTGATGGTTGACCGCCGTGGTCTCGCGGATGAACAGCGCGTCGAACTCCGCCACATGCCCGTAATCGGACTTGTCGATGAAGTCCACCTCGAAGCCGAGCTGCTCCGCCGCCTTCTCGAAGAGCTTCAGCGCGCGCGCGTTGGACGGCGGTTCCTTCTCGTCCTCGTTGACCAGGATGGCGAGGTCGTAGCGCGCCGAATCCTTCTTGGTGCGCGGCATGCGCCGGCGCGTGAAGTAATCGCGCGCCGCTTGGTACATGAGTTCGTGGTGCGAGGCCGGAACCTCGCCCAGGGCGATCGGCCCCAGCGTGTCCACGCGCCACTCGTCGCCGCGGTAGACGAACGTGGCCTGCAGCAGCGGCGCCGGGAACACGTTGAACAGCGCCCGCGCCAGCCGCTCGTGTCGCTTGGACGGCGAGGTGCCGAAATAGACGTTTAGAACGTACTCGGCCGACCCGATGCGCGCAAGGCTGGTCTGGATCAGCTTCTCGATCTCGTCGTTGAGCACCGAGGGGCTCTCCGCCAGCTTGAGATCCTGGATCGTGGTGATGTCCGGCAGCGGCCGGTGCCCGCGCGCGCCGGCCAGCAGGGACACGTAATAGCCCGTGGTCTGGTAGCCGAAACTGCGGCACAGGTTGTAGACGCGGGCATTGCGCGCCACGCTGTCCTGCTGCAGCGAAAGGTATTCCCAGGCGGTGACGATCTGCATGCCGGGGATCTGCAAGGGCCAGTCGGCGCGGCTGTCGACCACGACCAGCCCGCTCATGCAGACCCTCGGCTGCAGGGCTCGGCGAGCGAGCCAGGGGCGCAGGCCGCCCGGGCCCACCGGGCAGAACATCGGCTTGTCGGTACGTTCCTGGGGCCCGGCTGCCAGGGGCTCATTGACGGCAACCGTCGGGGGGTTCTTCAGCGGACGGGACGGGCATGACGGGTGTTTTCTTGCGGGAAATTCGATGGCAATTCTGGCCGGGCGCAAATGCTAGCACCGCCTTATCGGCGCCGAATGACCCGGGGTTGCCAAGCGCGGCGTGAAGCTCTTACCGTCCACTTTTTCCAGCCTTCACCAACCGTTCCCGAAGCCCGTGCGACCCTCTTTGCTGCGCCTTTTGCCGGCGGTACTACTCATGTCCGTCCTCGCGCCGAATGCCCGGGCGGCTGCGGGAGCCGTGACGGTCAGTCGCCTGCAGGGTGAAGTTGGGAGGCGGCTGGAAAAGTCGATCGCGCCCGTGGTTTCGGGCGCGGAAGTGGGGAGCGGGACTCGCATGCAGACCGGAGGGGATGGGCGGGTCGAACTGGCTGTCAACGGCGCTGCCACGCTGTTTGTCGGCAGCGACGCCGAGTTCCTGCTTCACAGCTTCGAGGCGTCCGTCGTCCGCGTGCGTCTTTCTCAGGGCGAGATGCACATCGACGCGCGGGCCGTTCCGGGTGGCAACTCGCGCGACGTACGCCTCAACCTCGGTGAGTTGCGGGTGCGCATTGCCGGGGCCGAGGCATGGGCCCAGCAGACCGCGGCGGTGACGCAGGTGTGCATGGTGTCGGCAGGGTACGTGGAGGTGAAGCGCGGCGAGCAGCTGAGCCGTATCGACATGCCCGGCCAGTGCCTGCGGCTCAGCAACGCCAAGTCGGCGTGGACGGTGGTTCCGCCCAACGTGCTGACCGAACGCATCCTGCTGACCGCCGTCACGGTCGACCCAGCGGACGCGGCGGACGCCGCGGACGCAGCCGAAGTCGGCTGGGCGCCGGAGCCGCCGGTGAGCCTCAAGCCTGAGACGGTGGCTAAACCAGAGTCCGCCACCCCCGAACCCGGAGCCGTTCCCGCGGATGAGCATCGCGAGCCGGCGCCCGCCGGCCCGGTTTCGACGGCCGCTGCCGAATCGTCGCCCGAATCGGCGCCCGAACCGGCACCCGAACAGTCTGCGCAGGCCGAGCCGCCGGAGCCAGCGAGACCTACCGTGGCTGAAAGGCGCGCCAAGCCGCAGAAGCAGCCGCCTGCGGATCCGGTCGTTCCGCCGAAGACCGCCGCGGCGCCGGTGGCCAAAGCGGATTCAGGCAACGCCGCTTGGAGCATCGTGCTGGCCTCGCTGAGCACCCGCCAGGCGGCGGAAACGGAAGTGGCCCGTCTCAAGGCGCAGGGTGTGCACCAGGCGGAAGTCCGCGCCTACCAGAACGGCAAGGGCGCTGGATTCCGGGTTGGAACGGGACGCTACGCCTCGCGCGCGCAGGCCGACGCGGCCCTGGCCAAGTTCCGCTCGCGCTACCCCAAACTTTCGGGCTGGCTGGCGCGTTACTGAGCGCGGCGCCCCAAAGCCCGGTCAGCCCGCTGCCGAGAGCGGGCTGCCGCGCAGGCTGATGACCGGCCAGCCGCGGCGCGTCGCCTCGGCCAGCAGGGTGGCGTCCGGATCGACAGCCACGGCGTCGTGGGCGCGCAGCAGCAGCGGCAGGTCGTTGTGCGAATCGCTGTAGAAGTGGATGTGCGGCGCCTCGATGCCGTGCTGCGCCAGCCACAGGTCCAGCCGCTGCACCTTGCCACCGCGAAAGTTCGGGATGCCGGCAAGCCTGCCGGTGTAGCGGCCGTCGACGAATTCGGGATCGGTGGCAATCAGGTGGTCCACGCCGAGCAAGGTGGCGATGGGCTCGGTGATAAATCGGTTGGTGGCCGTCATGATCAGCAGTGTGTGGCCCTGCGCGCGGTGCTTTTCCAGCAGTGCCGGGGCCAGCGGCGCAACCAAGGGCTCGATCTTGTCCTTCACGAACCTCGTGCGCAACGCGAGCATCTCGGCCAGCGGATGAGCCGCCAGCGGCGCCAGCGAGAATCGCGAGAACTCGTGGATGTCGAGCGTGCCGTCGCGGTACTGGCGGTAGAACACCTCGTTCTGCGCTTCGTAGGTGGGGCCATCCACCAACCCCTTCTCCACCATGTAGCGGCCCCAGAGGTAGTCGCTGTCGTCGGCCAGCAGGGTGTGGTCCAGGTCAAAGATGGCGAGGTGCATGTCGGGGCGTGGCGAGGCTGGCGGGAGAAGAACGGTAAGGGGCGGAATTCACGGCGTGGCCGCGGCCCTTGTGGGCGGCTCCGGATCATGGTCCAGCAGCCGCATGTAGCGCGTGTGATGGTGGTCCATGATGTTGCCCTGCCAGCCCACCAGGCGCTTCGACACCATGTGCCGCGTCACGTAGAAATAGATGGGAATGGCGGGCAGGTCGTCCAGCAACTGTTTTTCCGCGTCGTGCATGAACTGCTCGCGGCGCCGGGCGTCGGGTTCCACCGAGGCGCGCGCCAGCAGCTCGTCGTAGGCGGCGCTGGCGTAGCCGGTGTCGTTGAGGCCGTGCCTGGACTGCATGATTTCCAGAAAGGAATTGGCGTCGTTGTAGTCGCCGATCCAGCCCGCGCGAAAGGCCTGCGTCTCGCGCTTGAGGCGGCGATTCTGCAGGTACACCTTCCATTCCTCGTTGATCAGCACGGTGTCCACGCCCAGCCACTGCTTCCACATGGCGGCCACGGCGGTGGCGATCTTCTTGTGGTCGTCATGCGTGTTGTAGCGGATCTCCACGCGCGCGGGGTGCTCGGCGGAATAGCCGGCCTCGGCGTACAGGCGGCGCGCCTCCTTCAGGCACTGCTCGCGGTTCCAGCCGGCCCACATCGCCGGGGAACTGCGGTGGCCGATCACGCCCGGCGGCACCCAGGATTCGGCCGGCTGCTCGCCCGTGGTCAGCACCTTGCGGGTGATGATGTCGCGGTCGATGGCCAGCGTCAGCGCCTGGCGCAGCGCGCGGTTGTCCTTGAACGGCGGCCGCAGCAGGTTGAGCCCGTAGTAGTACACGCCCAGGTAGGTGTGCGTGCTCAGCTCGTCGCCCATGTTCTGGCGGATCCAGTCCGCCTGGCTGGCCGGGATCTGCGAGGTCCAGTCCAGCTCGCCCGCGCGGAAGCGCTTGAACTCGGAGTTGATGTCCTCGGTGTTCACGCGGTACACGCGGTCGATCGAGGTATGCGCGTTGTCCCAGTAGAACGGGTTGCGCTCCATCATCAGGTGCGACTGCACCACGCGCTCCACCAGCCGGTAGGCGCCGTTGCCCACGAGCTTGCCGGCCTGCGCGAACTGCGCTCCGTACTGCTTCAGGCTGGCGCGGTGGATGGGGTAGGTGGACGCGTGCACCAGCAGCCCCAGGAGGTAGGGCGTGGGCCCCTTGAGGTGGATGCGCAAGGTGCGCACGTCCGGCGCGTCCACGCCCAGCTTCTCCGGCGGCATCTGGCCGGCGATCACCGCCTCGGCGTTCTGGATGGGCGCCAGGATCTGCGAATAGTTGGAGCCGGTGGCGGGGTCGGCGCTGCGGCGCAGGCCGGCCACGAAGTCGTCCGCGGTCACCGCATCGCCGTTGGACCAGCGGCCGTTGGCGCGCAGGCGGAAGGTGTACAGCAGCAGGTCGTCGGAAACGGTCCAGCTCTCGGCGGCGCCGGGAATGAGCGAGCCGTCCGGCGATTCCGTCACCAAGCCCTCGTAGAGGTCGCGCAGGACGTCGGCGGCGGCCACGCCCTCGGCCTTGTGCGGGTCCAGGGTTTCCACTTCCGGGCCGTTGCCGAAGCGCACCACGCTTTCCTTCCCCGACGGGGGCTTGGCCGCCGCCGCGGCCAGCGTGGCCAGGCCCAGGGCGAGACCGAACAGGGCAGGGCGCCAGTTCATGCGGCGGGCCGCGGACGGCTGATGGGAGTGCTCAGGGTCACGGCAACGACGCTCGCGAGAATGATGAGGGTGCCCGCAATCTGCATGCGCGAGAAGCCTTCGTCCAGCAGCCACCAGCCCAGCACCACGGCCACGGCCGGATTCACGTACGCGTAGGTCCCCAGTTGCGCCGGCGTGACCTGGTGCACCAACCACACGTAGCAGCCGTAGGCCACGAACGATCCGAACACGATCAGGTACAGCAGCGCCAGCAGCGAGCGCGTCTCCCACTGCCAGCGCACCTGTTCGCCCAGCCCCAGGCCGAGCGCCAGCAGCACCACGCCCGCAATCAGCGTCTGGACCGATGCGCTGACGAATGCCGAGCACGCCACCGGACGCCGCTTGGACACGATCGACCCGAGCGACCACAGGAATGCCGAGGTCAGCAGCCCAGCGTACGCCGTCCAAGGCGCCAGCGACAGGCGCATGCCGTCGCCCACCAGCACGCCCACCCCCAGGAATCCCGCGACCAGCCCGACCACCGTGCGCCGCGACAGCGCCTGGCCCTGCGCGCCGAGCGTGCCCATCCAGCCCATCCACAGCGCCGCGGTGGCGATGATGAGTGCCGCCTGGCTGGACGACACCCACTGTTCGGACCACACCACCAGGCCGTTGGCGCCGACCAGCATCATGGTGCCGGTGACGCTGAGGGTGATCCAGTCGCGCCGCGTGCGCGGCAGCCGCCCGCCGCGCGCCAGCGACCACGCCACCATGCAGACCCCGGCCACGCAGAAGCGCGCGCCGGCCGCCAGGAACGGCGGCAGCGATTCCACCATCACGCGCATGGCGAGGTAGGTGGAGCCCCAGACCAGGTACAGCGTGGCAAAGGCCGCGACGATGCGCGGGTCCGACAGGGCAGGCGTCATGGCGTGGAATCAGGCGAAAGAAAAACCCGGCGCAGCGGCGCCGGGCGCGACTTCACTCGCCTGTCGAAAGGGGAGCGCCGCCCGGGCCGGGTGGCGCGGAAGGTCGTGGCGCTAGGCCGCCGTCGCCAGCAGTTCCCCGAAGTGGCGGTCGATCTGCGCGGCAAAGCCCGCATCGGCGCCGAATAGGGCCAGGTGGCCGTCGATGCTCTGGATCACCCGCAGCTCGCTGCCGGGAATCAGCTTCTGCTCGGCCGCGCAGTCGCTGACCGGGAAGAACATGTCTGTGGACACCGGCATGACGAAGGTCTTGGCCTTGATGCGCCCCAGCGCCTGCGCCAGGTCGCCGCCGGTGTGGCGGCTCACGTCGCCGTGCTGCCACTTCCAGGCCATGCACAGCAGGTCGTTGGGGTCCATGACGCCGAAGTACCCGTTCATGAAATTGGCCACGAAGTCGTCCAGCGAAGAGAAGCCCAGCGCGCGCGGACGGCCCTGCGCGTAGAACTCCGTGCTCCAGCCCATCACGCCCCAGATCTTGGCGTGGCGCAGCAGGCCGTTGCGCACCTCGGCCGCGGAGCCGTACCAGCCGCCGTTCCAGTTGGGGTCGGAGGTGATGGCCTCGATCAGGATCTGGCCGAACAGGAAATCGTGCGGCGTGTTCCTGGCCGTGCCGGCCATCGGCGCCGCGCGCTTCACCATGTCCGGGTAGCGCACCGCCCACTCGTAGGTCTGCTGCGCGCCCATGGAGCCGCCGGTGACCAGCGCCAGGCTCCTGATGCCGAACTGGGTGGTCAGGAACTGGTGCTGCGCACGCACGTCGTCGCCGATGCGCACGCGCGGGAAGTTCGCCATGCCGCCGGGAAACGGCGTGTTGTGCGGCGAGCTGGACAGCCCGTTGCCGATCTGGTTGACGATGACGATGAAGTATTTCTTCGGGTCCAGCGCGCGGCCTTCGCCCACGTAGACCTGCTCCATGATCTTGCTCGTGCCCGAAAACCAGGTGGTGATCAGGATGGCGTTGTCCTTGGCCGCGTTGAGTGTGCCGAAGGTGGCGTAGGCCAGCTTGCAGCCGCGGATGGTGCCGCCGTCCTCCAGCCCGAAATCGCCCAGGTCGTAGAGCTGGAACGGGCCATGGACGTCCTGGCTGTAGTAGGGGTTGTCGAGCATGAGCGGGTCTCCGGTTGGGTGGCCGGTCGTGCCGGCCTTGTCGTTGGCTGCGGTGCATCGGTCCGGCGGGCTGTGCGCCGGGGTGCCCACGATAATGCGCTTTGGCGCGCGTGCAATTGGGGAATCTGCTACGGGACGCAGCGGGCGGGTTGCGCCGGGGTGTTTCAGGGCGAGAGTTGGCCCCGTTCCTCTGTACATCTGGGCCTGATTTTATAAGTTGAAATTCTGCGGGGTTTTAAGCTGGCCAGGCCAGGGGCAGTGGTTGGAAGTAGACCTGATCCGGTGTCTTGCGATCAAGGCTGCTGTGGGGTCGGCGCGCGTTGTAGAAATCGAAGTGGCGGCCGAGCGAGTTTTCGCGTGGGTGACCGAGTCGTAGGCGTGCAGGTAGACCTTCTCGTACGTGATCGACTTCCACGGCCGCTCGACGAAGACGTTGGCGCGCCAGCAGCCGCGGCCATCCATGCTGATCGCGATGCGGTTGTCTTTCAGCAGATCGGTGAAGGCCAGGCTGGTGAATTGGCTGCCCTGATCGGCGTAGAAGATCTCGGGCTTGCCGTAGCAGTGCAGCACCGCCTCGACCGCTTCGATGCAGAAGCGGGTCTGTTGCAGCGGTACACCCAGCTTCGCACCGAGGATGTCGCGACGGTACTGGATTAAACTTTCGTGTTCGCGCCCGTAGCTCAGGTGGATAGAGCAATCGCCTTCTAAGCGATCGGCCGGGGGTTCGAGTCCCTCCGGGCGCGCCAACTTGACAAGTGTCTGGGCCCCACGAGCTCCGGGTTATCGGGGCGCCAGCCGGACATCGCACCCGTCATGTCGGCTTGGTTCCCCTGCAGGTGTCCGCCGTCGGGGCCGATGCGGATTCCGGACACCAGCGCCAGCAGGTAGCTCTTCGCGTGCGGGCTCCCAGGCTTCAGGATTTCGGACTTGATCGCGCCGGCGAATCCCTTGCTCTGGTTCTCCCCGAACTTCTTCAGGGGGATGCGGCGACGGTGCCCGATTTCGTGCGGCTCACGGTTCATCTGGTCGATGCGGGCCTGCGCGGAGGCAAGGCGGAGCTGAAGGGGGCCTGTCAGAAATTCCGTGTGTGAGCCGGTGGGTGAAATCAATCGGTGAGTGAGAATCTGTCGCCGAACTGGATGGCGAGTGGTGCGCGGGCAGAGTGCCACGTGATGGGCGGATTCTTCCAGTTCTCGGTGATGTGTCGCAGGGCCAGCCAGATCAGCTTGGTGGCGGCCTGATCGTTGGGGAAGTGCCCCTTGTTGCGGATGGCCTTCCTGACGGATGCGTTGAGGCTTTCGATGGCGTTGGTCGTGTAGATGATTTTGCGGACCTCGGCTGGGAATGCGAAGAACGGAATGACGGCCTCCCAGTTGCGCCGCCAGCTCTGCGCGATCACCGGATATTTCCGCCCCCAAGGGCTCTGATCGAAAGCTTCCAGTTCGCGTGCGGCCGCATCGGCGTTGTCCGCCCGGTAGATCGGCTTGAGCGCGGCGACGATCGGCTTGCGCTCCTTCCAGGACGCAAACTGCATCGAATAACGGATCAGATGCACGATGCAGGTCTGCACCACGGTGTCGGGGAAGACGGCGGTGATGGCCTCCGGGAAGCCCTTCAGGCCGTCGACGACGGCGATCAGGATGTCCTGGGTGCCGCGCGCCCGGATCTCGTTCATCACGCGCAGCCAGAACTTGGCGCCTTCGGTCTGTTCGATCCACAGGCCCAGCACTTCCTTGTGCCCGCCAGGGCGCATGCTGATGGCCAGATACACGGCTTTGTTGCGCACCAGGCCCTCATCCCGGATCTTCACCCGCAGCGCGTCGAAGAAGACGATGGCGTAGCTCGCCTCCAGCAGCCGGGCCTGCCAGGCACTGACTTCGTCGATCACCGAATCGGTGACGGCCGACACCAGATCGGGACAGACCTCGACGCCGTACAGCTCGCGCACATGGCCCTGGATGTCGCGCGTGCTCATGCCGCGGGCGTAGAGCGCGATGATCCTGTCGTCGAAGCCGGGAAAACGGCGCCGGTACTTGGCGATCAGAGCCGGATCAAAGCGGCCGTGGCGGTCGCGCTGGATCGACAACTCCATCGGGCCTTCCGGCGTGAGCACCGTCTTGGGGCTGCTGCCGTTGCGGTGATTGCCGGTCCCAGCTTCAGCGTCCGAATCCAGATGAACGTCCATCTCGGCATGGAGCATGCGCTCGGCCAGCGCCTTCTTTAGATCGCCGATCAGACCGCCGGAGTCCACCACCGACTTCGGATCACGCCCCGACAGCAACTGATCCAGCAGCCCAGCCGAAAATAGTCCCGCTTCTTTCTTCGCCATACGTCCTTCCTTGCCCAATGGGCCGTGTATGGCTCATCACACAAAAATCCTGATAGGCTTGGGTCGACAGGAGCGGGGCCGCGTTAGCGTCCCCGCATAGCCGCTTTGAGCGGCTCACACTTTAAAAACCCCAGGCTTTGCCGGGGGATGGTTAGCGCGGCGCTGGCCGAGGGCGTGCTCGTGAACGTCGAGCGCCCGGTGCTGCACGGCGACAACGGCGGCGTGCTCAAGGCGACGATTGTGCTGGCGATGTTGCACTGGCTGGGCATCGTCCCGTCGTATTCCCCAGGCCGCGCGTCTCGGACGACAACGCCTTCGCCCGTCGATGTTCCGGACGGCCAAGTACCGGCCCGGCTTTCCGGCGCAAGGCTTTTCATCGATCGAGCAGGCGCAGGGCTGGGCCGCCGGCTTCGTGGCTTGGTACAACCACGATCACCGCCACAGCGCCCTGCGCTACGTGGCACTAGCCCTGCGCCGCATCGGCGAGGACAAGACGATCCTGGCGCGTCGCCGCGGCCTGTATGAGCAAGCGCGTCAGCGCTATCCGCGCCGATGGTCCAGAGCGAGACGAAACTGGATGCCCATCGGCGTCGTCACGCTCAACCCCGAACGCGACGCCGTCGTGCCAACAAGGAACAGCGGGATTCAGGCAGCAGCGTGCAAATCTAGGCGACATCTGTGTTGACGCGCGCCGTCATCGGCGCGCCAGACCGTTGTTTGCATTACTAATGACAGGCTTCTCACGCCAAATTCCATCACAGCTAAAAACAGGCCTAACGTCAATGGCCACTCGAAAGGGATTGTCGCTTCATTGCGGCCAGACCCGAGCCCAACCGGCAGACGCGTGATAACGGCAACGCCGCTCGGAAAATGGGGTGACCGACGGGGCTCGAACCCGCGACAACCAGGATCACAACCTGGGACTCTACCAACTGAGCTACGGCCACCGCCGAGCCGCAAAGTCTACCGACTAGGAGCTGCCGATGCCATACATCGGCGCCAGGGAACGGCTATTTATCTTGAGGCCGACCGGTAATTCCACGCTTTCGCGTAGAGGAAAAATGGTCGGGGTAGAGAGATTCGAACTCCCGACATCCTGCACCCAAAGCAGGCGCGCTACCAGACTGCGCTATACCCCGACACGACTTTCAACAACGGAGCGGTTGCGCGAAGAGACACGCCGGACCGCTGCCGATTATCGGCTGCGAGGTGAGGCGGGTCAAAGGCGCAAACAGAAAGGCCGCGCGGTGGCGCGGCCTTTCCGTGACTGGCCCGAGCTTACTCGGCCGGGATGGTGTCACCCGGCTGATTGTCGGTGCTCGGCGCCGGGACAGGCGACAGCACGGTCGCGGTGCCTTCCGTGACCTTCAGCTCGACGCGACGGTTCAGCTCGCGCCCCTGATCCGACTCGTTGTCGGCCACCGGCTGAGACTCGCCATAGCCCTTCGACGTCATGCGGCCCCCGTCGATACCCTTGGACGTCAGGTATTCGACGACAGACTTGGCACGGCGGTCGGACAGCTTCTGGTTGTACTCATCGGTACCCTTGGCGTCGGTGTGGCCACCGATTTCGACCTTGATGCTCGGTGCCTTGGACAGGGCATCGCTCACGCCATCGAGGATGGAGCGGGCATTGGTGGTGAGACGAGCCTTGTCGAACTCGAAGTTCACGCCGCGGAGCACGATGGTGTCACCCGCAGCGCAACCGTCGAGCGTGACCGGCTGGCCAGGTTCAGGCGTCTTGCATTCCTTCTTGGGCAGCGGGCAGCCGACTTCGTTGACAGGCTCGCCCGCAGGTGTGCCGGGGCACTGGTCGAGATCGTCGGTCACGCCGTCGCCGTCGCTGTCGACCGGCGCGGGTGCCACGGGAACCACTTCCACCGGGGGCGCCGGCGGGGCCGGCGGCTCGGGCTGGGAACCGATGGGGATCAGCAAGCCGACGTTGGCGACGACGTCGCCGAAATCGTCTTCGCCGCCAATGCCCAGCGTGGGTTCGTCATGAAAATCCATGCGATAGCGCATTTCAACACGCAGCGAGCCATCGTTCAGGAATCCGATGGGGCCCAGCAGATAGCCGAGACCCGCGTCACCGAACACCGTGTCGTAATCCATGCCGGGATGCCGATCGGCAAGCGTGATGTTGCTGGTCGGATGATCTTTGACGTCGCCGTAATGGGCGCCAATGATGCCGAACAGGCTCTGGAGTGCGCCGTCGCTGCCACCGAAGGGGAAGAACAGTCCGGTCAGGCCAACGGCCGTCACTTCAGCCGAGTTGAACTGGCTTGCTGCGAAATCGGTGTAGAAGGCGCTCAGTTCCGCGCTGAAGTACGGCGAAAACTGCTTGCCGATGCCCAGTGCGCCGCCCCAGCCTTCCTTGGTCTCGCGGTCCTTGTCTTCCCCCGTGTGCGACCCCATGGGCGCGATGTAGAAACGGCCAGCAATTGCCCCATTGGCCTGCGAGTACTCGCCCTCTGCCATGGCTGGAAAAGCGGACGACATTGCGAGCAAAGCGCCCACAACGGTGACTCTCTCTCTCTGATTCATGGTGACTCCCCTAAGCGTAAGGACATACGGCGTTTGTTGTTTGCAGACGCAGCACCACGCCTACTGGCTGCTGCCCGACCTTAAAAGTCTGTCATGGGGGATCGAGGGATACAACCAGCCACATCCCGATGGCGATCAGTTTAGGTGTCGGGCCATCGATATATTCTCGCTACAAGTCCGCAAATAATGATCGGCAGCGGCCAACGATTTGACGTGTTGTCATGGGGTGCCGCGCCCCGTTCACTTTCATAGCGGAGGCATTGGCGAACGAAGTCCATGCCCTGCGACTCCCGCAGGTCGCCGCCGGAGCAGCGCCCGGACCCCGGGTCCTGATCGTCCGGTTGCTGGGCAGGCGTTAGTCCGGGACATCGGATCCCGAATCACTTCCCAGCTTGCAAACACACCTGTCGGCAGCTTTTCGACCGGGTAGACGAGGCTGTCAATGGGGCTAAAAAAAGGCCCCGCATGCGGGGCCTTTCTTGCAAATGGAAGCTTAGTGCGCCGGGGGAGCTTCCGGGGCAGGGGCGGCACCTTCGGCCGGCGCTGCTTCGGGGGCGGGGGCGGCTTCTGGCGGTGCTGCCTCTTCCTTCTTGCCACATGCAGCGAGCATCAGTACCGACGAAAGCCCGAGGGCCAAAAGAACGTTACGCATATGGACTACTCCCGAGTGAAATGTGTGATTTGCGCCGCGGCCCAGCCAACCGATGCGGACCGTCCGAAATTATCCAGCTTTTTGCGCACTGCACAAGTGCGGTGGCCAATTCGGGTGCCCGTTACGAGTGGCGATGGTTGCAATCTGCAACGACAAGACGCCGATGAGCGGGGTTGACCGTGGCCGAGGGTCATGTGGACTTGGCACGTATTGATGCTGCCACGAGCTCGGCCGTCATCTCCAGGAACATTCTCCCGAGGTGAGGCTGGAACCGTTCCGGATCGCGCGAGGCCAGCACCAGCATGCCGAGCGTCTTGTCCTTCTCGAGCGGCACCACGGCGGCCGACAGCGGCAGTTCGGCTGCCTTGGGAAACAGCAGTCTGGCGTGCTGCGCGGACAGGGGGCCGCATTCGATCAATTTGGTGCGAAAGAAATTGTCGAATGCGCGCGTGACGGCGCCATCCGGCTCCAGCCGTGTGAGGCCGTCGATATCGGCGCGCTTGAGGATGGTGGACGAGACGCCGACAAAGGTTTCATCCACCTTGAAATCGTCGCGCATGCAGGCGCGCAGGGCGACGATGGCACTTGCCAGGGTGGGTGCGCGGACCAGCGCACGCGCCAGTCGGTGCACGTTGGCCGCACGCTGTTCGTTGTCGCGGGTCACTTCGAGCAACTCGGCGAGCCGGTCGTCCAGCCGACGGTTGCGACCGCGCAGCAATTCCACCTGGCGCTCGATCATGGACACCGCCGATCCGCTGGCGTGGGTCAGTTCCATCGACTCCAGCAGTTCCGGATGGCGGATCAGGAAATCCGGATGTGAACGCAGGTACGCGGCCACGTCCTGATCGTTGAGCGCGCTGACGGAGGGCAGGGTGCCCGGATCGATGCTGGCCGGCGGTCGCGAGCGTCCACTCATGCTGCTGATGCTGCGGTCATTCGGTCCACTCCAGTTCACCGCGGAATACCGTTGCGGCGGGACCCGTCATCCAGACGGGATGCCCTTCGCCCTGCCACTCGATGCTCAGTTCACCACCCCTCACCTCGACGATCACGTCCCGATCGAGCTCTTCCCAAAGTCGACCCACGACGACGGCCGCGCAGGCGCCGCTTCCGCAGGCCAGCGTTTCGCCCGCGCCGCGCTCGAACACGCGCAGCCGCATGCGGTCGCGGGACAGCAGCTGCATGAATCCCACATTGACCCGCTGCGGAAAGGCCGGGTGCGACTCGAGCTGCGGACCGAGCCGTTCGACCGGCGCCTGATCCACGTCCACCACACGCGTCACCAGGTGGGGATTGCCCATGCTGACCGCCCCGAACGCGATGGTCTGGCCTTCCAGTTCGAGCGTATAGCGGAGCTTTCGCCCGGGTGCCTTGAACGGGATGTCTACAGGCTCCAGCCGCGGGACGCCCATATTCACCTTCACCTGCCCGGCCGACAGCCGCTCGAGTTCGAGCACGGCGGTGGAGGTGCGCACCCGCAAGCGGGGCTTGCTGGAAAGCCCCGATTCGGCGACGAACTGGGCAAGGCAGCGGGAGCCATTGCCACATTGGCCGACTTCGGACCCATCCGCATTGAAGATCCGGTAGTCGAAGTCGATGTCCGCCGACGAGGCCGCTTCCACCACCAGCACCTGGTCGCAGCCGACGCCATAGCGTCGATCGGTCAGTCGGCGCAGCAGGCCGGTAGATGTGCTAAAGCGCGCGCGCGTTGCGTCGATGACAACAAAATCGTTGCCGGTGCCGTGCATCTTGGTGAACGACAGGCGCATGCGGGAGTAGTTGGATGAACGTGGCTCGGATCAGGCGCTTATTTTAACGGGCTTAGCCCTGCAGCTCTTCAGGTTCGCGGTGCAATCTCCGCCGCCGGCGCCGACCACTGCGGTGGGTCAGTTCATGCCAGCTTGCCGTGGCAGTTCTTGTACTTCTGCCCGGAACCGCAGGGGCAGGGGTCATTGCGCCCGACCTTGCGCGTTTCCCGGACGAAGGTATCGGCCCTAACGGGAGCTTCAGCCGGGCGTGGAGCCAGAGTGCGCGGCGGCGTCGTCGCGGGAACAGGTGCCGCAGGAGGCGCCCCTTCCGGCGGTTGCGCCCCGGCTTCCACCGGCCCGGTGGCCGCGGCATGCTGGAACTGCATGGGGCGGGCCTCTGCCGCGCGCCGCTTCTCCTCGATGGCCTGGACCTCGGCCTCGGTCTGGATCTGCACGCGGGCGAGGGTCGCCGTCACCTCGTGCTTGAAGCGCGCCAGCATGTCATTGAACATGGTGAAGGCTTCGCGCTTGAACTCCTGCTTGGGGTCCTTCTGTGCATAGCCGCGCAGGTGAATGCCCTGGCGCAGGTAGTCGGTGGCCGCCAGGTGTTCGCGCCAGAAATTGTCCAGTACCTGCAGCGCGATCGCTTTCTCGAAATGTTCGAGGACGGGTGCGCCGACCTTGTCCTTCTTCTCGAGATAGGCCGCGGTCAGGCGCTCCGCAATGCGCGTGCGCAGGCCCTTTTCGTCAAGGTCCTTTTCCTGGTCCAGCCACTCGCGCACGGGCAGCGGCAGCGCGAAATCACGTTTGAGCGCCTCTTCCAGCCCGGGGACGTTCCACTGGTCTTCCACCGACTGAGGGGGAATGTAGGCGTCCACCACGCTGTTGATGACGTCACCACGAATCTCGTCGATCAGCGGCGTGACCCGCTCTGCGCCCATCAGCTCGTCACGCAGTTCGTAGATCGCCTTGCGCTGGTCGTTGGCGACGTTGTCGTACTCGAGCAGGTTCTTGCGGATGTCGAAGTTGTGGCCTTCGACCTTGCGCTGCGCCGTCTCGATGGCACGCGTGACCCAGCGGTGCTCGATGGCTTCCCCCGGCTGCATGCCCAGGCTGGTGAGCATGGACCGCATGCGTGGCGGCGTGAAGATGCGCATCAGCTGGTCGTCGAGCGACAGGTAGAACCGCGTCGCCCCAGGGTCGCCCTGGCGTCCGGACCGCCCACGCAGCTGGTTGTCGATGCGCCGCGATTCGTGGCGCTCGGAGCCGATCACCAGCAGGCCGCCGCTGGCGACCACGGCGTCATGACGCTGCTGCCAGGCGGCCTTGGCGGCGGCGCGCGCGGCGACATCGTCCTCGGGCAGGGTTTGCAGTTCGGCTTCCAGCGAGCCGCCGAGCACGATGTCGGTGCCGCGGCCGGCCATGTTGGTGGCGATGGTCACGGTGTTCGGGCGCCCGGCGTTGGCCACGATCTCGGCTTCGCGCTCGTGCTGCTTGGCGTTGAGCACTTCGTGGACGATGCCCTCCTTGTTCAGGAGCCCCGACAGCAGTTCGGAGGTCTCGATGCTGGCGGTTCCCACCAGGATGGGTTGCGCCTTGGCATGCGCTGCCTTGACGTCCCCGATCACCGCCTCGAATTTTTCCGGCGCGGTGATGAACACCTGGTCGCCCCGGTCCTCGCGGACCATGGGCTTGTTGGTCGGGATGACGACCACCTCCAGGTTGTAGATGTTCTGGAACTCGAAGGCTTCCGTGTCGGCCGTGCCGGTCATGCCAGAGAGCTTCCGGTACAGGCGGAAGTAGTTCTGGAAGGTGATGCTCGCCAGCGTCTGGTTTTCCTGCTGGATCCTGACGCCTTCCTTGGCCTCGATGGCCTGGTGCAGGCCGTCGCTCCAGCGCCGCCCGGCCATCATGCGCCCCGTGAATTCGTCGATGATGATGACCTGCCCGTTGCGGACGATGTACTCCACGTCCTTGCGGTACAGGTGATGCGCACGCAGCAGCGCATTGGTGTGATGCATCAGCACGATGTTGGCGGCATCGTAGAGGCTATCGTCCTCGCCGAGCAGCCCGTTGCTGCGCATGAGCTCTTCGAGCTTCTCGTGCCCGGCTTCCGACAGATGGACCTGGCGCGATTTCTCGTCGCCCCAGAAGTCGCCTTCGCCTTCCTCGTCCTTCTGCCGCACCAGCTTCGGCAGAAACGCGTTGATCTTGCGGTAGAGCTCGGGGTCGTCGTCGGTGGGGCCGCTGATGATGAGGGGCGTGCGCGCCTCGTCGATCAGGATGGAGTCGACTTCGTCGATGATCGCGTAATGCTGGCCGCGCTGGACCTTGTCGCTCAGCGCGAAGGCCATGTTGTCGCGCAGGTAGTCGAAGCCCAGCTCGTTGTTGGTGGCGTAGGTGATGTCGCAGGCGTAGGCCGCGCGCTTCTCGGCGCTGGACTGGCCGGACACGATCACGCCCACGGTCAGTCCCAGGAAACGGAAGATTCGGCCCATCCACTCGGCGTCACGCCGGGCCAGGTAATCGTTGACCGTGACCACGTGCACGCCCTTGCCTTCGAGGGCGTTGAGGTAGGCGCCAAGCGTCGCGACCAGCGTCTTGCCTTCGCCGGTGCGCATCTCGGCGATCTTGCCTTCGTTCAGCACGGCGCCGCCGATCAGCTGCATGTCGAAGTGGCGCATGCCGAGTACGCGCTTGCCGGCTTCGCGCACCACCGCAAACACGTCCGGCTGGATCTGGCGCAGCGTTTCCCCGGCGGCGAGGCGTTCCCGGAACAGGACCGTCTGCTGCGCCAGTTCGTCATCGCCCAGTGCCGCGAGTTTCGGCTCCAGGTCGCCGACGGATTTCACCAGTCCGCGAAAGCCGCGGACGATTCGCTGGTTGCGGCTTCCAAACAGGCGAGCGAGCCAGTTGTTGAGCATGAGGACCTTGGGTTCGACGGGGATCGCTGACGAGTGTCAGCCCGGGCAAAAATTGCCGCGCATTATGCCCTTGGTGGACCCCGATCGCCGCGATTCAAGGCCGAACGCGAAACCGCGGATGCGATCACTGCGCCGCGCGGATGTACTGTGCGGGGTTGACGACAAATCCGTTCAGCAGTACCTCGAAGTGCACGTGAGGGCCGGTGGAACGTCCGCTGCTGCCCACGCTCGCAATCTTTTCGCCCCGATCCACTTTCTGTCCCACCTGCACGAAAGCCTTGCGGTTATGGCCGTAGCGCGTGACGTAACCGTTTCCGTGGTTGATCTCGATCATCAGTCCGTAGCCGCTGCGCGGGGAGGCTTCCGTGACGATGCCGGCCGCCACCGCCAGCACGCCGGAGCCGGGCGTCGCCGCGAAATCGATTCCCTGGTGCAGGGTTCTGCGACCATTGAAAGGATCGGCCCGCCAGCCGTAGTTGGACGACACGTACCCATTGGAAACCGGCCAGCCGGAGGGCTTCATCTCCCGATGCAGGCGCCCCGTCATGAGAATGTCTTCGAGCACGCGCATCTGGCGGTCGCGGTCATCCAGCTTCTGCTCGAACGACTCCAGGGCTGCCAGGATCGGGTCGCCATCAAACGCCTGGGTGGCCGATGGTGCCTCGGGGCCGCCCACCGCAGGCGGGGCACTGAAGTTGAACTCGCTCGGGTCCAGCCCGGCGATTTCAGTCATGCGGCCGCCGGCGGCGTCGAGCCGCAGCACGTGCGCCTGGAGCTGCGCGAGCTTCTGCGAGAGCACGCGTGCGTTCTCTTCCGCCTCTGCCTTGGCGGTCTCGAGTTCCTTGCGCTGATTGGCAACCTGCTTCGACCAGAGCGCGGACAGGTCGTCCGCCACGTAGATTTCCTGGCCCTTGCCGCGGGCGGCCCATCCGGCGGCAGAGGAGAGCATCACCAGTGACAGCACGCCAAGGCTGAGCGGGAGCCACAACCGGAGGTTGGACGGCGTCAGCGCAAACTGCCACGTGCGGCTGCGGTTCCGGGTCACTACGATGATGTCCATGAATCGGTCCGACCCCCGAAAATCTTTCTTATGACGAACGCGGATCCCGCGCTGCTTCATGGCCGGCTGCTCGGGCAACCGGGCGAATTCGTTAACTTGTTGCAACAGGTCCAGCGAATCGAAGCCTTGGACCGCACCCTCAGGCATTGGACCAAGGACCCCTGGCTGTCGGCGATTCGAGTCGCCAATCTGCGCGGAGAAACCTTGGTTCTTTTTTCCGACAGCGCGGCCGCTCTGACGACCTTGCGCTACCAGCACGAGAGCCTGACAGCCTTTTTCAGAGATCGACACGGAATTGTCATTTCCCGTATCGAAGCAAGAGTCAAACCAAAGCCGGTCAGGGTCCGAGTGTAGTCGCGGGTTTGACGTTAACGCAAGTGATTATGCGTGCAAAATGAGCGATCGGTTTGCTTCCAGGGTCAATCGTTCTTGGCGGTGACGCTCGCCGAAATCCGGGACGCCGCTCAGGCTCCTGCCAGCGCACCACGAACGTACGTGATGGGCGCCGCACGCTCGGTGTCGTCGAAGGTGACATTTTCCCAGGCCGTGGGGTCGGCAATCAGCGCGCGCAGCAGCTTGTTGTTCAGCGCGTGCCCCGATTTGTAGCCCGTGTAGGCGCCGATGATGCTGTGCCCAATCAGGTACAGGTCGCCAATCGCGTCGAGGATCTTGTGGCGGACCAGTTCGTCCTCGTAGCGCAGGCCGTCCTGGTTGACGATGCGGAATTCGTCCAGCGCCACCACGTTGTCCAGGCTCGCGCCGAGACCGAGATTGTTGGCGCGCAGCTGGTCCAGCTCGCGCATGAAGCCGAAGGTGCGCGCCCGCGCGACTTCCTGCACGTAGGAAGTGGATGAAAAATCCACCAGCGCGGATTGCACGCCCGACTTGAACACCGGGTGCTTGAATTCGACGCTGAACGCGAGCCGGTATCCGTCAAAGGGCTCGAAGCGCGCAAACTTGTCTCCGTCCTGCACCTGTACCGGATGCTTGATCCGGATGAAGCGTTTTGGCGCGTCCTGCTCGTGGATGCCGGCGGACTGGATCAGGAACACGAAGGGGCTCGCGCTGCCGTCCATGATCGGCGTTTCCGCTGCCGACAATTCGACGACGCAGTTGTCGATGCCGAGCCCCGCCAGCGCCGACATCAGGTGCTCGATGGTCGCGACCTTGGTGCCATTGCTGACCAGGGTGCTCGACAGCATGGTTTCGCCAACCAGTTCCGCCTTGGCGGGTACCTCCACCGGAGGCGAAAGGTCGACCCGTCGAAACAGGATGCCGGTATCCGGGCCGGCGGGGAGCAGGGACATGAACACCCTGGTGCCCGAGTGGAGCCCGATTCCGGCAGCGCGCACCGCCTGCCGGATTGTCCTTTGTTTGACCATGCTGAGAGGATGCCGTGATCTGTTGAGCGAAGGGGCCTTGCGCCCCTGACCGACCTCGAACTTTAACATCGGTTCGACAGCGCCCCGACCGCCATCGCTCCCCGCCGTCGCCCGGCCCTCGCGATGGCGAGAGCGACGGGCCGCGGCGCTTCAAACTAATCAGCCTGCTGCCGAAGGAATGTGGGAATGTTCAGCACGCTCTCATCGAGCGAATTGAGCCAGGCCGGTGCACCGCCGACCACTTTCTTGGGTTCCTTGACCACGGCAGGCTTGTCGAATTCGGGGCGCGGCTTGAGGCCGGGAGGCAGCGTCGGTTCGGTGCGCGGCGAGGAAATGGAGACGACCTTGGTGTGCGGGGCTGCGGTGATGGGGCGGTCCGCCGCCATCGTCTTGCTGCCGAGCCCGGTGGCGACCACCGTGACGCGCAGGTCTTCGCCCAGCGATTCGTCAATGCTGATGCCGAACTTCATGTCCACGTCGGCGTTGCCGATCTGGCCTACGCGTTCCATCACCAGCGTCAGTTCCTTCTTGCGCAGGGATCCGCCGTGGGCGAGCGTGACGAGGATGCCCTTAGCGTCATGCAGTTCGATATCGTCGATCAGCGGGCACGACAATGCGGCTTCCACCGCCGCGATCGCCCGGTTCTCACCATTGCCCAGGCCGACGCCCATCATCGCCATGCCGCGGTTGGTCATCACGGTGCGCACGTCTGCGAAGTCGACGCTGATCTCGCCCGGGCTGGTGATGATGCCGGAGATGCCCTGGACGGCGTTCTTCAGCACCTCGTCCGCCTTCTTGTGGCACTCGACCACCGTCATGTCCTCGGGCAGCACCAGCTGGAGCTTCTCGTTGGGAATCACGATCAGCGAATCCACGAGGTTGCGCAGTTCCTGAAGACCACGCTCGGCCACCTGGCGGCGCTTGAGCGGTTCGAAGGCGTAGGGCTTGGTCACCACGGCCACGGTGAGCACGCCCAGTTCCTTGGCAATCTCGGCGATGACGGGCGCGCCGCCGGTGCCGGTGCCGCCGCCCATTCCGGCAGTGATGAAGAGCAGGTCCGTGCCCTCGATCATCTCGCGGATCAGGTCCTTGGATTCCAGCGCGGCCTCACGGCCGCGGGCGGGGTCGCTGCCGGCGCCGAGGCCGCGCGACACACGCGGGCCCAGTTGCAGGATGTTGGTGGTCTTGCAGCGTTCCAGGTGCTTGCGATCGGTGTTGGCGGCAATCAGCTCCACGCCGTCGATCTGTGCCACGACCATTTCGTTGATCGAATTGCAGCCGCCGCCGCCGACGCCGATCACGCGAATCACCGCGTCCATTGGCTGACCGTCCACGATCTCGTAAAGTTCGCTCGTCCTGTTGTTCATTCCTTGGCCCTGCCCTGCGTGTTCGTTTGGGGAAATTGCCAAATCGGCGTGTGATAAAGCCTATGATTTGGCATCATAATTTGATGATTTGTAGTGTACGACTTGACAGAAACTTTGCAATAGGTTCCGCGAAATTATTTCGGTTCGGCGACAGGTGTTTCTCGCGGGGTTTCATTCAGAAATTTCCTTTGAACCAGTTGCTGATGCGCTCCACCCAGTAGCGGGTTCCGTGGCCATCCATCTGGGCCGGGCGGGTGAAGCTCTGCGAGTGCGTGTAGATGAGAAGCCCCACCGCCGTGGCGTATGCCGGACTGCGGCCCACGTCGCGTACGCCGATCACATCGTGAGGCCCGGCGATGCGGGTCGGTAACTCGAATACCTCCTCTGCCACTTCGCGCACGCCCGGCATCATGGACGCTGCACCGGTGAGCACCACACCGGCCGCAATCGATTCGTACCATTCCGAGCGCTGCAATTCCTTGCGCACGAAGCGGAACAGCTCCTCGTAGCGCGGCCTGATGACTTCCGACAGCGTGCGCCGCGATAGGTGCCGCGGCGGGCCTTCGCCGGCGCTGGGCACTTCGATTTCCTCGTCGTCCTGCACCAGCTGCGGCAGGGCGCAGCCGTACTTGATCTTGATCTCCTCCGCCGCGTGGGAGGGCGTACGGAAGGCCACGCTGATGTCGTTCGTGACCTGTTCGCCCGCAATCGGCAACACGGCCGTGTGGCGCACCGACCCGCCCTTGAAAACGGCGATGTCGGACGTGCCGCCCCCCAGGTCCACCATGCAGATGCCCAGATCCTTCTCGTCGGGCAACAGCACGGCACCGCTGGAGGCGATGTGCTGGAGGCACAGCTTCTCGACGCGAATCCCGCAGGATTCCACGCATTTCTGAAGATTCTGCGCGGCGGAGACCGAGCCGGTGACGATGTGCACCTTGGCTTCCAGGCGCACGCCGAACATGCCTTCTGGCCTGAGAATGCCCTCCTGGTTGTCCACCACGTACTCCTGGGCCAGCACGTGGATGACGCGCTGGTCTGCCGGAATGGCGATGGCGCGCCCCGCCTCGATCACCTTCTCCACGTCGCGGTGCGAAACCTCGCGTGAACTCACCGGCACCACGCCCACCGAGTTGTGGCTCTTGATGTGTGCGCCGGACAGGCCGACATAGGCGCTCTGCACGCGCGCGTTGGCCATCATCTCGGCCTCGCCGACGGCCTGGCGGATGGCCTCGACCGTTGCGTCGATATTGATCACCACGCCGCGCTTGAGTCCCCGGGACGGCGATTGACCCAGCCCGATCACCTCCAGCTGGCCGCCCGGCTGAACCTCCCCGATCACGCAGACGACCTTCGACGTCCCCACGTCGAGGCCCATCAGCAGATTGCGCGTGTCGCGCTTGGTCATCGTTTGCTTTCCTTGGCGGCGTCGGTTTCGCGCCAGCCTACGGCAAAGCCGTTGGAGTAACGAAGGTCCACGTAAAGCACCTCGCTCCAGCGGCCATCGAGCGTGCGCAGGACCGCGTCAAGAATCGTGGGAATGCTGTCCGCCGGGGGGCGCTGCCCGAACCGCAGCTCGATTCCGTTGACGGTCCGGGCCGTCCAGTCGCCGCGTGCGTCCAGCGCCAGGCCGGCCAGTTCGAGGTTCGTATGCCGGAGCGGCGGCGCGATCTCCCACCAGCAGCGGGCCAGCTCGGCTTCGTGACCCTTGCTGCCGCTGAGGTGGGGGAGGCCCAGCGGAATATCCGCAGCGCGCGGGGTGAAGGCGCGCGCCTCGGTATCCAGCAGGCCCGCTTCGTTCCAGCGCGCGAAGGCCTTGCGCTCCCATACGCGGATCGACAGGGCGCCGGGCCAGCGACGCTCCACCCGCGCCCGTGCGACCCAGGGCACAGTCGCGACCACGGTTCGCAGGCCTTCGAGATCGGCCGCAAAGAAGCTGCTGGCGAGCAGTGGCCGCGCGGCGGCCCGTACGTCCTCCGGGCGCAGGTGCCTGAAGTCGCCCCGCACTTCCAGCTGGGTGAGCGGGGCATCGCGCGGCGCCAGCGTCCAAACCCCCAGGCTCAGGGCCACGACCGTTCCTATGGACAGTACCAGCGGCGAGAGTCGCGGCAGCGGCAAATCCAGCCTGGCAGGAATGGCGTCGGTGAAGTTCACGGCGCTGCTGGCCCGTCCCGCAGGGTGGTTTCGAGCAGCGTCCAGCACAGGTTCTCGAAGCTCAGGCCGGCGGCGCGGGCGGCCATCGGCACCAGCGAGTGCGAGGTCATGCCGGGCACGAGGTTGGCCTCCAGCAGCCAGGGGTTCTGGTCCGCGTCCAGCAGGAAGTCGATGCGGCCCCAGCCGCGCGCGCCGAGCAGGTCGAACGCCTCCAGCGCGATGGCCTGGATGCGCCGTTCCAGCGCCTCGGGCAGGCCGCTCGGACAGCTGTACTGCGTGCGCTCGGACAGGTACTTGGCGTGGTAGTCGTAGAACTCGCCATCGGGCTCGATGCGCACCAGCGGCAGGGCGCGGCCATCGAGAATGGCGCAGGTGTACTCGGCCTTCTGCGGCCCGCCGTCGATGAAGCGCTCGGCCATTACCACGCGGCCGGACGTTCCGCGCGCCAGCGCAAATGCCTCCTGCAACTGGCCGGCGTGCTTGACCTTGGTGATGCCCACGCTGGAGCCCTCCTCGGAGGGCTTGACGATGAACGGGTAGCCCAGCGCCAGCGCGGCCGGTTCCAGCGCGGCGAGGTCCTTCACCAGGAAGTAGTCGGGCGAGGGCAGGCCCTCGGCTTTCCACAGGCGCTTGGTGCGCAGCTTGTCCATGGCCAGCGCCGAGGCCAGCACGCCGCTGCCGGTGCAGGGCAGGCCGATCAGGTCGAGCACGGCCTGGAGCGTGCCGTCTTCGCCGCCGGTGCCGTGCATGATGTTGAAGGCGCGGTCGAAACCCGCGCGCCTGAGGCCAAACAGGGATTCGCGGTCCGCGTCCACCGCGTGCGCATCCACGCCGCGCGCCAGCAGCGCCGCGTGCACCGCCTTGCCGCTCCACAGCGAGACCTCCCGCTCCGCCGACCAGCCGCCCATGAGCACGGCGACCTTTCCGAACGTCTGCGCGTTCACCGTGTTCAAGCGCGCTCCCCCACCACTCTGACTTCGGGTTTCAATTCGATTCCGGTGAGCTGGCGCACCTGGGTGCGCACGTGTTCGATGAGGCGCTCCACGTCGTCCGCGGTCGCGCCCTCGCGGGTGAGGATGAAATTGGCGTGCAGCGTGGAAACCTCGGCCCCGCCGATGCAGAAGCCCTTGAGCCCGCAGGCCTCGATCAGACGTGCGGCGTGATCGCCCTCGGGATTGCGGAAGGTGCTGCCGGCACTTGGCCTGCCCACCGGCTGCGAGGCCTTGCGCCGCGCCAGCCATTCGCGCGTGTCGCGCTCGTGCTGGCCGGCGTCGTCGCGCGTCACGCGCAAGCGCGCACCCAGAAACCCGGCGAAGCCCGGCGGCGTCTCGATGTGGCGGTAGCCGTAGTGGAAGTCCGAAGGGTCCAGCCAGGCCGTTCGACCGTCGCGGTACAGCACCTCCACCGCCGTCACGTTGGGCCAGGTTTCGCCGCCCCAGGCGCCCGCGTTCATGGCCAGCGCGCCGCCCACCGTTCCCGGGATGCCCGCCATGAAACCCAGGCCGGCGCGCTGGCGCGTCTGCGCGAACTTGGCGAGGCGCGCGCAGTGCACCCCGGCCTCGGCGTAGATCTCGAACGGGCCGCCGTCCACCAGCCCGTCCAGCGCGCCGTGCAGCGCAATCACGGTGCCGCGCCAGCCGCCGTCGCGCACCAGCAGGTTGCTGCCCAGGCCCAGCCACAGCAGCGGCTCGGAGACCGGCACCTGGCGCACGAAGGCGATCAGGTCCTCCCGATCGGCCGGCTCGAAGTAGTGCCGCGCCGGCCCGCCGACGCGCCAGCTGGTGTGACGCGACAGCGGCTCGTTCTCCAGCAGGCGCCCGCGCGGCAGCTGCGGACCGCGCGCCACCGGCGGCGTGGTCCGGGCCGAGGCCGCGCGCGCCGGCTTGCGCGGGCTGGACGCGCGCAGCTTGCGGGCGATGGGCTTGTGCGCACTCATGCCGCCGCTCCAAAGCGCTGCACCAGCAGGGCCGGCGCCTGGCCGATGTCACCCGCGCCGATGGTCAGCAGCAGGTCGTTGTCGCGCAGCACGCCTTCGGCCGCTTCCGGCAGTTCGGCCACGGAGCGCACGTACACCGGCTCGACCTTGCCGCGCGTGCGGATGCAGCGCGCCAGGCTGCGGCTGTCGGCACCGCTGATGGGCGCCTCGCCCGCGGGGTACACGTCCAGCAGCAGCAGGGCGTCCACCTGCGACAGCACCTCGCAGAAGTCGTCGAACAGGTCGCGCGTGCGCGTGAAGCGGTGCGGCTGGAACGCCACGGCCAGGCGCCGCCCGGGATGCGCCGCGCGCATGGCCTGAAAGGTGGCGGCCAGCTCGCGCGGATGATGGCCGTAGTCGTCCACCAGCCAGACCCGGCCGGCGGGCAGGCCGAGCCAGCCATGTGGCTCGCAGCGCCGGCCGATGCCCTGGAATTCCGCCAGCGCCTTGCGCACCGCCGCCAGCGACACACCCAGCTCGCGCGCGATGGCCACGGCCGCGAGCGCGTTCTGCACGTTGTGCAGGCCCGGCAGGTTCAGGTGCATCGGCTCGCGCGCGCCGTCGCGCCAGACCACGGTGAAGTCATGCCCGTGGCCGCTGGCGGTCACGTCCTCGGCGCGCACGTCGGCCTCCGGGCAAAGGCCGTAGGTGAGGATGGGCCGGCCGACGCGGCCCAGCAGTTCGCACACCACCGGGTCGTCGGCGCACAGCACCGCGAGGCCGTAGAAGGGCAGCCGCTGCAGGAACTCCACGAAGGTGTTCTTGAGCCGCTCGAAGTCGCCGCCGTAGGTTTCCAGGTGATCGGCGTCCACGTTGGTGACGGCCGCGATCATGGGCGTGAGGTGCAGGAACGAGGCATCGCTCTCGTCGGCCTCCGCCACCAGGTACTGGCCGCTGCCGAGGCGGGCGTTGGTGTCGGCACTCTTCACCTTGCCGCCGATCACGAAGGTCGGATCGAGCTCGCCCTCGGCCAGCACCGCCGCCACCAGGCTGGTGGTGGTGGTCTTGCCATGGGTGCCGGCAATGGCGATTCCGTGGCGGAAGCGCATCAACTCGGCCAGCATCTCGGCGCGGCGGACCACGGGAATGCGCTGCGCGCGCGCGAATTCAAGCTCGGGATTGCCGCTCTTGACCGCGGTGGACACCACCACCACGTCGGCGCCATGGGCGTTCTGCTCCGCGTGCCCGAAGTGGATCTTCGCGCCCAGCGATGCCAGCCGCCGCGTGGCCGCGCTCTCGCGCAGGTCGGTGCCGGACACGGTGTAGCCCAGGTTGATCAGCACCTCGGCGATGCCGGCCATGCCGCTGCCGCCGATGCCCAGCATGTGGATGCGGCGCACGCGACGCATGACCGGGTGCGTGGTCTGCGGCGCCATCATGCGCGTGCCCCGGCCGCGTCCACGCAGACGTCGGCGATGAGATCGGTGGCGCGCGTCCAGGCGGCGGCGCGCGCGGACTGCGCCATCGCGACCAGCCGCGGGCGATCCGCCAGCAGCTTGCGCAGGGTCTGGGCCAGGCGCTCGGGCGTCAGCGCCACTTCCTGGATCAGCTGCGCCGCGCCGGCCGCCACCAGGTGCTCGCCGTTGCGCGTCTGGTGGTCGTCCACCGCGAACGGGAAGGGCACCAGCAGGGACGCGCAGCCCGCCGCCGACAGCTCTGCAATGGTGGACGCGCCGGCGCGGCACACCACCAGGTCCGCCCAGGCGTAGGCCGCGGGCATGTCGGTGATGAAGGCTTCCAGCTGCGCCTCGGCCTGTGCGCTTGCGTAGGCGCGCTGCGCGACCTCCAGCGTGCGCCCGGCCTGGTGGCGCACCTGCGGACGCGATTCGGCCGGCATCAGCGCCAGCGCCTGCGGAAGCCGCTCGTTCAGCGCCCTGGCACCCTGGCTGCCGCCGAGCACCAGCAGGTGCGCGCGGCCGTCGTCGCGCGACGCCATGCGCGCGGAGGGCGCGAGCAGTTCGGCGAATCCGTTACGCACCGGGTTGCCCACGGTGGTGGCGCCGCGGAAGGTGCCGGGAAAGGCTTCCAGCACGCGCTGCGCCAGTCGCGCCAGCAGGCGGTTGGTCATGCCGGCGGCGGCGTTCTGCTCGTGGATCACCAGCGGCGTGCGGCGCAGCCAGGCCGCGAGCCCGCCGGGGCCGGACGCGAATCCACCCATGCCGAGCACCGCGTGCGGCCGGCGCGCGCCGAGAATGGCCCAGGCCTGCCACACCGCGCGCAGTACCCGCAGCGGCGCGCCGAGCAGCGTCATCGCGCCCTTGCCGCGCAGGCCGCTGACGCGGATGAAGTCGATGGCAAAGCCCTGCGGCGGCACCGTGCGCGCCTCGAAGGAATCGGGCGCGCCCATCCAGCTCACCTCGTGGCCGCGGCGGCGCAGTTCGTGGGCCACGGCCAGCGCCGGAAACACGTGCCCGCCGGTGCCGCCCGCCATGATCATGAACCGGTAGCTCATGTGCCGGCCCTGGACGAGCGCACCGCGGCGAGGCGGTTCTCGTGGTCCACGCGCAGGATCAGCGCCAGCAGCACCATCACGGTGATGAGCGATGATCCGCCGTAGCTCATCAGCGGCAGGGTCAGGCCCTTGGTGGGCAGCGCGCCCATGTTCACCGCCATGTTGATCAGCGCCTGCAAGCCCAGCCACGCCGTGAGCCCGTAGGCGAGGCAGGCCTTGAAGCGTTCGCCGCGCACCTCGGCGCTGGCGCCAATGGCAAACCCGCGCCACACCAGCACCCCAAACAGGATGATGAGCGCCACGATGCCGACGAAGCCAAGCTCCTCGGCGAGGATGGCGAAGATGAAGTCGGTGTGCATTTCCGGCAGGTACAGCAGCTTCTGCACGCTGTTGCCCAGGCCCACGCCGGTCCACTTGCCGCTGCCGACGGCGATGAGCGAATTCACCAGCTGCCAGCCACTGTTCTCCACGTCCGCAAACGGGTCGCGAAAACCCAGCAGGCGGTACATGCGATAGGGCGCGATCACGATCAGCGCGGCCAGCCCCGCCGCCACCAGCAGCACGATGCCGGTCAGGTCGCGCAGCCGGCCGCCGCCAAGGAACAGCATCAGCAGCGCCACCGCGAACAGGATGGCGGTGGCGCCGAAGTCTGGCTCCAGCAACAGCAGGAGCGCGGCCACCAGCAGCGGCAAAAAGGGCACCACCAGCCCGGCCAGCGTGTTCTGCAGGCGGCCCTGGCGGCGCACGATGTAGCCGGCCAGGTACATGATGAGCGCCAGGCGCGCGGGCTCCGAGGCCTGGATGCGGATCACGCCCAGGTCGATCCAGCGCCGCGCGTGGTTCACCTTCACCCCGATACCCGGGATCAGCACCAGCACCAGCAGCGCCAGCCCGCCGATCGCCAGCCACACGCTGTAGCGCTCCCACAGGTGCATGGGCACCTTGAACACGCCCCAGGCCACCACGGCGCCGGCACCGGCGAACGCAAGCTGGCGGTAGAAGAAATAGAACGGCTCGCCCATGGCCTTCTGACCCTGTGCCACCGAGGCGCTGGCCACCATCACCAGGCCCCAGGCCAGCAGCATGGCCGCGGCCCCGCACAGCCAGGGATCGAGCCCGATCTGGCCACGCGGCAGCGGAAGCGAGAGTTGCTGCGGGGCACCGGTCCAGCGAGGCCAGTCCAGGTTCATGCGTGCTCCCGCACCCAGGCGCTGAAGCGCTCGCCGCGCTCCACGTAATTGCGGAACTGGTCGAAGCTGGCGCAGGCCGGCGACAGCAGCACCCGGTCCGCGGGCCGGGCGATGGCCTTGGCCCGGCGCAGCGCCGATGCGAGGTCGGGCTCGCGGTACACCGGCAGCGCGCCGAGGATGGCCTGCTCGATCTGCCCGGCATCCTCGCCGAACAGCACGGCGGCGCGGCAGGTACGCGCCAGTGCCGGCGCCAGAGGCGAAAAGTCCTGGCCCTTGCCCTGGCCGCCGCCGAGCCAGACGATGGGCGCGCCCAGGCCCTGGAGCGCCGCCAGCGTGGAGCCCACGTTGGTGCCCTTGGAATCGTTGAGCCAGGTCACGCCGTCGCGCGCCGCCACGAATTCGCAGCGATGCGGCAGGCCGGTGAACGCGGCGAGCGCGCTCAGGCTGGCCGCGCGCGGGATGCCGGCGGCATTGGCCAGCGCCAGCGCCGCCAGCGCGTTGGCCGCGTTGTGCAGGCCCTGGATGCGCAGTTCGGCCAGCGGCAGCAGGCGATGCGTGCCCTGCGCCAGCCAGCGGTCGGCGCCAGTTCCGGCGCCGGTGCCGACGAGGCCGTAGGCGCGGCCGCGGGGTTCGTCGAGCCCGAAGGTTTCGATGCTGCACGCGGGCAGCAGGTCCATCACCGCCGCGTCGTCGCGGTTCACCACGGCGGTGAGGCAGTTGCGGAAGATGCGCGCCTTGGCCGCGCCGTACGCCTTCATCGTGCCGTGGCGGTCCAGGTGATCTTCCGACAGGTTCAGGAACGCCGCCGCGGTACAGGCCAGGGTATGCGTGGTTTCGAGCTGGAAGCTGGACAGTTCCAGCACGTAGAGCTGCGTGCCGTCCTCGATCAGGTCCAGCGCCGGCGTGCCCAGGTTGCCGCCCACCTTCACGCGCAGGCCGGCGGCGCGGGCCATCTCGCCCACCAGCGTCGTCACCGTGCTCTTGCCGTTGCTGCCGGTGATGCCGATGACGGGAGGCGGGAGGCGGGAGGCGCCAGATGTCGAGGCCAGTTCCCGTGCGAACAGTTCGATGTCGCCGATCACCGGAATGCCGCCCGCCAGCAACTCTTTCACCAGCGGCTCGTCGAGCGATACACCGGGCGACACGACGGCCTCCGCGAACTGCGACAGCGGTTCCGGCGCCGAGAAGCCGCCCAGGAGGAAGTCCACCTCCGGGTGCGCGGCGCGCAGCGTCTCGATGCCCGCAGGAGCGGCGCGCGAGTCGGTCACCGTGATGCGCGCACCCTGCTTCGCCAGGTGGCGCAGGGCCGAGGTCCCGGAAGCGCCCAGGCCGACAATCAGCACGTGCCGATCCGCCTCCCGCTTCCCGCCTCCCGCCTCCCGATTGCCGGCGTTCACGTCAGCGCACCTTCAGCGTGGACAGGCCGATCAACACCAGAATCAGCGTGATGATCCAGAAGCGCACGATGATCCTCGGCTCGGGCCAGCCCTTGAGTTCGTAGTGATGGTGCAGCGGCGCCATGCGGAAGATGCGCTTGCCGCCGCTGTACTTGTAGTAGCCCACCTGCAGCATCACCGACAGCGTCTCGGCCACGAACACGCCGCCCATCACCATGAGCACCAGCTCCTGGCGCACCAGCACCGCCACCACGCCCAGCGCCGCGCCCAGGGCGAGCGCACCGACGTCGCCCATGAACACCTGCGCCGGGTAGGCGTTGAACCACAGGAAGCCCAGGCCCGCGCCAGCCAGCGCGGTGCAGAAGATCACCAGCTCGCCCACGCCCGCGATGTAGGGAATGCCGAGGTAGGCGGCAATCTTCACGTTGCCGGTGCAGTAGGCGAACACCGCCAGCGCCGAGGCCACCAGCACGCAGGGCATGATGGCCAGGCCGTCGAGGCCGTCGGTAAGGTTGACCGCGTTGCTGGTGCCCACGATGACCAGGTACGACCACGGGATGAACAGGATGCCGAGCTGGATCGTCAGGTCCTTGAACACCGGGAACATCAGCGCCGTTTCCGGCGAGCCGCGGCCGCTGCTGAACACCTCCCACAGCGGCGCGTTGGGCGAGGTGAGGTAGATCAGCGTGGACACGCCAAATCCCGCCAGCGAGAGCCAGAAATACTTCTGGCGTGCGCTCAGGCCCAGGTTCCGCCGGTGGCGGATCTTGATGTAGTCGTCGGCAAAGCCCACCAGGCCGAAGGCAATGGTCACCAGCAGCGCAAACCAGATGAAGCGGTTGCTGAGGTCGGCCCAGGCCAGGGTGGAAACCGTCATCGCGCCCAGGATCATCACGCCGCCCATGGTGGGCGTGCCGGTCTTGGCCTGGTGCGACTGCGGCCCGAGTTCGCGCACCACCTGGCCGAACTTGAAGTCGTGCAGCTTGCGGATCATCCACGGCCCGACCAGGAACGAGATCACCAGCGCCGTCAGCACGCCCAGGATGGCGCGGAAGGTGAGGTAGCTGAACAGGTTGAAGGTGCTGATGCTCTCCTTCAGCCACATGGCGAGGTGGTAGAGCATCAGTGCGTCGCTCCGGACGCGTCGCCGCACAGCGCCGCCACCACGCGTTCCATGCGCGCCGAGCGCGAACCCTTCACCAGCACGCTCACGCCGGGATGCAGGCCGGCGGCGAGCGCGCGGCAGAGCGCGGCCACGTCGTCGAAGCGCTCCGCCTTGGCGCCGAAGCCGCGCGCGTAGTGCTCGCCCGCCGGGCCGGGCACGAGCAGGCGCTCGATGCCCAGTTCGCGCGCCCGGGCGCCGCAGGCTTGGTGCAACTCCGGCGCGGCCGGTCCGAGTTCCGCCATCGCACCCAGCACCGCCCAGCGCGGCGAAGGCTGCTGCGCCAGCAGCTCCAGCGCGGCCTGCGTGGAAGAGGGGTTGGCGTTGTAGCTGTCGTCGATCAGGCGCGCGCCCTGGGTGGTGAACTTCCACGCCATGCGGCCGGAGGCGCCTTCCACCGCGGCCAGCCCGCGCGCGATGGTCGCCGCGTCCAGGCCCAGCGCCACGCCGCAGGCGGCCGCGGCCAGCGCATTCATCACGTTGTGCGCGCCCGGCAAGGGCAGTTCCACCGGCGCCTCGCTCCCCGGCACATTCAGCTGGAAGCGGCTGCCGGCGGGCGTGGACTGGATGGAGGTGGCGCGCACGTCGGCCGGTCGCTGGATGCCAAAGCCGATCTGCCGGCCGCGCGACAGGCCGCGCCAGAGGTCGGCATAGGCATCGTCCGCGTTGATGGCGGCAATGCCCTGCGCGTCCATGCCGGCGAACAGTTCGCCCTTGGCGTGGGCCACGCCCTCGCGCGAGCCGAAGCCTTCCAGGTGCGCGTCGCCGGCCTGGGTGATTACGCCGACCTGCGGCTGCGCCAGCGAGGTGAGCAGCGCGATTTCGCCGGCGTGGTTGGCGCCCATCTCGATCACGGCCGTGCGATGCGTGGGGCGCAGTTCGAGCAGCGTGAGCGGCAGGCCGATGTGGTTGTTGAGGTTGCCGCGCGTGGCCAGCACCGTCCCGCGCGCCTGGAAGATGGATGCGAGCATCTGCTTGGTGGTGGTCTTGCCGTTGCTGCCGGTCACGGCGATGACGGGATGGGTGAAACGCTGGCGCCAGGCGCGCGCCGCGGCCTGCAGCGCAGCGAGCGGATCGGGCGCGATCACCTGCACGCCCATGGCGTCGATTCGGCGTTCCACCAGCACGCTGGCGGCGCCGTCGCGCAGCGCCTGCGCGGCAAAGTCGTGGCCGTCGAAACGCTCGCCGCGCAGGGCCACGAACAGGTCGCCCGGGCGGACGCCGCGCGAGTCGGTGGTGACGCGGTACACCGGCAGGTCCGCGCCCAGGAGCTGGGCGCCCGCGGCCTGCGCGAACCAGGACAGCGGCGCCATGGCCTGCCCATCCCCTGCTGCCGAGGCCATGTTCAAGCTGGAGCTCCCACGCGTTGCACAACGTGCGCGCGGTCGCTGAACTCTCGCAGCGCGAGGCCGTAGTCCTGCGTGGTCTCATGGCCCTTGCCGGCGATCAGCACCACGTCCCCGGCCTGTGCCGATTCGATGGCGGTGTCGATGGCGCTGGCGCGCGCGTGCTCGACGGTGACGGCGTGTCGCAATCCGCTGGCGATGCCGGCCAGGATCTCGTCGGTGATCGCCTGCGGGCGTTCGTTGCGCGGGTTGTCATCGGTGAGGATCACGCGGTCGGCCAGCCGGCTGGCGACTTCGCCCATCAGCGGGCGCTTGCCGCGGTCGCGGTCGCCGCCACAGCCGAAGACGCACAGCAGCCGGCCCGCAGTGTGCGCGCGCAGGGCGTTCAGCACCTGCTCCAGCGCCTTGGGCGCGTGCGCGTAATCCACCACCACCAGCGCCGGCGTGCGCGGTCCACGGAAGGCCTCCACCCGGCCCGGCACCGTGCGCGAATCGGCCAGCACCCGCGAGGCCGTCGGCAGGTCCACGCCGGCCTGCAGCAGCACCGCCGCTGCCGCCAGCAGGTTGTAGACGTTGAAGCGCCCGAGCAGCCGGGACGTCAGCGACGCGACGCCCTGGTGCGATTCGAGGGTGAATTCCAGGCCCGCGCCGTGCAGCCTGACGTTGCGCGCAATCAGGTACTGCGCCTGCGCGGGCGTGGCGCCCTCGATGCCGTAGACGCAGACGCCCGGGTCCGCGAACTCGCCGATCCAGCGCGCACCCAGTGCGTCGTCCCGGTTGAGGATACGCGACGCGGGCCTGGCGTCCGTGAACAGCCGGCGCTTGGCCGCGGCGTAGTGCTCCACGGTGCCGTGGTAGTCGAGGTGGTCGCGCGTGATGTTGGTGAGCACCGCGGCGTCGAAACTCACGCCGCCGGCGCGGTTCTGGTCCAGCGCGTGCGAGGAGATTTCCATCGCGCAATGCGCCACGCCGGCCGCCACGAACTCCGCGAGGCAGGCGTGCAGGGCGATGGGATCGGGCGTGGTGTGCGTGGCCGCGGACAGCTGGTCCACGCGGCCGCTGCCGAGCGTGCCGATGTAGGCGCAGGGCTGGCCCAGGCGGTCGAAGGCCTGCGCGACGAGGTGGGCGGTGGAGGTCTTGCCGTCGGTGCCGGTCACGCCGGCGACGAACATGCGGTCGGCCGGCCGGCCGTGGAAGCGCGCGGCAATTTCGCCGACCTGCGCGGAAAGGGATGCCACCGGCACGCAGGGCACGGGCGCCTGCGGATCGGGCTGGCCGGTCGCCGGCTCCCACAGGATGGCGCTGGCCCCCTGCGCGAGCGCCTGGGGCAGGTGCGTGAGGCCATGGCCGCGCGTGCCGCGCACGGCAATGAATGCATCGCCGGGCTGCACGCACCGCGAATCGAGCGCGAGCCCGGTGACCGGATGATCGGGAATGTCGGGCGTCATGCCGCTCAGGAGCATTTCCAGGGAGCGGCTGGGCGCTCCGGGCAAACTCCCCCGGATCACGTGTTCGGCCTTGGCTTTGCGAGGCCGGGCATGGCGATCTGGGGTGACGCGAACTTGGGGATGCAGGGCTCCACGCAGTCGTCGGGAGGGATCTGCAGCAGACGCAGGGCCGACTGCAGGACCACCGAGAACACCGGGGCGGCAACCACGCCGCCGTAGTACTCGCCGGTGCTGGGCTCGTCGATCATCACCAGCCCGACCAGCCGGGGATTCTCCGCAGGAACCATGCCGATGAACACGGACTGGTGGCGGTCCGCGTCGTAGCCGCCGGTGGCGGCCACCTTGCGGACGGTGCCCGTCTTGCCCGCCACGCGATAGCCGGGAATGGCGGCGCGCAGGGCGGTGCCGTCGGCGGTGGCGACGGCTTCCATCATCTGCCGCAGCGCGCGCGCGGTGCGGGCGCTGACGGCGCGCTGCGGGGGCTGGCTTGCGCCGCCATTCAGCAGACTGATCTGCGGCATCAGGCCGTCGTTGGCAAGCCCCGCGTAGGCACGCACCAGGTGCAGGGCGTTGACCGACAGCCCGTAGCCATACGAGGCGGTGGCGGTGCCGATGTCGCCCCACTGCCGGAAGGACCGCAGCAGCGGCGCCGACTCGCCCGGAAATCCGGAGGCCACGCGATCGCCCAGCCCGAATTTCTGGTAGCCCTGCCAGACGCTCTCCGGTCCCATGGCGAGGCCGACCTTGGCCGCGCCAACATTGCTCGACTTGGCGAGCATGTGCGCCAGGTCGACGTCACCCAGCGCGTGGACGTCACGCACGGTCAGGCGGTGTACCTGCATCCACCCCGCGCCGGTGTCGATATGGCTGCCCGCGTTGAACGATCCCGTTTCCAGCGCCTGCGCCACCAGCAGCGGCTTGACGGTGGAGCCGGGTTCGAACGAATCCACGATGGCGCGGTTGCGCATGCGGCCGGGCTTGCGGTCCGCCATGTTGTTGGGGTTGAAGCCGGGCTGGCTGGCCACGGCCAGCAGTTCGCCGGTGACCGCGTCCGCCACCACCACCAGCCCGCCCTTGGCGTGGTGCGTTTCCACCGAGCGCAGCAGTTCGCGGTAGGCCAGGTACTGCAAGCGTAGGTCGATGGACAGGTACAGGTCATCACCGGGCTGGGCGGGGATTTCCTTGTCGGTGTCCTCCACGATGCGCCCCTTGGCATCGCGGATCACGCGGCGCGACCCGGCGACGCCGCGCAGGCTGCTGTCGTGCGCGGCCTCCATGCCTTCCTGACCGTGTCCGTCAATGTCGGCGAAGCCCACGACCTGCCCGGCGATCTCGCCCGCGGGGTAGAACCGGCGGTACTCGGGGGTGGAGATCACGCTCGGTGCCTTGAGGGCGAGCACGCGCCGGGCATCGTCCGGCGACAGGTTGCGTTCCAGGTAGACGAGGCCGCGGGAGGAGCGCTTCTGGAGGGTGCGGGACAAGTCGGCCGGGGCCTTGCCGAGCGCCTTGGCCACGGCGGCAAGCTGCTCCGGCGTCGCCAGCAGGGCCGACGGGACGCACCAGAGCGATTCCACCGGCGCCGACAGGGCCAGGGGTTCGCCGCGACGGTCACGGATGGCGCCCCGATGTCCCGGCAGCGAGACCACCCGGACCTGCCGCTTGGCGCCCAAGCCGATCAGGAAATCGTGGTCGAACACCTGCAAGTCCACCGCACGATAGACGATTAACGCCGCGCTCACGCCCAGCAGCGCGAGAATGGAGATGCGGCGCCAGGGGGCGACGTCGCGCACCTTGAATCCGGAATCGGTCACGGTGTGCGTCCTTTGGCGCCCTGTTCGACGATGGTGTAGTTGCGGGGTTCGGCCATGCCCAGGGTTTCGCGGGCCGCGCTCTCGATGCGGCCGTGGCTCGCCAGCGACGCTTCCTCCAGCTGAAGCTGCGCCCATTCCATCTGCAGGCGCTCGCGTTCCAGGCGGGTGCGTTCGATCTCGGTGGTCAGGCTGCGGTTTTCGTGCTTGACGCGAATGGCCCACAGCGCCGAGCCCATGACCAGCGCGGCGAGCATCATGGGCAGCAGCAGGCCGGGCGGCTGTGTCCTGAGCAAGGCAAGACCGGAGCGATGCAGCCAGTCTTTCAAGTCAGGCGCTCCGGCAGGCGCTCGGCCACGCGCAGCACGGCGCTGCGTGCGCGGGGGTTGTCGGCCAGCTCGGCTTCGCCCGGGAAATGCCGGCCGATGGACTTCATGCGTGGCGATGGCCGGCGCGAGGCCCCGGGCGGCAGCAGGTAGTCGTAGGGCGCGGGCGGTTCGTGGCCGGCGCCCCCGGCCTCGCGCACGAAGCGCTTCACGATGCGGTCTTCCAGCGAGTGGAAACTGATCACCGCCAGCCTTCCGCCCGGCGCGAGCAGGTCCAGGGTCGCGGCCAGTGCGGCTTCCAGCGCTTCGAGCTCGCCGTTGATGAAGATGCGGATCGCCTGGAAGCTGCGCGTGGCGGGGTGGATCTTCTGGCGCGGGCCCGGCACGGCGCGCGCGATGAGTTCGGCCAGCTGCGCGGTGCGCTCGATCGGGGTCTCTGCACGGGCCTCGACCAGGCGGCGCGCGATGCGGCGGCTGGCTCGCTCCTCGCCGTAGGTCCACAGCACGTCGGCGATCTCGGACTCCTTGGCACGCGCCAGCCAGGCCGCGGCGGACTCGCCCGAATCCGGGTCCATGCGCATGTCCAGCGGGCCGTCGTGGGCAAACGAGAAGCCGCGCCGGGCATCGTCGAACTGCGGGGAGGAGACGCCCAGGTCCAGCAGCAGGCCGTCGACTCGGCCGGCGAGGTCCAGCTCGCGGCCCAGCACGCCCAGCTCGGAAAAATTGCGCCGGTGGATGCGGAAGTTGGGGACGCCGGAAAAGCGCGTCCACGCCGCGTGGCAGGCCTGCGGGTCGCGGTCCAGCGCGTGCAGGAAACCGCTGCCGCCCACGGCGTCGAGAATCGCCGCGCCGTGTCCGCCGCGGCCGAAGGTGCCGTCCACGCACAGCGCGCCGGGGCGCAGCGCCAGCCCGGCGAGCACTTCTGGGAGCATCACCGGGCGATGGTCGAACATGGCGCTAGGCCATTCGCTCCGGGGCAGGGTGGTGTGGGCGGGATGGGCCATCGTCCGGACTCACCGTTTCAACGCCTTGAAGGCGTCCGCGGTTCGCGACATCACGCTGCTCGGGCCTTCACCGAAGCGTTCCTGCCAGAGTTCTTCCGGCCACAGGTCGAAGCGCGTGATCTGGCCCATGAGCACGGCGCTGTCGGAAAACTTGGCGTACTTGCGCAGCATGGGCGGCAGCAGCACGCGGCCCTGCTTGTCGATCTCGGTCTCGCAGGCAAAGCCAATGAACACCGATTTGAGGACTTCCGCGTGGTCGCGGTCTTCCATCTGCTGGATCTGCTCGGCCAGGCGCTGGAACTCGGGGGCCGGGTAGATCTCCAGGCAGGGATTGGGGCCGCGGGTGATGAACAACTGCGACGCGCAGCCGTCCGCCAGCTCTTGGCGGTAGCGTGCAGGGATCGCCAGGCGCCCCTTGTCGTCGATCGTCAGTTGGTGCGACCCGGAAAACACGTGCTTGGCCCCTCACAGCGTGGAAGAACACCCCACGTTCACCCACTTTAAACCCCTTCGCTGCACTATAAACCACGCGCAAATTCATCCACAAGCGCGAAACGGCAAAAAAGGCAAGATGGAACAGGCAGTTACGGGAGTTGCACGGTTTCCGAAAGAGAATTGCAGTTAAATCAGAGGCTTGGCCAGAGAGTGAGATAATCAGGCGACAAGCGGTGCAGGAACGCCGTCCGCAGGGGCGGGGCGGGCACGCAAAAGAAGGAGTCGGCCTGTAAGCCGGGTTCTGTCGGGAACGATCATTCCTCTAGGCGCCGCGTCGCCGCGTCGCTCCAGCAACCTACCCGGCAGGCACGCGGGCCGCGCGTCGGGCGAGCGGGCTTGCGGCCCGTTCGCCCACCTGCCCTATTTGGTCTTGCTCCAAGTGGGGTTTGCCGTGCCGGTCTGTTGCCAGACTCGCGGTGCGCTCTTACCGCACCATTTCACCCTTGCCTGATCCGGGCTGCCCCGGCCATTGGCGGTATCTTTCTGTTGCACTGTCCGTCGCCTCGCGGCGCCCAGGCGTTACCTGGCACTCTGCCCTGCGGAGCCCGGACTTTCCTCCCCCATCTTGCGATGGCAGCGATCGTTCGGCCGACTCCAGCGCAGAGTCTACGCTGCCGGCGGGGGACGCCGGACGAGTTAGGCGTGCTCGCGGTCATGGCGTCATGAAACCCGAGGGCGATGTGCTCGCGCGCAGCGGCGGCCTGCGCGTCCCCCGCTGCCGGGCGTCCCGCGGCTTTTCGATCATCCCGATCCTGTGATCAGGCGGGTGTTCCTGCGGAACGTGAGGTAGGCCCAGAACCACTGGCCCGCCACCGCGAGCCGGCTGCGCAGGTCGACGAGGAACAGCACGTGCACCGCACCCCAGAACCACCAGGCGAGCGGGCCGCTGACCTTCACCAGGCCCAGGTCGGCGACTGCGGACTTGCGCCCGATGGTCGCCAGGCTCCCCTGATGACGGGAACGGAACGGCGGTGGAGAATCCCGCCCCTCGATCCGCGCACGGATGACCTGCGCGACATGCGTCCCGCCCTGCTTGGCCGCTGGCGCGAGAGGCACGAACGCGATCGATCATCCGGACCGCGCCAAACGTCGAATCCCAGACGATTTCGCGGCGGCCTCGGCGGGCGCTGGGCTTCCGATCAATGCGCGAATGTCTGGGCCAGTTGGTGCAACAGCGCGCTGCCGTCGCCGCGCCAGGCACTGCCGTGCATGCAGGCAAGCGTCGTGGGCTGGGTCTGGGCCAGCCGCTGCAGCGTCGCCGCGGTGTGCGGCGCGTGGGCGAAGTAGTCCATCGCGCCGCGGAAGGCCTCGCTGGGACCGAGGATGTCACCCTGGGTCAGGGCCTGATCGCCGCGCCCCGGCTGGGTGAGCAGGTCGCCGCACAGCAGGGTGCCGGTCAGCGTGTCGATCATCAGGCCGCACTCCCAGCCATGCGGCACATGCGGGGTGTCGAACCACTGCAGGCTGCGGCGGCCGATCTGCAGGCGCTCGCCGTCTGCCAGCGCGCGCGGCGACCGGTCGGCAAGATCGTTGATCGACACCATCGCCGCGATCTGACTGCATAGCGGCACGGCCGCTGGAGCGACGGCCAGGAGTTGGTTCAGCGAACCGCACTCATCGGCTTCCACATGCGAGAAGCCCACATAACGCAGCCGGTCGATGGCCATCACGGCGCCGATCGCCTCGCTCACCAGCGGGAACAGGGCACGCGGGCCGGTGTGGAACAGCAGAGGTTCGTCGTCCACCACCAGGTACTGGTTGAAGCTGAAAGCCAGTCCGCCGGGCAGCTCGATGGGGGTGTTGATACGGTAGATGCCATCGGCGATCTCTTGGACATTGGTGCCGCTTTGCGGGTTGGTGATCATGGAGAGTCCTCAGGGTTGCTGCGGCCGCGCGCCGGATGCAGAAGTCTGCACCGGTGGCGGCGCGGGGAAACGGATCGCGGGTCCTTCGGGAGAGACGTCGGGCGGCAGGTAAGCGGGAGCCGGTGTGCCGGCCGGACCTAGGAATCGAATGTAGCGGTAAATCGCGCGCAGGTCAGCGTCGCTCATGTCGTGCAGTGCGAACCAGGGCATTGGCGGCCGTGTGCGGACCATGCTCGCGTCGCTCATCGACCGTGCCGCGTCATCCGCCTCGAAGCGGACGGCGGCGAGACCGTGCTTGCGGACCGTGACGGCGGCCGGCTCAACTCGCCAAACGACCTGGTCTATAAATCCGATGGCGCGATCTACTTCACCGATCCGTTTTTCGGCCTGCCGAAATTCGAACAGGACCCGCGCAAGGAGCTGCCCTACCAAGGCGTGTACCGCGCCAAGGACGGCGTGGTCACGCTGCTGACCCGGGAGCTGTCGGGGCCCAACGGCATCGCCTTCTCGCCGGACGAGCGGTTTCTCTACGTCGGCAACTGGGATGACCATCGCAAGGTCGTCATGCGCTACCCGGTCAACGCCGACGGCACGCTTGCTGCCGGCTCGGTGTTCATCGACCTGACCGCGGCGCGCGGCGAGGATGCCATCGACGGCGTCAAGCTGGACCGGGCCGGCAACGTCTACGTCTCGGGGCCTGGTGGATTGTGGATCGTCTCCCCTGCCGGCAAGCACCTCGGTACCGTCGTCACGCCCCGCCACGCGCACAACTTTGCCTGGGGCGATGCCGACGGCAAGACGCTGTACCTCTGCGCCCGGGACCGCCTGTACCGCATGCGCCTGAACATCGAGGGCCTGCGGCCTTGAGCCCTTTTGCCAATCCTCTCCCCGAGCCGGCGCCAGGCCGGCACTTCCGGCTCCTGCCCCGCGCCCGCGGGGCTGGGGGCCCTTTTTAGCTGAAGGACCAACCGAGTCAACGAGGTGATGCCCGTGGAACCGACCGCCATCGCATGGACTGAAGCGCCGCCGGAGCCGCGCTACATCAGCCGCCTGACGCGCGAGACGCTGGCGCTGGTCCTGGCCGGCGGCCGCGGTTCCCGGCTGGGGGCGCTCACAGACTGGCGCGCCAAGCCCGCGGTGCCGTTCGGCGGCAA
>JBQTJW010000019.1:0-5909 GCA_052386745.1 Panacagrimonas sp. | reverse complement strand
CACCGTGCCATAGCGTCGCTGGAACTCCACCAGCGACAGACCACGCTGAAATTGCACCCGGTTCATCGCCATCGCCGTCCCTCCGTCAGCCACCTTCTGCCCACATTATAAAATGATCCGGCTGAGGATTATTGCTAATCAGGTTACTTTTTGGCGCAGGCGGAGCCATTGCCCTAGCAGGCGCAGCATTGAGTCTGGTAATCGCCGGTGCGGTCGTCGCTGGACTTATCCTGCTGGCCATCTGGCTAGGCGATCTGTGGCCCCTGGTGCCGATCGCCTTACTTGCACTTTCTTTGGTCCTTTTCCTGATCCACAAAGCGAAAGAGTGGAGCGCCAGATCGGAGGCTGAAGCAGAAGAAAACGAACGATTGGCGAAGGTGAACGAGATACAGGAGCGGCAGATTCAAGCCAATCGCCTCGCCGAAGAGCAAGAGCTATGGAAGGCCGTAACCCTCTGGACGAACATCGTCCACGAAAACAAGACCAAATGGGACCGGGAATTTGATGGCCTGAGCGTCGGCGGAGCCAAAAGCTGTTGGATCGAAGCTGTGAATCACCATAAAGTACGTTGGGACAAGGAAGTCGCAGGCATTGCGCTCAGGGTCACGGCAATTCAGTCCGACCAGGCCCAGGACCTTGACGTCCTAGCGAGCGAATCGATAAAGAAGACCGACGATCACAATTCCATGCTCCGTGAAGCAGCTAAAGCAAGAGCCGAAGAGGAAGAAATAAGCCGAAAACGCCACGATTCCGCTCGAAGTGAGGCAAACAGGTTGTAATTCCCTCCAATCCCGAAGTCTGCGGGGCAGCAGACACTGCAAAGTTCACGAGTTCGAACGCGCGGCTCATTGAGCTTTCTCGTTCTGAACCTGCTTTCGCTAGATGCGCCAACGATTTAGCGACTTCGGGCTCGACGGTTGTGCGAATTTGAGGCGGAGCGATGTCCATGCCGATCCCATTGCAGCGGGTGCGGGGGTTGGCCTTGGACTCTGCCCACTTCCGGACCGCTATCCTGAACGGCAAAAACCCGCAATCACGCGGGCTTGATTAACTTTTACGGACCTCTAAACCACTCGTATTGGTGCCGACGGAGGGACTCGAACCCCCACGACTTTCGCCGCTACCACCTCAAGGTAGTGCGTCTACCAATTCCGCCACGTCGGCAAGGGGCGCGAATCTTAGCGATTCGATCCGGCTTTGTCGCGCCCGCGATCATCGAACCGAGGCAGCCGGTGGGCGGTGCGCGTTCCATGGTCGCGAGTGCCGTCCGGTCCGGGAACGGGGTGGCTGCCCAAGGCCCGCGCAGTGCCGGCGTCCAACAACGGCGGGAAACCCGTCCGCGAGGCCGTGATCGTTGCGGCTGGAAGTTCGCCGCATCCGAATTCCTTCGCCGATACGATGTCCTGACTCTACCGACCAACGGATGCAATCCATGATGCGTGCCCTGACCGCTGCCAGTCTGCTCGCGCTGTGCGCCCTGTCGGGCGTCGCCCAGGCGGCTTCGGACAAGTACCGCTTCTACGGCTACGCGTTCGACCTCAAGACCGACGCCTATCTCTACACCGAGGTGCACGAGCAGAAGGCGGTGGACGAGAAATGGGTGGGCGGCACCATCCGCTACTTCGCGCCAGACGGAACCCGGCTGGGCACCAAGACGCTGGACTTCTCGGCCGATCCGTTCATTCCCCTGTACCAGTACGAGCTGCCGGCGCTGGGCTACCGCGAGGGCATCACCGCGGTCGGCAAGGAGGTGGTGCTGACCAAGTCCGACAAGGGCGGCAAGCCGGAAACGGCGCGCATTCCCAAGGTCGACCCCATTGCGGCGGATTCCGGCTTCCACAGCTTCCTGCGGCATTACTTTGCCGACCTGCTGGCCGGCAAGACGGTGGCCTTCACCTTCATCGCCGCCGGCAACCTCGACAGCTACAAGTTCCGCGCGAAGCGCATCGACGACACCACGTTCGAAGGCAAGCCGGCGGTACGCTTCCTGGTGGAGGCCAATTCGCTGTTGCGCCTGGTGGCGCCGAGCCTGATCGTCACCTACGAGCCCAAGGAGCAGAAGCTGCTGGAGTATCGCGGCCCGTCCAACGTCATCAACCCGGACACCGGCAAGGTGTACGACGCGCGCATCGCCTACTACGACCAGAAGCCGGCCAAGGCCCCGCAGAACCTGCCGCCGCTGGAGTAGGCATGAGGACGATCCTGCGCAGCCTGCTGGCGCTGGTGCTTCTCGCGCCGCTGGCGGGCCAGGCCCAGACGCGCAGCCTGGGCGATGCGCTGCGGGAAGCCTCGGCTCGGCATGCCATCACCCTCGTGGAGTTCCGCGCGCCCTGGTGCTACTCCTGCTACTACATGGCCCAGCACGTGCACACCGGGCCCGAGTGGGCGGCCCTGCAGCGGCGCGTCGTGTTCCTGGAGATGGACGCCGACAGCCCCGAGGGCGCCGAGCAGATGAAGGCGCGCAACGTGAAGGCGCTGCCCGCTTACCTGGCCTTCGACGACCAGGGCCGCGAGATCGGGCGCATTCTGGGCGAGCAGCGGCGCGAGGATTTCTACCGCCAGATCAACACGTTCAGCGGCGCCCGCGCGGCCATGGAAGACCTGCGCGCCGCGGCGCAAATGGGCGGCGCGCCCGGTCGCCGCGCGGCACTGGCGGCGCTCGCCGCCTTTCACGCGCGGGCCGATGCGGGCGCCGGCATCGCCTGGTTCTACGACCTTCCCGGGCCGCTGCGCGGAACCTACGAGGCCGACCCCGGCATCGCCCGGCGACTGGCGCGCCTGCGCCTGATGCAGGCCGGGCAGGCCGGCGACGCCCAGGCCTGCACGGCCGTCGCGGCAGCGGTTTTCGCATCGGACCTGGGCTGCGAGCGCCCCTACGAGCTGGAGCGCTACCGCCGCTGCGCCGCGCCGGAAGGGTCGGATGCAATCCTGCGCAGCCAGCTCGAACCCATGCGCCGGCTGGTGGCCACGCAGGTCTTCGGCAAGGGCCCGGCCTGCGCGGACGAACGCAGCGCCGTCCTGGGCCTGGCCGACCTGCACGCCACGCTGGGCAACGCGGACGAGCGCAGCGCGCTGCTGAACCGTGCCATCGCGCTCGCTGACCGGCGCATGGGGAAGAACCCGGCGCGCGACCGCAACGCCGCCGACAACCTGCGCCTGTACCTGGAGACGCGCGGCGACTGGCCAGCCTACGACGCGCTCATGCCGCGCCTCATCGCGGCGTGGCCGGACGAATACGTCTACGCCTTCCGCTTTGGCCGCAGCCTGCTGGAGCGCGACTGCGCGCGCGAGGCCCTGCCTTTCCTGGAACGCGCCGCCGCGCAGGCCTACGGGCAGAACCGCCTGAAGGTGGCCGAAATCCACGTCAGGGCGCTCAAGCGCCTGGGTCGCAACGACGACGCCCGCCAAGTGGCGGCGGACGCGCTCCGGGCCAACGGCCCCTGGTTTCCGGAGCTGGCGGCGAGCCTCAAGGCGCAGCTGTAGCCCGCGTTCGGGCGTGGGCCGCGTGGCATGACGCGGCCCGCGGCAGTTGCCGAATCCGGCCGCGGCGGCTGAAATGTCGCGCTTCGCCAATCCCCGCGCCTGAATCCCCACGCCTTGCCGCCTGCTGTGAGCATCCCTCCCGAAACCACCGCACGCCTGTTAATTACCTGCCCTGACCGGCCGGGCATCGTGTCGGCCGTCACCACGTTTCTGTACCACCACGGCGCCAACGTCACCGAGCTGGACCAGCATTCCTCGGATGCCTCGGGCGGACGCTTCTTCCTGCGCCTGGAGTTCCAGACGCCGGCGCTGGACATGCCCGGCGAAGCCATGAGCCGCGCGTTCGGCGAGGTGGTGGGCCAGCGCTTCGGCATGGACTGGCGCATGAGCTTTGCCAGCCAGCGCCCGCGCATGGTCATCCTGGTGTCGCGCCACGACCACGCCATGATCGAGCTGCTGTGGCGCTGGTCGCGCGGCGAGCTGCGCGTGGACATCCCGCTGGTCATTTCCAACCACCCGGACCTGCGCGCCGCGGTGGAAGGCTTCGGCGTGCGCTTCGAGCACGTGCCGTTCACCCAGGACATCCAGTCCGCGGCCGAGGCGCGCGTGCTGGAGCTGGCGCAGGGCGCGGACTTCATCGTGCTGGCGCGCTACATGCGCATCCTCTCCGGCGATTTCGTGCAGCACTTTCCGCAGCGCATCATCAACATTCACCACTCATTCCTGCCGGCGTTCGTGGGCGCAGACCCGTACCAGCAGGCCTACGTGAAGGGCGTGAAGATCATCGGCGCCACCGCGCACTACGTGACCGCGGACCTGGACCAGGGCCCGATCATCGAGCAGGACGTGGCGCGGGTGTCGCACAACCTGTCCGTGGACGAGCTCAAGCGACTTGGCCGCGACCTGGAACGCCAAGTGCTGGCCCGCGCGGTGCGCTGGCAGATCGAGGACCGCATCCTGCTCGACGGCAGCAAGACGGTCGTCTTTTCGTGACTGCTGACGTCGCCCCGGCACCCAGACCCCAGCGCGTGGCCCGGCCCACGCGGAAAATTTCCGTCGAAGTGGCCCTGCCGCCCGTGCTGCACTACGCGGGCGAGTTCGGGACGGAACTCATCTGCTTCATCCCCAGCGTGTACTGGCTGCACCAGGTGGGCCTGCTGCACAACCGCAAGGTCCGCACCTATGCGGGAATGCGCGCCTACTATCCGTTTCTGGACGATGCGCAGTTCCAGGAAAAGCACGCGGTCCGCAGCTACATCCACCATTCCCTGCGACCGCCCTACCTGCGCAACCGCAACGAACACCGCACCGTGCGCAGCGCGTTCGAGGCCTGGCCGGACTACCGCGCCGCGTACCGTGACCGGTTGCTCGATTTCGGCAAGCCCGTCCTCGTCGTCAACAACAAGTACTGCCGCGAATGGAACCTGGGGCCGGTCAACTACCTGAGCTGCGACACGCTCGACCGTATTTTCGGCACCTATGCCGACCGGTTCCAGATCATCTACTTCCGCGACGGCCTGATCCCGCGGGAAGACTCCTTTTCAGCCGACCGCAACGCGCCACTCGAGTTCGGCGATGCCGAAGTGCTCGACCGTCACCCCAAGGTGATCGTGTTCGATGAACTCCTGAGCGAGCAGCGGCCCACAACCAGCTACAACGAGCTCAAGCTCCGGCTCTTTGCCAGCACCCATTTCTTCATCACCAGCCAGGGCGGCGGGGCGCACCTGTGCAGCCTGTTCAGCGGCGCGCTGATCCTGGTCATGCACCGGGTGGGGCGCGAAATCCGCCACTCCTATGCGCAGGGCTTCTACCGCTACGCGGCCAACCCCGCGCCCACCCTGCTGATCGCGCGGAACACGCGCCAGTTCGAAGATGCCCTGGCGGTATTCGCCCACGCCCAGGTGCACGACGGCCGCGCGCACGTGGGACCTGCGGCCGCCGGCCTGCTGGATCGCTACGCGGCGGCGGCCCAGCACGACCCGGCGGCGCCCATCGGCCTGCCTGCCGAGTTCTGATGCCGATGACCGGCACGCCGTCTGCCACCGATCCCGGACCACTCGATGAGCGCATCGTCCCCTACCGCGCCTGGAACCGGGTCCGGAACGTGGGCGACGCCATCACCCCCTACCTGCTGCGCCACTACTTCGGCGTGTCGCCGGTACAGGCGTCGCCCGCGGACACCCACGTCCTGGCCGTCGGCAGCGTGCTGCATTTTGCCAACCGCCATTCCCTGGTCTGGGGCTCGGGCGTGTTGCGGCCTGCCTCCCCAGCAGGGCCCATCCATCCGCAGAACCTGCGGGCGCTGGGCGGCCCCCCGCCGGGGGGCCCCCCGACACGCCGCCCAGGTAGAGCGAGCCGAGCGCGGCCCGGTCGAGGCTCAGCTCGGCCGGCCCGGCGCCGCCCGGCCGGCAGCGGCCGGCGCCGTC
>JBQTJW010000018.1:0-37612 GCA_052386745.1 Panacagrimonas sp. | reverse complement strand
CGCAACCGCTTTCTCAATGCCTCGCTCAATGGTTTGCGCGCCACGTCCGTCTCCCCAGGTTCCAAGTCCCATAGTGAGACACCGACTGCCGGAAAACGTTGTCATGTGTTTGGGAAATATCAATAGGCCGTGCGCAGGTGGATGGTGCCCGACTGGAGTCGAGCGCGGTCCGCGCAGGGGCCGACCAGAATCTCCACGTCGCCCGGCTCGAACACGGGCTCCAGTTCCAGGCCCAGGAAGCGCAGGCGACTCGCGGGAACCGACAAGTTCACGGTGCCGGTTTCGCCCGGTGCAAGCGTGATCTTGGCGAAGGCCTTGAGTTCCAGCAGCGGTCGCGCCACGCAGGCCACCTTGTCGCGCGTGAACAGGAATACCGTTTCCTCGGCCCTGGCCTTGCCCTCGTTGCGGACTTCGACGGTGGCGGTGATGGTGTCGGCCTCCGTGACGCGCTCCGGCGACACGCGCAGGTCGGCGTAGGTGAATTGCCCGTACGTCAGCCCGTGCCCGAACGGGTAGAGCGGGTCGTTGGGCACGTCCAGATACTTGCTGGTGAAGAAGTCCTTGGGGTCCGCAGGGCGGCCCGTCGGCCGCTGCCCGTAGAAAATGGGCACCTGCCCCAGCGCCCGCGGCCAAGTGATGGGCGTGCGCCCGCTGGGCGAGACCTGCCCGGACAGAACGTCGGCGATGGCGTTGCCCGCCTCGCAGCCCAGGAACCAGGTCGCCAGCAGCGCATCGGCCTTTTCCGCGAGCCAGGGAATGACCAGCGGCCGGCCGGAGAACAGCAGGACGATCACCGGAATGCCCAGCGTCCGAGCGCGCTCGATGGCGGCCTCGGCCAGCGCCCGCTGCTGCCCGGGTAGTTCGGGAAAGGCGCGGCTCGCCGCTTCGCCGCTCATGGTGGCGGCCTCGCCCAGGCACAGCAGCACGGCGTCCGCGCCTTCGCACAGGTTCACGGCCGCCGGGATGCCGCTGCCGTCGTCACCGTTGATGGCGACGCCATCGGCCTGATCGATATCGCTGTTCGCGAAGGCAGCCCGCAGGCCCGCCATCACGCTGACGTGATTCTCGGCCACGCCCGCCGCCCACCAGGGTCCGCGCATTTCCGCCGGCGCGTCGGACAGCGGGCCGAGCACACACAGCCTGCGGATCCAGGGGGCGAGGGGCAGGGCGTCGCGCTCGTTCTTCAGCATGACGATGGCGCGCGCGCCGACCTGGCGCGCCAGCGTCCGCCGCTGCGCGATCGCTTCCGGCGCTTCGGGTCGGGAGCCGCGCGCGTAGGGGTCGTCGAACAGGCCGAGGCGTTCCTTGAGCTGGAGCACGCGGCGCACCGCCGTATCGATCTGCGCCATGCTCACCAGCCCGCGCTCGATCGCAACCGGCAGGCCCTTGCGATAGCCCTCGGCCATCATGTCGATGTCCACCCCCGCGTTCAGCGCCAGCGCCGCGGCTTCCACCAGGTCCGCCGCCACGCCGTGGCGGATCAGCTCGCCGATGGCGTTGTAGTCGCTCACCAGCACGCCCTCAAAGCCCAGGTACTCGCGCAGGTAGGTTTGCAGCAGGCCCTTGTGCGCCGTCATGGGAATGCCGGCGAGGTCGGTGAACGCGGGCATGATGGTCTCCACGCCCGCGGCCACCGCCGCTTCGAACGGCGGCAGGTGCACCTCGTGCAGCGTGCGCTCGGAGATGTCCACCGACGCGTACTCGCGCCCCGCAGTCACCGGCCCGTAGGCGCAAAAGTGCTTGGCGCAGGCGGCAAGCGCTTCGTTGGACGAAAGATCCGCGGTCTGGAAACCGCGCACCTTGGCCTGCGCCAGCAGCGCGCCCAGCCACGGGTCTTCGCCCGGTCCTTCCGCGGTGCGGCCCCAGCGCAGGTCGCGGGACACGTCGAGCATGGGCGTGAAGGTCATGGCCAAGCCATCGGCCGCGGCTTCCCTGGCCGCTTCGCGGGCGGTCTGCTCCCAGGTCTCGGGATCGAACAGCGCCATCTCCGCCAGCGGGATGGGGAACAGGCTGCGATGCCCGTGAATGATGTCGAGCCCGATCAGCAGCGGAATGCCGAGGCGCGACTGTTCCACCGCCAGCCGCTGCATCTCGTGGGTCGGGCCGGAACCGACCATGTTCAGCAGGTTGCCGAGCGAACCGTCGGCGATGGACGCGGTGGAATCGCCCGCAATGACCGGCCCGGTGACGGCGTAGCTGGACGCCGTCATGGTGAGCTGGCCCAGCTTTTCCGTCAGGGTCATCTGCGCGATCAGCTGTTCGATACGGCTCATCGGATGTGTTCCGGATAAAGGTCGGCAAACATCATAGGCGGCCAAGATGAACTGGCCGGGAATGGCCGTAGGATCACGGCGGGAACCCAGCAAGGACCACCCCTGGCCACGCACAGGACTTGCGACTCCGGATTCCTGCGAACACGATCCGATCCACTCCTGCGTATCGAACGATGGTCCGCCGGCGTGGTCCACCCGAACGCGTCCGACACCTTCCGGGTCGGAATGCTCACGCGACCCAGCGGAGACCCTCCATGCGGCTGATCGCTGCGCTGATCCTCACCAGTGTGTGCTGTGCGCCGGTCTTGGCGCTGCCCGACAAGGCCGCGCGGCACCTGTTGCTGCGCAGCGGCTTCGTGCCTTCGCCAGCCGAGATCGGGGCGCTCGCGCCCCTGTCGGACGCACAGGCGGTGGATCGCATCGTTGACGCCGCCGTCCGCCAGCGGGTGGCCAGCACGCCGGCGCCGGGCTGGGTGGACGAGCCGCTGCAGCAACCGTTCATTCCCAAGGGCATCAGTCCGAAGGAAAAGCGCGCGCTGCGCCAGGACTGGGCGCAGCGTTACCTGGAACTCCAGACCTGGTGGATGCAGGAAATTCTCACGACGCCGGCGCCGCTCGCGGAGCGCATGACGCTGTTCTGGCACGGGCACTTCACCTCCGCCCTGCAGACGGTGAAGGCGGGCCAGCTCATCTACCGGCAGAACGTCCTGCTGCGCCGGCATGCCCTCGGCAACTACCGGCAGCTGCTGCACGAGATCGCGCACGATCCGGCGATGCTGCTGTACCTGAACAACCAGCAGAACCGGAAGGGCGCGCCTAACGAGAATTTCGCCCGCGAGCTGCTGGAGCTTTTCACGCTCGGCGAGGGCCATTACCAGGAGCAGGACATCAAGGAGGCCGCGCGCGCGTTCACCGGCTGGAAGGCGCTGCCCCCGGACGGCCGCTTCGTGGAGGTGGCGCGCCAGCACGACGAGGGCGAGAAGACGTTCATGGGCCGCCGGGGCAATTTCGACGGCGACGACATCATCGACATCATCCTCGCGCAGCCTCAGGCGGCGCGTTTCATCGTCGAATCGCTGTGGCGGGAATTCGTTTCGCCGGAGCCGGACGCCGAGGCCGTGGCGCGGCTTGCCGGTGGATTCCGGAAAGACTGGGAAATCGCGCCCTTGATCAAGGCCCTGCTGCGCGAGCCGCAACTGTGGGACGCCAAGTCCGCCGGCCTGCTGGTCAAATCGCCGGTCGAATTCGTGGCGGGGACGGTACGCGCGCTGGACCTGCCGCTCTCGGCCGTTTCGGCCGCCGTGGCGGCCCAGGGGATGGGACAGCGGCTGTTCTATCCCCCCAACGTCCGCGGATGGCCGGGGGGCAACAGCTGGATCACCAGCGAATGGCTGCTGGAACGCCGTCGCTTCGTGCACTCGCTCACCGGCGACGCGCCCCTGGCGGCGCCCAGGACGCCCGGTGGCGGCGGGCGTCACAAGCTCGAGTTCCAGAAGATGCGGCAGCAGCGAGGTGCCGTCTCGCGCCGTTTTGGCGAGGCCGCAGAGTCGCTGCCGGTGCAGGGTGCAGAACAGATGCTGCTGGCCCTGGCGCCCGTACAACCGCCGGTGGAGGGCGCCAAGCCGCCGGATCGCCTCGAGACCTGGCTGCTCGACCCGGTCTACAACCTCAAGTGAGCCTGCCATGAATCGTCGCCAGTTCATCCACGCGGCCGCCCTGGCGCCGCTCGCCTTTCTTTCGTCGCCGCTACTGGCGGGCCCGGCACCGGCCACCCGACCGATGCGGCGGCTGGTGCTGGTGGAACTCAACGGCGGCAACGACGGGCTGAACACCGTCGTTCCCTACGCCGATCCGCAGTACTACCGCCTTCGGCCGCAGCTGGCCGTTGCCCGCGAGCAGGTGCTGCAGCTCGATGAACGGGTTGGACTCAACCCGGGGTTGAAGACCCTGATGCCCGTGTTCAAGGCCGGCGAGCTGGCCATCGTCCAGGGTGTGGGCTATCGCCCGGCAAACCGCTCGCACTTCCGCTCGATCGAGATCTGGGATACCGCGACCGATGCGGACCGCACCGGCGCGACAGGCTGGCTGTCCCAACTCGACGTGGAGCGCCATTTTGGCCGCCGTTTCGCCGCGGATGCCGTGGTCATCGGCCGCAACCCGCGGCCGGTGAGCGGCGACGACATGGAGCCCGTGGTGATGGCCGACGCCGCCAGCTTCGTGGAGGAATCGCAGGGCGTGAAGGCCATCCAGGACGCCACCGCCAACCCGGCCTTGCGCCATATCCTGGCCGTGCAGTCGGATATCGAACACGCCAGCCGCACCCTGGGTGCCGGCCGCCCGGCGCCGGAAGCCGAGTTTCCGCGTACCCCGTTCGGCAAGAACGCCGCCCAGGCGGCCAGCCTGCTGATCGGCGACCCGGCGACCCCCATCGTGAAGATCGCCCTCACCGGTTTCGACACGCACGCGGGGCAGCGGCGCCGGCACGACGCGCTGCTGGGACAGCTTGCCGAGACCCTGGGCGCGCTGCGTACGGCCTTCGTGGCTGCCGGCATCTGGGACGAGGTGCTGATCCTCACGTACTCGGAATTCGGCCGCCGCGCCGCGCAGAACGCCAGCGCCGGCACCGATCACGGCAAGGCGGCGCCGCACTTCGTGATGGGCGGCAAGGTCCGGGGCGGGCTGTACGGCGAAGCTCCCCGGCTCGCATCGCTCGACGACGGCGACGTGCCCGCCACCACGGATTTCCGCAGCCTGTACAACACGGTCCTCGGAAACTGGTGGGGCGAAACGGCCGCGTGCATCGATCCCCAGCGCTTCAAGCCGCTGGCGCTGGTCTGAGGCAGCACCCGTTTTCCGTCGGACCAGCGCCATGGGTGTCGCGGCCAAGGGGCCCGACGGGCCTGACGCAATCGCTACACTTCACGGCCTGTTTTCCTGCTGGTACGCCGTGTCCGAAAGCCTGATTGAAACCCCGGGGCGCCGTGACCACGCCATCGCCGACCTGCTCGCGCAGACGCCGGAGGCCATGGTCGAGCGCATCCGTGCCTACGCCGATGACCTCAAGCTGGCGTATGCGCCGAACACGCTCAAGTCCTGGCGCGCGGACTGGCGCGTGTGGACCGCGTTCTGCCGCCATGCTGGAGAGCCCGCGCTCCCGGCGACCACGGCGGTGCTGCGTGCCTTCCTGGAGGAACGCATCGGGGCGGGACGCAAGCGCGCCACGCTGGAGCATTACCTGGCCACGCTGTCGATCGTCCATCGCCTGGCGGGGCTGCCAGCTCCCATGGACACGATGGAGGCGCGCTTGATGTGGCGGGGGCTGCGCCGGGAGCACCTCACCGCTCGGCAGCGCCAGGCGCGCGGACTCACGCTGGATGACGTCGCCACGATCATGGCGACGCTGGACCGCGAATCGCCCATGGACCTGCGCGACGCGGCGCTGATCAGCGTGGCCTTCGAAACCATGTTCCGGCGCTCGGAGCTGGTCGCGCTGCGTGTGCAGGATCTCAGCATCGAACCCGATGGGTCCGGCCGGATTTTTCTGGCGCACAGCAAGACCGACCAGGAGGGACAGGGCGTGCTGCAATACCTGTCGCCCGAAACGGTGGAACGTGTGCAGCGCTGGCTGGCCGTGACCCAGGCCGTCGACGGGGCCCTGTTCCGCTCCACGCCGCGCTCCAGGCAGCCGGATCGCTACGACGCGCCGCTGTCGGACCGCGACGTGGCGCGGATCTTCAAGAAGCGCGCGCTGGGCGCCGGACTGGACCCGGAGCGAATCTCTGGCCACAGCACCCGGGTAGGCGCTGCCCAGGACCTGCTGGCCGCCAACTTCAGCGCCGCGGAGATCATGCGCCAGGGCCGGTGGAAAACCGAGCGCATGATCGTCCGCTACGGCGAGAGCCTGAGTGCGGGGCGCGGCGCCATGGCGCGGCTGATCCGCAACCGCAAGGCCGAGCGCAGCGAGCCATGATCGACCATGGCCCGTGGCAAACCACTGCTCGTCCGCCGGGACGAGCCCGCCGAACCTCCAACGAACCCCGAGCCCATGGACACCGAGCCTCCCCGCGATCCTGAACACGCAAAGCCGCAGGCAGGTCCAGGGCTGATCGCGGCCTTCGGCAGCGCGTGTGCCGCTGCATTCGGTGTGCAAAGCCGCCGGAATCGCGAGCGTGATTTCACGGCCGGCCGTGCCCGGACCTTCGTCATCGTGGGCATCACCTTTACGCTCGGACTCATTCTCGCCATCTACCTGGTGGTTCATCTCGTCCTGCACCGGGCCGCCGCGTAGCTCGCGCGGAGGGTGCCGGCAAATCCGCTCTCCAGCCGGCCTGTCTCAGGTTGCCGTGTCCGACCCGATGCGATCCCGTACCGTCAGTGTCTCGTTCTCGCCGATCCTGCCGGCGGCACTCTCACCGGTCGCCAGCGCCTTCACCAGCCCGTAAAGCTGCACGAGCTTGCTGCTCGGGGCATCCCAGTACTGGGCGGTGACGATGTCGACGCGGATCATGGCGAGATCCGGATCGTCGATTCCCTTCGGGAACCAGGCCTTGAGCGCGGGTTTCCACAGCTGGCGCAGCTTTTCCTCGTCGCGCACCACCTCGGCGGTTCCGGACACCGACACGTAGCGGTTCTTGTCCGGCAGCGCGTAGCTGACGCAGACCTGCTTGTGGACCAGAAGACTCTCCACCAGGGCCGAGCAATCGTTGGTGAAGAACCACAGTTCGGCATCGGAATCCATTTCCTGCGTGGCCATCGGGCGGCTGCGCAGGCTGCCGTCGCTCTCGATGGTCACCAGCAAGGCGATCTTGATGTTGTCGATCAGGTCCTTGAGTTTCGCAAGGCTGTTTTCCTTCGATTGGGTGTCGTACATGGTCGATCTCCTGTCGGGTCCGTGATGGACCTCGTGGCTTCTCTGGAATCAACCCAGTTCGCAAGTGACGCGCCCGCCGCGGCGTCACGACCCACGACGCAAAATTCAGGACCGAGCCTGCTCCGACCGAACTGCCCGGTAACCGATGTCGCGCCGGTACTGCATGCCATCCCAGCCGATCATGGCGGTGGCCGCGTAGGCGGTGCGCTGGGCTTCCCGCACGCTGGCGCCGCGGGCCACCACGCACAGCACGCGCCCGCCGGCCGTCACCACTTCGCCGTTCTCCAGCGCCGCGCCGGCGTGAAACACCTTGGCACCGGCAAGGTCGGCGTCCAGGCCGCGAATCACGTCGCCCTTGCGCACCGTGGCCGGGTAGCCGTGGGCGGCCATGACCACGCCCAGCGCGGGCTCGTCGCTCCACTGCACGGTGGCTTGATCCAGCCGTGAATCGACGGCGGCTTCGAGGACGTCGAGCAGGTCGGATTCCAGGCGGAACAGGATGGGCTGGGTCTCCGGGTCGCCCATGCGCGTGTTGAATTCCAGCACCTTGACCCCGCCGCGCGGATCGATCATCAGGCCGGCATAGAGAAAGCCGCTGAACGGGTTGCCCTCGGCCATCATGCCGGCCAGCGTGGCCTCGATCACCTCGCGGCAGACGGCGGCGTGAATCTGCGGCGTCACCACCGGCGCCGGCGAATAGGCGCCCATGCCGCCGGTGTTGGGGCCCTGGTCGCCGTCGAAGATGCGCTTGTGATCCTGGCTGGTGGCCATGGGCACGTACTGCATGCCGTTGGCGACGACGATGAAGCTGGCCTCTTCGCCGTCCAGGAAATCCTCGATCACCACGCGGGCGCCGGCGCTGCCCAGCGTGTTGCCCTCCAGCATGTCGCGCACGGCGGCGCGCGCCTCGTCCAGCGTCTGGGCCACCACCACGCCCTTGCCGGCCGCCAGGCCGTCGGCCTTCACCACGATGGGCGCGCCGCGCGCGTCCAGGTACGCCAGCGCCGGTGCCACCTCGGTGAACACCTCGTAGCCCGCGGTGGGAATGCGGTGGCGCGCCAGGAAATCCTTGGTGAAGGCCTTGGAGCTTTCCAGCCGCGCGGCGGACTGGGTGGGCCCGAAGATGCGCAGGCCGGCTTGCCGGAACGCATCGACGATGCCGAGCGACAGCGGCCCTTCCGGGCCCACGACGGTGAAGCCCACGCCCTCGCGCTGCGCCAGGTCGAGCAGCGCGGGGAGGTCGTCGCTGGCCACGTCGACGTTGCGGCACCGCGCTTCGGTGGCAGTTCCAGCGTTGCCGGGTGCCACCAGCACCTCGGTCACGCGCGGCGAGGCGGCCAGCTTCCAAGCCAGGGCGTGCTCGCGGCCGCCACTGCCCACCACCAGTACTTTCATCCCGTTGTTCATGAACATCTTGCGTTGTCGATCGGGGTGCGCCGCGCAGGCCCGACGTGGCCACGATCGTTGAATGGAAGCGCGCATCGTCGGCCAGCGATCCTGCCGGCGCAAGCGATATCATGCCCGCCGACCCTGCCAGAGCGTTCCGATGAAGGCACCGCTGCACCAATCCGCACTCACCAGCGTCCCGCTCGTCCACCGTGGCAAGGTGCGCGACATCTACGCCATCGGTGACCGGCACCTGCTGATCGTGACCACCGATCGCCTGTCGGCCTTCGACGTGATCCTGCCGCGGCCGGTGCCGGGGAAGGGCGAGATCCTGACCCAGCTCACCGAGTTCTGGATGCAGCGCTTTGCCGGCCTGGTGCCCAACCAGTTCGCGCCGGAGATGCGCCTGGAGGACTGGCTCACGCCCGCGGAGCGCGAGTCGGTCGACGGGCGCGCGGTGATCGTGCGCCGGCTGCGCGCCATCCCGGTGGAATGCGTGGCGCGCGGATACCTGATCGGCTCCGGCTGGAAGGACTACCAGAAGTCGGGCGCGGTCTGCGGCATCGCCCTGCCGCCGGGCCTGCGCATGGCCCAGGCCCTGCCGGAACCGCTCTTCACACCCGCGGACAAGGCGCCGGCCGGCCATCACGACGAAAACATTTCCTACGCCGACGTGGTGACGCGCCTGGGCAGCGCCCTGGCACAGCGCCTGCGCGAGCTGACCCTGACGCTCTACCAACAAGCCGCGGAGCACGCGCGCGCGCGCGGCATCATCGTGGCCGACACCAAGTTCGAATTCGGCCTGGACGACGCCGGTACGGTTCACCTGATCGACGAGGTGCTGACGCCGGATTCCTCGCGCTTCTGGGCAGCGGACACCTGGCAGGTGGGCACCAGCCCGCCGAGCTTCGACAAGCAGATCGTGCGCGATTACCTGGAAACGCTGGACTGGAACAAGCAGGCGCCCGGCCCCTGGCTGCCGGACGCCATCGTGGAGCGCACCGCCTCCCGCTACCGCGAGGTGCAGCGGCTGCTCACCGACACCTGAGATGCGGCCGTGACCGTGACGTCGGCCGCGGTCTCGCTTTTCCTGGTGCTGGACCCGCTGGGCAACATCCTGCTGGTGCTGTCGGCGCTGCGGCGGGTGCCGGCTAAGCGGCAACGCCGCGTGATCCTGCGCGAACTGCTCATCGCCCTTGGCGCCCTGCTCGGGTTCCTGCTGATGGGCGGGCAGCTGATGCGCCTGCTCGGGCTGTCGCAGCAGGCCTTGAGCCTGGCGGGCGGCTTCATCCTGATGCTGATCGCGCTGCGCATGGTGTTCCCCACGCACGACCACTCGCTGGAGGAGGAACTGGACAGCGAGCCCTTCATCGTGCCGGTGGCCATTCCCTACATCGCCGGACCGTCGTCGCTGGCGACGGTGCTGCTGATGATGTCGCGCGAACCGGCGCGCTGGATGGAGTGGATTGCGGCGGTGCTGCTGGCGTGGGCGGCCTGCGTGCCCATCCTGCTCAGTGCCGGCAGGCTGCACCAGTGGCTGGGGCGTCGCGGGCTCATCGCCTTCGAGCGGCTGATGGGCCTGGTGCTGGTGACCATCGCAGTGGAGATGATGCTGGCGGTCGTCACGGACATCATGCACCGGCCCGGCTGAGAGGCTTCGCACCCGGCTTGCGTGGCTGTACGCGCGCGCGCGTTCCGCGTAGGGTTTCGCGGGCCGAATTCGAGGAGTGACCCATGCAGATCAAGATCGAGATCGAACTCAAGCCCGAGGAACTGCGCCGCTTTCTGGGCCTGCCCGACGTGGCCGGCCTGCAGGACGAAGTGGTGCAGTTCCTGCGCGAGAAGGTGGGCAAGGTCAACGAGAACTTCAATCCCGCCGACTTCCTGAAAGGCAACCTCGACGTGCTGCGGCAGTCACCGGCCTGGAAGCTGCTCTCCGCCAAGATCTCCATGGGAGACGACGCAAAGTCCGCCGAACCCGCTGCGCGTGCGCCGCGCGCACCACGCACGCCCCGCAAGAAATCCCGCCGTACGCGGGCTCCTGCGGCAGAATAAAAAAGGGCCGGGACATGGTCCCGGCCCCGGCTGGCGCGTCATTCGACGAACCGGCCCGCCCCCGCGTTCAGCCCTGCACTTCCTCGGCGGCCTTCTTGACCGTGGAGGTGGCCTTCTTCACCGTCTTGCGGACCTTGGCCTTGGCCTTCTTGGTCTCCGCCGACACGGTGGTGGAACCGCTGAGCTTGGACGTGACGTCGTCGAAGCCCTTCTTGACGGCGTGGTACAGGTCTTCACCGGCCTTGGTGACGATGGAGTACGAATCCTTGTAGGCGGAAACGACCACGTCCTTTCCTTCCGGGAGGTACTCGATGGGCTTGGTCACCACGGCCTTGATGCCGTCGGACTTGGCCTTCTCGAAGCTGGACTGGGCGGCCGAAATCAGGTCCTTGCCGGCGTCGATGTTGGTCTTCACCAGGTCCTGCACGCCATCGAACACGATGGTGTTGGCCTGCTTCAGCGTCTCGAATGACAGGGTCACCACGTCCTGGCCCTTGGACACGTACGGCTGCACGGCACCCTTCACATCGCTCACGATCGTTTCAACGCTCATTTCCGTTTAACCCTCTTCAAGATGATGAACCTGCTCGGAATCTTCCACACTTGCTGCAATGCAGCAGCGTTCTCGGTCATCCTATTGCTGCGATGCAGCAATGTCAACATTCAAGGATTCGAAATGGAGGCCGCCTGTCGGGAAATGCCTCCCGCCTTCCGAGGTTGCAGGCCGCATAAAGTGTTTGGCTGAGCGTCTACACTTCGGGCATGCCTACGCCGATACGCCTCAAACAACTGCGCTCGCGCCTGTGGGAAGAGCGCAAGGGCGCCGCCCGGTCGCAGGTCTGGTTGCTCCGGGTTGGGCGCTACACCTTCGCGCTCGGCCGCGATCTGCTGCAGGGCGAACTGTCGATGCGGGCGATGAGCCTGGTCTACACCACCCTGCTGTCGCTCGTCCCGTTTCTTGCGCTGGGTTTTTCGGTGCTCAAGGCGCTGGGCGTGCACAACTCCCTGGAGCCGGCGCTGGAGGAATTCCTGCGCCCGCTGGGGCCGCAGGGCGCGGAACTCACGGCCAACCTGATCGGCTTCGTGGAGAAGATCCAGGTCGGGGTGCTGGGATCCCTCGGCGTTGCGCTGCTGTTCTACACCGCCATCTCGCTGATCCAGAAGGTGGAGGCGAGCTTCAATTTTGTGTGGCGCATCCAGCGCCCGCGTCCGTTCGCGCAGCGCGTGGGCGAGTACTTGGGTGTGCTGATGGTGGGCCCGGTAGTGGTGTTCACCGCGCTGGCGATGACCGCGTCCATCCTCAACAGCAGCCTTGTCGTCCAGATCAAGAGCATCGAGCCGTTCGGGTCGGTGCTTTACGGCCTGACCCGGCTGGTTCCCTACGCGATGATCGTGGGCATGTTCACGTTTCTGTACGCGTACATGCCCAATACGCGGGTCCGGTTCGGCGCAGCGCTGATCGGCGGCCTTGCGGCGGGACTGCTTTGGCAGACCGCCAGTTTCGCGTTCACCTCGTTCGTCTCCGGCGCCACCAATTACAACGCGATCTACTCCGGGTTCGCGATTGTCATCTTCCTGCTGATCTGGCTGTACCTGGGCTGGCTGATCCTGCTGATCGGATGCCAGCTCACCTTCTACATCCAGCATCCGGCGCACCTTGTTCCCGCGACGGCCGTACCGCTGCCCACGGGCCGGCAGTCCGAGTACCTGGCCATGCTGGTCATGGCAAGCGTCGGGCGACGTTTCCTGAACGGCGAACCGGCGATGACGCAGGAGCAGCTTGCGAACGAACTCAGGGCCGTGCCTGAACACGTCGGGCGTGCGGTTGAAACGCTGATCGATCGGGGATACATCGCCGAGACCGGCCCTGCCCGTGCCCAGCTACAGCCGGCGCGCGACCTCGAAGCCGTGAGCCTGGGCGAGCTGTGGCGCGCGGTGCGTGATGGACCTGTCCCCGTCCATTCCGAGGCGGGGATGGGCCGGCAGATTTTCGAACTGATCGATCACGCGGAACGAGGCTTCATGGCCAACCAGGGCGCCATCTCGGTGCGCGAGTGGCTGCGACACTCTCAGGATGCCTGAGCCGGAAGGCGAGGCCGTGCCTGGCCGCCGCGACGTGCGTTCACCAACCGGTCACTGCCTGCGCCACTCCCCAGCAGGCAGAACCACGGGCGGCGCCGGCTGCCAGTCCGCTGCCCGATATTCCGCGATCACGTGCGTGAAGATGCCGCCGCGCACGCCAAAATCGCCGGTGACGCGCATGAACCGCGGCTGGGTGGCGTGGACCAGGTCATCGAGCATGCGGTTGGTCACGGCCTCGTGAAATGCGCCCTCGTTGCGGAAGCTCCAGATGTAGAGCTTGAGCGACTTCAGTTCCACGCATAGCAAGTCGGGGATGTATTCGAGGTAGATGGTGCCGAAGTCTGGCTGCCCGGTCTTCGGGCACAGGCAGGTGAACTCCGGCATCCGCATGCGAATGACGAAATCCCGCGCCGGGTTGGGATTCGGAAAGGTTTCAAGGACTTTGGTGGGCTGCGTGGTCATGCTGTCGAGCTGGAACGGGAGCCGCCGCCCCGCAAGGGGTGGGTGATTTGGCGAGCGTAATTTACACTAGCCCACCCGCCTCCCCGGCGGCCCCGTCCTGAACTGGCGCGCCGGCGCGCCGATTCCCACTGTCCAACTGAATGCGTCTTTCCGGACTCAAGCTGGCCGGCTTCAAGTCGTTTGTCGACCCCACCGCGCTCCCGCTGCCCGGCAACCTCACGTCGATTGTCGGCCCCAACGGCTGCGGCAAGTCCAACATCATCGACGCCGTGCGCTGGGTACTGGGCGAGGCCAGCGGCAAGCAGCTGCGCACGCAGGATTCGGAAGACGTGATCTTCAACGGCTCCAAGACGCGCAAGCCGGTGGGCCGCGCCAGCGTGGAGCTGAACTTCGACAACAGCGATGGCCAGGTCGGCGGTCATTACGCGGCCTACACCGACATTGCCGTGCGCCGCGAACTCACGCGCGACGGCAACTCGCAGTACTACCTCAATGGCCGCAAGTGCCTGAAGCGCGACGTCACCGACCTGTTCCTCGGCACCGGCCTGGGCGGCAAGAACCAGTACGCGATCATCGAGCAGGGAATGGTCTCGCGCATGATCGAGGCCAAGCCCGAGGAACTGCGCACCTGGCTCGAAGAGGCCGCCGGCATCTCCAAGTACAAGGACCGCCGCAAGGAGACCGAGAGCCGCATCCGCCAGACGCGGGAAAACCTGGCCCGCCTGAACGATCTGCGCACTGAACTGCTGGCGCGCCTGGACGTGCTGCGCAAGCAGGCCGCCAACGCCGAAAAGTATCGAGAATTCAAGCAGCAGGAGCGCGCGCTCAAGGCGGAGATCCTGGCCCTGCGCGAACGCGGGCTGGACGCCGAAGCCGCGGGCTACGAGCAGCGCCTGGAAGCGCTGGCCCAAGGCCTGGCGGACGCGCGCCTAGGTGTCGAGGCCGCCGAACAGGCTCGCGACGCCGCCGAGGCCTTGCGCCGCCAGGCGCAGGAACAGGCCGGCTCGGAGCAGGCCCGCGTGTTTGATGCCGAGGGCGCCGCCACCCGGCTGGAACAGGACCTGGGCCATGCGCGCGAACTGCACGCGCTGAAGAAGCGCGAACTGGAGCAGACCGAGCGCGCTCTGGCTGACCTCGATCGCCGTCGCCAGCAGGACCACGCGCGCCTGGAGCAGGCCCAGGCCGAGGTGAAGTACCTCGACAGCCAGGCCGAGAGCGCCGCGCAGCACCACGCGGAAGCCCGCAGCAAGCTCGCGCAGGCCGAGACCTCGGCCCTGGCCGAGCAGGCGCGCTGGGACGACTTCAGCACCAGCGCCGAGAGCCCGCTCGTCGATACCGAGGGCGAGCGCGTGCGCGTGCAGGCCCTGGAGCGCGCCCAGTTCCAGCTGGACGAACGCCACAAGCGCCTGGCTGCCGAGAGCGCCGTGCTGGACGCCGCGCCCATCCAGGCGTCGCTGGCCGACGCGGACACCGAGCTGAAAAAGCTGGAAGCGGAAATGGCCGATGGCCAGGCCCGCTTGCAGTCGCTGGATCGCGACCTGTCGACGCTGCGTGAGCAGCGCGCGGCGCTCGACGGCGGGCTGCACGAGTCGCGTCAGCAGCTGCAATCCGCGCGCGGTCGCCTGTCGTCGCTCGAAACCCTGCAGCAGGCCGCCCTGCGGCAGGACGACGCCGAACTCAGCGCCTGGTTGCGCCAGCGCGGCATCGCCGGCAACCCCCGGCTGGCGCAGCGCCTGACAGTCGCCGGCGGCTGGGAGGCCGCGGTCGAGCACGTGCTGGAGGGCCTGCTCCAGGCGCCGCTGCTCGATGAGCTCGGCGCCGTCGCTGGCGAGGTCTGGCCCAAGGCCGGCGTGGTGCTGCTGGACGCGCGCACGCTCGACCACGCCGCGGCCGCCCAGACCCTCGCCGCCCAGGTGCAGGGGCCGGCCGCCGTGCGCGATTTCCTGGGGACCATCTTCTGCGCGGCCACGCACGACGAGGCGCTCGCGCGGCTGCCGGAGCTGGCGCCCGGGACCTCCGTCATCACGCCCGACGCGGTCTGGCGCGGGCGCAACTGGGTGCGTGCGCCGCGCACCGATGCGACCAGGTCCGGCGTGATCGCGCGCGCGCATCTCATCGGGCAACTGAAGGCGCAGGTGGCGGAGTTGTCCGCGGCCATCGAGGCACGCGAATCGCAGCTCCAGGGTCTGCGCGGCCAGCAGCAGCAGGCCGAAACCGAACGCCGCGAGGCCAGCGCCCGCTTCGAACAGTCCCGCAGCCGCCAGGCCCAGCGCCTGGCGTTCCGGCAGTCTCAGGCGGTGCGGCTGGAGCAGACGCAGGCGCGCATCGCGGCGCTGTCCCGGGACATCGAGACGCTCAAGGCGCAGCGCGAACAGCAGGCCGCCGAGCTGGCGAAGTCGCGCGAAAAATTGCTCACCCTGGAGAGCGTCGCGCAAAGCCTGCGCGAACAGCGCGTGCAGCTCCAGCAATCGCTGGCGCGCGCGCGCGACGCCGTTACCCGCCAACGCGCACTGCTGGCGCAGGCTGCCCAGGCGGAGAGCCAGGTGCAGATCCAGCTGGCTTCGCGCCGAAGCCACGTTGCCGCCTTGAACCAGGGCGTGCACGACCTGGAGGCGAGCCGGGAACACCTGGTCCGCGACCGGTCCAGCCGGGCGGAGGAGGCAACGCAACTGGAGGCGCCTCTGGACGATCGCCGCGTGCAGGCCGAGGCCGCGCGCGCCACCGTGGGCCAGGTGCGCGAAGCCCTGCGGCTGGCGCGCGCCGCACTGGACGCGGCCGAGCAGGCAGTGGCGCGCGGCAGCCAGGGTTTCCGCGACGCCGAGCGCGCCAAGGACGGGGCGCACGAGGCGCTGCAGAACGCGCGCATCGAGTTCGAGAACCTGCGCGCGCGGCGCGAGGGCGTGCAGCAGCAGCTCGCCGAGGCCTGCCGCGAGGGCTCGATGGAGCGCGACGCCGTGTTCGCGGGCCTGCCCCAGGCGGCGACGGCAGACGCCTGGGACGAGAAGCTGCTGGCCCTGGGCCGGCGGATCGATCGCCTCGGCGCCATCAACCTGGCCGCAATCCAGGAACTGCAGGAGTCCGAAGCGCGAGAGCAGTACCTGGGCGAGCAGCACGCCGACCTCAGCGGCGCGCTGGACACGCTGGAGGAGGCCATCCGCAAGATCGACGGCGAGACCCGCGAGCGCTTCAAGGACACGTTCGATCGCGTGGACGCGGTCTTCCGCGACCGTTTCCCGAAACTTTTCGGCGGCGGCGAGGCCTACCTGGAGCTGACCGGCGACAATCTGCTCGACACCGGCGTGCGCGTCATGGCACGGCCGCCGGGCAAGCGCAATTCGTCCATCCAGATGCTGTCCGGCGGCGAAAAGGCCATGACCGCGGTGGCGCTGCTGCTGGGCCTGTTCCAGCTCAACCCGGCGCCGTTCTGCCTGATGGACGAGGTGGACGCGCCGCTGGATGACGCCAACGTGTCCAGGTTTTGTGAAGTGGTGCGCGAGATGAGCGAGTCGGTGCAGTTCATTATCATCACGCACAACACGCTCACGATGGAGCTGGCCAGCCATCTGCACGGCGTCACCATGCAGGAGCCTGGTGTATCGCGGCTGGTGAGCGTGGACGTGCAGCAGGCGGTCGAGCTGGCCGGCAAACCCGAAACAAAGGAGTGACTGGTGGGAACAATGCAGTGGGCGTTGCTGGTGCTTTGCGTGGTCCTGGTGATCGCGCTGTACATCCTCAGCCGGCGCGGGAAGAGCTCCGACAGCGACCGCGAGGAGCGCGCCAGCGCCTCCGCGCGACTGCGCTCGGGCGACCAGCTGGACCTGCTGGGCCAGCGGTCGGATGCCTCGTTCGACGAACTGGGCGTGGGCCGCCCGCGCAAGCGTGGCGAAGGCGCGCCGGCAAAGTTCCCGGCCGCGACGGCGCCGCAGCGCGATGGTGACTTCGCGCCCGCTCCTTTCCTTGCCGCGCCCAGTGCCGCCGGCGAGCCGGTGGCGCCGCGGCTGGTCGCCCCGCTGAGCGCGCCGCAGGCCGGCGCCGCGACGGCACCAAGCGCGGAGGCGCCCCCGCCGCGCAAGCCGGTGGCGCTGATCATCGCCCCCTCGGAGGAAACCGACATTCTTGGCCCGGCCCTGCACGAGGCGCTGCTCGCCCAAGGGCTGCGCTTCGGCGCCAACGAGGTCTACCACCGCATGATCGGCGGCCAGTCCGTGTACTCCATTGCCAGCCTGATCAAGCCGGGCACCATCAACCCGGCCCAGGCCGCGGAATTTTCCACCAAGGGCCTGCTGCTGATCCTGAACCTGCCCGGCCCGGTGGTGCCCGTGGTGGCGCTGGATGATCTGGTGACCACCGCGCGCGGCCTGGCTGCCGCCCTGCGAGCCGAAATTTTCGACGGCCGCCGCCAGCGGCTGACCGACGACGTCGCGGCCACACTGCGCGCCGAGGTCGAGACCTGGGCCAAGGCCAACAAGCTGGGATAGCTCCGGGCATGCGGCGGCGTCGGCAGCACCTCCGCGTCGGGCGCCGCGCGTGCGATCAGCTGGACGGCGCGGGGTTCATTTTTTGTTTGGACATGGCAGAAGCCCGAGGCTGCCGATGACGCTTTCGGACAACCAGAAAGCCGTCATCGCCAAGGCGACGGAGGGCGGCGTAAACATGGGGGAGGCCGAAATCCTGGCGATCGCAGCCGCCGGATCGGCCGAAGATCTACCCACCGAAAAGCTGGTCGCCTTTCTCCAGGCCGCCAACGCGACCTACCGGGCCGGGGAACCCATCATCAAGGATGACGTGTACGACCACGTCTTCCGCGCGGCCTTGGCGGAACGGGCCCCCGGGCATTCCTTCCTGCACGAGGTGGAGCCCGAGATGCCCCAGGGCAAGACCGTGGAACTGCCGGCCCGAATGCTGTCCACGCAGAAGGCCTACACGACGAAGGAACTCCAGGCCTGGCTGGACCGGCTGGAGAAGGCGGGCGCGCCCGCAAGGCTGGAGACGGTGAACGTGAAGGCCACGCCCAAGCTCGATGGCTTTGCCGCCTACGACGATGGCGAACGCCTGTACTCGCGGGGTGACGGCAAGCGGGGCACCGACATCACGCGGGCGTTCGAGCGCGGCCTGAAGGTCGGCGGCGATGGCGTGCGCGGCCAGGGCCCGGGCGAGATCGTCATCCGCAAATCGTACTTCGAGCAGTGCATGGCCGAGTTCTTCGACAACTCGCGCAACGTGCAGGCGGCGATCCTGGCCGAGAAAAAAGTGGACGCGACCATCCAGCGCGCCATCGATGACGGTGCGGCGCTGTTCATGCCATTTGCGCAGTTGCAGGCGTGGACCGGGACGACTGGCGAGGTGGTGGCCTCCATCGGTTCGATCCTCCAGAATTTTTCGGAGACGGTGGATTTCGACATCGACGGCGTCGTGCTGGAGACGACCCATCCCGAGATCCGGCAGGCGCTCGGCAGTGCGCGCTCGCACCATCGCTGGCAGCTCGCCTACAAGGTCAACGACGAAGGCGTTCCGGCGCAGGTGCTGGACGTGGTGCCGAACACCTCGCGCCTGGGCCGGGTCAACCCGGTCGCGCTGATCGAGCCGATCCGCGTGAGCGGCGTGATGATCGGCCGGGTCACGGCGCACCACTACGGCATGGTCAGGGCGCAGGGCCTGGGCCCCGGCGCGCGCATCAGAATCGTGCGGAGCGGGCTGGTGATCCCCAAGATCGTGGGGGTACTGGAAGCGGTCGAGCCGCGCATTCCCACGCAATGCCCGAGTTGCGCCTCACCGCTCGCGTGGCAGGGGGATTACCTGTTCTGTGGCAACTCGGCCGCTTGCCCGGCGCAGACGTCCACCTCGCTGGAGCATTTCTTCAAGACCATGAAGAACGTCGACGGCTTCGGCCCGCAGACGCTGGAGCAGCTCTACCGCCACGGCATCCGGCGCGTCAGCGACGTGTATGCCTTGAACCTGCAAACCCTCCAGGACGCGGGCTTTGGCGACAAGACTGCGCAGAATCTCCTGGCCCAGCTCAAAGCCAGCCGGGAAATCGCAGTGGACGACTCGCGCTTCCTCGCGGCCTTCGGCGTCGTGCGCCTGGGCGAGGGCAACGCCGAGAAGCTCCTGGCCCGCGTTCCGCTGGAAAAGATCTTTGATCTGACCGCGGCCGAGGTGTCCGCCATCCCCGGTTTTGCCGACGTCACCGCCGACACGGTGGTGGCCGGCCTCGTCGAAGTCCGGGAAGAATTCGAGACGGTGTACCGCCTCGGCTTCAACCTGCGCCGCACGCCGATGGTCGATGAGAGCGCCGCGACCGCCAGCCCGATCGCGGGCAAGTCCATCGTCTTCACGGGGAAGATGCGCAGCGGCCGCGACGCGCTCGAACGACAGGCCAAGTCCCTGGGCGCGAAGGTCGGCGGCTCGGTGACAGGAAAGACCTGGCTGCTGGTGACGGGCGAGGACGTCGGCGCCGCCAAGACCCAGGCGGCGGCGGATAAAAACGTGCGCGTCGTGTCGGAAGAAGAGTACCTGCGGCTGATCGGAGACGGCGTTTAGCCATAGGCCTGGTTCCCGTGGTGGTCGACTCTTCTGGGTTGACACTTGCGCTCAGAGCCGCTCCCCGGGCATTCCGCGTGTCTTCAAGCTGCCTTACAAGCAAGGCACCTTGCGCCGGAGTCGCAAGCCGCACGGGCATGGCGTGAGCGGGAATGTCGGATCGAGACCGAATGGCATCATCATTCCATCGAACCTTGTACGTGAGACCATCGATCGGCGCCCGGAATGGGTCAATTTGGAATCTGCGGGTGCGACCAGATGCCACCGCAACGCTGGCCCCACCCTTGTCGGTTAATCTGACTGCTTGATCTGCGAGCCTTGAAGGAGAGCTCTCCTCGTCGTCGGCAGTACACCACCTTGCAGTACCGGAGTGCATGGGCCTCCCGGGACGAGGCGGCCGGGCTCCGTGTACTGCAACGACGCTGTCCATCATCAATCACCAGCATTGGATGGCCGGCCGGGATTCTGATATCAAGGGTTTTTATATCACCTCATGATCGTTCCCACTCCCTGTCAGGAGTTCGCCTGATAACTCTCTGAGGCTGCGCATGCACACCCACCTAAACGAGGTCCTGCTCGCCTCGGAGACGGCGAAATCAAGCTTTCCCTTGATCCTTGTTCTCGATGTCACTGGCGCGCCGTACCAGTGGGTTTCCTGGCAGAGTGCGGTGACATTTACCGCGGTGAACCGAGTCCATCGCCTGGTAGGCGAAACCAGGTACACCGTCCATGGCGGCGTGTCACGCCGGACCGGCAATCGAACGACGGTGGAGATCAGCAGCATCATGGCGCTTTTTGGACGCCACCCTCGCGCCTGGGACCCCTGCCCGCCGGCACTGAGCAACCCGTTGCTGTTTTCACGCGACCGGAACCTGTGCTGCTACTGCGGCGCGCAGAAGTCCACCTCCCAACTTTCGCGCGACCACATCTCGCCGCTGGCGCGTGGAGGAACAAACTCCTGGATGAATGTCGTGACGGCCTGCCTTCGCTGCAATCACGTCAAGGGTTGTCGCACGCCGCAGGAAGCAGGGATGAGCATGCTTTACGTCCCCTACGTACCCTCGCGCCAGGAGGGCTTGATCCTTCGAAACCGCCGTATCCTGGCCGACCAGATGGACTTCCTCTGCGGGCTGCTGCCTAAGCACTCCAGGTTGTCAGCCGTCAATAAGGTCCGACATTGCTAAATCCCTGCGTCATTGAGCTAATTGGTTTGCGAAAGGGATGGCAAGAGAATCAATCCCTTACTCCGCATTGAGGGACAGGCCGCCGGTGCCCGAAATCGCGTCGCGCGGTCTGCGCGGGCGGACCGCTCGCCTCGAAACCCCTCGGCCCAGCTCGCCTGCGTTTGCGCACGGAACGGCCTAGCCGTGCGCGCGAATCAGGGGATGCTCCCCGCAGCTACAGATACGGACGCATTGATCGCCCCGGCGCCCTTGGAGCGAAACGTCGATGCAAACGGCTCGCGCGGGGGGACGGAAAGCCGACGAGTTTCCAGGCAGAACGGCAGGACCCAGAGCCTAAGACCCTCTGACTTAGGAAATTCGAACACGGGCAGCGGGAACTGGAGCCTTGGGCCAGACCGAGGCTGGATTCCGTCCTTCGGACAATGCGGGGCGGCGTTGCGCCACCTGCAGCTGTGCGGCGTCAATCGCGGTGACGTATTCCTCTTCTTCGGCTGGTTTCGCCGGGTGGATCTGAGCCACGGTACGTGGCGCTACGTCCGAGGCGCACCCAACCTCCACCTAATCTTCGGCTGGCTCGAGGTCGGCGAATTCGTCGACTTGGTCTCCCATCGCGACCAACTGGTTGAACGCGCGCCATGGGCATCTCGCCATCCTCACGTCGACGATGCTCGCTACAACCAGATCCGGGGTGGCAACGGCCTGTACATCGCCGCCGCCAAGTCTCGCTTGGCTCCGCACGCAGCCTTCGGCGCCGGTCAGTTCGCCCACTATTCACAGACACTTCAACTCACCGATGCATCGTCTGTGACCCGCAGCGTGTGGAGTCTGCCCGGCTGGTTCCACCCTTCTGGTAGCCGTCGAGCACCGCAGATCACCTTCCACGAAGATGTGAGCCGCTGGAAGCGCAAAGACGGGCGCGCGATCCTTCAGACGGTCGCCAAGGGTCAAGAGTTCGTGTTCAGCACTGATGCATACCCGCAGGCGCTTTCCTGGGTGCGCCGATTGGTAGGCACCTCAGCACTAAATGCTTGCTGACTAAAAATTCAACCCAGCAGCATTCAGTCGCCAGCAACAAGCTGTTCGCAAACCCCATTCACAAAGACGATTTCCGCTCTGCCGCAGGCCTCGTTCGCAAACTGCCGCCAAATTTGGCAACTTATTGATCCGGCATATAGTCTTTTGCCGAACCAATTAGCCGACTCACAAGGTGTCAGGGTGTATCCGCACGCGATGGGGTGGTCAGCGACTGATCGCTTGACTTGTGTGTGAATGACGATTTCACCGGGTGTCGCTCGCCGCAAATGTCGTTTGGCCGCGCCCGGTGCGAGTAAGGCCACCACAGTTGTAGCCTGAGCACCGCCCGGCATGTGTGCTCGTATCGCCCTAGTCCTGATCGCGCCCTGAAGGGTGCACCACGGGGCACTTTCGTCACCGTGGTTACCCTGTCTGGTGTCGTCCATATACCCCATATAGTATATTGTCGACGTCCCGGATGATCGGCCGCCAAGATGGGAATCGACGCCATCCGAACGGTCAGTAACGGGGGTGCAGGCCGTTGGCGGCCGTGTGACAAGGAGACGATATGGACATCGTGGTGAATCCGGATTCCTGGGCACGAGCCGCCATTGGCGGCGGCATGATCGGCCTTGCCGCGGCGCTGATGATGGTGTTCAACGGTCGCATTGCCGGCATCAGTGGTGTTCTGGGCGGGCTGGCGTTGGACCGCAAGCCGGGCGAGGTGTCGTGGCGAATCGTGTTCCTGGCGGGACTCATGCTGGGGGCGCTGCTGGTGTTCGCGTTTCGCCCGGACCTCGCGGGCGGCGTGTTGCAGACCGGTTGGGCCGGGATGGTCGCGGCCGGGCTGATCGTGGGTTTCGGCACGCGTCTGGGGAGCGGGTGCACGTCCGGCCACGGCGTGTGTGGAATTGGCCGCCTGTCGCAGCGATCGATCGTCGCCACGCTCACCTTCATGGCCGCGGGATTCGCAACGGTATTCGTCCTGCGTCACCTGCTGGGAGGCCTCTCATGAACCTGAAATTGCTGGTGGCATTGGCGGCCGGGACCCTGTTCGGTGCGGGGCTCGCGTTGGGGGGCATGACCGATCCGGCGAAGGTGATCGGCTTTCTGGATCTGGCGGGCAAATGGGACCCGTCGCTGGCGTTCGTGATGGGGGCGGCCCTGTGCGTGACCCTGCCAGTGTTCCAGCTGAACAAGGCCCGCAGCCGCCCGTTGCTGGAGACGCGTTTCTTCCTGCCGACCAGAACGGATCTCGATCCGCAACTGATTGGCGGGGCGACGCTGTTCGGAATCGGCTGGGGCGTCGCGGGCCTGTGTCCGGGGCCGGCCATCGCCAACCTGGTGTCCGGCAGCCCCCAGGTCCTGGCTTTCGTCATCGCGATGGTGGCTGGCATGTGGCTGCGCGATCGCACCGGGGCCATCGGCAGCGGTGGCGCCAGTTCTTCGCGGAGTCCGGTTTCCGCGCGCTAGCTTCCGCGCCAGCTTCGGAGGCGCCCTTTTCAGCCCACCGCATCATGGCCTGACGCACGCAGGGTGGGGTGGCGGAAGCCGCGGCCGATAGCCGCCGCGCAATGAGGTGGCGTCCCCGGCAGCGTTCAGCGCTTCTGGAACAGGTAGTGGCCCACGCCCCACTCGTTGCCGCCGGCGTAGCCGAACAGCTCGGCCACCGCCATGTAGAACATGCGCCAGCGCTGGAACCAGATGGCGGCGCCGGCCTCGCCGTAGGCCGCGCGGAACACCGGCATGATCTCGGCCTTGCGCGCGTCCATGCGCTCCAGCCAGTGGTTGGCGGTCTTCTGGTAGTGCTGGCCGCTGATCCACCAGTTCTTCACCAGCTTCAGGTCGTCCTGGAAGTGCAGCAGCAGGTTCTCGCTGGGCATGGTGCCGCCGCGGAAGAAATAGCGCGTCATCCAGTCGTCCTGCGCCTTGTCCTCGAAGTGGTAGGCCAGGAGCTTGTGCACGAAGATGTGCACGAACAGCCGCGCCCCGGGCTTCATCCAGCCCGCAATCTTGTTGAGCAGCAGGCCGTGATTCTTCATGTGCTCGAACATCTCGATCGAGATCACGCGGTCGAAGCCGCCGGCCAGGTGTTCCTCCGGCATCTGGAACTCGGCGATGTTGCCGGTGAGGATGGTGAGGTTGTGGATGCCGCGCTCGCGGGCGCGCTGCGTGATGAATTCGCGCTGGCCGTTGGAGTTGGACAGGCCCACCACCTCCACGCCGGGGAACTTCGCGGCCAGCCACAGCGAAACCGATCCCCAGCCGCAGCCCAGGTCCAGCACGCGCATGCCGTCGGCCACGCCCAGGCGGCCGAGGTAGGTCATGAGCATCAGCTCTTCGGCCGTCTCCAGCGACTCGTTGCCGACCGGGTAGAGGCAGCAGGAATACTTGAGCCGCGGCCCCAGGTGCAGGTGGAAGAACTCGGCCGGCACCTCGTAGTGCTGCTCGTTGGCGGCCGGGGTTTCGATGGCGATGGGGCTGGCCTGCAACTCGGCCAGGAACTGGTTGAAGCGGCGCGAGCGGGCCTCGCCGTCACCGCTGGCCTCGTCGCGCAGGCGCTTGCCCATCATCGCGCGCATGCCGCGTCGGGTGAGGCGGTCAGGAATCAGGCCGCGTTCGCAAAGCTCGATCACATCCATCGGGGTCGGGGCAGGTGGGGGCTTCGGGAAAACCGCGAAGACGTCATTCGCGGTTAGGGCGCGGCCGGTTTCTTCGGCGGCCAGGGAATGAGCGCCGAGGTCGTGCGCACGTACTCGGCGTAGGCGGGCTTGCGGCGAATCATCTCCGCCTCCAGCAGCGGCACGCCGGACATCTTCATCAGCAGAAAGGCCATCACCAGCGGTGCGCCCAGCGTCACCCAGCCCATCGGCATGCCCCAGGCCAGCACGGCGTAGGCGGTCCAGTGCAGGCATTCGAAGAAATAATTGGGATGGCGCGACCACGCCCACAGGCCGTCGCGGCAGACGCGCCCCTTGTTGGCGGGGTGACGCCGAAAGCCTTCGAGCTGCGCATCGGCAATCCCCTCGCCGACGATGGATGCCAGCCACACCGCGGCCGCCAGCGCGACGCAGATCATGGGCGGCATGTCCGCGCGGTAGGCCAGCGGCAGGAAGGCGCTGGCCGACAGCAGCAGGGTGAAGATGTTCTGGAACTGGAAGAACCAGAACATGTTGCGGTCGGCGTGCTGGCCCCACTGGCGGCGGAACCGGGCGTAGCGCCAGTCCTCCGGCCTGCCCCAGTTGCGCCGGAACAGGTGCAGGCCCAGGCGAAAACCCCAGAGCCCGCCCATGAGCGCCAGCAGCACGCGCAGCGAGTGCGGCGCGCTGCCGTAGGCGGCGTAGAACACCGCCAGCCCGCCGAGCGTGAACGCCCACACCGCGTCCACCAGGCCGCCATTGCGCGTCTGTAGCTGGACGATCCAGGCAAAGGTCTTGGCCGCGATGACGATGGCGACCGTGGCGAGGAAGGCGGGAAGGGGCGTCATGGCAAAAAAGTGTACTTCGCGGTCCTTACGCGGATGCCGCCGTCGCAGATGCCGCGCACGTATTGACGAGCGGCGCGCGTGAAAACGTGCTCATCCATTCGAGGCCGGGCGCGATGCAGGGCGCGGCGCAAGTCCGGGCGGCTACGGCATCGCGGAACCTGCGGTCCCCGTTCATGGCCGATGGTCGCGGCGGGACAACACACTGATCCTGGGCACTTTATTCGTTGGTAGCGTGATTCATTCTGGATTCCGGCCGGGCAATCGGCCAGTATGCGGATGGCCGTGCGAAATGCCTGAAGCCATTGGATTTCTGGCAGTTCGCAAGTTCAGTAGCGCTTCATGCTTCGGCGCCTAAAAACCCGTCCAGACCCATCTGGCGCGTGGCGCCCCGAGGACCGGAACATGACGACACCCAGCACCGCGGCAACGGTTCGCAATGACGGCCTCGACGCCCTGCGTGGCCTCTTCCTGGTTTTGATGACCCTCACACATCTGCCTACGGCCCTCAGCGACTGGCTCGGCCAGCCGTTCGGGTACGTGTCCGCGGCTGAGGGTTTCGTGATGCTGTCGGCGTTCCTGGCGGGGCAGGTCTACCTCAAGCGCGGCATGAAGCAGGGCCCGGGCGCGATGCGCGACGCGCTGTGGGCACGCGCCGGCAAGGTCTACCGCCACCACCTGGGCCTGCTCGTCTTCGGCGCCACCCTGGTGCTGGCCATCGGCCTGGTCAATGAGCAGGACGCGGTCACGTCGATCTTCAGGAACTACCTGGACAACCCGGTGCCTTCGGCGATCGCGGCCCTGGCGCTGGTGTACCAGCCCTCGCTGTTCGACATCCTGCCGATGTACATCGCCTTCCTGCTGTTCACGCCGCTGGTGCTGAACTACGTGATGCGGAACGGCTGGACGGTCCCCTTGACCGCGAGCGTGGTGGTCTGGGCGGCCGCGCAGATGGGTCTGCGCACCTGGATTTACGACGGTGCGGTCGCGCTCACCGGGTTCTCCATGCCCATCCAGGCCACCGGTGCATTCAATCCGTTCGCCTGGCAGCTTCTCTGGATGGTGGGCCTGTGGCTGGGTACTGCGCGCCTGCTGGGGGAGGGCAACCGCATGCGCGCCGAACCGCGCGTCATCGCCCTGATTTCGGTCCTGGCCATCAGTTTCCTGGCCTGGCGTCACCTTGCCGGCCAGGTTCCGTTCGATTACGGCTCGGAATGGGGCGGGGCGCTCAATCAGCTGCTCGACAAGTGGGACCTGGGCCCGCTGCGCCTCATGAACTTCTTTGCACTGTCGGTGCTGGTGGCCCGGTTCGGTCCCGCCATTGCCCGCCGGTTCTCGCTTGGCGCGCTGAGCCTGCTGGGGCGTTCCTCGCTGTCGGTATTCACCGCGCACATCGTCTGCTGCCTGATGGCACTGGCGCTGCTGGGCCCGGCGCCGCGCGAGGGCGGCCTGACGGTGCAGAACCTGGGGCTCGACCTGTTGGTGCTGGCGGCCGGATTCGCGGTGCTGTTCTTCGTCGCCGCGTTCAACGAGGCGCCCGAGACGGCTCCGGCATCGCGGCCTGTCGTCGACGGGCCTCGCCCGCAGGCAGAGCCCGGGCTGGTGATCGCGAGGGCCTGAGCGGGATGCGCTCCACTCAGGAGGAGGGCGCTGCGGCCTTGTCGACCGGGACCTTTTTCGCCCCGGTCGATTCCTTTCTGGTTTCCTGGTTCTTGATGGGCACCTGCACCGGCGCCGGCTGCTCCTCCAGCGGCAGCAGCGGAGAGATCAGCGACGTCCACAGCGCGTAGCCGCGCTCGTTCATGTGCAGTTCGTCGCCGCGGAACAGTTCTTCGCGCGGCTTGCCGTTGGCATCGAGCATGGGCGTGAACACGTCCACGTAGCTCAGGTAAGGCTCGGTCTTCACGTAGTCGCGAATCTGCGTGTTGGCCTCGCGGATCTTGCCGATCAGGTCGGCCCGCGCGGGGCTCGGCTTGATGGATACGAACGCGATGTGCGACTTGGGCAGGCGCTGGTGGACGACGTCCGCCAGCGCCACGAAATCATCGTGCACCTGCGTGGGCGAGCGGCCCTCGGCGATGTCGTTGTCGCCGGCATACACCACCACCAGCCGCGGCTTGTGCGGCAGCACCAGGCGATCCAGGTGCTGGAGGCAGGCGTGCATGGTGGAGCCGCCGAAGCCGCGGTTCACCGCGGAGTAATTCTTGAAGTCCTGTTCCAGCTCGCTCCACAGGCGGATGGACGAGCTGCCCACGAACACCACGCCGCCGGTGCGCGGTTCGGCCTTGTCGGCCGTGGCGAACGCGGCGATGGCCTCGGCCCAGGGGTCGGCGGGCGTGACCACGGGGCCGGGCGTGAGCACCGGGCCGGTGGCTTCTGCGGGCTTGTCATTCATGGCGTCGGCAGCATTGGCAGCAAGGCTCAGGGCCATCGCACAGAGGGCGTAACTTGTGCGTGTCGTCATCAGATCCTCAAATGGGGGTGGCGTACGGCACCGGATTTCGACCTCCGGCAGTGGGTCCGGTTCATCCGTTTCAGGTTCCGTGCCAGTTTGGCGCACGGTTTGTCATCAAATTGATTTTGGAAAACTCGTGATGCACCGCGCTGGCGCCGCACGTACCATTTCCCTTCGATTCGGGAGAGCCAATGACCGCCGCACCGCATGACCTCGATCCGGTAGAAACCGCCGAATGGATTGATTCCCTGCAATCCGTGCTGGAGCGCGAAGGGCCGGAACGCGCGCAGTTCCTGCTCGAAGCCATCATCGAGAAGGCGCGCCTGTCGGGCGCCTACATTCCGTTCTCGCCGCACACGGCCTACACCAACACCATTCCGCCGCACCTGGAGGAGCGCTCCCCCGGCGATCACGCGATCGAGTGGAAGCTGCGCTCCTACATCCGCTGGAACGCGATGGCGCTGATCGTCAACGCCAACAAGGAGCACGCCGGCATTGGCGGGCACATTGCCAGCTTTGCCTCGGCCGCCACGCTGTACGAGGTGGGCTTCAACCATTTCTGGAAGGGTCCGGATCACCCGCAAGGCCAGGACCTGATCTACATCCAGGGCCACGTCACGCCCGGCATCTACGCCCGCGCCTACCTTGAAGGGCGCCTGAGCGAGCAGCAACTGCAACGTTTTCGCATGGAGGCGCTGGCGCCGGGGCTGTCCAGCTATCCGCATCCCTGGCTCATGCCGCGGTTCTGGCAGTTCGCCACGGTGTCCATGGGCCTGGGGCCGATCATGGCGATCTACCAGGCGCGGCTGATGAAGTACCTGCACCACCGCGGCATCAAGGACATGACGGGCCGCAAGGTCTGGTGCTTCTGCGGGGACGGCGAGATGGACGAGCCCGAATCGCTCGGCGCCATCGACATCGCCGAGCGCGAGAAGCTCGACAACCTGGTGTTCGTGGTCAACTGCAATCTGCAAAGGCTCGACGGCCCCGTTCGTGGAAACGGCAAGATCATCCAGGAGCTGGAAGGGCTGTTCCGCGGCTCGGGCTGGAACGTCATCAAGCTGATCTGGGGCGGTGCCTGGGACGCGCTGCTGGCGCGCGACAAGGACGGCCACCTGGCGCGCGTGATGAACGACACCGTCGACGGCGAATACCAGGGCTTCAAGGCCAAGGGCGGCGCCTTCACGCGCGAGCATTTCTTCGGCAAGGACCCCGAGACCGCCAAGCTGGTCTCGACCATGACCGACGAGGACATCGGCCAGCTCAACCGCGGCGGGCACGATCCGCACAAGGTCTACGCGGCCTATGCCGCGGCCTCGCGGCACGTGGGCCATCCCACCGTGATCCTGGCCAAGACCGTGAAGGGCTACGGCATGGGCGAGGCGGGTGAAGGCCAAAACATCACGCACCAGCAGAAGAAGATGGGGACGGCCTCGATCAAGGCGTTTCGCGACCGCTTCGAGGTGCCGATTCCCGACGACAGGCTCGAGGAGGTGCCGTTCTACCGTCCGGCCGAGGACAGCCCGGAGATGAAATACCTGCGCGAGCGGATCGCGGCGATGGGGGGCAGCGTGCCCGCCCGGCGTCGCAAGAGCGCGCCGCTCGAAGTACCGGCGCTGTCGGCCTTCGAGGCCCAGCTGAAAGGGACGGAGGGGCGCGAGGTTTCCACGACGATGGCATTCGTGCGCATTCTCAATACCATCGTGCGCGACAAGAGCATCGGCAAGCTGGTGGTGCCGATCGTGCCCGATGAATCGCGCACCTTCGGCATGGAGGGGATGTTCCGCCAGCTCGGCATCTACTCCCACGTCGGCCAGCTCTACACGCCGCAGGACGCCGACCAGCTGATGTTCTACAAGGAGGACAAGAACGGGCAGATCCTGCAGGAAGGCATCTGCGAGGCCGGCGCGATGTGCTCGTGGATTGCGGCGGCGACCTCCTACAGCACGCACAACCGGCCGATGCTCCCGTTCTACATCTTCTACTCGATGTTCGGCTTCCAGCGCGTGGGCGACCTCGCGTGGGCGGCGGGCGACATGCGCGCGCGCGGCTTCCTGCTGGGCGGCACCTCCGGGCGCACGACGCTGAACGGGGAGGGGCTGCAGCACGAGGACGGCCACAGCCACGTCATCGCCTCAACCATACCCAATTGCATTTCCTACGATCCGACCTACGCCTATGAGCTGGCGGTGATTATCCAGGACGGGCTGCGCCGGATGCACAGGGAGCAGGAGGACGTCTACTACTACATCACGGTGCTGAACGAGAACTACGCGCATCCCGCGATGCCGGAGGGCGCGGAAGAGGGGATCCTGCGCGGCATGCATCTCGTTTCGGCGGGCACCGCCGCGAAGGGCAAGCTCAAGGTCCAGCTCATGGGCTGCGGCTCGATCCTGCGCGAGGTGATCGCCGGGGCGGAGCTGCTCGAGAAGGATTTCGGCGTGGCGGCCGATATCTGGAGCGTCACCAGCTTCAACGAGCTGCGGCGCGACGGGCTGGAGACCGCCCGCTGGAACCTGCTCCATCCGGAACAGGAGCCGCGGCGCTCCTATCTCGAGGGAAGCCTGAGAGACCACGCCGGGCCCGTGATCGCGGCGACCGACTACATGAAGGTGTTCGCGGACCAGATTCGGGCGTTCCTCCCGCAGCCGGCGCACTATAGCGTGCTCGGCACCGATGGCTTCGGCCGCTCCGACACGCGGCGCGCGCTGCGCGGCTTCTTCGAGGTGGACCGGCGCTACGTCGCGGTGGCGGCGTTGAAGGCGCTCGCCGACCAGGAAGCGCTGCCGCAGAAGAAGGTCGTCGAGGCGATCCGGAAGTACGGCGTCGATCCCGAGAAGTCGAATCCCGCGCGCGTCTGACCACCCGTTCACCCCTTTACCCGCAAGCGGCGATGAGCAGCGTCATCGAAGTCAAAGTTCCCGACATCGGGGACTTCAAGAACATCCCGGTGATCGAGGTGCTGGTCAAGCCCGGCGACCGCATCGACAGGGAAGCGGCTCTCGTCACGCTGGAGTCCGACAAGGCGACCATGGACGTGCCCGCGCCCGCCGCGGGCGTGGTGAAGGAGGTCCGGGTCAAGGTCGGCGACAAGGTTTCGGAAGGCTCGCTTGTGCTGACGCTCGAATCCACGGGCGGCGCTGCGCCCGCCGTGACGCCCACACCGGGAAAAGCGGCAGTTTCCCCGGCCCCGACGCTCGCTGCCCAGCCAGCGCCGGTTGCCGCGCCGCCCCCGCGACCCGCGCCGCAGTCCCCTCAACCTGCGACCCTCTCCCCATCCCTCACTCCTTCCCTCTCTCCCGAGGGGAGAGAGGAAGCTCGAGCCTCCCTTCTCCACGCGGGAGAAGGGCCGGGGATGAGGGGACGGGAGAGGGGGGCATCAAGCGCTCCGGCCACCGTGAACGAGGCCGGCTTCGCGGCTGCCCACGCGAGCCCCTCGGTGCGGCGGTTTGCCCGCGAGCTCGGCGTGGACCTTGCGCGCGTGAAGGGGTCGGGGCCGAAGGACCGGGTCTTGAGGGAGGATATCCAGAGCTACGTCAAGTCCGAGCTCTCGCGGCCGCGCGCCGCCGGGGGTGGACCGGGCTTCAACCTGCCCCCGCTGCCGCAGGTGGACTTCGCGAAGTTCGGCCCGGTCACGACCCAGCCGCTCTCCCGCATCAAGAAGCTCTCGGGCGCGAACCTGCACCGCAACTGGGTCACCATCCCGCACATCACCCAGCACGATGAGGCGGACATCACCGAGCTCGAGGAATTCCGCACAATCCAGGTCGAGGAGGCGAAGAAGCAGGGCGTCCGCTTCACCATCCTGTGCTTCCTCCTCAAGGCGGTAGTGGTGGCGCTGCGGCAGCAGCCCGAGTTCAACGCCTCGCTCGCGGCCGACGGCGAGAATCTCGTGCTCAAGCAGTACTTCCACATTGGCATCGCCGTGGACACGCCCAACGGGCTGGTGGTGCCGGTGATCCGCAACGTGGACAAGAAGGGCCTGAGGGAGCTCGCGAAGGAGCTGGGGGAGGTGAGCGCGCGCATGCGCGCGGGCAAAATCGCGCCGGCCGACATGCTGGGCGGCTGCTTCACGATCTCGAGCCTGGGCGGGCTGGGCGGCTCCCACTTCACGCCCATCATCAACGCGCCGGAGGTGGCGATCCTCGGCGTCGGAAAATCGGTGACGCGCCCGATGTGGAGCGGGCGAGAATTCGTCCCCCGCCTGATGCTGCCGCTGTCGGTGTCCTACGATCACCGAGTCATCGACGGCGCCCAGGGCGCGCGCTTCATCGCGTTCCTGAGCTCGGTCCTCACCGACATCCGCCGCCTCGTCCTGTGAGAGCGCGCAGCCCCTGAGCGATGGCAAACGCGCCCATCGGCGTTCTCGGCGGCACCTTCGACCCCATCCATTATGGCCACCTGCGCCTGGCGGAGGAAGTGGGCGAGCGGCTCCGCCTCGAGGCGGTGCGCTTCGTCCCGAGCGGCACGCCGCCGCACCGCAGCGCCCCGACAGTGACGGCCGAGCACCGCCTGGCCATGACGCGGCTGGCGGCGGGGGGCAATGCGCGCTTCCAGGTCGACGAGCGCGAGGTGCGCCGCGCCGGGCCGGGCTACACCATCGACACGCTCAAGGAGTTGCGCGCGGAGGCGGGGGACGCGCAACCGCTGGTGCTGATGCTCGGGGCCGACGCCTTCCTCGAGTTCGCAACCTGGCACCGCTGGCGCGAGATCTTCCCGCTCGCGCACGTCGCCGTCGCGCATCGTCCCGGATCCCCGGTCGAGCAGTGGACCGCGCGCATGCCGCAGCCACTCGCGCAGGAATACGCCGCCCGCCGCATGCAGCAGCCGCTTGCCGTCCACCTCTCGGCCTCGGGCGGCATCGTCGTCGTCCCGTTCACCGCGCTCGATATCTCGGCGACCGCGATCCGCGACATGCTGCACGCGGGCGCGAGCCCCCGTTATTTGCTCCCCGGCTCGGTTCTCGACTATATTCGGTCGCACCATCTCTATTCCTAGAATGAGGCCCGACGCGCTCGCCAAGGCCGCGGTCGCGGCGCTGGAGGACATCAAGGGGCGCGATATCGTGGTGCTGGACGTGAGGAAGATGACCGCGCTGTTCGACCGGATCGTCATCGTGAGCGCGGACTCCAGCCGGCAGATCCGGGCGCTCTCGGGCCATCTCCAGGAGAAGCTGAAGGCGCTCGGGGCGCGCATCCACGGCGTGGAGGGCGAGCGCGCATCCGACTGGATACTGGTCGACCTCGGCCCGGTCATCGTCCACATCATGCTGCCCGCGGTGCGCAAGTACTACAACCTGGCGGAGCTGTGGGCGCCGCCGCGGACGCGGCGCCGGCGCGCGGGCAGCGCCTCCTAGACGCCCGCGATGAGATTCCTGGTCGTGGCGGTGGGGCATCGCATGCCGGGATGGGTGGATGCCGGGTTCGCCGAGTACGCGGGGCGCATGCCGCGCGAAGCCCGCATCGAGCTCCGTGCCGTCAAGCCGGCTGCGCGCGGCGCCCCGCGCCAGCGCCTGCTCGAGGCGGAGGCAAAGAGCATCCTCGGCGCGTTGCCGGCGGACTGCATCCGGGTGGCGCTCGATGAGCGGGGTGACGCGTTCGGCACGATGGATCTTGCGCGGCGCATCGCGCGGTGGCGGCAGACCGGCCGCGATGTCGCCTTCATCGTCGGGGGCGCGGACGGACTGGCCGAAAGCGTGAAATCGTCCGCAGAGCTGGCCTGGTCGCTGTCGCCGCTGACGCTGCCGCACGGGCTCGCGCGGGTCGTGCTCGCCGAGCAGCTTTATCGGGCGGTGTCGATCCTGCACAATCACCCCTACCACAGGCCGTGACATGAGCGTCTGGGACAAGCGCATCTACCTCGCCTCGCGCAGCCCGCGGAGGAGGGATCTCCTCAAGCAGATCGGGGTGCCCTTCGAGCTGCTGCTGCTGCGGGAGGACCTGCGGCGCGGCGCGGACGTGGACGAGACGCCGCTGCCGGATGAGTCGCCGGGCGTGTACGTGCTGAGGATGGCGGGCATCAAGGTGCACACGGCGGTGCGCCAGATCGCTTACCGCGGCCTGCCCCAGAAGCCCGTGCTCGCGGCCGATACCACGGTGGTGTTCGACGACCGGATCCTCGGCAAGCCGCAGAACGCGGAAGATGCCGCGCGCATGCTGCGCACGCTCTCCGGCCGCGAGCACCAGGTGCTCACCGCGGTGGCGCTCGCGCTGCGGGAGCAGGTGGAGACGCAGATCTCGGTGTCGAGCGTATGGTTCCAGGAGCTCGCCGATGCCGATATCCGCCGCTACGTCGCGACCGGTGAGCCGCTCGACAAGGCTGGCGCCTACGCGATCCAGGGCCGGGCCGGCGCGTTCGTGACGCGGATCACGGGCAGCTATTCCGGCATCATGGGGCTGCCACTCGCGGAGACCGCGGAGCTGCTCAAGCGCTTCGAAATCCCCGTGTGGTGACATCACATGGCCGTCACCGAGGAGATCCTGGTCAATGTGACGCCGCAGGAGACGCGGGTGGCGGTGGTCGAGCAGGGCGTCACCCAGGAAGTGCACATCGAGCGCGCCTCCGCCGGCGGTCTCGTCGGCAACATCTACATGGGGCGCGTCACCCGCGTGCTGCCGGGCATGCAGTCGGCGTTCATCGACGTCGGGGGCGAGCGCGCGGCCTTCCTGCATATCGCCGATATCCGGGGCGCCCGCCAGGACGGGGACACCGCGCGGCCGATCGAGCAGCTGCTCTCCGATGGGCAGAACCTGCTGGTGCAGGTGGTGAAGGACCCGATCGGCACCAAGGGCGCGCGGCTCTCGACCCAGATCTCGATTGCCGGGCGCTTCCTGGTCTACCTGCCGCGGGAATCGCACATCGGGATCTCCCAGCGCATCGAGGACGAGGGCGAGCGCGCGCACCTGCGCGAGACGCTGCGCCAGCTGCTGCCGCAGGAGGACCGGGGCGGCTACATCATCCGTACCGTGGCGGAGACCGCCTCCGACCGCGAGCTGAGATCCGATGTGGATTACCTGCGTCGGCTGTGGGCGGGGATCCAGGAGCGGGCCGCTGCCGCGGCGCCGCTCGCGCTGCTGTATCAGGACCTCAACCTTGCGCTGCGGGTGCTGCGCGACTTCGTCCACGAGGAGACGGCACGTATCCTGGTGGACTCGCGCGAGAGCTGCCGCACGATGGTCGAGTTCGGGCAGGAGTTCACGCCCGGTATCGCGGAGCGGGTCGAGCATTACCGCGGGGAGCGGCCGCTCTTCGACCTCTACGGGGTCGAGGACGAGATCGAGAAGGCGCTCGCCCGGCGCGTCGATCTCAAGTCGGGCGGCTATCTCGTGATCGATCAGACCGAGGCGCTCTCCGCCGTCGACGTCAACACCGGGGGCTTCGTCACCGGGCGCAGCTTCGACGACACCGTGTTCCGGACCAACCTCGAGGCGGCGCAGGTCATCGCGCGGCAGCTGCGGCTGCGCAACCTCGGCGGCATCATCGTCATCGATTTCATCGACATGAACGCCGAGGAGCACCGCCACGCCGTGCTGAACGAGCTGCGCAAGGCGCTCGCCCGCGACCGCACGCACATGACGGTGAACGGCTTCACCGGGCTGGGGTTGGTCGAGATGACGCGCAAGCGCACACGCGAGTCGCTGGCGCAGGTTCTGTGCGAGCCGTGCGCGGTGTGCGGGGGGCGCGCGCGGCTGAAGTCGGCGCAGACGGTGTGCTACGCGATCCTGCGAGAGCTCGAGCGCGACGCGCGGCAGTTCAACGCCCGCGAGTACCGCATCCTCGCCGCGCAGCCCGTGATCGATCTCTTTCTCGACGAGGAGGCGCAGGCGCTCGCGCTGCTGTCCGCCGCCATCGGCAGGCCGGTGTCGCTCCAGGTCGGGCCGTCCTACCACCCGGAGCAGTACGACCTCATCCTGATGTGATGATTCGGCCAGGCGGCCAGCCCGGGCATTACAGCATGCGCGAAACCGCCGCTTCGAGGTAGGCGACGGGCAGCATGAGCAGCAGCTGGATGACGATGAGCACGAACAGCGGCGAGAGATCGACGTTGCCGATCGGCGGCACCCGGCGCTGGAAGACGCGCAGGAACGGGCGCGTCAGGCCGTTGGCGAGCGGCATCAACGGGCTGTACGGGGCGAGCCAGGACAGGACGACCTGCACGATCACCACGGCCATCACGATATAGAGGCCGATCTTCACCAGCATGACCAGCGCGAGGAGCGTGGCCGCGGCAAACGCCTCCCCGGCGGCCGGCCCGAGACCCGGGCCCCGGATCTGAAGCATCAGCAGCACTTCCACGAGCTGCACGAGCCAGGCCAGGGCGAGCGTCGAAAGATCCAGGCCCCACAGTCCCGGAACCACCCGCCGCGCGGGCCGGACCATGAAGTCGGTCAGCGCCTGCAGGAATGCCGAGAGGGGATTGCGCGCCGGCGCGCGTGCCCATTGCAGGTAGAAGCGCAGCAGCAGCGCCACCACGAATAGGCCGCACACCGTGTTGACGAGGAAGATCAGCGCGTTGGAGAGCATCAATCCTTGCCGAACTCATCGCCCAGCTCGCGCGAGCGCTGCGCGGCGGCCTTGACCGCGCGCACGATGGCGTCCTTCACGCGATCCGCGTCCAGCGAGGCGATCCCGCGCTCGGTAGTCCCGCCCTTCGAGGTGACACGCTCCCGGAGCCTTGCGGGCGCCTCGCCGGTGTGCGCGGCGAGCGCGAGCGCGCCGGAGAAGGTTTCGAGCGCGAGCCGGTGCGCCCGGTCCGCGGCAAGCCCCAGCTCGCGCGCTGCGCCCTCCAGGGCCTCGACGAAGTAACAGACGTACGCGGGACCGCTCCCCGAGACGGCGGTGACCGCATCGAGGTCGTCCTCGCGCTCGAACCAGAGCGTCTGGCCCACGGCGCCGAGTATTCTCTGAGCGGCCGCGCGTCCCGCGGCGTTCACCTCGCGCCCGGCGTAGAGGCCGGAGATGCCGGCGAGAGCGAGCGCGGGCGTGTTCGGCATCACCCGCACGATGCGGGAATAGCCCCCCAGCCAGCGCGAGAGAGCCCGCACCCGCACCCCGGCGGCGATCGTGATCACCAGCTGGTTCGCGAGCTGGGGCCGCAACGCCCGGGCGGCCTCGGGCAGCTGCTGCGGCTTGACCGCCAGGACGACGCAGTCGCTCGCCGCGGCCCGGGCCTCGAGCGCGGTGCATACCCGCACCTTGAATGCGCGCGCGAGCCGGGCGCGCGCGGCAGGCGCAACCTCCACCACCTGGATCGCCCCCCGCGGCCAGCGCTTGCGCAGCAGGCCGCCGACGATGGCGCCCGCCATGTTGCCGCCGCCGATGAACGTGATCTTCATGACAAGCGCGAATCAGCCACGGAGGAGACGGAGTTCACGGTGCTATTGAGGAACTCCGATTGGCTGAATATTACGCACATGCTCCCTCGATGTCTTTCTCCGCGTGCTCCATGTGCTTCGCAGCTCAGGTCTTCTCCCGCGGGCCGAAGATCGCGGTGCCCACGCGGATGATCGTCGCGCCTTCCAGGATGGCCGCCTCGAAATCGTCCGACATGCCCATCGAGAGCGTGTCGAGCGCGTGGCCGCGCGCGACGAGCCCGTCCTTCAGCTCGCGCAGCAGGGCGAAGCGCCGGCGCTGGAGCGCCACGTCGGCCGTGGGCTCCGGGATCGCCAGCAGCCCCCGCAGCTTCAGCCGCGGCAGCCGCGCGATCGAATCGGCAAGCTTTACCACGTCTCCCGGCGCAACCCCGCTCTTGGTCGCTTCTCCGCTCACGTTGACCTCGATGCAGACGTTGAGCGGAGGCATGCCTTC
>JBQTJW010000017.1:0-51783 GCA_052386745.1 Panacagrimonas sp. | reverse complement strand
TGACCTGCTTGGCCAGCAGGACGTGTTCGCGGGTCTGGGGCATGGGGCCGTCGACGGCGGACACGACGAGGATGGCGCCGTCCATCTGGGCCGCGCCGGTGATCATGTTCTTGACGTAGTCGGCGTGGCCGGGGCAGTCAACGTGGGCGTAGTGGCGGGCGTCGGTTTCGTATTCGACGTGGCTGGTGGCAATGGTGAGGATCTTGGTGCTGTCACGACGCCCCTGGCTCTCGGAGGCCTTGGCCACTTCGTCGTACGCCACGTACTTGGTCTTGCCAAACTTGTCGGATGAGATCTTGGTCAGCGCCGCCGTGGTCGTGGTCTTGCCATGATCCACATGCCCAATCGTGCCCACGTTCACGTGCGGCTTGACGCGCTCGAATATTTCATTGGCCATCGCAATTACCTTTGTGTTTTGAGGCGGGCAACGCACCCGCCGGCTGCTCTTGGATAACGGGCAAGCCGACCGGGCCGACTTGCTGAAAAACGGATGCCGCGCCCCTGCCGGCCTTGATCCGGAACGGGCCTCGACTTCAAATCTGGTGCCCACAATCGGATTCGAACCGATGACCTCATCCTTACCAAGGATGCGCTCTACCACTAGAGCTATGTGGGCGGTGCTTCTGCTACAACGATCCAGCCACCAGGCCTGGAGCGGGTGATGGGAATCGAACCCACGCTATCAGCTTGGAAGGCTGAAGTTCTACCATTGAACTACACCCGCCTGGACTGGCCATTCGACTGGTGGAGGGAGAAGGATTCGAACCTTCGTAGACATAAGTCAGCAGATTTACAGTCTGCCCTCGTTGGCCGCTTGAGTATCCCTCCGCGTTAGCTACCGGCTAAACGGCCGCGTATTCTCGGGATGCGGTCCCTGTGCGTCAAGCCTGCGGCTTCTTTCGCGTAGCGGCCTTTTTGACGGCCTTCCTGGGTGCCTTTTTGGCCGGCGTCTTCTTTTTTGCGGGCGCCTTTGACGCCGCCGCTCCCTCGCCGGCTTCGGCCGGCTTGGCCTTGGCCTTGCCCTTTGCGGCCGGCTTGGCCTTGAGTGCGGCCTCGTTGAGGAAGAATTCGCAGTCCAGCGCCGAGAGCGATTCGGGTTCGCGCGTACGGGGGATGTTGGCGCGCCGCTCGCCATCGGTGATGTAGGCCCCGAAGCGGCCCTTGATGATGCGCAGGCCGGTGCCGGGAAATTCCTTGATGGTGGCGGCCTTCAGGGCCGCAGCCTTCTGCTCGATCAGCTCGATGGCGCGCGGCAGTTCCAGCGTGAAAGGGTCATCGCCCTTCTTCAGCGACACGAAGCTCTTGCCGTGGCGCACGTAGGGCCCGAAGCGGCCGACGTTGACGTCCACCTCCTCGCCGTTGGGCAGCACACCGATCCGGCGCGGCAGCTTGAACAGGTCCAGCGCCTGTTCGAGCGTGATGGTGTCGATGCGCTGGGTGGCGCGCAGCGAGGCGAAGCGCGGCTTGTCCGGGTCATCCTTGCCACCAATCTGCGCCAGCGGCCCGAACTTGCCCATGCGCACGATCACGGGCTTGCCCGACGCCGGGTCGACGCCGATGGGGCGCTCCTCCCAGGTCGGCGGCTTGATGCCCCCGCCGGCGACGATCAGGGGCTTGAACACCCGCCAGAAGTCGTCGAGCACCGGCACCCACTCGCGCTCGCCGCGCGAGATGTCGTCCAGCTCGTTCTCCAGGTCCTTGGTGAAGCCGTAGTCCACGTAGCGCGCGAAGTGCTCGGACAGGAAACGGTTGACGATCATGCCCACGTCGGTGGGGATGAACTGCTTGCCTTCCAGGCGCACGTACTCGCGGGCCTGCAGCGTGGAGATGATGGAGGCGTAGGTGGAAGGCCGGCCGATGTCGAACTCTTCCAGGGTCTTCACCAGGCTGGCCTCGGTGAAGCGCGGCGGCGGCTCGGTGAAGTGCTGCTCGGGCAGCAGTTCCAGCAGTTTTACGCGATCGCCTTCGCTCAGGGCGGGCAGGCGCTTGTCGTCCTCGTCTTCCTCGTCCTTGTCGCCGGGATCGTCGGCCTTGATGTTGTAGGCGGCCAGAAAGCCCGGATCGACCAGCACCGAGCCGTTGGCACGAAAGGCGTGCTGCGGGCCGGCCCGCAGTTCCACGGCCACGGTGTCGAACACTGCCGGCACCATCTGGCAGGCCACCGCGCGCTTCCAGATCAGTTCGTACAGGCGCGCCAGGTCCGGCGGCAGGTGCTTGCCCACCTGCTGCGGCAGCCGCGCCGCGGACGTGGGGCGAATGGCCTCGTGCGCTTCCTGCGCATTCTTGGACTTGGCCTTGAAGTGGCGCGGCTCCTCGGGCATGGCGCGGGCGCCGAACTCCTTGCCGATCACCGAGCGGATCTCGCTCACCGCCTCGGCGGCCAGGCTCACCGAATCGGTACGCATGTAGCTGATCAGGCCGACGGTCTCGCCGCCGATGTCCACGCCTTCATACAACTGCTGCGCGGCACGCATGGTGCGGCTGGAGGTGAAACCGAGCTTGCGGTTGGCCTCCTGCTGGAGCGTGGACGTCGTGAACGGCGGGCCGGGGTTGCGCCGGCGCTGCTTCTTGTCCACCGACTTGACCAGCAGCTCGCCGCGCGCGGCATCCAGGATGCGCTGCCGCGCCGCCTCCGAGCCGCCCGCCTCGGTCAGCGTGAACTGCTCCACTTTCTGCCCGTCCAGCTCGATCAGGCGGGCGCTGAACGACTGCGTCTCCTTCTGCGCACGGGCATCCAGCGTCCAGTATTCGCGAGGGACAAACTGCTTGATCTCCTCCTCGCGCTCGCAGATCAGGCGCAGCGCCGGGCTCTGCACGCGGCCGGCCGACAGCTTGGGCGCCACCTTGCGCCACAGCAGCGGCGAGAGGTTGAAGCCGACCAGGTAATCCAGCGCGCGGCGCGCCTGCTGGGCGTTGACCAGGTCGATCGCCACTTCCCGCGGATTGGCGATGGCGTCGTTGACCGCGCGCTCGGTGATCTCGTGGAACACCACGCGCCGCACCGGCTTGGCCTTCAGCAGGCCCTTTTCGCGCAGCAGCTCCACCAGGTGCCAGGAAATGGCCTCGCCCTCGCGATCGGGGTCGGTGGCCAGGTACAGCGTGTCGGAGCCCTTGAGCGCGCTGGCGATGGCGCGAACGTGCTTCTCGTTGCGGTCGATGACCTGGTACTTCATCTCGAAGCGGTTGGCCGGGTCCACCGCGCCGTCCTTGGGCACCAGGTCACGCACGTGGCCGTACGAGGCCAGCACCTCGTAGTCGGCGCCCAGGTACTTCTTGATCGTTTTCGCCTTGGCGGGCGACTCGACGATGACCAGATTTTTGCTCATGAGACTCACGATCTCGCAAGGCCGGACGGCCTGCGGGGCGCAAGCTTATAAGCGCAGCAACCCGTGCTGTCCAGCCGTCCAGGGTCCCGGGACGCGGGGCCGGTGCCTCGCCGACAGGCGCAGGACCTTGGCCCTGGACGGCTTCGCAACAGGGGCCGGGAACGGCTCTATCACGGGGGCGCCATCGCCCTGGCGAGGGCCCGCCCGCCCCTGTGCAAGCTCACGAGGTGGTTTTGAACAACCACACGCCTTCCATCTCCACCATCAGGTCGGCGCGGGAGATGTCGCCGCGCAGCACGGCGATGGGCGCGGCCGGGTCCAGCCTTTCGCGGAAGCGCCCAAGCGCGGCATCGGCATCGGCCGGATGGCGCACGTACAGGCGCAGGGCCTGGGCCAGCCAGGTGCCGCGCGCGTGCGGCGCGATGCGGCCGGTGGCGCTTTCGTGAAGGGCGGCGAGGTTGGCGATGATCTCGTCCACCTGCGCCAGGGCGTCGTGCGGGTGCAGGGTGACGTGGCCGACGACGGCGGCGGTGCCCGAGACGAGCAGCTGCTGCCCGACCAGGGTGGCGCGCGAAAAGCTCGGGCCGATCGGGCCGTAGTCGCGCGGGTAGTGGAAGGCGCTGGTCTGGCGCGGGTTCTCGATCTGCTGGCCCGGCTCGCGCGCGGCCAGGAAACTCAGCACCAGCCCCGGCCGGTCCGAGCCGATGACGGTGGCGGCCGGCAGGTGTGACTCGAAGCCGGGCCGGGCGATGGCGCGGTGACGCCCCACGCAGAAGCGGCGATAGCGCTCGTCGTCGCCCTGTCCGTGGTTGAGCCGGTCCATGAAGTTCCACACGCGTTGCAGGTGCGGGTAGCCACTGGCGGCGGTGAAGGCATTGAGCCTGCGGTAGGCGTCGAAGGCGGCCTGCTCGATGTCCTCGCTCGCCGGTTCGCCGATGCGGAAATGGCCCATCAGCCAGGTGCCGTCCTCGCTGAAGGCGATGCCGTCGCGCGCTCCGCTGCTCGGCACGGCGCGGCCTAACCAGTCTTCCGCGCCGGCCGGGCGCAGGGTGTCTAGCGGCACCTCCTCGCCGAAGCGCAGGCGCGCGAGCGGCGCTAAAGCGGCGCCCTCAGCCGCGGCCAGGCGCACGCCAATGCTGGGGGGAGAAGGCATCAATCCGCGAGGGCGCGTCCGGCGCAGGAAGAAGGTCGGGGCGCGCTCAGAAGATGCCGCGCCGCTTGAAGTACATCAGCAACAGGCCTGCCACCGTCACCAGCAGGCCCAGCACCATGAAATACCCGTAGCGCCAGTGCAGCTCGGGCATGTGCTCGAAGTTCATGCCGTAGATGCCGGTGATGAGCGTCATGGGGAAGAAGATCGCCGACAGCACGGTCAGCGACTGCACGATCTTGTTGGTGTGGTTGGCCACGGACGAAAAATGCAGCTGCACCGCAATTTCGATGTCGCGCTGCAGGGAGTCGGCGTGCATGGACACGCGCTGCAGGTGCTCGCGCAGGTCGTTCAGGCGGATGCGCTGGTTCTCGGTGGTTTCGGTGCGCATTTCGCGGCGCCAGGTGTCCAGCGCGTCGATGTTCTTGCCGCACATGAGTTCGAGCTTGTGCGCCTGCTTGCGGTAGTCCAGCAGCTGCTGCCAGTCGTGGAACGGGCTCTTGGGGTCGATCAGCTCGTCGCTGATGCGCTCCAGCCGATGTTCCAGCTCGTCGGTGATGGACATGTAGCGCTCCACCATCGTGTCCAGCACCACGTGCACCAGCCCGAACGGGGTGGATGGAAAGCGCAGGCGCGTCTCGCAGAACTTGCGCTTGACCACCTCGAACGAGACGTTCTCCGACGAGCGCACCGAGATCAGCAGGTGGTCGAACATGAAGAACGCGGCGGACTTGGGCACCACCAGGTCCACGGTGCGGCCGTTGACCGAGCCCAGCGCCTGGAACACGAGCATGTCGTAGTCGTCGGTGCCGTCGGAATACGAGGGATGGCGCTCGTTGAGGCCGTCGGACACGTGCTCCTCGTTGACCGTGACGCCAGTCAGGCGCTTGGCCCAGTCCACCCAGTCGGTGCCCTCGTCGCGGGTGAAATCCAGCCAGACGAAGCCTTCCTTGGGCACGCGGTCCACGTGCTCGAGGCGCGTGGGAATCTTGCCCTGGCGGCTGAACTGGTAGATCTGCATGGTCGATTCGCGCAACAGGCCGGACGCGTCGCCGCGCCCGGCCTGTGGTGGCGGAACGGCTGCCGGCGTCAGGCGAGCAGGCTTTCCACCGCGCTGCGTTCTTCACGCAGTTCCTTCTCGGTGGCGTCCATGCGACCGCGGCTGAACTCGTCCACCGGCAGGCCCTGCACGATCTTGTAGTCGCCGTTCTGGCACACGCAGGGGTAGCCGTAGACGATGCCCGGCGCAATGCCGTAACTGCCGTCGGAGGGCACGCCCATGCTCACCCACTGGCCGTTGCTGCCCAGGGCCCAGTCGCGCATGTGATCCACCGCGGCGCTGGCGGCCGAGGCGGCCGACGACAGCCCGCGCGCCTTGATGATGGCGGCGCCGCGCTGCTGCACCACGGGGATGAAGTCCCTCTCGATCCAGTTCTGGTCCACCAGCGACTTGGCCGGCTTGCCCGCAACCGTGGTGTTGGTGATGTCCGGGTACTGGGTGGAGCTGTGGTTGCCCCAGATGATCATCTTCTCGATGTCGTTGCCGTGTGCGCCGGTCTTGGTGGCGAGCTGGCTGATGGCGCGGTTGTGGTCCAGGCGCACCATGGCGTGGAACTGGCGCGGATCGAGCTTCTTGGCGGCCGAGGCGGCGATGAGGGCGTTGGTGTTGGCCGGGTTGCCCACCACCAGCACGCGCACGTCGCGCGAGGCCTTCTCCGACAGCGCCTTGCCCTGCGGCCCGAAGATGCCACCATTGGCCGTGAGCAGATCCTTGCGCTCCATGCCGGGGCCACGCGGGCGGGCGCCGACCAGCAGCGCGTAGTCCGTGCCCTCGAAGCCGGACATGGGGTCGGAATGGATTTCGATGCTGCTCACCAGCGGGAAGGCGCAGTCATCCACTTCCATGACCGTGCCCTTGAGCTTTTCCAGCACTTCCGGCACCGGCACTTCCAGCAGCTGCAGGATGACCGGCTGGTCCGGGCCCAGCATGGTGCCGCTGGCCACGCGGAAGATGAGCGAATAGGCGATCTGGCCGGCGGCGCCGGTGATGGCAACCTTGACGGGCTTTTTCATGCGGGCTCCCTGTGTGAATTGGATGAAGTTCAGCGGAAAGGCCGCGTAGTTTAATGCCGTCGCGCGGCGCCGCGGCAGCGGGCGCGGGATGAATCGGCGCGGGCCGGGCGCCATCCTGTCTGTGGACCCGCACGCGAGTACGGAAGCGGCCTCAGAAATCCAGGTCCAGCGCCCCGCACAACCAGTCCAGCAAGGGCGCGAGCAGCGCGTAGCGCGCCATCAGTTGGTTGACGAGGTCGGCTTGCAGGAACAGGTTCTCGTCGAGCTGCGCGGAGGCGATGAAATCCTTGCGCTTGAGATCCCCGATGAGTTCGTGCGCCGGGTCGTAGCCGCGCGGCGGGCGCGCCAGCGACTCCCCGCCCAGCGCGAAGACCTTGAGGAATTCCGGGTCGCGCGTCGCGTTCTTCCAGCTCGCCGGGTTGCTCACCAGGTAGTCGCGGATGCGCCGCGTGGTCTCCGACTGCGGGTGCCAGATGCCGCCGCCCAAAAAGCAGTTGCCCGGTTCCAGGTGCAGGTACAGGCCCGGCGCGTCCAGGCGTCCCGGCGCGGCGTTGCCGGCATCGCCACGCGCCGCCTTCTGGGCCGCGGCGTGCGAAAAATACATCCCGGCCTGGGTCTTGTAGGGCGACTTGTCGCCGGAAAATCGCGTGTCGCGATGGATGCGGAACAGCGACCCGCCCACCGCCTTGGGCACCGCCGTGAGTTTCGGGCTGATGCTGCGCAGCGGCTCGGCCAAGTCGGCGATCAGGCGCAGGCAGGGGCCGCGCACCGCGTCCTCGTAGCGCGCCTTGTTGGCCAGGAACCAGTCGCGCTGGTTGTTGGCGGCGAGCTGGCGCAGGAACTGGAAGGTCGCGGCAGTGAAGTACGCGGATCGCGGGCTGGGCATGGCAGGCTTGCGGAACGGGTCGGCGAGCCACCATGCCGCAGCGCCCCGCGGCTGCCAAGCGCGCCGCCCGGCCCTACTTGAAAGCGCAACACGCGCGGCGCAGGCTTCGCGCGCAGGTGAATCCAGCCGGGTCCAGATCGGGGAGAGATGCCCATGCCAGCACCCAATTACGCCGCCGACATCGTGCCGCGCACCGGGGGAACGTCGCTCAGGCTGGCCTCGTTCAACGTGGAAAACCTGTTCTCGCGGCCCATCGCCATGGGCTACGAGGACAACGCCAAGGGCCAGCCCTTCCTGGATGCGTACCACGAGCTCAACAGCCTGTTCGCGCATCCCGTGTACAGCGACGAGGACAAGGCGCGCATCGTGGAGCTGATGAGCACTTTCAAGCTCACCGGCACCCGGCCCAACAACAAGCACCTGGAGTTTCGCAAGCTGCGCGGCACGCTCCTGGCCAAGCGCGGCGGCCGCTACGAGGTGGTGGCTGGCGGCCGCGCCGACTGGGTGGGCTGGATCGAGCTGAAAGAGAAGGAGGTCAACGACCGCGCCATCCTCAACACAGCGCGGGTGATTGCCGCGGTGGACGCGGACATCATCGTGCTGGTGGAAGTGGAGGACCGGCCCGGCCTGCAGAAATTCCACGACGGCGTGCTGCTGCCGCTGCTCAAGGAGACCGGTCGCGGCGGCTACCCCTACCTGCTGCTGATCGACGGCAACGACGCGCGCGGCATCGACGTGGGCATCCTGTCGCGCTTCCCGATCACCGACATCAGCACGCACGTGTTCGACCTGCCCGGCGCGCCGCCGATCTTTTCGCGCGACTGCGCCGAATACTTCATCGAGGTGCCGGGCATCCCCGGCCGTTTGCTGGTCATGGCCAACCACTTCGCCAGCCAGGGCTCCGACCCCACCGGAACCCGCCGCCGCGCGCCGCAGGCGGCGCGGGTGAAGCAGATCGTCGACGATCGCCTGGCCCAGGGCTTCACCCACGTGCTGGTGGCCGGCGACCTCAACGACGAGCCCGATTCGACCAGCCTGGCGCCGCTGGTGCAGCACTCGCCGCTGAAGGACGCGCTGCACGCCTTCGCCGCGCAGATCGACCCCACCGGCAAGCGCCTGGGCACCTACGGCACCGGCAAGGCCCAGCTTGACTACCTGCTGCTGTCGGCGCCGCTGCTCGCCGCTGCGCGCGGCGCCGGCATCGAGCGCCGCGGCGGCTACGCCCCGCGCAGCTTCAAGAGTTTCGACACGGTCAAGAGCGAGCGCGACCAGGCGTCCGATCACCAGGCCATCTGGGTGGACCTGGCGACGTAAGCCGAACCCGAACCGGCACAGCCGAGGGTGCCGGCGAGCTCCGCACCGTCTGCCGCGTCGGATAAGGTTCGGGCCACGAACGGCTGCCCGCACCGTGGCGGGCCCGACCCTGGCACTTCCTCCATCCCCGAAATCCCGGCCATGTCCGTCACCCCGCCGCCCGTTCCGTTCCGCGAAGCCGTGCTCGTGTGGCTCAAGATCGGCTTCGTGAATTTTGGCGGGCCGGCGGGGCAGATCGCCCTGATGCATCGCATCGTGGTCGACGAGAAGCGCTGGATCTCGGAGACACGCTTCCTGCACGCGCTCAACTACTGCATGTTGCTGCCCGGGCCGGAGGCGCAGCAGCTGGCGACGTACATTGGCTGGCTCATGCACCGCACCGCCGGTGGCCTGGCGGCGGGGCTGCTGTTCATCCTGCCCGGCTTCGTGCTGATGACGCTGATCGCCATCGCCTACGTGACCTACGGCGACCTGGCCTGGATGCAGGGCCTGCTGTTCGGCATGCAGGCCGCGACGCTGGCCGTGGTGCTGGAAGCGGTGATCCGCATCGGCCGCAAGGCGCTGCGGCATCGGGCGCTGCATGCGCTGGCCGGGCTCGCGTTCGTGGCGATCTTTGCCTTCGGCGTCCCGTTTCCCGTCATCGTGATCCTGGCTGCGCTGCTGGGGCTGATCGGCCGTCGCCTTGCGCCGCAGGTCTTCCTGCCCAAGGCCAAGGCGGGCACCGGCACCGTCGGCGAACTGCCGCTGCCCGATCACGCTCGTCCCACCGCGGACTGGACCCTGCGCGTGCTCATGACCGGCGCCGTGCTGTGGGGCCTGCCGGTCCTGCTGCTGTTCCTGACGCTCGGCGCGCGCCACGTCTTCACGCAGGAGGCGGTGTTCTTCAGCAAGATGGCGGTGGTGACGTTCGGCGGCGCCTACGCCGTGCTGGCCTACATGACGCAGCAGGCGGTGGAACGCTACGGCTGGCTGCTGCCGGGGGAGATGGTGCAGGGCCTCGCGCTGGCGGAAACCACGCCCGGGCCGCTGATCCTGGTGCTGACCTACGTGGGATTCCTGGGCGCCCACCGCGATCCGGGCTCGCTCGACCCGCTCCTGGCCGGCGTGCTCGGCGGCACGCTCTCGACCTGGGTCACGTTCGTGCCGTGCTTCCTGTGGATTTTCCTGGGCGCGCCGTACATCGAACGCCTGCGCGACAACGTCTGGCTCTCCGCGGCGCTCACCGCCATCACCGCCGCGGTGGTGGGCGTGATCCTGAACCTGTCGATCTGGTTCGCGCTGCACGTGCTGTTTGCCCGCACGCAGAGCTGGCAAGGCCACGGCCTGCACCTGCCCGTTCCGGACCTGGCGTCGCTGAACGTGGCGGCTCTGCTGCTGGGACTGGGCGCCATGCTGGCGCTGCTGCGATTTCACCTGAATCTGATCGCGACGCTCGCAGCCTGCGCCTTCGCCGGGCTGGCGCTGAAGCTGGCCGATTTGGCCTGAGCGTCCATCCCCTGCGCGGCGGCGCCGTGCCGGTTTGGCCCGGGGCGGCTGCAACGTGCTGAAATACCCGTTCGCTTCCCGTGGCTGTCCCATGAACGTCAACGCCCTGCAGGATTTCCGGCCGGCCCGCCCCGCGGGCGAGGCGCGCGCGCGCCACGAGTCGCACAAGCTGGCTAAGCGCCTGCGCCGCGAGGTCGGCCGGGCCATCCAGGACTTCGGCATGATCGGCGAGGGCGACCGCGTGATGGTGTGCCTGTCCGGAGGGAAAGACAGCTACACCATGCTGGAGATGCTGCTGCAGCTCCAGGCCAAGGCGCCGGTGCGCTTCGCGCTGCACGCGGTCAACCTGGACCAGAAGCAGCCCGATTTCCCCGCCCACGTGCTGCCGCAGTACCTGGCCGCGCGCGGGGTGGCGTACACCATCCTGGAGCAGGACACCTACTCGGTGGTGAAGCGCAACATCCCCGAGGGCAAGACCATGTGCTCGCTGTGCTCGCGCCTGCGCCGCGGCGCGCTGTACACGTTTGCGCACGAGCAGGGCTTCAGCAAGATCGCACTCGGGCATCACCGCGACGACATCCTCGCCACGTTCTTTCTCAACCTGTTCTTCGGCGGCAAGCTCTCGGCCATGCCGCCCAAGCTGCTGTCGGACGACGGCCGCAACATCGTCATCCGGCCGCTGGCCTACTGCCGCGAGGCGGACATCGCCGAATACGCGGCGCAGCAGGCGTTTCCCATCATCCCCTGCAACCTGTGCGGCTCGCAGGAAAACCTGCAACGCAAGCAGGTGCGCCGGATGATGGACGCCTGGGAGCGCGAGTACCCCGGCCGCAGCGAGATCATCTTCCGCTCGCTGGCCAACGTTGCGCCCTCGCAGCTGGCCGACCGCAGCCTGTTCGACTTTGCCGGCCTGGGCGGCGCACCGGCGGCAACCGGCGGCTGGCTGATGCCGGGCGAAGCCGAATAGCGCCGGCTCTCACTGCCCATGCGAACCCATCGCGCACTCGCAGGGCAGACCATCCGGTGCAGGCCACGCCGCGGCCAAACGGCCCCACCCTCGCGCCCCTGATCCCGGAGCAGAACCATGTCCGCACCCCGACGAAAGAAGCGGCGCGCCGGCTTGTCCCGCCGCGAATTCCTCAAGCGCGGCGCGCAGTCGGCGGCGGCGATGGGCATCGGCCCGCTGCTGGCGGGCTGCGATGCCTCCTCCGGCGGCGGCCGCCCGGTCAACGAGGGCGAGCCGGTGTTCCGCCACGGCGTGGCCAGCGGCGATCCGCTCGGTGACCGCGTCATCCTGTGGACGCGTCTCAACGTGCCGGGCGGCGAGGACACGCCCGTGCGCGTGACCCTGGCCACCGATCCCGGCTTCGGCGCCGGCCTGCTCGAAGCCGAGGGCATGGCCACGCCCGAACGCGACTTCACCGTGAAGATCGACGTCACGGGCCTCAACCCCGGCACCACCTACTACTACCGGTTCACCGCGCTGGACCAGCAGTCACCCATCGGCCGCACGCGCACCCTGCCCGAGGGCGAGGTGGAGCGGCTGCGCATGGCGGTGCTGTCCTGCGCCAGCTACGCGCACGGTTTCTTCAACGCCTACGCGCGCGTGGCCCAGCGCGCCGACCTGGACCTGGTGGTCCACCTGGGCGACTACATCTACGAGTACGGCAACGGCGAGTTCGGCGACGCGCGCACCTACGAGCCCGCGCACGAGTGCATCAGCCTGGAGGACTACCGCACCCGCCACGCCTACTACAAGCTCGAACCCGAGGTGCAGGAACTGCACCGCCAGCATCCCGTGGTCTGCGTGTACGACGACCACGAGACCGCCAACAACGCCTGGCGCGACGGCGCCGCCAACCACCAGCCCGAGCTGGAAGGCAGCTGGCCGCTGCGCAAGAGCGCGGGCCAGCAGGCCTACGAGGAATGGATGCCCATCCGCGTGCCCGACGCGGCGCACATCTACCGCAGCTTCAGCCTGGGCTCGCTGGTGGACCTGCTCATGCTCGACACGCGCCTGCTCGCGCGCTCGCAGCAGCTGCCGCCCAACCTGCCGCCGAACCAGCTCTTCGGCCTGTTCACCGCCACCGGCGATTACCTGGATCCGGCGCGCACCCTGCTCGGCGCCACGCAGGAGCAATGGCTGATCGAGCGCCTGCGCACGTCCACCGCCCGCTGGAAGCTGATCGGCCAGCAGGTGATGTTCGGGCAACTCAAGGTGCTGGGCCTTCCCAATGCCAGCGGTCTCAGCCAGTTCTTCAACCCCGACCAGTGGGACGGCTACCCGGTGGCGCGCGACCGCATCCTTGCCGTGCTGCACGGCGACGACGGCCATGCGCCGGTGGACAACACCGTGATCCTCACCGGCGACATCCACACCGCCTTCGCCCTCGACGTCACCGGCGACCCCAACAGCCTGAAACCGCCGCCCGAGGGCTACCGCCGCAGCGACGGCGCCGGCTCGCTGGCGGTGGAGTTCGTGACGACCTCGGTGACCGCGGCCGGCCTGCCGGGCCTGTCCATCCTGGAGCCGGTGCTGCACCTGGAAAACCCGCACATCCGGCACGCCAACCTGGTGCGCAAGGGCTACCTGCTGCTGGACGTCACCGCGGAGCGCTGCCAGGGCGAGTTCTGGGTGGTGGACACCATCGCCGAGCGTTCCAGCACCGAGCGCCTGGACGCCGCGTTCAAGACCGTGGCGGGCGGCAACCACCTGACCCGGGCCAGCGCCAGCACGCCGCGCGAGACGCCCCCCGCGCCGGCACCGGCCGTGGCGATCGTCACGCCCCCGGCCACCGCGTGATTCCCAATCCCGGGCATACCGTCCGGCCTGGGCATCGACCAGCACTTTTTCCGCCGCGCCGCCGCGCAGAACTGGCCGGTGCAGTCGCTGGAGAGTCCGCAAGCCCAGCTCGACCTGCTGGAGGGCATGGATGCGCCCATGGCCGGTCGGTTCCTGCAGTCCTCGCTCGACGACCTGGAACGGCCCGAGCTGCGCCCAGACGCACTCGTCCAACTCTGGCTCAGCAACGACGTGCCGGCCATGGCGCGGCTGGTGGAGGAAACCGCGGCCGGCTTCCCGCGCTTCAACGCGCGCTTGCTGGACGACCGCAACGCCACCCGGATGGCCCTGCTGGTGCGGCGCCCGCAATCGGACACCGACCAGCTGGTGATCGTGGGCGCCCGGCTGGCCGCCGTGGTGATGGGCGGCATCGTGACCTTCTCGCTGCTGATGCCGCTTGTCCTGCCCGGGCTCTACCGGATGCTGGCGCGCCAGGACACCCCTCCAGCAGCCGGCCCCGGGCCAGACTTACGAGCCGGGGCGCTAGAAAAGCCGCGCTGCCGACGGCTCACCCCCCGGTGAGCGCCTCTAGCGAGGCCGCCGCGTTGTCCAGCAGCAGCGCCTGCTGCGCCGCGTCGGTGGCGAGCAGATCGAAGTCGATGCCCTCGAACCACGCCTCGTAGTGGCTGACCACGGTGACGCCCAGCGACCGGTTGCCCGCGTCCAGCGTCACGGGCTCGGCGAAGGGCAGGGTCACACTGCGAGCGGCGGTCATGACCTTGGTCTGGATGCAGTGGTGCGACGAGGCCGCGGCGGCCTCTTCGTCGCTCAGCGATTCCGTACCCGGGTAGTAGCACGGCGCCACGTTGACCAGGGTGCCGCCCATGCCGGTATCCAGGTCGCCGCCATGCTTGGGCGGGGTGCCGGCGCCGGGCTGGATTTCCACGACGATGCCGCAGTAGCGCCCCGGGCCGGCCGGAAACCTGCCGAGATCGAAGGCGGTGCCGTCTGCCTCCATCACGTCGAGCGCGCCCTCCGGCGCCTCGCCCCCGGAGTGGCCGGCGTGCGCGTAGGCGCTGGCCAGGGGATTGAGGGGGGCGAGCCGTTCAAACAGCCGCGTCAGCGCGCTGCAGGGCTGCAATTCCACCGGCACCAGGTTGAGCAGGCCCAGTTGCAGTTCGATACGCAGGCCGTCGCCGCGACGGAAGGTCTTGATCTCGGCACGCCTGCTTTCCGCAGCCGCGGACTTGGATTCGCCCGGGGCGGCGCCCTGGGCGATGCCGATCACGTCCACGTCGATGCCGTCCCGCGTGGAACCGCTGCCGCCGCAGGCCGACAGGGCGAGCGCCGTTGCCGCTACAACGAGGTGCTTGATGTTCATGGTGAGGGGGTCTGTCTGAAAGGAGGTTCGATCTAGAAGTCGTAGGCCAGGCCGAGGCGAAACACCGGGTCTTCCTGCTGGCGGCCGTGCAGTTCTTCGATGAAAGGGGCCTGGATGGCGGCGTTCACCACCAGTTCGTCCAGCGCGCGGATAGCCACGCCCGCGTAGGCCATGGCCAGCGTGCCGCCGGAATCGGGGTCGTCCACTCCGGAAAACTGGTTCTTCTCCGCGTAACGCGCGTCGATGCCAAGCTGCACCGCCACCGTCTGGTTGAACCCGTACTGCCCGAGCAGCGACGCTCCGACCGCATCGCCGGGCGCGATGTCCTGGTGCCCGTCGCTGAAGTGGAAGTAGTTGACCGAGGCGGTGGCAAACCAGGGAAAGCGGAAGTACGCGTACCAGCCGCCGAGGTTGGGCGCGGTGCTGCCGGCGTCGGGCTGGGCATCGATGTCCACCTTTTCGCCGTCCACTTCCACCTCGTCGGCGGTCGGCAGGCGCACGCCCAGCCGGACGCCGGCCAGGTGACGGCCCGAGCCGCTGCCGCCGCGGTACAGCACGTAGCGGGCAAACAGGTCGATATCGCCCAACCCCTGCGCTTGCGCCCGGGCGAGCGTCCGGTTCTCGACCTCCTTGCGCACCCACGGAACCTGCGCGGCCAGGGTCAGGTTTTCATTGACGCTCCAGGCCAGGCCGAGCAGCGTGCGCCACTCGTCGGTGTCGCGTTGCGCAAGGCCGGCGCCCTGCGTTTCCGATCGCACCAGCGTGTCCACGCCGATGCGGAACCGGTTGGAAAAGGGCTTCTCGGTGCCGAGCAGGTTGATGGTGTAGTCGCCGCACTTGCAGGTGGAGCAGGCGTGGGCGGGCAAGGCGAATCCGGCGGCCAGGGCGGCCGCCGCCGCGACCGGCACAAGCGCCGGTACGCAGGAAATGGGATGCAGCATGGAACGCTCTCCGGGCCGCGTTCACGCGGCCATTTGCTGGGGAAGGCCGGGCCGCAAGGGCCGGCAGCAAGGCTGATGAATCAGCGGAGAGCGGGTGGCCCGCGGGCGGGCGGGGGGCCCGCGTGCGATCGTTGCGGGGGGACGACGGCCGCAACGGGGACGATTTCCACGCCGGCGGCGCGCAAGGCCACCGTGGCGCCGATGGGGGGCAGGCCACCGCCCGCCGCAGCGCTGCAAAGCTGCACGCAGGACGGGTCACTCCCGCCGACGTCCTTCTGCAGGATTTCCCGCACGTCCGGTGGCAGCGCTGCCAGCCTGGCCTTCATGGCCGGCGAGCCGGCACCGCACCATGCCGAGAGCCCGGTGTTGCCATCGGCCATCAGCGTGGCGTGCGCCATCGGCAGGCACAGCTGCGCCAGCCATCCGAAAATGGCGATCAGGAGGGTCAGGCGGCGGGCAGTGGGGGTGCACACGGGCGGGCAGGCTGCCACAGCGGCGGGGCGCTGTCGATTCTGCCGTCTGCGGGCAGCCGCCGTTCTGTGAACCAGTGCCCACAGGGCCCTGGCGCCGCGCGGGAATGCCCGAAACGACATTGCGCGAAGGTGCCGCCACGCGGACATTGCTACCCGCCATGCCCGCACGCGATGCCGGAGTCCCGCCGATGCCCCCCGCCCAGTTCGTGAAATCAGGCGAGGTCGATCTCGCCGTCCATGTCTGGGGCGAGCCGGCGCCCGGACGGCCTACGGTGATCCTGGTTCACGGCTACCCCGATTCGGCCCGGGTGTGGTCGTCGGTGGCGCCGGTTCTGGCGGCGCGCTTCCACGTGGTGGCTTACGACGTCCGCGGAACGGGCCTTTCATCCGCCCCGGCCACCGTGCACGGCTACCGGCTGGAACAACTGGTGGCGGATCTGGCCGCGGTGGCCGATGCGGTCAGCCCCGAGGCACCGGTGCACGTGGTCGGCCACGACTGGGGATCGATCCAGAGCTGGGAAGCGGTGACCACGGCGCGCATGAAGGGGCGCATCGCGTCGTTCACGTCCGTTTCGGGGCCGTGCCTCGACCACGCGGCGCGCTGGCTTTCCCGCCGCCTGCGCAGCGGGTCGGTGGCGGGGATGGCGCCGGCCTTCAGGCAGTTCGCGCGGTCCTGGTACATTGGCGCCTTCCGCGTGCCGGGCCTGGGGCCGGCGCTGTGGACGCTGGGCATGGACAGGCGCTGGCCGGCGCTGCTCAGGAAATTCGATGGCGTGGACGTGCAGCGCAGCCCCACGCAGTCACGCGACGGCCGCAACGGCGTGAACCTGTACCGCGCCAACTTCTTCCAGCGCTTGAGCCGGCCCCAGGAGCGGCGCACGGAGGTGCCCGTACAGGTGATCGTGGCGCGGCGGGACCCCTTCATGATCCCGGAAGTGCTGGACGATCTGCCGCGCTGGGTGGCCAGCCTTTGGCAGCGCGAGATCGATACCGGCCACTGGGTGCCGCTCAGCCACCCCGAACTGCTGGCGGGCCTCGCGAGCGAGTTCATCGAGATGATCGTCCACGGCACCGCGGCCGAACCGCTGCGCAGCGCACGCCGCCAATGACCGGCCCGAACCTGCCCGACCGCCGCCTTCACGCACTGGCCCGGTTTCTGCCGGCCTTGCTGCCTCCCCTGGCGCCGATTCAGGCGCCCGGGCCGACCATCCGAGGGATTCGCCCATGAACCGGCCCGCTGCCGTCACGACTCCGCGCACGCAACCCGCGTCCCGCACCCCCTTGCGGCTGGTGCCGCGCAAGGTGCGGTTCGACTGGTCGCAGACGCCGCGGGACTGGATTCCCGGCCAGCCCTTCACCAGCCATTTCATCAACGAGATCAACCTGCTGCTGCCGGCCGGGGAGTTCTGGTTCTGCAAGCTCTACTCGCGCGCGCTGCCGTTCATTTCCGACCCCAGGCTGCGTGACGACGTGCAGATGTTCATCCGCCAGGAAGCCATGCACGCGCGCGCCCACGGCGGGGCGATCCAGCAGTTCCTGAACGCGCATGGCCTTGAAACCGCAAGCCAGACCGATCGGGGGGACCGGCTGTTCAACCTGCTGCTGGGCGACGCGCCGCTCGGCCTGAATCTCCCCGAAGCGGCGCGGAAGGAATGGCTGTCGCTGCGTCTGGGCCTGGTGGCGGCCATCGAGCACGTGACCTGCATCCTGGGCACCTGGGTGCTGGGCCCGGTCTCGTGGCCGGGTGCCGATCCTGCCATGTTCGACCTGCTGCGCTGGCACGGCGCGGAAGAGGTGGAACACCGCTGCGTGGCGTTCGACGTGTACCGGCACTTGGCGGGGCGCTTTCCCTCGCGCTACGTGCTCGGGCCCCTGGCCATGCCGGCGGTGATCGCGATGTGGGCCGTTGGCGCCGCCCACCTGATGCGCCAGGACCCGCGCTTCAAGACGCGCAAGCCCAGCGTGCTGCGTCCCTGGATCTGGCGGGAATGGATGAAGGATGCCCGCGCCGGGCGCCTGCCGTCACCGTTCTGGGTGGCGCGGCGCAACCTGTCGTTCTTCAGCCCCTGGTACGACCCGGTGAAGGAAGGCTCCACCGAGCAGGCGCTGGACTACCTGGCCCGCTCACCCGCCGCGCGAGCCGCGGCAGCCTGAGACCGCGCCTCGGCGGGCCGGCCGCCGGCTGGCGAGGTCACGGCGTCAGCGGGGCGAACAGTTCGTCGATCTCGGCGTCGTCGAAGTGCAGCGTGGCGGTGGTCCCGCCCTCCAGCACGGCGTCGGCCAGCGCGGCCTTGCGCGATTGCAGCCCGCGGATGCGCTCCTCCACCGTGCCCGAGCAGATCAGCTTGTAGACGAACACCGGCTTGTCCTGGCCGATGCGGTAGGCGCGGTCGGTGGCCTGGTCCTCGGCCGCCGGGTTCCACCACGGGTCGTAGTGGATCACGGTGTCGGCGGCGGTGAGGTTGAGCCCCACGCCGCCCGCCTTCAGGCTGATGAGGAACACCGGCACGCCGCCCTCCTGGAACTGCGCCACCACCTCGGCGCGGTTCTGCGTCTGCCCGGTGAGCAGCAGGTGCGCAATGCCGCGCTCGCGCAGCGCGTCCTGGATGAGCGCCAGCATGGACGTGAACTGCGAGAACACCAGCACGTGGCGCCGGGCCGCCACCAAGCCGTCGAGCATTTCCAGCAGGCGTTCGAGCTTGGCCGAGGGCGTTCTGGCGGCCTGGTCTTCCATGCCCTCGACGGTGAGCAGGCGCGGGTCGCAGCACACCTGGCGCAGGCGCAGCAGGGCGTCCAGCACGACCACGCCGGACTGGCCCGCGCCGCGCACCGCCACCGCCTCGCGCACGCGCGCGTGCTGGGCCAGGCGAATGGCCTCGTAGAGCGAAGCCTGGGCGCTGTCCAGCTCCACCGAGCGCAGGATCTCGGTCTTGGGCGGCAGATCCTTCAGCACGTCTTCCTTGCGCCGCCGCAGCATCAGCGGCGCCACCCGCCGGTTGAGGCGCGCCAGCACGTTGGCGTTGGCCTCGTCCTCGATGGGCTCGCGCCAGAAGCGCGTGAACGCCGACTCGTAGCCGAGCAGCCCCGGTTCCACCGCGTCGAACTGCGCCCACAGCTCGCCGAGGTGGTTCTCCAGCGGCGTGCCGGTCATGGCCAGGCGGCGGTCGGCCTTGAGCTCGCGCACCACCTTGGCGGCCTGCGTGCGCGCGTTCTTGATGAACTGGGACTCGTCCAGCACCAGCAGGCCAAAGTGGTGGCGCTTGAGCGCGAGGCGGTCGCGCGACAGCAGCGGATAGGTGCTGATGACCAGGTCGTGCTGCGGAATCTGCTCGAAGCGCGCGTCGCGGTCGGGCCCGTGCAGCACCAGCACGCGCAGCTCGGGGGTGAAGCGCCGCGCCTCGTTCTTCCAGTTGGCGACCAGCGTGGTGGGCGCCACCACCAGCACCGGCCGCTTGAGCCGGCCCTCGCAGCGCTCGGTCCAGACGTGGGCCAGCACCTGCACGGTCTTGCCCAGGCCCATGTCGTCGGCCAGCACACCGCCCAGGCCAGCCTCGCCCAGAAAGCCGAGCCAGGCCAGGCCCTCCTTCTGGTAGCCGCGCAGCGTGGCCAGGAAGCCGGGCGCCGGTTCGGCGGACTCGCTGGCGGCGTGCGCCAGGTCGCGCAGGCGCCCGCGCTCGGCGGCGATGCGCTCGCGCCCGTGCCAGCTCAGGTTGGGAATGGAATCGAACTCGTCCAGCAGGTCCGCCTGCGCCCGCTTGAGACGCAGCTGGTTGCCGGAGGCCTGCGAGGCGATGGTGGATTCGAGCACGCGCAGCAGGTCGCGCAGCCGGTCCAGCCGCAGCGGGACGTGGCGACGTTCATCGAGCGGCGCCAGCCACAGCGAGCCGGGGGGCTCGTTGGCGGCGGGCACGCGGGGAAAATTGGGGTCGGCCAGCAGCCGGCGCAGGATGGGCAGCAGCTCGATGCGCTGGCCGTCCACCTCCAGGGTCAGGCCCAGCTCGAACCACTTGCCGTGACCGCGGCTGGCCACGTCCACCCGCCACTGGTCCGGCGCCTTGATGAGCTCCACCGGGAAATCGGGTGAAAACTCGAGCCGGAAGCCGGACGCGGACAGGCGCGGCAGCAGGTGCAGCCAGTGGTCGGGCGTGGCCAGCACGCCGCGCCCGCGCTCCAGCACGAAGTCGCCAGTTCGCAGAACGGGGTCGCGATCGAAGTACACGCCCTCCACTTCGCCGGCGTCGGTCATGTGCAGCTCGGCCAGGCGTTCCAGCGCGTCCAGCTCGGCGGCGCTGTTGCGGAACGTCTCGCCCGCCGGCACCGCGAAGCGCCGCGCCCGCGGCCCCATTGGCGGCAGGCGCGAGCCGGCATAGTCAAACGACAGCCGCGCCGCACCGATGGGCCGGCGGTCCGGCTTGCCGCGGAACCAGCGCGAAATGCGATGCGTGAACAGCCGCAGCGTCGGCACGGGCACGATGCGCTCGGCCGCCGACGGCGATGGAACATCCATCGCCGCCTCGATCGTGTCGCCAGTCAACGTGAAGGTACCGCCGGTAGGCATGTGCTCTGGAGCGCAAACGGCCAAACATAAGCGCCCATTGTAGCTGGGACCGCAACAGCCGCAGGGGCCATTTCCTCCGATAAAGCTGCGGTCACGCCACGGCTGTGCCGCCTGAGGTGCCCGGATGGACTGGGGCCACCCGAAATCTGGCTCGCACGCCCGTCAGCGGAAGTGCGGGAGCCCGGCGGCGAGATCGGGATAGCGCAGGGCGACGCCGAGTTCCAGCCGCATGCGCCGGTTGATCAAGCGCTTGGACTCGTCCATGAACGACATCAGCGCGGGGCTCAGGCGCTGCCGGGCCTCTTCCATGGAAACCTGCGGCGGGTCCGGGAAGCCCAGCAGGCGCGCGCAGCGCTGGAAGTAGTCGCTCATGGTGGTGGGGTGGCCGTCAGAGACGTTGTACGCCGCGCCTGCCACCCCGCGCTGCATGGCGGCGATGGCGGCGGTGGCCAGGTCATCGACATGGATGCGGTTGGTCCAGCGCCGGGCCGTCTCGTCGTGTGTATCCCGTACTACGGGCAGGTTCTGCCGGAGCCGCCCGACCGGAAGCCGCCCGGGCCCGTAGATGCCCGGAACACGCAGGATGACGACCGCATTGCCGCGAGCGGCGGCGGACTCGCGCAGGGCATGTTCTGCATCCAGGCGCCGCCGGCCGCGGTCGGTCTGCGGTTTCAGGGGTTCGTCTTCGTCGATCCAGCGGCCGCCGCAGTCGCCGTACACCCCCGAGGTGGAGACGTAGACGATCCTGCGTGCAGCCCTTGGCAGCCCGGCAAGCCATGCACGCAGACGCGGGTCGCCAAGGCCCTGGGCGGGCGGCGGAGCGAACCAGTACACCTGCGCAGCGTCCGGCGGCGGGGTGGTGTCCAGGTCGATTTGCAGGGCCTCGATCCGGCACGCGCGCAGGGCGTCGGCACTGTCCGCCGTCCGCACCACGCCGATGACGCGCTGGCCGCCTTCGATCAGCCGCGTGGCGACCCGCCGGCCCAGGTCGCCGCAGCCGACGACGAGGACCGGCGTCATCGGCAATGCGTTCCGGCCGCGTCCTGCGCCGCGTTCAGGCGACGCAGGAACTCGTCTTCTGGAATCCTCTGGGGCTGCCCGTCCGGCCCGATCGAAGCCAGGCGCCGGGCGGTATGTTCTTCCAGGAACTGCACGCGCTGGCGCGCCTGCTGGCACTGTTGCCGGGCTTCCTGCCGGGCACGGCGGGCGTTGTCCTTCGCTGCCGCCTTTTCCCGGTTGGCTGCTTCGGCCTGTTCGAGGAAGCGGCGCGTATCGCGGGCTGCGGTGTCTCCGCCGCGTTTCGTGCCGGGGGCTTCAGCGGGCGAAGGCGCCGGAGGTATGCGTGTCCGGACGGATTCGTAGGCGCCCGCGGCGGGGGGAATCTGGCCGAAATGAACGTGTCCGCTGCCGTCCGTCCAGCGATAGACCCGGGCGTCGGCCTTGGCGCCATACGCCGGGAGCAGGGCGCACGCCGCGAACAGGATCAGCGCGCGCCGGTGGCCCTGCGGACTGGGCGTGCGCTCAGTCCGGGGCCTGCCCACGCGCTCCGGACGGCGTGAAACGATCCGAATCGAAGCCGGTTTCGGCCCGCTCCGGGTCATTTTCGTCGATGCCATTGACGAGGTAGCGCGCGGCATCGAGGTCGTAGATCACCTCGACCGCGGGCATCAGCACCGAGCGGTCGTAGGCCATCACGGTGTGCACTTCCTGCCATCGCCACAGCCGGTCCGACCGGTCATACAGGTCCACGCCGAGAATCTGCCAGCTGTCCTCGTCGATGTAGAACGTGCGCCGCTTGTAGCGGTGATTGCCCTTGGGCTTGAGATTGGCCTCCACGATCCACACGCGGTGCAGTTCGTAGCGGGCATATTTCGGGTCGAGATGCCCTGGCCGGATCAGGTCGCGCAGCGGCCCGCGCCCGCTGTGCATGGCGTAGCTGTTGTAGGGCACCACCAGCTCGCGCTTGTCCACGATGCGCAGGTTGTAGCGCTCGGTGCTGCCGAAGAACGTGTCGAGCTGGTCGTCGAACGCCAGGTCGTCCGACAGCATGCCGGGGTTGTCGAAACCGAAGGTCTTCTCCTTGCGCATGCGCCGCGGCTCCGGCAGCTGCCGCCAGGCCTGCTGCGGCCAGTGGTCCTGGTCCATGGATTCGTGGATCAGGGTGACGTAGCCGTGCAGCCGCGTCGGGTTGAGCACCACCTGCAGCCATTGCAGCGCAACGCCTTCGTCCACGGCCGCTTCGCTTGCATAAGGGACGGCAACGTCCTCGCGCAGGCTGAGGATGTTGGCGTCGCCCGAGGTGGTGACCGCCGCCTGGCTGAATGCGCGCGAGTAGGCGGGACCCCGGTAGCGCAGCCGGTGGTTCCAGATCGGGTCCACGCCCTGCTTGGGAATGGGGAAGGGCACCGCCACCGAAGCCTCGCGCACGCCGTTGCCCGAGAGCGACAGCACGGCGTTCAGAGCATTCTTGTGGGCCGCCTCGTATACCGTGCCGGGATTGGCAAAGCTGCGACGCGATGGGTAGACGTTGACCTGGTAGGTTTTGGGGTGGCGCAGCATCAGGTCGATCTGCCCGGCCGGCAGGCGATCACGCCAGGCGTCCAGGTTCTCCGCCGTGACGGTGGCAAACGGCTTGTCGGCCGCAAAGGCATCGCAGTAGCGGCGCCCGGCCACGTGGCAGGGCGGCGGCGAAGTGAGCCCGCCCCGCCACTCGGGAATGGTGCCCTCCGCATTGCCGGCCCGTTCCGCGCCCAGTGGGGTGAGGCGGGTGCGCAGCTGATCGGCCTCCGGCGGCGTGACCTTGGCGACCGCCGGAAGGGTGGAGACGCCGGCCAGGGCCCCCGCCATCCAGGCCACGCCCAGGCAGAGCCCCCGCACCCGATCCGCTATTGGAAACCGCCACATCTCGTTTCTCGTCATTTCCTTGCGCACAGTGCACCACGATAAATCAGTGCCCTTCATGGCGCGAGCCAGGCAATGGGGTCGATGGGGTCGGCGCCTTCGCGAATTTCGAAGTAGACCCCGTTCTCCTCGTGCCCGCCGCTGTTGCCCGCCGTCCCCACGCGCGCACCGGCCTTGAGGGGCTCGCCCACTTCCACCTGCGCTTCCTGCAGGTGCCCGTAGACCGAGAGGTACTGGCCGGGGTGATCGACGATCACCACCAGCCCGAACCGTTGCAGGTGGCCGGCATAGACCACCCGCCCGTCCGCCACCACGCGCACCGCCACGCCGGCCGCGCTCTTGATCCACAGGCCTCGCCAGGTGAGCGGCCCGTCGTTCTTGGCGCTGCCGAAACGCGCCAGCAGGTCGCCGCGCACCGGCCACGGCAGGTGCCCCCGCAGTTGCCGGAACGGGACTCCGCTCTCGAATTTTGTGGAGGAGGCCTTGAGCGCCGCGCGCAGGTCCGCCACCAGCTTCTCCAGGCGCGCCTGTTCGCTCCTGGCCTGCGCCAGTTCCGCGGCCCGGCTCGACCCGCGGCTGGCCAGTTCGTCCAGCTTCGTCCGGCGTTCCGCCTGTGCTTTCCTGACCGCGACCAGGGCTTCTCGGGCAGCGCGGTTGCGTGCCTCCAGGGCGTCCTGCTCCGTGGCCAGAGCGGCTTCCGACTGCGCGAGCAGCCCGAGCGCTTCCTGCAGTCCGGCGAGCTGTTGCTGAAGCGCCTGCGCGAGGTGGGCCACGTCAACATCGAGGCGCCCGACGCTGCTGGCGACGTCCTGGCGGAACATGAGCTGGAGGCGGCCGGGACTCCCCGCCATGTAGCTGGCGCGCAGGCTCGCGGCCAGATCGCTGCGGCGCTGCTCGGTCTGCGCCAGGACCTGCGCACGGGCCACCTGCGCGCCCAGCACCCGGTCCCGCTGCGCCGATTCGGCGGCGGCGGTTTCGCGCACCGTGCGCGCCGCCCCTGCAATGACTTTCTCCGCCTCTTCAAGCTCTTGCCGAAGGGCATCCTGCTGGGTCCGTTCGGCGGCGGACTCGCGATCCAGCTCGGCCACCCGCGACCGCAGCGCTTCCAGCGCGGCCTCGGGCGCCTCGTCAGCCCGCGCCGGCCCGGAAAGCACGTTCGATGCAGCAAGCAGCACGGCGGCCAGCTTGAGGCGCCAGCGAAAGGGCGATGCAATAATCGGCATGCGCGATGGTGTCACGCCCAGTGCAGTCCCGGCATCCCGCACCGCGCCTCCGGGCCTTCCATTTTCCCAAGAGAAACCATGCAGCAGTTCATCGAGTTCTTCGGCAATCACATTCCGCATTTCATTGCGTTCGGCACGATCCTGGCATTGCTCATCGCCAATGAAGTCCATGGGCACATCATCGGCGGCAAGCGCCTTTCGGCGCTCGAAGTGGTGCGCATGATGAACGATCGGGAGCCGGTGATCGTGGACCTGCGCCCGCCGTCCGACTACAAGAAGTCACACCTGATGAACGCCATCAACCTTCCGGCGGTGAAGATCGAGGAGCGCGTCAGCGAGCTGGGCAAGGACCGCACGCGTCCCGTCATCGTCTACTGCGCGTTGGGCGGTTCGAGCAGCGAAGCAGCGGCCAAGCTGCGCAAACTGGGCTTCACTGAAACCTACCCGCTCCGCGGCGGCCTCAATGCCTGGCTGCAGAGCAACCTGCCGGTGACCGCGAAGTAAGCAGATGAAAGCCGTCCGCGTCTACAGCTCGGAGTGGTGCCCGTACTGCGTCATGGCCAAGCGCCTGCTGACGGGCAAGGGCGTCCACTTCCAGGAAATCCACGTGGACGCCGACCAGTCGGGTCGTGCGGAGATGATGCGCCTGAGCGGCCGCCGCACGGTTCCCCAGATTTTTGTGGGCGAAATCCACGTCGGCGGGTTCGATGACCTGTCCGCCATGGATCGCGCCGGGCAGCTGGACCAGCTCCTGCACGATTGAGGGGCAGCGCCGAAGGCGGGCGGGCAGGCTATTCTTGCGCCCCAGCGCGCGCCCCGCCCCTGGTCGAAGGCGCGCAATGCCCGTTTCGAAACCCCACCCCATACCGAGAACACCCCCATGATTGACGCCACCGGCGCAGACCCTGCTGCACAGGGCGCCAACCGCCAGGTCCTGCTGCAGAAAATCTACGTCAAGGACGCTTCCATCGAAGTGCCGCAGGCGCCGCAGATCTTCTCCAGCGGAACGCAGCCGCAGATCGACGTCAACGTGGGCACGGACATGAGCCCGCTGAGCGAGGACCAGTTCCACATCACCCTCACGGTCACCGTCACCGCCAAGGTGGGCGAGGAAACCGGGTTCCTGGTGGAAGTGAAGCAGGCGGGGATCTTCATGGTCCGCGGCTTCACCAATGCCCAGGAAAAGGCGGCGATCCTCGGCGGCTACTGCCCCAGCATGCTCTTCCCGTTCGCGCGTGAAGCCATTGCGGATTTCGTGCAGAAGGCGGGCTTCCCGCAGATGCTGTTGCAGCCCATCAACTTCGAGGCGCTCTACGTGGAGCACCTGGCGCGCCAGCGCGCGGAATCGCGCAGCGTCATCATCGATCCGTTCGCCCCGGCACGAGGGCACTGAGAGCCAGTGACAAATTCGCCCACCTACTGCGGACGCCGCTGCGCGCCCCCGGCGGCGTTGCGCTACCCGAAAAAAGCCGTCATTGGGTTCACCCAACTCGGCTTTTTTCGCGCAGCGCGCCTTGCCGGAAGCGCGCAGCGACGCCCTCGCTACGGTGTCCGACTTTTTCACAGGCTCTGAGCCCAACGCCATGCTCCGGCTGGCGGTCATCGGGGCGGGTTCCTACGGAACCGCGATGGCGATCCAGCTGGCGCGTGGAGGAACGCCCACGCAGCTGTGGGGGCGCAATGGCGCCGATCTGGAGACCATGCAGCGGTCGCGCAGCAACGCGCGGTACCTGCCGGGCTGCCCGTTTCCGGACGCGCTCGCGGCCAGCGCCGACCTCGGTGCGGTCGTCAGCCATGCCGACCACCTCGTGGTGGTGGTGCCTAGCCAGGCGCTGCGCGAGACGCTGGCCCGCGTTGCGCCCCTGCTGCGCGGGGATCAGGGCATTGCCTGTGCCTGCAAGGGCTTCGAGGCCGGGACCGGGCGACTGGTCCACCAGGTGTTTGCCGAGGTGCTGGGCGACCAGCGCCGGCTGGCGGTGATCTCCGGACCGACCTTTGCCAAGGAAATGGGGCGCGGCCTGCCGACCGCCGTGACGGTGGCCTCCGGCGACGAGGCCTTCGCCAGCCTCATTGCCCATGCCCTGCACGGCGACCGCTTCCGCGCCTACACCTCGGACGACGTGATCGGCGTGGAGGTCGGCGGCTCGGCCAAGAACGTCATGGCCATCGCCGTCGGCATTGCCGATGGCCTGGGGCTTGGCGCCAACACGCGCGCGGCGCTCATCACCCGCGGGCTCGCCGAGATCATGCGGCTGGGCGAGGCGCTCGGCGCACGCACCGAGACCCTGATCGGCCTCGCCGGCATGGGCGACCTGGTGCTGACCTGCACGGACAACCAGTCGCGCAACCGCCGCTTCGGCCTGCTGCTGGCGCAGGGCAGGTCCGTTGCCGAGGCGATCCACGACATCCAGCAGGTGGTCGAGGGCGTCACCGCCGCGCCGGAGGTCCTGCGGCTGGCACGCCTGCACGGCGTGGAGATGCCGATCACCGAGCAGGTGGTCCGCGTCATCGATGGCGAAATCACCCCGGCTGAGGCCGTGAGCAAGCTCGCGTCGCGGCCGGTGAAACCGGAGAGCGCGTAAGCGCAGACGGCGCGCCGCCGCGCGGGCTCAGCGGGCCTGCGTCCACTCCGCCACGTTGGCATCGGTCAGCCGCCACAGGTACCAGCTGGCGAGCGACCGGTACGGCGCCCAGCGCGCGGCGACTTCCAGGGTGGCCACGTCGGCAAGCTTGGCGCCGTCGTTGAACAGCTTGTTGACGCCGTTGCGCAGGCCGGCATCGCCCAGGGCGAATACGTCGAGCCGGTCCAGCGCGAAGATCAGGAACATCTCCGCGGTCCAGCGGCCGATGCCGGGCAGGGCGTCCAGCAGTTGGATGGCGGGCTCGTCGTCCATCGTCGCCAGCGCGGCGAAGTCCAGCTCGCCGGAGGTGGTGCGCTCGCTCAGGGCGTGCAGCCACTTGCACTTGGCATTCGACAGCCCCGCGCCACGAAGCTGTTCGGGCGTGGCGGACAGCAGGCGCTCCGGCGTCAGGCGGTCGGTGACGCCCAGCAGCGCGTGCACCCGCGCCTGGATGGTGTCCGCCGCCCGCGAGGACAGCTGCTGGCTGATGATGGAGCTGGCCAGCACGTGGAACGGATCGCGCTGCGCGGCCCCGAGCGGACAGGGGCCGTAGGCGCCCACCAGCCGGCGCATCATGGGACAGCAGCCGGCGAGGTGGCGCTCCGCCAGGGCAATGATTTCACGGTCGATCATGGTTCAGGGGTTTGGCGGCCGCAGGGTGCGCGGGCACGGCGCTTCGCGCGCATCGCCCGCGCCAATAGAATGAAGGATTGCCAGGAGACGGCCCATGCTCTTCACCTTTTTTCTCACCGTCCGCGAAGCCGGGGTCAAGACCTCGCTGTCGGAATTTCTCACCTTGCTGGAGGCTTTGTCCCGGCACGTGGCCGTGTTCTCGCTGGAGGATTTCTACCACCTGGCGCGCGTGGCCATGGTGAAGGACGAGAGCCAGTACGACCGGTTCGACCGCGCCTTCGCGGCCTACTTCAAGGGTGTGGAGAGCGTCACCGGCGAGCTGCTCGGCTCCATCCCGGAGGAGTGGCTGCGCAAGCAGTTCGACCAGCTGCTCACCGAAGAGGAGAAGGCCAAGATCCAGGCCCTGGGCGGACTCGATGAACTGATGGAGACGCTGCGCAAGCGCCTGGAGGAGCAGAAGGAGCGCCACCAGGGCGGCAGCAAGTGGATTGGCACCGGCGGCACCTCGCCCTTCGGCAATTCCGGCTACAACCCGGAAGGCATCCGCATCGGCGGCACCGGCGGCAACCGCAAGGCGGTGAAGGTGTGGGAGAAGCGCGAGTTCAAGAACCTGGACGACAGCGTCGAGCTGGGCACGCGCAACATCAAGATCGCCCTGCGCCGCCTGCGCAAGTTCGCGCGCGAGGGCGCCGCCAGCGAGCTGGACATCGACGACACCATCCGCTCCACCGCGCGCAACGCCGGCTGGCTGGACCTGAAGATGGTGCCGGAGCGGCACAACACCGTGAAGGTGCTGCTGTTCCTGGACGTGGGCGGTTCCATGGACCCGCACGTCAAGGTCTGCGAGGAGCTGTTCAGCGCCGCCAAGACCGAGTTCAAGCACCTGGAATATTTCTACTTCCACAACTTCATCTACGAGAGCGTGTGGAAGGACAACCTGCGCCGCACCAACGAGCGCTTCCCGCTGTTCGACGTGCTGCACAAGTACACGCCGGACTACAAGGTGATCTTCGTCGGCGACGCGGCCATGAGCCCCTACGAGATCGTGCAGCCCGGCGGCAGCATCGAGCACTGGAACGAGGAACCCGGCGCGGTCTGGATGCAGCGCCTGCTCAACGTCTTCCCGCGCCTGATCTGGCTCAACCCGGACATCCAGCAGCGCTGGGAACATTCCGCGTCCGTGCGGCTGGTGCAGGAACTCATCGGCGCCGACCGGATGTTCCCCATGACCCTGGGCGGCCTGGAGCAGGGCATGCGCCGGCTGAGCCACGCCGGGTCGGCGGCGACGATGGCGTAGCGGATGGGGCGCACGGGTCGCTCGCCTGGTCAGCGCGGGCGACGAGGGCGCGGTCCGCCAGCGGCCTGCCGGGACGCGAATCCGCCCCGGCATTCCGGCTTCAGGACTTCTTCTGCGGCCGCTTCCAGTTGGGCAGCGAGCGCTGCTCGCGCGCCCGGCAGATGGTGAGCTGGCCGTCCGGCGCGTCCATGGAAATGCTGGACCCGGCGGCAATGTAAGCGCCCGCGCCCACGGTGACGGGTGCGATGAGCTGGGTGTCGGTGCCGATGAAGGCATCGTCGCCGATGACCGTGAGGTGCTTGTTGACGCCGTCGTAGTTGCAGGTGATGACCCCGGCGCCGATGTTCACCCGCGCACCCACGTCCGCATCGCCCACGTAGGCCAGGTGATTGGCCTTGCTGCCCTCGCCGAGCACGCTCTTCTTGATCTCGACGAAATTGCCGATGTGCACCTGGTCCGCCAGCTGCGCCTCCGGCCGCAGGCGCGCGAAGGGGCCAATGCGGCAGGCGCGGCCGACGACGGCCGAATCGATCACGCAGTGCCCTTCCACGTGCGTGCCGGCGCCGATCCTCGCGTTCTTGAGCAGGGTGTAGGGCCCGACGTGAACATGGTCGCCCAGCTCCACCTCGCCCTCGATGACGACGCCCACGTCTAGGTGCACGTCCTCGCCGCAGCGCAGCGTGCCGCGGAGGTCGAAGCGGCTGGCGTCGCGGATGCCCACGCCCTCGCGCATCAGCGCCTCGGCCTGCCGCCGCTGGAACACGCGCTCCTGCGCGGCCAGCTGCACCCGATCGTTCACGCCCAGCACTTCTTCGGCCGAGGCCGCCGTGGCGCTGCGGACCGCCACCCGGGCCCGCACGGCCAGGCCCACGATGTCGGTCAGGTAGAACTCGCCCTTGCTGTTGGCGTTGCCCACCTTGCCCAGCCAGGCGCGCAGCCGCTTGGCCGGCGCCGTCATCACGCCGGTGTTGATCTCGGTGATGCGTCGCTGCACGGGTGTTGCGTCGCGCTCCTCGACGATGCTGTGCACGGCGCCGCCGCGGTTGCGCACGATGCGCCCGTAGCCGGTCGGGTCTGGCACTTCTGCGGTGAGTACGGCAAGGCCGCTGCCGGCCACGCGCAACAGCTCCGACAGCGTGGTGGCTTCGATCAGCGGCACGTCGCCGTACAGGATGAGCACGCGCGCGTGGTCGGGAATCTCCGGCATGGCCTGGAGCACGGCGTGCGCCGTGCCGAGCTGCTCGGCCTGCGTCGCGAAGCGCACGTTGGGCCCGGCCGGGTTGGCGCCCGCGGCCCAGGCCCGGACGGTTTCCGCGCCATGCCCAAGCACCAGGTGACAGCCCTCGGCGCCAAGGTTCTGGGCCGTCTGCAGCACATGCGCGAGCATCGCGCGGCCGGCGATGCCGTGCAGCACCTTGGGCAGCGCGGACTTCATGCGGGTGCCCTTGCCCGCAGCCAGGATGACGACGTGCAAGGGCGCCATCGCCCTGGATTTGACCGGTTTCTGCGCCTGGCTCATCGAACGGGATTCCACAAAGAAAAGGCCGCGCAGTGCGCGGCCCCCAACGATACCGCATGCCAGCCCGGTTTCAGCCGTGGGTTGGCGTCTTGAACTTCTTGACGAACTCCAGGCGCGCGGCGGCCTCGACCAGTTCGGCCTGGGCGGCGGCCATGTCCATCTGCGAACTGGCACCGGCCAGGCGGGCCTCGGCATCCTGCTTGGCGCGCAGGGCGCCGGCCTCGTCGGCGTCCTTGGCGCGCAGGGCGGTGTCCGCCAGCACGGTGACGAGGTGCGGCTGCACTTCCAGGATGCCGCCGCCGACGAAGAACGGCAGCTCGCTGCCGTCGGCCAGCTTCACCCGGACGACGCCGGGCTTGAGCGTGGTGAGCAGCGGCGCGTGCCGCGGGGCGATGCCGACTTCACCCATCGAGGCCGGCGCAAACACCATGGCGGCCTCGCCCGAGTGGATGTGGCCTTCGGCGGCGACGATGTCGATGTGGAGATTGGCCATTTTTCTTAAATCCGGGAATCGGGAATCGGGAATCGGGACTGAATTTGGCGAAGCCAACGAGGAATCGTTGGCAACCGGTTCGTTCTGGCTTCTACGATTCCCGGTTCTCCATTCCCGATTCCCGGCTTCATCACAGCTTCTTGGCCTTCTCGACGGCCTCGTCGATGCTGCCCACCATGTAGAACGCCTGCTCGGGCAGGTGATCGAACTGGCCGTCGACGATGCCGCGGAAGCCGCGGATGGTCTCCTTCAGCGGCACGTACTTGCCGGGCGAGCCGGTGAACACTTCGGCCACGTGGAAGGGCTGCGACATGAAGCGCTGGATCTTGCGCGCGCGTGACACGGCGCGCTTGTCGTCCTCAGACAGTTCGTCCATGCCCAGGATGGCGATGATGTCCTTCAGTTCCTTGTAGCGCTGCAGCACGCCCTGCACGTCACGGGCGGTGTTGTAGTGATCGGCGCCGATGACGTTCGGGTCGAGCTGGCGCGAGGTGGAATCGAGCGGGTCGATGGCCGGGTAGATGCCGAGCGCCGCGATGTCGCGCGAGAGCACCACGGTGGCGTCCAGGTGCGCGAAGGTGGTGGCGGGCGAGGGATCGGTGAGATCGTCCGCGGGCACGTACACGGCCTGGATCGAGGTGATCGAGCCGGTCTTGGTGGAGGTGATGCGCTCCTGCAGCACGCCCATTTCCTCGGCCAGCGTGGGCTGGTAACCCACCGCCGACGGCATGCGGCCGAGCAGCGCGGACACTTCGGTACCGGCGAGCGTGTAGCGGTAGATGTTGTCGACGAAGAACAGGATGTCGCGGCCCTCGTCGCGGAAGTACTCGGCCATGGTCAGGCCGGTGAGCGCCACGCGCAGACGGTTGCCGGGCGGCTCGTTCATCTGGCCGTACACCATGGCCACCTTATCGATGACCTTCGATTCCATCATCTCGTGGTAGAAGTCGTTGCCTTCACGGGTACGCTCACCCACGCCGGCGAACACGGACAGACCCGAGTGCTCCTTGGCAATGTTGTTTATGAGCTCCATCATGTTCACGGTCTTGCCCACGCCGGCACCGCCGAACAGGCCGACCTTGCCGCCCTTGGCGAACGGGCACAGCAGGTCGATGACCTTGATGCCGGTTTCCAGCAGCTCGGTGGAACCGGCCTGGTCCTCGTACGAGGGCGCGGCGCGGTGGATGGCCCAGTGCTGCTCGGCCTTCACCTCGCCCGCCTCGTCGATGGGCGAACCGAGCACGTCCATGATGCGGCCGAGCGTGGCCTGGCCCACGGGCACCGAGATCGGCGCGCCGGTGTTGTTGCACACCAGCCCGCGCTTCAGGCCTTCGGACGAACCGAGCGCGATGGTGCGCACGGTGCCGTCACCCAGCTGCTGCTGCACTTCCAGCGTCAGCGGCGCGCCTTCGATCTTCAGCGCGTCGTAAATCTTGGGGATCGAGTCGCGCGGAAATTCCACGTCGACGACCGCGCCGATAACCTGAACGATTTTGCCCGAGCTCATCAACCTGTTCCTCAATTCAATCCAATCAATCCGCGACACCGAGCTGTCTTCTGATCAGCCGGCACAAAGAATCCTTGATCTCGTTATGACGCGGCACGGGCGCCTGACGCCCATTGGCTGGATTGAACCAGAGATCGTGGTTCCCTCCATGCCGCTTCAACTGACAAACCTGCTACCCGCAACTCCCGCTCGAAGGCGGCCCGCTTCATGCCACTTTCAGTAGCAGCGGTTTGCTCTTGACCGAAGCCGACGGCAAGGCCGCCGATTCGGACATCACCAGCTCGTAGGCATCCGCAACGTTTGCCTCAAGTTCCTTCAGGGTTTCGCCCTGACTGAACACTCCCGGCACCTCGCGCAAACGACCTACAAACGCACCTTCGTCTTGCCAATACTCCAAAGTGAATTGATGCTTCATACGGAGTCCCTCCACATGGAGCCGCGAATCCTACTCCTGTCTCAGCCGCCGATTGCCGCGGCGCCGCCGACGATCTCGGAGAGTTCCTTGGTGATGCTGGCCTGTCGCGCCTTGTTGTACGACAGCTGCAGCCCGCTGATGATCTTGCCGGCGTTGTCGGTGGCGGACTTCATCGCCACCATGCGCGCGGCCTGCTCGCTGGCGGCGTTCTCGATCACGGCCTGGTACACCTGCGATTCGACGTAGCGTTGCAGCACCGTGTCCATCAGCTCGGCGCTGGACGGTTCGTAGATGTAGTCCCAGTGCGATAGCAGGCCTTCGCCCTGCACCTTCTGCACCGGCAGCAGCTGCCGGATCATCGGCTTCTGCGTCATGGTGTTGACGAACTCGGTGGAGACCACGTAGACGCGGTCGACCTTGCCTTCGCGATAGGCGTCGGAGAGCAGCTTGATGACCCCCAGCAGCTGTTCGAGCTGCGGCCGGTCGCCGAGCTGGCTGGCGCTGCCCAGCACCGTGCCGCCCACGCGCTTGAAGAAGGCGATGGCCTTGTTGCCGATCAGGGCAACGTCCACCTCGGCACCCTTGTCCTTCCACTCCTTGATACTGCGCACCGTGGCACGGAAGGCGTTCATGTTGAGGCCGCCGGCCAGCCCGCGATCGCTAGACACCACCAGGTAGGCGACGCGCTTGACCTCGCGGTCCACCGTGAACGGGTGCTTGTACTCGAGGTTGGCGGCGGCCAGATGCCCCAGCACCACGCGGATCTTTTCGGCGAAGGGACGCGCGGAGGCCATACGCTCCTGCGCACGGCGCATCTTGGACATCGCCACCTTTTCCATCGCACGCGTGATCTTCTGCGTGTTCTTCACGCTCTTGATCTTGGTGCGTATTTCTCTTGGCGCTGGCATGGTTCGCTACGCTCCCTGTGAGGCGTAATGGGTGAGGCGTGAGGCGTGACACGCCTGCACACCCAGCCTCAGCGCACTCGTCATATTCTGTTTCGCCTCACGCCTCACGCCTGACTCCTCACGATCAGATGGCCGACTGCTTGGCGTAGGTGTCCATCGCGCCCTTGAGCTCGGCTTCCAGCGCGTCGTTCCAGTCGCCCTTCTCGTCGAGCTTGGCCATCAGCGCCTTGTTGCTGCTGGCGAGGTACTGGTGCAGGCCTTCCTCCCAGGCCAGCACCTTGCTCACGTCGATCTTGTCGATGTAGCCCTTTTCCACCGCGTACAGCGTGGCGGCCATCTGCGACACCGACAGCGGCGCGTACTGCTTCTGCTTCATCAGCTCGGTGACGCGCTGGCCGCGCTCGAGCTGCTTGCGGGTGGCTTCGTCGAGGTCCGAGGCGAACTGCGCGAAGGCCGCCAGTTCGCGGTACTGCGCCAAGGCCAGGCGCACGCCGCCGCCGAGCTTCTTGACCACCTTGGTCTGAGCCGAGCCACCGACGCGCGACACCGAGATACCGGCGTTCATGGCGGGGCGGATGCCGGCGTTGAACAGGTCGGTTTCCAGGAAGATCTGGCCGTCGGTGATCGAGATCACGTTGGTCGGAACGAACGCGGACACGTCGCCAGCCTGGGTTTCGATGATCGGCAGCGCGGTGAGCGAGCCGGTCTTGCCCTTGACCGCGCCGTTGGTCATTTTCTCCACGTACTCCGGGTTCACGCGCGCGGCACGCTCCAGCAGGCGGGAGTGCAGATAGAACACGTCGCCGGGGAAGGCTTCGCGGCCCGGCGGGCGGCGCAGCAGCAGCGACACCTGGCGGTACGCCACGGCCTGCTTGGAGAGGTCGTCGTAGATGATCAGCGCGTCTTCGCCCTTGTCGCGGAAGTATTCGCCCATCGAACAGCCGGAGTACGGCGCGATGAACTGGAGCGCAGGGGATTCGGACGCGGAGGCGGCGACCACCGTGGTGTAGGCCATGGCGCCGTTCTGCTCGAGCTTGCGCACCACGTTGGCGATGGAGCTCGCCTTCTGGCCGATGGCCACGTAGATGCACTTAATGCCCGAGGTCTTCTGGTTGATGATGGCGTCGATGGCCATCGCGGTCTTGCCGGTCTGGCGATCGCCGATGATCAGCTCACGCTGGCCACGGCCGATGGGGACCATCGAGTCCACCGCCTTGTAGCCGGTCTGCACCGGCTGGCTCACCGACTGGCGCGTGATGACGCCCGGGGCCACCTTCTCGATCGGCGCGGTGGCGGCGGCCTTGACCGGGCCCTTGCCGTCGATGGGCTGGCCCAGCGCATTGACCACGCGGCCGAGCAGGCCTTCGCCCACCGGCACTTCGAGGATGCGGCCGGTGGTCTTCACCGTCTGCCCTTCGGCGAGGTGCTGGTACGGGCCGAGCACCACGGCGCCGACGGAGTCGCGCTCCAGGTTCAACGCGAGGCCAAAGGTGTTGCCGGCGAATTCGAGCATTTCACCCTGCAGGGCATCGGACAGGCCGTGGATGCGGACGATGCCGTCCTGCAGCGACACGATGGTGCCGGTGTTGCGCGATTCGGTCGCCGCTTCAAAATTCTTGATGCGGGACTTGATCAGGTCGCTGATCTCTGACGGGTTCAATTGCATCGATACAACCTCTTCGTAGGGTGCGCGCGGCGCACCGTTTACTGTTCGTCGATAAACGTCGTTTCGTGCGCGGGGCGCACGCTACATCGCAAGTACGGTACGCAGCTTTTCCAGCTCGCCCTTGACCGAGCCGTCGATCACCAGGTCCCCCGCGCGGATCACCGCACCGGCCACCAGCGCCTCGTCGGTCTTCCAGTCCACGACCACCTGGCGTTCGAGCCGCCTGGCCACCGCGCTGGACAGCAGCTGCTTCTGATCCGCGGGAATCTCGGTGGCGGAGGTGATCTCCACGTCCACCCGCGATTCGGCCTCGGCCCGCAGCGCCTCGTACTGCTCGGCCAGGAACGGCAGCACGGACAGCCGCTTGTTCTCCACCAGCAGCCTCACCAGCGCCCCACCCTGTCCACCGAGCGAGCCGCCCAGGGCCTTGCCGAGCACATCGGCCAGGTCATCCTTGAACAGTGCGGGGTGGCCGATCAGACCGGACAGCTCCGGCGACTTCACGGCTGCGGCGAGCGCATCCAGCGCCTCGCCCCACTGCTGGAACGTGCCGGTTTCGCGGGCCAGCTCGAAAGCCGCCTTGGCGTAAGGTCGCGCCAGCGTCGATAGGTCAGCCATGGGCGACTCAGACCCGCGCTGCGAGGTCGTTCAACACGTCGGCGTGGGCCGAGGGGTTGATCTCCCGCTTGAGGATCCTGGCCGCGCCCAGCACCGCCAGCTCGCCGACCTGCTTGCGCAGTTGCTCGCGGGCCTTGGTGGTTTCGCGCGCCACTTCGTCGCTGGCCGCGGCGATGATGCGATCCGCCTCGACCTTGGCCTGCACCTTGGCCTGCTCGACCAGCGCCGTCGCCTGCTTGTTGGCGCCGGCCAGGATTTCCTGCGCCTGCACGCGCGCCTGGCGCAAGGCCTCGTCGCTGCGCGCAGCGGCGTCGGTCAGGCTCCGGGCGCCACGCTCGGCGGCGGCCAGGCCATCGGCGATCTTCGACTTGCGGTCGTCCATCGCCTTGGTGATCGGCGGGAAAACGTACTTCAGCGTGAACCAGACAAACAGCCCGAAGGCGATGGCCTGCAAGATCAGCGTTGCATTCAGATTCATCGTGACACTTCCGTTGCGGACGGCGGGAGAAAACCGGCGGATGGCGCGGGCGCGAAGGCCCGCGCCGACCGATTCTTCAGCCGCCGGCAGCGGCGGGCAGCTGACCCAGGAACGGGTTGGCGAACACGAAGAACATGCCGATGCCGATACCGACGAACGTCACGGCGTCGAGCAGACCTGCAACCAGGAACATGCGGCCGGTGAGCATGCCGGCCATTTCGGGCTGACGCGCCACGCCTTCCAGCAGCTTGCCGCCCAGCAGGCCGAAGCCGATGGCGGTGCCGGCGCCGCCCAGTCCCAGAATCAGGCCAACGGCGAGGGCGGTGTAGGCAAGGATGTCACTCATTACAAATCTCCTAGGGGTTTTGACGACGACGGTTAAACAGGAAACGACAGGGCCAAAAAACAGTGCTTCGGGTCAGTGGTCCGCATGGCTCTCGGCCGCGGCCGAGAGGTAGACCACCGTCAGCACCATGAAGACGAAGGCCTGCAGGGTGATGACGAGAATGTGGAAGATGGCCCACAGCAGGTGCAGCACCACGCCCATGGCAGCCAGGGTGACGCCGCCCATGCCGTTGAGGGCCTGGGCCATCAGCAGGGCGATGAGCAGGAAGATCAGTTCGCCGGCGAACAGGTTGCCGAACAGTCGCAGCGCCAGCGAAACCGGCTTGGCCACGTCCTCGACGATGCGCAGCACCAGGTTCACCGGGAACAGGTAAGGGCCGAACGGGTGCGTGAGCACTTCCTTGGCAAACCCGCCGAAACCCTTGTGCTTGAGGTTGAACACCATGATCAGCACGAACACCGACAGCGACAGGCCGAAGGTGATGTTCACGTCCGTGCTGGGCACCACCTTGAGGTGGTGCACGCCGGCGTGCCCGAGCAGCCAGGGCAGCGCGTCCACCGGCACCAGGTCCATGAAATTCATCAGGAACACCCAGACGAAGATGGTCAGCGCCAGCGGCGCTACCAGCGGGCCGGCGTGCGGTGAGATTTCCCGCACCTGGGTCTGGACGAAATCCAGCACCATCTCCACAAAATTCTGCGCGCCGGACGGCACGCCGCTGCTGGCCTTGGCCGCCACGCGGCGGAAGATCACCAGGAAGATCAGCCCGAGCAGGACCGAGAAGATGATGGAATCGAGATGGAGCACCCAGAAGCCGGTGGCGTGCGGGTTGATCTCCATCGTCTGAAGGTCGAGCTTCAGGTTGGTCAGGTGATGAACGACGTACTCGCCCGAAGTTAGCGCTTCGCCACCGTGACCTTCTTCTGCCGCCATGCGTTCCCTAGCCTCTACTTAAGAGTGTCTTAGTCGATTCTTGCTGCCACCATGACCGCGGGATACGCGACCAGGCACGCCATGTAAGTCACCAGCAGCGGCAGAAACTGTGTCCCGAACACTTTGACGCCGATGAAGAACAGTACCGCCGTCAGTGCGAACTTCCCCATTTCCCCGCGGTAGAACGACCCCAGCACATCTTTCGGTTCATTGCCGTTGCGCCTGAGGTACACCCTCAGTCCCATGTACGCGGTCGGCACGATTGCGACAAGTCCACCAAACAGCGCCGCTTTGACCGCGGCTTCCGTTGCAGCATGACGGGCGAAGTGGGCGGTGACCGCGGCCGCGACCAGCGTGATGAGCATCTGGGTCAGGCAGACCGCCCCGACCAATTTCACCCCACGCAGATGCAAGCCTTTCCAACCCCTTGCCATTGCCGACTCCACGCCCTCGGACCCCAGCAGAGTCGCACAGCCGCCCTCGCGAGCGGGGCGCAGTCTACATAAGGCAGGCGAAGCGGGTCAACGCGAAAATTCGCAGCGAGCCCTGGCCCGCGACCGTGCTGGCAGACGCTCCCGCCGCGCAGCCGAATCCGCGTTCACTCCTTGGGTTTGGTGGTGCGACCGATGATGCCTGCGGCGCCCGCCGCCACCCACTTGCGTGGCGCCAGGCGCGGCAGGCTGGCCAGCAGTCCGCCGCCCACCCCGCCCGGCACGACGACCATCCGGTTCGCCTCCAGCGCCCGCAGGCTGTCGGCCACCACGCGATCGGCCGTGAGCATCATGCGGCGCGGAACCTCCGTTCCGGCGTCGGGCCGGCCGCTGGCCTCGAAGAAGCCGGTCGCCACCGGGCCGGGGCACACCGCCAGCACGCGGATGCCGCGCTTGCGGTATTCCGCCCACAGGCCCTCGCTGAACGACAGCACGAAGGCCTTGGTGGCGCCGTACACCGTCATGTAGGGCGTGGGCTGGAACGCCGCCATGGACGCCACGTTGACGATGCCGCCGCGGCCCTGGGCCAGCATGCCGGGCAGGAAGGCATGGGCGATGTCCACCACCGCGCCGATGTTGAGCGCGATCATCTCCTGCGCCCGCGCCGGGTCCAGCTGGTGAAACCGGCCGATCATGCCGAAGCCGGCATTGTTGATGAGCAGGTCGATGCCCAGGTCGAACCGGGCCGCCGCCTCCGCCAGCCGCGCACCGGCGCCGGGCTGGGACAGGTCCGCCGCCAGGGTCTCCACGCGAACGCCGCAGGATTTCCGCAGCGCCCGGGCGAGCGCGTCCAGCCGGTCGCCGGAACGGGCCACGAGCATCAGGTCCGTGCCGTCGGCTGCCAGCTGCCGGGCAAAGCTTTCGCCGATGCCGCCGGAGGCGCCCGTGACCAGCGCGCATGCGAATTCCTTCATGGCCCCTCCGTTTTGGATGGCGCTACGCGAAGCGTTGCAGCAGCCGGTCCAGTTCCACCGCGGTCTTGAAGCTGATGGTGATGCGCCCGCGCCCGCTCAGGTCCTGCTGCACGCTCACCGGCAGCCCGATGCGCTGGCTCAGGCTGGTCTGGAGCTCGGCCGCGGCGCCATTGGTCGCCGTGCCATTTTTTTCGGCGCGTGGGGCGCGGGCCTGGGCCTGCACCAGCGCCTCGGTCTGGCGCACGCTCAGGTGCTGGTCGGCGACCTGCGCGGCAAGCAGTGACTGCCGCTCCCCGCTCACCCCGAGCAGCACCTTGGCGTGGCCCAGGCTCAGGCGCGCCGCGCGCACCAGCGTCTGCACGTCGGGATTGAGCTCCATCAGCCGCAGCAGGTTGCTGACGGCGGCACGTGAGCGCCCCACCGCCTCGGCCACCTGCTCGTGCGTGAGGCGGCACTGGTCGAGCAGGCGGTGCAGCGCCTCGGCCTCTTCAAGCGGGTTGAGGTCGGCGCGCTGGATGTTCTCGACCAGGGCCACCGCCATGGCGCCGCGCTCGTCCAGCGAGCGCACCACCGCCGGGATGGCCTTGAGTCCGGCCCGCTGCGCCGCGCGCCAGCGCCGCTCACCGGCCACGATCTCGTAGCGATCGCCACCGAGCGGACGCACCACGATCGGCTGCACCACGCCTTGGGCGGCGATGGAGTTCGCCAGCTCGGCCAGGGCGACGTCGTCGAAATGGCGGCGCGGCTGGTGCGCACCGGCCTGCAGGCGGTCGAGCGCAATCTCGCGCTGTGAATCCGCCGGTCCGGGTTCGGCCTCGGGCAGCATGGCGCCGCTGCCCAGCAGAACGTCCAGTCCCCGCCCCAGTCCCCGCTTCTTGTGTGCGCTCATCCGCGGCAGTGTCGGGTTTCCGGAGGCGAGTTTCCAGTCATCGTGGACAAGTTTTCACGACGCCGGGCCAGCCCCGGCGCGCACGTACCGCTACGCGCTCTTACCCGGCCCTGGCTTGGCCGCCGTCGTGCCGGCGCAGCATCTCGCCGGCCAGCGCGAGGTAGGCGCGCGCGCCGGTGGACTGGGCGTCGTACAGCATCACCGGCAGGCCGTGGCTGGGCGCCTCGGCCAGGCGCACGTTGCGCGGGATCACGGTGCGGTACACGCGGTCCGGGAAGTGCTGCAGCAGCTGGGCCGAGACCTCGTTCGACAGGTTGTTGCGCGGATCGAACATGGTGCGCAGCAGGCCTTCGATCTCCAGCCTGGGATTGATCACGCGCCGGATCTTGGAAATGGTGTCCACCAGCGCGCTGAGCCCTTCCAGCGCGTAGTACTCGCACTGCATGGGGATGAGCACGCCGTCGGCCGCCACCAGCGCGTTGACCGTGAGCTTGGAGAGCGCCGGCGGGCAGTCGATGATGATGAAGTCAAAACGCCCGGCCACCTGCTCCAGCGCGGTCTTGAGCGTCGAGTCGCCGCTGGGCTGGTCGCGCAGGCGGATCTCCGCCTCGGTCATGTCGGCGTTGGCGGGCAGCAGCCAGAACTTGAGCTCGCCCAGGTCGTGGAGGGCCTCGGCGGTCCTCACGGCGTCGATCAGCACGTCGCGCAGCGTCAATTTCAGCGCCGCCTTGTCCACGCCCACGCCCATGGTCGCGTTGCCCTGCGCGTCCAGGTCCACCAGCAGCACGCGCCGCCGCGTGGCGGCCAGCGAGGCGGCAAGGTTGACCGCGGTCGTGGTCTTGCCAACGCCGCCTTTCTGGTTGGCGACGGCAATGGTGTAGGTCATGGGACAGGAACCGTCTGCGAAAGATTGAACCGGCGATCAGGGATTGTCGTCCAGACCGGAGCCCTGCACCACCCAAGCCAGGAGAGCCCACGTTTGCCGACCTGCCGGCGTCGCCCGATGGCGCGATGCGACCGCTCGTGTCCTGGAGCCCGCGCACCCGGGATAATCGAACGCTGGCCCGCCGTCTCAACCCACACGACCACCCATGCTCCGATTGACCCTTGTCCGCCACGCCAAGTCGTCCTGGGACGACACCGCCCTGAACGATTTCGAGCGCCCGCTCAACCCTCGCGGCCGCCGTGACGCGCCGGTGATGGCACAGCGTTTCGCCAGGCTCAATCGCCCACCTGATCGCCTGGTTTCCAGCCCGGCACTGCGCGCGATCAGCACCGCACGCACCTTTGCCGAAGTCCTGGGCATGGACGAGGCGCAGATCGAACTGGTCTCCGCCATCTACGAAGCCACGCCCGCGACGCTGCTCGGCGCGATTCGCCGCCTTGATGCGTCGCTACGCCACGTGATGCTGTTTGGCCACAACCCGGGCTTCTCCGAGCTGGCCTGCCTGCTCGCGCCCTGCCCGTTCGACGAAATGCCGACCTGTGCCGTGGTCAGCCTGGAGCTGGAGGTGGGTGCCTGGACCGATGCCTCCGCCGGCTGCGGACGCCTGGCGTCCTACCTGTACCCCAAGGATGGCGCGGACTGAAGTCTGTGGGCTGGATTGTGGCTAGGGTTGTGGTCGCGGCAAGGGCCGCAGCCCCTTGAGGTAGCGCTGCGCGTTCTGCTGGTAGAACTGCACGCCGAACCGCATCGCGCGCTGATCGTCCGGCCCCAGCTCGCGCACCACCTTGCCGGGCGAGCCCATGATGAGCACGTTGTCCGGGAACACCTTGCGCTCGGGGATCAGCGTGCAGGCGCCGACGATGCAGTTCCTGCCGATGCGGGCGCCGTTGAGGATCACGGACTGGATGCCGATCAGCGAGCCCTCGCCGATCTCGCAGCCATGCAGCATCACCATGTGGCCGACGGTGCACTGTGCGCCGATGACGAGGCGGATTCCTTGGTCCGTATGCAGCACCGAGGAATCCTGCACGTTGCTGCCCTCGCCCACCACGATCTCGTCGCAGTCGCCGCGCAGCACGCTGTTGAACCACACGCTGGCGCCGCGCTCCAGGATCACCCGGCCGATCACGGTGGCATTGTCGGCCACGTAGTTGTCGCCCTTGAGCACGGGGGCATGTTCGTCGATGGCGTAGAGCATGGGTCCCTCGCGGCGGCGCTGATGCGGATGCGGATGCGGATGCGCCGGACTATGCGGGACCGGGTTTGCGCCCGGCAAGCGCCGGCCTGAGCGTCGCTACTGTTCCAGCAGCGCCAGCAGCCGGGGCAGCGCCACGCCGGCACGTTCGCGGATGCGCACGCGCACCACGGGCGACACCTCGGTCTCGCCCGGGTTGATCTCGATGGTCGGCACACCCATGGCTGCCGCCTGCAGCACCGGGCCGGCGATGTAGGGGAACACGCTGGTGGTGCCCACGCTCATCACCGCGTCCACGCCCTGCGCCAGCGCCTCGTCCAGCTGCTGCAAGGCCCGTTCGGGCAGGGCCTCGCCAAACAGCACCACCCGTGGCCGCACCGCACCATGGCAGTCCTCGCAGCGCGGCGGCACCTTGAGGCCGGCGTAGTCGGGCACGCGCCACTCGCGCGCACACTCGGTGCAGAACAGCTCGTTGACGTTGCCGTGGATCTCGATCACGGCATCCTGCCCGGCCTGGCGATGAAAGCCGTCGATGTTCTGGGTGAGCACCGTAAACCGGCGGAAACGCCCGGCCATGCGCGCCAGCGCCTGGTGCCCGGCATTGGCGCGGGCGGCGCGGCAGGCCGATTCCACCTGCAGCAGATACTTCCAGGTGATGGCGGGATTGGAGCGCAGCATGCGGCCGGACAGCGCCGCTTCGATCGGCACCTCGTCCTCGGTGAGCCCGGACTCGTACAGGCCGCCGATGCCGCGGTAGGTCGGCAGCCCCGAGTCCGCCGAAATGCCGGCGCCGGTGATCACCAGCACGCGGCGCGCGGCGGCCAGGATTCCAGCGGCCTCGATGAGCGGGGCGGCCTCACTCATCGCCGGCTGCGCGCACGACCCGCGGGTTCACCGCAGGCTGGCGGCTTCGAGCTGCGGGGCTTCCGGCGTCGGCTCGTCCTGCTCGCCACCCGGCATGCGCGCCAGCGTGATCGGCATCCAGCGCTCGCCGATCTTGACCACCAGGGCAAAGCCCTCGCGGTCGTTCTGGCCCGACGCCGAGGAGAAATGGCAGAACGCGTACTGGCTGTTGTGGACGCACTCCGGCCTGATGGTGGGCGGCGGGGGCGAACCGAAAAACTCGATCACCTGCTCGCTGCTGGCAGCCTGGTGCTGGCATCCGCCCTGGCAGGTCACGTCGATCCACGAGCCATCCGGCTGGCGGTCTTCAAACTTCCAGGCATCGCCGCGGCGCGATACGCGCATCACCTTGCCGCTCGGCTGGCCCTGTTCGTCCACCGCCGCAAAGGTCCCGAGGTCGCGGTCCGCCCAGGCTTGGGCAGAGGTGGCGGCAAGTGCGAGGGCAGCGCTCAACCACAGGTTTGCGAGGAACGCTTTCATGACGATGTGACCGCTCAGGGTTGAAGGGGTTCGTCCAGGGGCCGCACGGACGTCGCCCGGGGACACTAACCCCGCGCCACCGGCCGGTTCAAGTCGGCGGCCGGGCGCGTCAGTCGTTGACCCTGCCGCGCAGCCAGCCCCGCGCCAGGCGCAGCTCGTCGTAGCTGCACTCGCCGCCGAGCGCATCCCAGGCCTGTTTCAGGCGCTGGTGGCCGTGGAGCTGGAGCGTCTTCACCATCTTCTGGAGCCGGGCCGGGGGAATTTCCTGCTCCAGTTTCAGCGGCTGGCCGGCGGCAAGCAGCAATTCCACGTGCCCGTAGATGGTGGGCGCAGCCAACCCGCGCCGGGCGGCGATCTGCTGGATGCCGAGCCCGCTGTCGAACAGGCTGCGCGTGGCCTGCACGGTGTCGCTGTCCACGTCCTCGTCGGTGCGCATGGGGCGCTCGAAGCTGGCCGCCGACTCGCGTTCGGCCATTCCCTGCTCGGCGCGGAACGCGCGGATGGCCGCGGTGAACGCCGGCCCGTACTGCGCGAGCTTGCGGCTGCCGACGCCGGAAATAGCCTGGAACGCGTCGGCGCCGCAGGGCTGCTGCGTGGCCATCTCGCGCAGGCTGGCGTCGCCGAACACCACGTAGGGCGGAACGCCCTGGGCATCGGCCAGCTGCTTGCGCAGCGCGCGCAGGCGTTCGAACAGCGCCTCGGCCTGCGGCTGCGGCGGCAAGGCCGGATCGGCGCCGGCCTTCTGGCCGCGCCGCGGCCGTTCGCGCGCGGGCTGTGGCGCAATCAGCAGCCGGCGCTCGCCCTTGAGCACGGCGCGGCTGGACTCGACCAGCCGCAGCACCGGGTATCCGTCGCCGGTCTCCTCCAGCAGGCCCTGGTGCAGCAGCGCGCGCACCAGGTGGCGCCATTCGTCCTGCGAGCGATGCTTGCCGATGCCGTAGGTGCTGAGGCTCTGGTGCCCGCGGTCGATCAGCTTCTGGTTCTCCACTCCGCGCAGGATCTCGATGGCGGTGCCGGCGCCGAATCGCTGGCCGCGCTGGGCCAGCCGCGCCACGCAGGACAGCAGCTGCTGCGCTTCCAGGGTCCAGTCCTCGGTCACGCGCGGCTCGGTGCAGTTGTCGCAGGCGCCGCAGGGGCCTGTAAACGCCTCGCCGAAGTAGCGCAGCTGCACCGCCCGCCGGCACTCGGGTGACTCGGCGTAATCCACCACCTGCCGCAGCTGCTGGCGCGCCATGCGCTGTTCGGCTTCCAGCGGCTCGCCGGTGTGGGGATCGGCCTTCTGCGCGATCAGGAATTCCGCGGTGCGGATGTCGCCCACGCCGAAGAACAGCGTGCAGCGGGCCGGCTCGCCGTCGCGCCCGGCGCGGCCCGCTTCCTGGTAATAGCCTTCCATGGTCTTGGGCAGGTCGTAATGCACCACCCAGCGCACGTCCGGCTTGTTGATGCCCATGCCGAAGGCCACCGTCGCGCACATCACCTGCGCGTCGTCGCGGATGAAGCCTTCCTGGTTCTCGCGCCGCGTCTGCGCGTCCAGCCCGGCGTGGTACGGCAGCGCGCGCACGCCATCGCCGTGCAGCTTCTCGGCGAGTTCGTCCACGCGCTTGCGCGACAGGCAGTAGACGATGCCGGCGCCGCCCTTGCGCGCCTGCGCCAGCAGTTCGACGTAGGCCTGCCCGGCCTTGGGCCGCACCGCGTAGAACAGGTTGGGACGGTTGAAGCTCGCCAGGTGCGTGGCGGCTGCTGGCATGCGCAGCTGGGCCAGGATGTCGGCGCGCACGCGCGTGGTCGCGGTGGCGGTGAAGGCGAACGCGGGCACGTCGGGGAACTGCGTGCGCAGCGCGCCGAGCTGGCGGTACTCCGGACGGAAGTCGTGGCCCCATTCCGACACGCAGTGCGCCTCGTCGATGGTGAAGCCCGACAGCCCACGCCCGTCCGCGAGGCGCCGCACGAAGCCGCCGAGAAAGTCCGGCATCAGCAGCCGCTCGGGCGAGAGGTACAGCAGCTTCAGCTCGCCCGAGAGCGCGGCGGCGCTGGTGCTGGCGGCCTCGTCGGCGCTGGCGCTGGAATTGAGGAAGCCGGCGGCAATGCCCATCGCGCGCAGCTGCCGCACCTGGTCCTGCATGAGCGCGATGAGCGGCGAGACCACGATCATCACCCCCGGCCGCAGCAGCGCCGCGAGCTGGAAGCACAGGGACTTGCCGCCGCCCGTGGGCATGATGGCAAGCAGGTCGCGCCCGGCCAGCGCGTCGCGCACCACCGCCTCCTGGCCGGGGCGGAAAGCCTCGAAGCCGAACCAGCGCTTGAGCGCCGCGTGCAGTTCGTCGGCCGGACCGCTGCTCACGCGGCCCCCGGCCCGCGGCGCATCACGCGGCCAGCAGGCGCTTGAGCCGTCCCGCCAGCCGCAGCGTGAGGGCGAGGATGGTCAGCGTGGGGTTGGCCTGGCCGGAGGTGGGGAACACCGCCGAGCTGGCGATGTGCAGGTTGGACACGCCGTGCACGCAGCAGTCCGGGTCCACCACGCTGCGGCTGGGGTCCACGCCCATGCGCGCGGTGCCCACGTGGTGCCCGCCGTAGGCGCCGTAGCGCATGATCTCCTCGCCCAGGGTGGCCTCGTCGTACTCCAGCGTGCCCACGCCGCTGCGCGCGAATTCTTCCTTCAGCACCTCGATGGATTTGACCACGGTGCGGATGTCGCCCTCGGTGTAGCGCCAGTCGATGCGGATGCGCGGCATGCCCAGCGCGTCCTTCTCGTCGGTGAGCGTGATGCGGCTGTCGGGGTTGGGCTCCTGCTCGGAGTGGAAGTCGATGCTGAAGCGGTTGCCGCGCGAAGGCAGCACCACCGACGGAAACTTGCGCCGGGCCAGCGTGCGCTTGGTCAGCCAGTGCCACAGGAACGCGATGGTGTCGAACGGGTCCAGGATCACGTTGCGCACGTGCAGCAGCCAGTTCTTCACCGTGCGCTGCTCGTCGCCGTGCAGGCGCTTGGTGTACTCGTAGCGGATGAAGGCCTTGGCCAAATACAGGCCCGACAGGATGCCGCTGCGATGCGCCGGATCGGTGATGCGCGCGAAGTGCAGGCGCGCCACCAGGTTGCCGATGCCCAGCTCGCGCTGCGTCTGTTCCGCGATGGCAAAACGGCGGCGCGCGTAGATGCCCTCGGGCGTCACCTCGTAGCCGTGCCAGACCGCGGCGCGCGGCAGGCTCACGGTGAACGTGCCCAGCGCACCGGCGAGGTGGCACATGTAGTAGCGGCCGACCAGGTCGTGGTCGTTGCCGATGCCGGCGGGCTTCACGTCGCGGCTCGCCAGCAGCAGGCGCGGCACTTCCAGGCCGCCGGTGGCCAGCACGTAGTGCCGCGCCCGGGCGGTGAAGCGCTTGCCGCCAAGGGTGGCGACGTCCAGGTGATCCACCCGCGAGCCGTCCGGCACCAGGCGGATGCCGGTGCAGTTGGCGTGCAGCAGCACGCGCACATTCTGCGACGTGCGGATGGCCTCGCCGTGGCTCTTCGCGAAATTGGTGGGCAGGCTGAAGCGCTCCAGCCGGTTCTGCGACACGCGCGTGCTGGTGAAGCCGTCGAGGATGGGGTGCGAGGCGCCGTCGTAGGCCGCCTCGGCGGTGTAGGCGAAACGCCCGGCCTCCGCGATCTCGTTGGCGCGCGGGTAGAACGGCAGCAGTTCGTCCACGCCGAAGGGCCAGCCGCTGTGCGGCATGTAACTGCGCGCTTCGAAGTCGATGGGATCGAACGGCATGCAGCGCCCGCCCCAGATGATGGTGGAGCCGCCCAGGCAGCGCTGACGGTATTTGTCAGGCGAGGGATGCAGATGCTCGTCCGCCGTCTGGCCGTTGTAGAGCGCGTGCGTGGCCGGCTCCGGCCTGAGGCCGCCGGACTCCAGCACCAGCACGCTGAAGCCGGAGTCGCGCATTTCCAGCGCCAGCGTGAAACCGGCCGCACCGGCTCCGACGATGATGCAGTCGGCCTCCAGCGTCTGGCCGCCGGGCAGGGAGTCAGCGTCGTCGATCATGGTTCGGGAAAAAGAAAATGGAGTACGCGAAAAGACGGCTGTAGATACCTTCGACGCCGACGCGACACATCGTCTGGTGACCGCACCGTACCGACTTGCCGCTATTTCACATGCGTTACCGCGACGTTGGGATGTGCCGGATTGACCATCATCCTCTGTGTTCTGGGCTCGACGATCACGTCCATCGCCTCCATCGGGATGCAGCCGATCAGGGGTTCGTCGCCAATCACCATCGCCTCACCCGAATACCAGCGGTTCTCGAACTCCAGCAGCACGGCCGGCACCACCGGCACCGTTCGCGTCGATCCGTCCGCCAGCGTCGCCTGGCGGCGGCGTACCTCCGTCAGATCGTAGCCAAGCTGCACCGCCACCGACTCCGGAATGCACAGGAAAAGCGCGCCGGTATCCACCAATGCCTTCACGTTCAACGACAGGCGGCGCCATTCGTTCGACAGCTTCACGTCGGCGTAAGCCAGCCCCATGCCAATCTCCAGCGCATTTCGATGGGTCATCCTGAGACTTCGGCCCAGGCTAGACAAGCGCCAGGGCGTGGCAGCGACGATGGTCGATCCGTCGTGGCTTTCAACTTGGCCGGACCTGCCCCGTCACCGCAGGCGACAAGCCCGCGCCTGAACCCGGAGCACGAGGTTTACACCTCCGCACGATTGCCTTCGCGCTCCAGCCAGTCCTTGCGATCGCCGGCGCGCTTCTTGGCCAGCAGCATGTCCAGGATCTGTTCGGCGGGTGTTTCGTCGATGGACAGCTGCACCAGCCGGCGCGTGTCGCGCGCCATGGTGGTTTCGCGCAGCTGCAGCGGGTTCATCTCGCCCAAGCCCTTGAATCGCGTGACCTGGATCTTGGAGCGGTTGCCTTCCGCGGTGAGCCGGTCAAGCACGCCCTGGCGCTCGGATTCGTCCAGCGCGTAGTACACGTTCTTGCCGGCGTCGATGCGGAACAGCGGCGGCATGGCGATGTACACGTGCCCGGCCTCCACCAGCGGCCGGTAGTGGCGCAGGAACAGCGCGCACAGCAGGGTGGCGATGTGCAGGCCGTCGGAATCGGCGTCGGCCAGCACGCAGATCTTGCCGTAGCGCAGGCCGGAGAGATCGGCCGAGCCCGGGTCCACGCCGATGGCCACGCTGATGTCGTGGATCTCGTTGGAGGCCAGCGCCTCGCCGGCTTCCACTTCCCAGGTGTTCAGGATCTTGCCGCGCAGGGGCATGATGGCCTGCGTGTCGCGGTCGCGCGCCTGCTTGGCGCTGCCGCCGGCGGAGTCGCCTTCCACCAGGAACAGCTCGGTCTGCGCAAGGTCGGTGAGTACGCAGTCCGCCAGCTTGCCGGGCAGCGCGGGGCCGCTGGTGATCTTCTTGCGCACCACCTGCTTGGCCAGCTTCATGCGCGCGTTGGCGTTGGCAATCACCAGCTGCGCCACCAACTCGCCCTGCTCGGGATGCTGGTTGAGCCACAGGCCGAAGGAGTCGTGCACCACGCCGGAGACAAAGGCCGCGGTCTCGCGCGAGGACAGCCGCTCCTTGGTCTGGCCTGCGAACTGCGGGTCCTGCATCTTCACGCTGAGCACGTAGGCGCAGCCCTGCCAAACGTCTTCCGGCGAGAGCTTGAGGCCGCGTGGCAGAAGATTGCGGAACTCGCAGAACTCGCGGATGGCCTCGGTGAGCCCGGTGCGCAGGCCGTTCACGTGCGTGCCGCCCTGGGCGGTGGGGATGAGGTTCACGTAGGACTCGGCGATCGCCTCGCTCGGGCCGTCGCCGTTGATCCACAGCAGCGCCCAGTCGGCCTGTTCGCGCTCGGCCTTGAAGCTGCCCACGAAGGGTTCGGCCGGCAGCGTCTCGCAGCCCTGCAGCGAATCCTTGAGGTAATCGGTGAGGCCGTTCTCGTACTGCCACACGGTCTGCTCGCCGGCCACCTGGTCGTCCAGCGACACCCGCAGGTTGGGGCACAGCACGGCCTTGGCGCGCAGGATCTGCTTGAGCCGCGGCACCGAGAATTTGGGGCTGTCGAAATACTTGGGATCGGGCCAGAAGCGCACCGACGTGCCCGTGCGCGACCTGGGCACCGATCCCACCGGCACCAGCGCGCCGTGCAGGTGGCCGTCGCGAAACTCCATGGCGTACTCGGTGCCGCCGCGGCACACGTGCACTTCGAGCTTGGCCGACAACGCGTTCACCACGGAGACCCCGACGCCGTGCAGGCCGCCGGAGAACTGGTACTGCTTGTTGGAGAACTTCGCGCCCGAGTGCAGCTTGGTCATGATCAGTTCCACGCCCGACACGCCGTGCTCGGGGTGGATGTCCACCGGCATGCCGCGGCCGTCGTCCGCGCCCAGCAGCGAGCCATCGGCAAAGACGGTGACGTCCAGCCGCGAGGCGTGGCCGGCCAGGGCCTCGTCCACGGCGTTGTCGATCACTTCCTGCGCCAGGTGGTTGGGCCGCGTGGTGTCGGTGTACATGCCCGGGCGCTTGCGCACCGGGTCGAGGCCTTGCAGCACTTCGATGGCTTCGGCGCCGTAGGTCTGTTGCGCGTCGCGGGAGGGGGCCATGGGGTCGGGGAGGTTGGGCGGGGCGCACCGTATCGGATGGCCTGGGGCCCCGCAAGCAAGCGCCACCGGTAGACTAGTGAGCCCCATGCAGCCCTGAAGCCACATGCCCAAGCGAGCCGAACCCAGCCTGCCGACCCTGCCCTTGGAGCAGCCGGAGCGCTTTGATCGCACCGCGCCGGCTGCCGCACCGGTTGGCACTCCAGCCACTCCCGTCGCCGCTCCCGTCGAAGTGGTGGAAGACGCCGTCGCCCGCTTCGAGCAGGAAATGCAGGAGCTCGAAAGCATCGTCGCCCAGATGGAGAAAGGCGACCTGCGGCTGGAGGATTCGCTGCGCCTGTTCGAGCGCGGCAGCCAGCTCACCCGCTCCTGCCGCCGCTCGTTGGACACCGCCGAGCTCAAGGTGCGCAACCTGCTGGACGAGGACGAGGCCGCCCCCGGCGCATGAACACCGCGGCGTTCGAACTGCGCGTGGCCGGCTACGAGGCGCGCCTGGCCGCGGTGCTGGACCAGCAACTGCCGCCGGCCACGCAGCACCCGGCCAGCCTGCACGAGGCCATGCGCTACGCCACCGCCCGCGGCAAGCGCCTGCGCCCGCTGCTGGTCTACGCGGCGGCCGAGGTGCTGGGCCTGAAGCCCGAGGCGGTGGACGCCGCCGCCTGCGCGGTGGAACTCATCCACGCCTATTCGCTGGTGCACGACGACCTGCCGTCCATGGACGACGACGACCTGCGCCGCGGCTTTCCCACCGTGCACAAGCGCTTCAGCGAGGCCACCGCCATCCTTGTCGGCGACGCCCTGCAGACGCTCGCCTTCCAGGTGCTGGCGCGGGACACGCGCATCGACGCCGAGCGGCGCATCCGCATGATCGAGTGCCTGGCCGAGGCGGCCGGCTCGCGCGGCATGGTCGGTGGCCAGGCCATCGACCTCGACTCCGAGGGCAAGCAGCTGTCGCTGGCCGAGCTCGAAGCCCTGCACGTGCACAAGACCGGCGCCCTCATCCGCGCCTGCCTGCGGCTCGCCAGCCTCGCCCGGGCGCAGGACGACGAAGCCGCGTTCGACGCGCTGGACCGCTACGGCAAGTGCATTGGCCTGGCGTTCCAGATCCAGGACGACGTGCTCGACATCGAAGGCAGCGACGCCAGCCTGGGCAAGACCGCCGGCAAGGACGAGGTGAGCGGCAAGTCCACCTACCCCGCCGTCATGGGCCTGCCCGCCGCCAAGGAACGCGCCGCCGACCTGTTCCACACCGCGCACCAGGCCCTGCGCCGCTTCGGCCCCGCCGGCGAACCGCTGGCGTGGCTGGCGCGGTTCATCGAGCGGCGCGAGCACTAGGGAAACCCTGCACAGGTTCAATTTGAGCGTGGCGGTGGCGATGCAGAGGCGCGGGGTGTCGGCGACGGCTGCCGACCGACCTGATTTCGGAGGTTTCTGATGCGATCCGGACTCGAAACCCGGATCG
>JBQTJW010000016.1:0-215468 GCA_052386745.1 Panacagrimonas sp. | reverse complement strand
GGTGCGCAGGGTGAAGCCGGGCGTGGCGCCGCCACCGTTCTCGTACCAGGCGATCTTGTCGTCGTAGCCGGACGCCGAGAGCACGTCGAGGTCGCCGTCGCCGTCCAGGTCCGCGGCGTGGACCGAGCGCGCGCCGTCGGCCGTAGTGCTGATGATGCGCAGGGTGAAGGCGGGCGTGGCTCCGCCGTCGTTCTCGTACCAGGCGATCTTGTCGTCGTAGCGGGACGCCGAGAGCACGTCCAGGTCGCCGTCGCCGTCCAGGTCGGCGCTGAACGTCGAGTTCGCGCCATCGGCGGTGGTTGCGATGTTGGCCGTGGTGAACGGCACGTCCACAGCCCGCGCCGGGGGGCTGGGCGTCAGCGCCAGTGCGCCCAGCAGCAGCGCCGGACCCGCCAGGCGTGGCGATGCGGGCCGCAAGGAGGGGAGCCTCTGCACGCGCAGGGCGGCGACGAAGGGGTTGGGCTTGAAGCTCGCGATTGCGGCAGCGTGTGCCGGAACGGACGCACCCATCCTGCGGAAGAAGGCCAAGAAGATCCCCGGTGAGAAACGATGCGCGGCGCGGCTCCCCCCGGAGTCTCTCCCGCGCACAGCGATTACGGTACCGAGTGTATTCAGTAGCGAACGTTCGGCACAAGTCGGACGGACGCGGGCGCGCGGGGGCAACCAACGAGAGCGCATGTCCCCCAAGTACCCACCACCATGGGTCATGCCCGCGAAGGCGGGCATCCAGTTTTTATCGCAGAACGAACGGTGGCTTGTACGGAGGCACTGGATTCCCGCCTTCGCGGGAATGACGAGCAGGTCGTAGGGCGGGAAAGTGGCCGGTTTGTTGGCCACGGATCGCGCCGTGCCGCGGCGGGCGGTGGGTCCCAGCGCGGGACTGACTCAATGTCAGTCCCGCGTAAACCCACCGCGTATGCCGCGTTGGCCGTAGAATTCAGCTCATGTCACAGGCGGAACGCATCAAAGAAACACTGGGCTGGCTCAAGGTCGTCTTCGCCGCGCTGGTCGCCGTCGACGTGTCGCTGATTGCTTGGCTGGCTCAAAACTTCCGTACTGCGGAAAGTGTCATTGTGGTGCTTGCGCTTCTTGCCGTTGCTGGCACTACGGTCGGCATCGTCGCGGTCAATCACGCGGCACTTCGCCGCCTTGCGCAGTTGGAGAACCTGTAATGCTCTGGGCCTTAGTCACCGCTGTTGTCATCTTCATCGGCGGCATGCTTGTAGTCGCTTACGAAGCATCAACTGCAAAGTAGTAGGTAGGGCGGGAAAGTGGCCGGTTTCTTGGCCACGCATCCCGCCGTCGCGTGCCGCCTTCATCGCGGCTTACGCCGCTCCTACAAGCAATTGTAGGAGCGGCGTAAGCCGCGATGCGCGATGCGATGTAGAGTCCGACGATGGTCGCCGCCGCCCCCTCGCCCGCTCCGCTGTCCATCGACGCCTCGCGCCACTTCGCGACCTGGCTGGCGGAACAGCAGTTGAGCCTCGCGCTGAGTTGCTACCAGTCCGGCAAGCTGTTCCTGATCGGCTTGAAGCCCGATGGCCGGCTATCGATCTTCGAGCGCACGTTCAACCGCTGCATGGGCCTGTGGTCGGACGCGCAGACGCTGTGGCTCGCGTCCGCGTTCCAGCTCTGGCGACTGCAAAACGTCGTGCAGCAGGGCACGCGCGACGAAGGGTTCGATCGCGTGTACGTGCCGCGCACCGGGCACACCACGGGGGATGTGGACGTGCACGACGTGGCCGTCATGGGCGATGGACGGCTGGTCTTCGTCAGCACGCTGTTCTCGTGCCTGGCGACGCTCAGCGAGCAGCACAACTTCGAGCCGCTGTGGCGGCCGCGCTTCGTCAGCCGGCTCGCGGCGGAGGATCGCTGTCATCTGAATGGCCTGGCGCTGGAGGATGGACGGCCGCGCTACGTCACGGCGTGCAGCCAGAGCGATGTGGCCGATGGCTGGCGCGAGCGTCGGCACGACGGCGGCTGCGTCGTGGACGTGCCGAGCGGCGAGGTGGTGGCGACCGGCCTGTCGATGCCGCACTCGCCGAGAGTCCATGACGGCCGGCTGTGGCTGCTCGATTCCGGCCACGGCGAGTTCGGCTATCTGCACCGCGACACGGGCCGCTTCGAGGCGGTCGCGTTCTGTCCCGGCTACGGCCGCGGGCTGGCGTTTGCCGGCGACAGCGCGGTGATCGGGCTGTCCAAGGCCCGGCACGACCGCACGTTCGCCGGCCTGCCCTTGCAGGAGCGCCTGGCGCAGAAGAACGCGAGCGCGCGCTGCGGATTGCAGGTGGTGGACCTGAAGACCGGCGATGCCCGGCACTGGCTGCGCATCGAAGGCGCGGTCGAGGAAATCTACGACGTGGTCGTGCTGCCCGGTGTCGTGCGGCCCAAGGCGCTGGGTTTCAAGACCGACGAGATCCGCCACAAGGTCTGGCTGCACGTCGATGGCCAGACGCAGCAGTGGAGCGGACAGGCGCGGGAATGAGGTCGCGACCCGCGACGGTGAGCCCAGACGCACCGCCGATCGACGACGCGGCGCGCAGCGCGGCGGCGCTCAACAATCTGGGCGTCGCCCTGCAGCGTGCCGGCCGCGACATGGAAGCGCGGGATGCGTTCGAGCGCGCATGCGCGCTGCGTCCCGACCACGCCAAGGCCCGGTACAACCTGGGCACCTTGCTGGACCGCGCCGGAGAACCCGAAGCGGCGCTGGACCAGTACGATGAGGCCCTGCGCAGCGCGCCGCATTACCTCAAGGTCCTGCTCGCGCGCGCTGCGCTGCTGCAGGGCCTGGGTCGCCACGCGGAGGCCGAGGCCGACGGCCGCCTGGCGCTGACGCTCGCTCCCGACCACACCGAAGCGCTGCGGCGCCAGGCCGATCTGCTCCGCGCACAGGCGCGCGAGGCAGAGGCCGAAGCGCTGCTCTCGGACTGGCTGACACGCGCGCCCGGATCGAACGACGCGCGGCTCGCGCTCGGCAACCTGTACCAGGAACGCTTCCGCCCGCAGGACGCGCTCGCCCAATACGACGCGATCCTGCAACGCGAACCCGAACACGCGGCGGCACGGATCAACCGCTTGAGCGCGGCGACCGACCTGTGCGACTGGCGCCATTTCGCCGCCGACATGGCGAGCCTGCGCGCGCATCTGGCGGAGTGCGTGTCGACCCATCAGGTGCCGGCGGTCGCGCCCTCCCACGCGGTCCGACTGCCGTTCACCGCGCTGGAGCAGAAACGGATTGCCGACCTCCACGCCGCGGCGCTGCTCACGCGGCATGCGGGGCTGCGTGCCCGGATGGCCGCGGCCGCACCGGCGCCGGGTGTCGATGGGCGAATGCGGATCGGCTACCTGTCCGCCGACTTTCGCGACCATGCGCTCATGCACCTGATGAGCGGGGTGTTCGCCCATCATGACCGCACGCGCTTCGCCATCCACGCCTACTCGACGGGCCCGGACGACGGGAGCGCGACGCGGCGGCAGTTCACCGAATCGTGTGAGGTGTTCGTCGACCTGCGCGGGCAAGCGGCCGACGTCGCCGCCCAGCGCATCCGCCACGACGGCATCGATGTGCTCGTCGATCTGACCGGGCTATCCCGCGGCGGCCGCCCGGAACTCTGCGCCCAGCACCCGGCACCGATCGTCGTTAACGCGGTGGGCTTCCCCGGCACCATGGGAAGCGGACTCGCGGATGTGCTGCTGTGTGACGCCGTGGTCTGCCCGTCCGGGGCGGAGAACGACTACGGCGAGCGCCTGCTGCGGCTGCCGCACTGCTACCTGCCGACCGACCGGGAGCAGCCGATCGCGCAAGCCGCGCCGTCGCGTGAGCAGGAAGACCTGCCCGACACCGGCTTCGTGTTCTGCAGCTTCAACCATCCGGACAAGCTCGAACCCGGCGTGTTCGACCTGTGGATGCGCATCCTGCACCGAACGCCCGGCAGCGTGCTGTGGCAGTTCGCGCACGGCCGCGCCGCCGCCACGGTCCGCGCCAACCTGCGGCGCGAGGCGAGCGCGCGCGGCATCGATCCGCAGCGCGTGCGCTTCGCCGGCTTTCGGCCGAAATCCCTGCACCTGGCGCGGCTGCGTCATGCCGACCTGATGCTCGACACGCTCGCGTGCAATGCACACACCACGGCGGTGGACGCGCTATGGGCCGGTCTGCCGGTGCTGAGTTGCGCGGGCGGAACCTTCGCCGCCCGCGTGGGCGCCAGCCTGCTGGTGGCCGTCGGCATGCCGGAACTGGTCACGGATTCGCCGGCGGCGTACGAGGAAACGGCGGTGAGCCTTGCGCGGGATCCCGATCGGATGGGGGCGCTGCGCGCGAAACTGGAGCGGCAGCGCCTGCGCACGGCCCTGTTCGACACCCCTGGCTACGTCCGCGACCTCGAGGCGGCGTTCGTGGCGATGGCAACGACATGAAGATGCCGAGTTCAAGGGCAGGGGGCAGGCGTCGTACCCAGAGTGCTCTCCGCTCACTCGCCGAGGTCGAGCCGGCTCAGCAGATGTGCAGCTCGACGTCGGAGCGTGGCAGGCTGTTGGAGACCGTGACACGCGGGCAGCAACATGTGGGCGGCCTCATCGTGCTCCGTCGTGCCAGGCAGCGTGGTGCCGCCGTCGACCGAGCGTCCGCTTCCTGCCACCGCAACTTCAAAGATCATTGGCAGGTTGTGGCACCCAGCTGCCGGTGAGTTCGCACTATTGTTCTGCGCGACCTCTCGAAAAAGCCAAGCAGATCAAGCGAAAAAGAACTGGTGCCCCGAGCAGGAATCGAACCTGCGACCCTCTTCTTAGGAGGAAGATGCTCTATCCACTGAGCTACCGAGGCGGCGATCAGTTTGTCTGCAGCGGCCGCCGCAGATCTTTGAAAAAGTTGGAGGTTTGAAGGTGAAAAATGCCCTGTCGGCTGCTCTCGAAGCCTTCCGAACCATACAGACTGATGCTTGCCCGGCCGAGCCTCGAGTGTACCTCTTGAGCATATCCAACGTCATGTGTCAGGAGACGACGCTGATTTCAGCACTACCGTGGTTGCCGGGGTTGGCACGCTCGTCCGAATTCTTGAAGCTATTCCGGCCAAAGCCAGGCGGCGCCGCGCACGCCGCTGGAGTCGCCATGCTGGGCCGGCACCAGGCGCGTGGTGACCACGTCGCTGAAAACCCAGGCCTTGAGCAGCGGCGGCAGGTTGCGATAGAGCCGTTCGGCGCGGGACAGGCCGCCGCCGAACACGATCACTTCCGGGTCCAGCACGTTGATCAGGCTCGCCAGGCTGCGCGCCAGCCGATCCTCGTAGCGGCTCATGGTGGCCTGGCAGGTAGCATCGCCGGCGTCGGCGCGCGCCACGATGTCCTCGCCGCGCAGGCGCTCACCGGTGATGTCCTGGTGATCGCGCGCCAGCGAGGTACCGGACACCCAGGACTCGATCGTCCCGTAGCGGCCGTCCCAGTGCAGCGGGCCGGGCACCTCGCCCCAGTCAGGCTTGGGCCAGGGCAGGGGGTTGTGGCCCCACTCGCCGGAGATCGCGTGCGGGCCGCGCACCAGCTTGCCGTTGATGACCACGCCGCCGCCCACGCCCGTGCCCAGGATCACCGCGAACATGTTCTGCACGCCCGCCGCGGCGCCGTCGGCCTGTTCGCTGACGGCGAGGCAGTCGGCGTCGTTGGCCAGGCGCAGCTCGCGGCCAAGCGCTTTTTCGAGATCCTGCTTGACCGGGCGACCGTTGAGCACCGTGGAGTTGGCGTTCTTCATCAGCCCGGTGGCGGGCGAGATGGCGCCCGGATGACCGATGCCCACGGGCAGGCCGCTGACCCCCGCCGCATGTTCCAGTTCGCGCACCATGCCGGCGACCGCCGCCAGCTGGGCGTCGTAGTCCGTGAACGGGGTGGGCACGCGTGCGCGATGCAGGATGCGCGACTGCGATCCCATCACAATGCCTTCAATCTTGGTGCCGCCCAGGTCAATGCCGATTCGAAGCGGATTCGTCATGAGTCGTCGTTGCAGTCGTGGCAGAGGCCCTGCAGTTCCATGATCTGCTTTTCCGACTTGAATCCGCGGCTCCGGGCGGCCTTGCCCAGGAGATGCGCCAGGTTGCCGGATTCAAGCTCGTCGGCCTTGCCGCAGGCCGAGCAGACCAGGTACAGGCCCTCGTGTGGGCTACCGGGGTGGTCGCAGGCCATGAACGCCTGCGCCGAGGCCAGCCGATGCACCAGGCCCACCCGGGTCAGGAAATCGAGTTGTCGATACACCGTCAGCGGCGCGAGCTTGCGGCCTTCGCGCTGCTCCATGAGGTCTAGCAATTCGTAGGCCGACACCGGCCGCGCCTGCGCCAGCAGTTCGGCATAGGCGTTGAGCCGGGCCTGGGTCAGGCGCTCGCCTGCATCCGCGCACATCTTTTCGGCGCGCTGGCGGGCGTCGTCCGGCAGCGCGGCGGCCGGCGACTTCGGCGCTGCGGATTTGCTTGGAACCATGCCGAAGGATAGCCCCGGGCCCGGGTGGGGGACAGAGCGAGGCGCTCAGGCCGCGCACAGCATGGAGCTGTAGTGCTCGGCCGTCGGCAGGCCGCGGCAGGCCCACACGAGGCTGCGGCCGGCGTCGTCGGCACCGGTCCACCACAGGCTGGGGGCATCTGCGCTCCGGCGGGTTTCCTCGGCGAGCCGGGCGAGCAGGCCGGGGACCAGGTGGGCTTCGACCGACTGCACCGATTCGAAATACGCGCCCAGGCGCTGCGTCGTCCGGGGAAGGGTTTCGTCCGAACTGGCCGGCGGCTCAAAAGGCTGGAGCTGCGCTTCCAGGTTTTGCACGGAGCCGTCGAGGTCGAGCATGGCGGCGAGCCGCGGTTCCTGCGCCGCCAGCCAGGCGGTGAGTCTATCGAACGGCAGCGCGCGCAGGCTTTCGGCGGACGCGCCATGCGCCAGCGTGAATGGGAAGTGGCGATTGGCCCGGTCCACGCTGGACATCAGCAGGCCGAACCACGCGCAATTGCCGCAGACGCCGGGCGCCAGGCAGAAATGCCAGATCGGGCTGTTGAGGTAGCGCGGCAGCCATTCGTCGCGCAGCAGCGCGCGGCTGCCGTAGATCACCGATTGCAGCCAGTCGTCCCACACGCGCACGAAGGACGACGGCAAGCGGCGCCCGGCAAAATCGCCCAGGAACGGCAGCTTGCCGTACCAGCCCGGGAGCGCCGGCGCGTCCGGCGCAGCGGCGGTCAACCCAGGCTCCGCGGGCATTGGAACTGGCGGATTTCCGGCAGGCCGTAGGGGTTCTGCACGCTGCCGGCGGTGACTTCAAACCGCACTTCGCGGCCGTCGAACACGAAGGTGACGAACATCTTCTCCGGCTGCGCGGTGCGTTCGACCTTGGCCTTGTCGAACAGGCGCAGCAGCGCCCAGGGGCCTTCGGTGGCAAACCCCGAGCCGGACGCGCCGGCCGGCTCCACCGTGAGGCGCACCGTGGACGTGCCGCCCGGACCCGGCCACTGCACCCACTTCGGCACGATGGGCCCGTGGCTGTAGGTCACGCTCTGGCCGTCGATTTCCAGCAGGAAGCGGCTGATGCCCGCGTCCATGGACACCGGCTTGAACTCGTAGCGGTAGGCGGCGGTGGCGCCGGTGCGGAAGAACACCTTGCGGATGGCATCGGCGCGCTCGAAGTTCACCAGCGAGGCGGCCGAGCCCATGGGCACGCCTTCCACCTTCTTCAGGCTCCAGGGCTTGGTGCCCACGTCCACGTACTGCGCCAGCGCGCCGTGAAAGTACTGCTCGATCTTTCCACCCGGCCCGAACAGGGCGGCGAAGTCGTCGGCGGTGACGTCGCGGGCGCTGCCGGGCGTGAACGGGTAGCGGCCGCCGGTGGCCTGCGCGCAGAAGTCGCCGAAGGACTGCGCGATGCCCTTGGACAGGTTGCTGCGAGTGGCGCCCAGCACCTGGCTGGTGCCGGAGGTGGAAAGGTCCTGCAGCATCGACTTGAACGGCTCGGGCATGCGCGCGGCCTCGGCCTTGACCCGGCTGGGCGCCTCGCTCGGCGGCGGCGGGTTGCCACCCTGCAGGGCCGTCTCCGTGTTGCTGAGCATGATGTACACCTCGTTGACCAGCGCCAGCGCCCCGTCCATGGGCGCGGGCGTGCCGCCGCCGGGGCCGAGCACCCAGGCGCGCAGGGCGGCAAAATGGTCGTCGACGATGCTTTCCACGCTCTTGGTCTCGGCCGCGCCACCGGTGCCCTCGGTGGGCGTGCCGCCGAACAGCTTGCCGAGGCGGTCCTTCTGCGCCTGGAGCTTTTCCACGGCCTTGTCGCGCAGGTCCTTCTCGGCCTCCTGCCTGGTGGAGAGCGTGGTCTCGCGCACCAGGGCCTTCATCAGCACCGGCATGGGGGAATCGGGCGCGGAGAGGATGCGGGCGATCTGGATGCTTTCCGACAGCGTCTCCGGCCGCTTCAGGCGCACGTCGGCGATGTAGGCGTCCCACACGCGCACGTAGTCCTGCAGGTACAGGCGGCGCACGGCTTCGGCCACCGGGTCGCCGTCGACCGCGGCGGGCTCGTCGGCAGCGCCCGCCTTGGCGCCGATGCCCAGCACCCAGGACTGCTCGGTGGCGAGCTGCCGGGAGACCTCGCCCACGCGCGACTGGAACGCCTTGTGGTAGCCGTCGAACGAGTACATGCCCGGCACGCCCTTGGACAGCGCCTGTCCGCTCTGGCGCTGGAACACCAGCGCCGCGCTGGGCCCGCCCTTGGCGGCGGCGTTGAACTCGGGGAATTCCGCGCCGATGCCCTCGCGCTTGATCCGGCTGTAGACACGCTGAGGCAGTTCGAAGCGCGTCAGCGCACTGCGCGCTTTGGCCACCAGCAGCGGGTCCACGGCCAGGGGCGAGGAATAGTCGTCCAGCGCGAACAGCTGCTTCAGGTGCTCGCTCAGCGCGGCGCGCTGCTCGGCGGTGACTTCGCGCGGCAGGGCGCTCTGCCAGTCGTACTCGATGACGGCGGTGGCGTGGTCGGGCTGCAGGTGCTTGCGGTCCTGGAGCATGAGGTAGACCTTGAGCACCTCGTAGGTCTGCTCCAGGTCGGTCGCGGGGATGTCCCGCAGGCGCTCCTCCACGCGGTAGATCAGCCGCGGCAGGAAGGCGCTGCGCAGCAGGTTGCGATAGGCCTGCTCCGAGGCGGCCTGGAGCTTGTCGCCCTGGTACAGGCCGAAGGTCATGGAGACCGGCACGCCATCGATCAGGGCATCGGTCTGAGGTACGCGGCGCACCGCTTCCAGCGCCGGCAGCAGGGCCACCACGTTGCTGTCGGCGCGCGCGGGCATGGCCGATACCTGCTGGCGCACCTGGGTGGATTTTTCCGCCACGTCGCGCACGTAGGCGTCGTTGCGCGAGTACGAGATCACCCAGGCCGCCAGCAGGCCCACGCCCACCAGCGCGCAGGCCGCGAACCCGGCCCACTGCAGGAGCTGGCGGCGCTTCTCCCACTTGATGTTGGTGCCGGCCAGCGCTTGTTCTTCGAAGATGACATCGCCCAGCAGGCGCGTGAGGAAGTAGCTGCGCCCGCTGGCGCTCTGCAGGGCCAGCGGATTGCCGTCGAAGCCGAAGGCGCGCGCCACGTTGCCCACCACGCGGTCGATGGGCCGGCCTTCCTGCGTGCCGCTGGTGAGGTAGACGCCGCGCACCAGCGGCGCCGGCCCGAAGCGCGACTTGACGAACACCTGGCCCAGGAACTCGATCACCGCCGGCTTGAGCGCCGCCACCTGCTGCGGGAAACCGAAGATCAGCGCGCGCTTGGTCACGTCGCGCTCGTCGCGCAGGCGCTGCGGCTGGCGGTCGAACAGGCGCCGCAGCAGGGCCTCCCACTCGGCGTCCAGCGAGGCCAGCGGGTCGGGCGCGCTGGCGTCCTGCGAGTAGGGAAAGCTGGTGCCCCAGACCTGCGCGCGCTCCTCCTTGCCCAGGTCGGCGAAGAACTCGGTGAAGCCGGCGAGCAGGTCGACCTTGGTGACGAGCACGTACACCGGGAAGCGGATCTGCAGGCGCTCGTACAGCTCGGCGATGCGCGCGCGCGCCGCCTCGGCGTGGGCCGCCCGCTCGCGCGCGGACTGCGTCAGCAGGTCGCCCGCGCTGATCACCAGCAGGATGCCGTTGATGGGACGGCGCGGCCGGAACTTCTTCAGCAGGCCCAGGAATCCTTCCCAGGCGGAGCGGTCCACGGCCTGGTCGGAATCCTGGGTGGTGTAGCGGCCGGCGGTGTCGATCAGCACCGCCTCGTCGGTGAACCACCAGTCGCAGTTGCGCGTGCCGCCCACGCCCTTGATCGACTGGCTGCCCAGCTTGTCCGCCAGCGGGAATTTCAGGCCGGAATTGACCAGCGCCGTGGTCTTGCCCGAGCCCGGTGGGCCGATGAACACGTACCACGGCAGCTCGTACAGGTACTGGCCGCTGGAGCGCGCCAGCCAGCCGGACATGCCGCCGCCGGCCTTGCCGGACAGGCGCATGGAGCGCAGCTGCGCCACCGCGTCCTCGAAGCGCTCGCCCAGCAGTTGCAGCTCCTGCTGCGATTCGTTGGGCGCCGCGGGCGCCTGCTTCATGGCCGTGACCAGGCGGCGGCTGGCCATCCTGGCCTTGGCGATTCGCCAGAAATGGCGTCCCAGCATCAGCAGGGCGAACAGGCCGATCAGCGCCCAGCGCACCCACTCCGGTTCAAGCGGCCGCCACGAGGCCACCGCCACCAGCGGGCCGACGAACCACACCACCAGCGCCACCGCGACCAGGCCCACCAGGCCGACGAAGAGGGGATGGGTGAAGAAGCCGATTATCTTTTTCATGCGGCTGGTGCTCGTTTGGCGCCGATGATTCTGGTTCTGGGCATCAATCCACCAGCACCTGCACGTCCACGCGGCGGTTGCGGGCGCGGTTGGCAGGCGTGTCGTTGGGGGCGATGGGTTCGGACTCGGCGCGGCCTTCCGAGCGGATGCGTCCCGGCTCCACCATCTTGCCGAGCCGCTCGGCCACGGCCTCGGCGCGCGCGGTGGACAGGTGCCAGTTGGACGGGAAGCGCACCGAGCGGATGGGCTGGTTGTCGGAGTGGCCGACGATCAGCACCTTGCCCGGCACCTTGTTCACGGCGGCGGCGATGCGGTCCAGCAGCGGGATCATCTTGTCCGGGATGCTGTTGCTGGCGGGGGCGAAGAAGCCGTCGGAGCGGATGGTGACGATGCTGCGGTCGGCGTAATCGCCCACGTCCACCAGGTGCGCGGCGATGTCGCTGGCCAGCAGCACCGCCAGCCGCGGCGGGACGGGAGCCGCGGGCTCCGGCGCCGGTTCGCGCGTCTCCGCCTGCGCCGCCTGGATGCCGCGGATGCTGGCGAACACCGGGTCGGACTTGCGGTTGAGCACCGAGCTGAGCACCAGGAAGGTGACGGTGAGGATCAGCGCGGTGGCCGCCACCACCACCCAGAGCGGCAGGGCGCTGAGCACGGCGTTGCGTGGCAGCCGGGTGCCGGCCCAGCGCGGGCTGAGTTCGCGCTCGGGCTCGCCACGTTCCTTGCGCAGCATCTCGAACAGCCGTTCGCGCACCTGCAGCAGCAGCGCCGCGCCGTTGTCCTGCACCCCGAAACGGCCCTTGAAACCGAGCGCCAGGCATATCTCGATCAGCTCCAGCAGGTCGCGGTTGGCCTTGGGGTTCTCGGAAAGCTTGGACATCAGCTGGAACACCTTTTCGCCGCCCCAGCCCTCGTTGTGGAAGGTAACCAGCAGGCTCTGCTCGGCCCACTGGCCGGAGCCGCCCCAGGGCGTGTTGGACGCCGTCTCGTCCACGAAGGTGCACAGCACGTAGCGCGCGGCCACGATCTGCTCCGGCGGCAGATTGGCCTTGCGCGCGGACTGCTCGTAGGCGCGGATGCCGTCCACCAGCCGGCTCTTCACCAGCACCGGATCGGCCTGCGTGGCGGTGCGCAGCTGCGGAATCAGGTCGAGCAGCGGCGTGGCGGCAGCCAGCAGCGGGTTGGCGCCGGCCGCGTCGGGCAGGCTCTCGATGGACGGCGCGGCGGCGGCAGGGCGGGGCGGTGCCTCGGGCGGGGGGCGCGGCGCGTCGGCCGGTTTGGACTGGGCACGGCGCGGCGTCGGCACCATGACCGTGCGGTCGTCGGCCCGGGGGGCAAAGGGGTCATCCGGATCAATGGCCATGTCCGATCTCTATGAACGAATCGCCCAGCATTCCATTTCCAGCCCGGGGAAATCGCCGGCCACGTGCATGGCCAGGCCACCGGATTTTTCCAGCTGTTTCCACATCTCGCCGCTGCGGTCCATCTCGAAATAGGTGAAGCCGGCGTGGAAGGGAATCTGCCGCGGCGCCACCGGCAGCGGCTTGAGCGCAATGCCCTGCAGCTGGAGGTTGACCAGGTCGCGCAGCTTCTCGGCCGGGCCCAGCTTGACCTGCGCCGGGAAGCGCGCGCGCAGTTGTTCACCCGGAAGCTGCGCGTTGACGGCCAGCACGAAGCCGGCGGTGCGGATGAGTTCCTGGTCGGGAATGATGGCCACGCGCACGCCGTACTTGCGCTCCTGCAGCTCGATGGGAATGGCGGTGGTTTCCAGCACCACGCTGAGGCTGGAACGCAGCTCCGCCATCAGCTGCGGAAAGCAGCGCTCCGGCTGCGAGTGCAGGTAGCGCGGGTAGGCCGCGGCACGGCGGCCGTCGCGGAAGGTGGCAAGGTCGCCGGCCATCATCACGCCGATGCGGAACAGGGTTTCCGGGTGCAGCGGCGCGACGTTGCGCAGGTGCGCCACCAGCGGCTCGTAGCGGTTGACGGTCTGCAGGAACAGGAAGTCCGATATCTCCGCCACGCCGCCGCGTCCGGGATGCGCGAGGCGCGAGGCCAGCGCCTCGCCGCGCTGGTGCAGCATGCCTTCGAGCTCCTGCAGGTAGGCCGACAGCACCGGGCTGACGCTGGTGGCAAGGCACGGCGGGATGTACTGGCGATCGAGCACCACGAGATTGTCCGCACGCCGCTCCACGATGCGCACCACGCCCAGCGTCACCCAGCCGTCGGTCTGCTCGCGCGCCAGCAGCAGGCGCAGGTTGAGGTTGCCCAGGCGCAGCGGCGCGCGGTTCTCCGAGCCGCCGTTGTGGTCGGCCACCTCCACGTCCTGCGCCTTGTAGCGGGCGAAGGCGGCATCGGCCGAATCGCCGCTGTCCACCGCCACCGAACCGTGGCGACGCGCCGGCACGGCCAGGAACAGGAGTTCGTTCTTGGCCGTTGCGGGAATCTCCAGCGACAGCGGCGCGGCGTCCTGCTCGGGAAAATCGAAGGCGGTGCCGTCCGGCATCACGCCGCGGGCGGCGCTCAGCGACACCTTGCCCAGCGCGAGCGCGGATTCTTCCAGCACCAGGTGCGCGAACCCCCAGGGGTATGCGGTGATTTCGCCGGTGCGGTTTTCGAGCATGCGCTCGGCGTGGCGGTCCTGCTGCTGGAAATGCTGCGGCTGGAGGAACATGCCCTCCGACCAGACGACCTTCTTGCTCCACGACATGGCTGTCAGTCCTGTGATTGCGCGTGCAACGAACTCATCGTCTCAGAGCCTGTGAAAAATTCGAACGCCGTAGCGAGGGCGGCGTCCGCAGTAGGTGGGCGAATTCCTCACAGGCTCTCAGTCCTTCACCACCGACTCGAAGGCCAGGCCCACCGACTTGCCGTCGGCCCGCAGCGTGAGCATGCCCTTGGGTCCGGGCGGAACGGGCACCGAGGCACGCCAGGTGGCGCGACTCACGTCCCGAAAGGCCGCGACCACCGCCACAAACTTCACCTCGGGCGGAAGTTCGCCCTTGACCTCGCGGGTTTCGCCGGGCTTGAGGATCCACTCCTCGCGCCTCACCAGGTCCGCGGCCAGGACCTGCTCGTCCTTCTCGTACAGCGAGAAGAAATCGGCGGCGCGGAAACTGTCCAGCGCGCGCAGCGAATACACGCGCACCACGAGCGGGGAAGGGCGCCCGCCGGCATCGGGATTGAGATCGGCCGCGCTGACCAACTGCCACTCCGTAGTCTTGGGCGGAGGTGGCGGCGCCGGCGTGGCGATCGGGTCGGGTTTCTTGCCGAAGCATCCGCCCAAAGCCAGCGCCACCAGCAGCGGTGCGAGCCTGCGAACCCTGCGAACCGGGAAACTGCGCATGGAAAGTCCTGGTGCGGTCACGTCTTGCGGCGGTCCGGATCACGCTCGACGGCGTGCACGTGCTCTTCGTAGGCGCGCAGGAACTCGCGCCCGAACAGGGCGTGGAAATCTTCCTCGGCTTCCTGCGCGATCTCGCGGTACAGCTCGCCGAACAGGTCCCACAGGCGCGCGCGGCGGTTCATCGGCAGCAGGGAATTGAGCCCGCCCTGGCTCGGCAGGCGCGCCTCCAGTTGCTGCGGCTCGAAACGCTTGAGCACGCCGGTGAGCGCGGCGCGCAGGCCGGCCATGAAGCCGAACTCGTGCGCGCGCAGGTCGTTGTAGGCGTCCTGCATCGCGTCCTCCGCGCGCATGAAGCCGGGCGTGGGCGGGCCGAGCAGGTGACGCAGGGCCGCGGTCACGTCGGGCGAGAACTTCAGCGGATTGTTCCGGCCGCTGGCGATCATGGTGACGTCCGCCCGCATCTCGCGCTTGATGGCCCCGCGTGCGTTCAGCAGTCCGAGCGTGCCCTGCGTGGCCTCACGCACGAGGCTGCCGAGCGTGTGCATGAGTTCGGGCGAGAGCCCTTGCAGCGACAGGCCCGGGGCGTCGAGACCGGCCAGCAGGGCGTCGAGCAGTTCATCGCTGCCCGCGGTCGACGCTCGGAACGCAGGGGCCGGCGGCGGGGTTTGCACCGGGCTTTCCCGCATTGGCGCAGGAGAGGCCGGGGTCGGCGTCAGGAAATCATCGATGCCCGGCAGTACGGGCGCCGGGCGTGCCCGCGCAGGCGGCGGCTGGAACGGCGTGTTGATCTCTGGGACGTGATCGGGAACCGCCGCGGCCGTGGGCGCCTTGATTCCGCCCAGCCACTGCGTCAGGCCGCTCTGGTTGCCGCCATCGTCCGGAGCCGGTGATTTCGCCAGGGCGCCGCTGGCGAACGGGTCCTTCGACGTATCCGCGCCCAGGCCGAACAGCGCGTCTAGGCTGCCCGAGCCTGGCGCCTGCGGGCTGGAGAACAGGGCGTCAAACGCATCATCGGGCAGGCCGGCGCCGGCGGGTGGCAGTGCGTCCGCGGTCCTGGGCGCGGGTGCCATGGGATCGAAATCACCGGGCAGCGCTGAGCGGTCCGGCTTCGGTGGCGGGGATTGCGGCGCCGGCTTGTGGTCCGCCGCGCTGAAACCCAGCCCGGCGAACGGATCGGAGCTCGACGACGGCGAGGCATCGGATGCCGGCGACGGCGTGCCGAACAGGTCATCGAACGGGTTGCCGCCACCGCCCGCCGGGCGCGGAGCCGGCGCTGCGGCGGGCGCTTGCGCGCGAACCTTTTCCTCCGCACTCACCCTGAGTTCGAAGCTGCCGATCTGGATCAGGTCGCCGGCCTTGATGACCGCGGACGCGCCGCGACCGATGGGCGCTCCGTTGACCTTCACCGGGTTGGCGCCCTGGTCGGTCAGCCGGTAGGCGCCGTCCTGGAACCTGATCTGGCCGTGGACGCGCGAGACCGTGCGCGTCTCGTCCGGCAGCACCAGCGTGCAGTCCGGCGAACGGCCTACCGTGCCGCCCTGTTCATCGAACCGGGCCGACATCCGCCGCGGCGGTGCAAGGCCCTGGATTTTCGTGATTTCGACGGTGATCACTACCGCGTGCCCCCGGTTCGTCCACTGACGCGGAGTTTACGGCCAGGGCCGGCGATTCGAGGCTGCTTGTCCCGAGGATTTTTCACGGTGCGAGGATCAGGACCTTGGGCTGGCTGGGCACCACGCGTACCCCGGGACAGTTGGTGCCGTTCTGCAGGGAGGCGCTGGTCAGCCGCGTTGCCGGCATTCCCTTGACCAGGGTGGTGAACGAACCGGTCAGGTGCTTGGACGGCCCCATCACCATGCCCGAGGCCACGCCGGTGGCAACGCCGGCATTGTCGCCGTTGGTCATCGGAATCTGCGTCCCCATGTTATGCGCGGGCGCGCCGCCGAACAGCACCGTGGGCACGTTGGGAATGGCGGTTGGCCCCATGGCGATATTGGGGTAGGGAATCGGCACGGGTCCCGCCGGAGTAGGGGTGAGGCAGACGTCCGGAAAACCGGTGTCCATTCCCATCATTTGCGTATTGGCGAACATGATTCGCAGGCTCTCTCAGCCCAGGTGGATCTGGTCGCCGTCGAGCTTGACCAGCTCGGAGGCGGTGACGAGGGTATTCCGACCGCGAAGACTGGCATTGCCCGATGCGCGGTAATCGATCTGCCCGCTGCGGAGCTGATCCACCTGCTCGACCTCGCGCACGCTGTGCGTGAGCCGCTGGCTCAAACGCTCGGCAACGACCTCGATCGCCTGGCCGACGAAGCCGAGCTTGTCCAGGGCGGCGTGCCAGGTCCGCCCGATGCAGGCCAGCTCGCCGAAGATGAGGTGCGCGTGGCGTGCGCGCGCCTCCAGCCTGGGGGCGTCGATAGATACGGCGCTGCCGGCTTTCATCTCGATGCCCTGTTCGGAGAGCAGTTGCAGGCTTCCGTTCTCGACCGTCAGACGGGTGTCGCCGGACAGGCGCAGCCGTTGCGGGGTGGAAGCCGAGCGTTCCAGTACCGCGATCACGTACCCCTCGCTCGCGCTTGCGCCCGATACCAGCACCTTGTCACCGGCTTCCGGTTCCAGAAGGCAGCTGACCGCCTTGCGGGTGACGATCACGCCGGCCGCGGTTCGCACGGTCACGGCGGCCGCGTCGATGCCGATCACCTCGCCAGTCAGATGGATGGGCCCGGACGGGGACCGCCGGGCGCGGATGGGGATGGTTGTCATGAGCGTTCCTTCAAGCCTCCTTAAATCGTACTTCCCTGGGGCGCCACCGTTCGGCTTCGAGCAGGTCGGGATCGTCACCCAGCGCGCGAGCCAGGTCGGTGATGCGCGCGCCAGCGGTTTTTGCCTGGTGAAGTTTGACGCGAAACATCCCGGCGCCGCTGAGATTCGCATCGCTCAGGTCGGCGTGCGAGAAGTCGGCATAGGTGAGGTCGGCGCCCGAAAAACTCACCGCTGTGCAATGCGATTTCATGAACAGCGCCTGCTGCAGGTCGCAGTCCGAGAAATCCGCCCCGGCCAGCTGCGCCCCGACGAAGATGCCCTGGGTCAGTCGGGCGCCGCGGAAATCGACGTGGCGTGCATCGGCTTCAAGAAAGATCGCGTTGGCCGCCAGGGCCTTGATCATTCGGGAGCCCGTCAGCCGCGCACCGCGAAAGCTGCACTGGGTGAGGTCAGCACCAGAAAAATCGCAGGCTTCAAGATTGGCGTCCATCATCTGCGAGCGAACCAGGCTCTGCCCTGCCAGACGCTGTCCCGCCAGTTGCGCGCCAACCAGGATCACGCCGTCGAAGGACGCATCCGTCAGCTGCGCCTGCCGCAGGTCGGCCTTGAGCAGCACGGTCCGGAACAGGTGAGTTCCGCTGAGGTCGATGCCCGCGCAGTTTCCTTCGGCGATCACCACGTGCTCCATGTCGGCCTTGCAGAAGCGGGCGTCGGCGAGATTGCAGCGCGCAAAAGCGGCCTGCGGGATGCGTGCCTCGTCGAAGCTGCACCCAACCATCTCGCATTCCGTGAACTGCACCGCCGGGCCAACGCTTCCGGCAAAGCTTGCGCCGACGAACACGCAACGCGATGCGGCGGTGAGATGCAGCTGTGCACGATCGAGCCGGGCGCCGTCGAGCCGGCAGGACAGCAGGATGGATTCGCGCAGGTCGGCTCCGGCCAGGTTGACGCCGCGCAGGTCGAGTTTTTCCAGGACCGCTCCGGCGAGGTTGGCGCCCGCGAGATCGAGATGGCGAAGGTCGAGCCCGGACGCCGTGTCACCGCCCTGGACGAGATCGACCAGCTGGTCACGCGTCATGAGGCCGGTGCCGCCAGGCGTGGCACCGTGCGGGTGCGCTTCATCAGCGCATGGGCGAACTGCACGCTGTGATCCACCTTGACGCGGGCGAAGTCCGCCTGGAACAGGTTGGCCAGGCGGAAGTCCGCGCCCAGGATGTTGCTGCGCTGGAGCACCGCGTCCATCAGGTTGGCGGACACGAACACCGCGTTGCGCAGGTCCGCCTTGACCATGCGCGCACCGTTCGCCATGGCGAGATAAAACGAGGCCGTGTTCAGCTTGGCTTCGCTCAGGTCGGCGCCGGGCAGTTTCGTGCCGATGAGCTGTGCCCCCGCCAGCAGGCAGCCGCGAAGATTGGCCTCCGTCATGTCCGCGCCGGAGAAATCCGCGTGGCTGAAATCGCAGGCCTCCACGCAACGAAGATTGACCAGGCGCGCGCCGGCAAATGTGGCCTGCGCACCCTGCGCGGTGAGGAAGAGGCTGGCTTCAAGCTGCGCGCCGCTGAAGTCCACGCTGCGCAGGTCGCACCGCAGGAAGGTGGATTTTTCCAGATGTGCCCGCACCAGGCGCAGACCGCGCAGATCGGTATCCATGAACACCATGTCGGGCGCCTGGACTTCGGTCCAGTCTGTGTCCTCAAAGCGGGCCTTGCTGCACTCGGCGCCGGTGAGGTTGGCGCGCTGGAAGCTGGTCCGGACCAGGATGGCGCCCTCCAGCCGGGCCGCGCCGAGGTTGGCATCGTCGAAGCGGGTGCCGTTGCATTCGATCAGCGCCAGGTTGGCACCGCTGCAATTGGAGCCGGAGAGATCGGCTTGATGCAGGTGCGCGCGCGTCAGCACGGCGTCGCTGAAATTGCAGCCGCGCAACCGGCTGCGATCGAAATTGGCGCATTCAAGCAGGGCCCCGGAGAAGTCGGCGCCGGACAGGTCCAGATCGGACAGGGTGGCACCGGTCAGGTCCAGCCCCGCAAAGGACACTCCGCGTGCGAGTGCGGCGACGATGCCCCCATGCACGGCCTGCGCGCGTTCCGTCGCCATCGGCAGCGCCGCGTCCTGAAGGTGCGCGGTCGCGCGGTAGGTCTCGCGCATCTTGCGTTCGGCATCAAACAGCCGTTCCCGGAAGGCCGGGTCCTTGTAATAGCCCTCCAGCTCGACGACGGCGGTTCCATCGGCCGCGAGGCCCTGAGCGAGCTTCTCCAGGCTGTCGAGCTGGGCCTTGGCGCTGAAGGTTGGCGGGCCCTTGGGCCGATCGGCGAGCTCTGCGCGCACAGGGTCGAAACTCATGCCCAGGGCGGCAAACTGCTTTGCGGTGGCTTCGACGCTGGCCGCGGCATCGGCCTTGGCCTTCTCGCTGTCACGCCTGGCCTGCGCGAGCAGGCGGTCGAGGTGGTCAGGCAGGTGTTCGAGGTCGGGAAGGGCCTGGTCGGGCACCGGCAAGGCGGGGCCGTGTTCGTCGGGGTCGAGTCCGTACGAGGCGACCTCGGCGCGGACCCTCTCGGTCTCGCGAAGGCGGCGCTTGTGAATGTTCTGGCGCAGGCGGTTCTGGCCGCTAAGCAGGGTCTTGCTGTCGTCCTGCGCGGTGTCGGCCGCTCCAAGATCGGATGGCAGCAGGTCGCCATCGCGCAGCAGCTTGAGTGCCCCCTTGTCCTTGTCGAGACGACCGTTGAGGACGTCCTGATAATGCCCGGCCGGCTTGGGCTGGTCGGCGTGCTCGGCGGCGACCACGATGTGGTGGATATCCGCGCCGTCCTCCTCGACGACGTCCACGAAACCCTGGTAGACGAGAATCGCGCGCTCGATGTGCGGGAAGAACCAGACGGTGCCCAGCCGCATCGGCACGGTTTCCAGCGCAGGTTCAGCGGGGTCGCGATTGACCAGGCAGCGCGCCTGGAACCCCGGCAGCTGCCCGGCGATCAGCGGCTTGCCCGGATGCAGATTTTCGAACTCGTAATGCTCGTTCACTGCGAGCGGAAAGCGTAACCACTGGTCTGCCGGCGCCAGGTTGAAAAAGCGCCAGTCGATATCCCGGGCGTAGGCGGGGAAGTCGGACTTCAGCCAGGCGGCATCGTAGGTTCCCGCCTTGGCCGCTCTCTGCGGCCAGGTCTGGTCGATGGCGCCAAATCCCGCGGGTTCCGGCGGGCGGTCCTGCGGACGCACGACGCGGTGTTCGGGATGCTCGACATTGGGCAGCGCGATCCGCTTTTGATCGTTCCCCGCATCGCCGTCCGCCATGCCTTTGCCCACGGGGTTGGCCGCATAACCGGCCCCGCCGAACGCTGCGCTCCAGTTCAGGGGCATGTCCGTGAACGGCTGTGGCGCGCTGGTGGTCGAGCCGTGCCAATGGCGATCTCCGAACACCAGCAGCTTTTTCTCGCAGTCCCCGAAACGTGCCCGCACGGCGCAGGCCGGTGCGGGCGCGCCGCCAGGGGGATGGGCGATGCCGTGAACCAGAAACTCCGGCACCAGCTTGGGAATGGCGGCGTCGACCGCCGCACCCTTGCCAAGCTGTTCCGCCGCGAGTTTCCACAGGCTCACCTCGGAATAGAGGTCGGCCTTCTCGCCCAGCGGGACGTGCATCAGGATGGAAACTCCCATGCGGAATTTCTGCTTGAACTCGATGCAGCGCGTAAGCAGGGAGAGCTTCTGCGGCTTGATGACCTTCACGGCACCGCGCCCTTGTCGATGGCCACCCGCTCGGGGTTCTTGGGGTCATAGCGCACGGTGACGACGGCGCCGGCCTTGAGGCGCTGGATTTCCAGGCTCGATACCGGCCCGGTCACCTCTGCGGGGTAACTGGCGCCGTCCGGGCCGGCTACCAGGAGGCGAATGGTCAGCACCGGCTCCTGGTTGTGCTTGCGCCGCGTATCGATGAGTTCGACGATGCGTGCGGTCGTCGGCCGTCCGCTGTCGAGAATCCGCTGGTTGCGCATCTGCTTCCACAGGACAGGTCCCAGCCCCAGCCCCAGGCCGATCACCAGAATCGCGACGAGCAGCAGGTTCTCCATCGGATGGGTCTTTCGGGTCATCGACTGAAGATGACTCAGCCGATCACGGTCACATCAGCCTTCTGCACGTGGACGCTGCCCTTGAATATCCGGACGGCAGCGTCCTTCATGGACACCGGCTCGTTCGCACTCTTGATCAGCGTGCGCTCGAAACAGACATCGGTCAGATCCACCTTGTTGACCTGCAGGGCGATGGCCGTTCCGGCGATGGTGTTGGACATCGTCAGGATGGCCGTCTGAATGCTGAAGATGTCTTCGGTCTTCAGGCCGATCTTGGTAAAGATCGAGTCCACCGTCTTGGTGCCACCCGGTGCAATCACCGTGAAGCCACCGGCCGCAGTAACCGTCATCGAACCCGGCGTGGAGACGGTGACGCCCCCCGCGACCGTCTGGCTCAGCGATCCGCCGATGGTCTGCGTCACGCCCGCGCCGATGGTCTCGGTGCGCGATGCGCCCACCGTGATTTTTTCGCTGGCTCCCACCGTCAGCTCCCGCTGCGCGGCGATGGTGACCTTCTCGTTCGCACCCACGGTTTCGGTGCGGTTGGCGCCCACGTCGATCTTCTCGTTCGCCCCGACTTTCTCCGTGCGGTTTGCGCCAATGGTGATCTTTTCGTCCACGCCGACCTTTTCCGTGCGGTTGTTCTTCACCTCCACGTTCTCGTCGTGGTCGATGGTCTTCTTGCGGTCGTGGCCCACCCAGTGCGTCTCGTCGTTCTCGACCTCGATGTCCTGGTTTTTTTCCGCGTGCAGGAACACCTGCTCGGAGCCTTTCTTGTCCTCGAAGCGCAGCTCGTTGGCATTGGCCGGTGCACCGCCCATGCTTGAACGCGTGAGGATGCCGGACTGGGTCTTGTTGGCCGGCAGCGCCCACGGCGGCATCTGTTCGGCGTTGTAGACGCGGCCGGTGATGATGGGCCGATCCGGGTCCCCTTCCAGGAAGTCGACGATTACTTCCTGCTTGATGCGCGGCAGTGTCACCCAGCCGAAATTCTTGCCCGCCCACACCTGCGAAACGCGCACCCAGCAGGAACTCTTGTCATCGTTCTTGCCCAGCCGGTCCCAGTGGAACTGGACCTTCACGCGTCCGTACTTGTCGACAAAGATTTCTTCGCCTGCCGGCCCCACCACCACCGCGGTCTGCGGCCCCTGCACGATGGGCCGCCGGGTGTTGCGCGGTGCGCGGTAGGGCTCCTTGCCGGGGATCAGCTCAAAGCGGCAGTCGAAGCTCGACGCGTCCCCCGCACCGCTCTCCGCCAGGTTGTTGGACGCCGAGATGCGTGCAGAAACCACCAGGTATTCACGGTTCTGGTCTGCCCGTGCGAAATCTGCCAGCGTGAACAGGCTGCCACTGGCGATGAGGCGCGCATTGCCGCGACCCTCCACCACTTCGTGCGCGGCCTGCAATTCCTCCAGTCGCGTGCGCGCGATCTGCGTACCAGCGCCGGGTTCGATATAGCCGCCGGGGTAATCGAAGATCTCGTGCGCCGCCTCGGAGTGAGGACGGTCCTGCGAGCGCTTGGCCAGCAGGTCGACGCTGGGCTTTTCGAAATCGTAGTCGCGCAGCGCGGTGGCGCCGGGCTGGATTTCGCGCGTCACGCTCCAGTCGAGCACGTATTGCTGGCCCTCCCGTATCTGCCGGTCCGACGGACGGAAGGCGATCTTGCCGACCGAGGCGTGCGCGCTGGCGGCGTCGCAGATCACCAGCGTGTGCTTGCCCGTCTTGTGCTCGAAGAAGTAGTACATGCCTTCTTCTTCCATCAGGCGGCTGACGAAATTGAAGTCGGTTTCGCGGTACTGCACGCAGTATTCGCGCTTGATGTAGCTTCCGCTGAGCCGGAACTCGAACTTCGCATCGGCCTGGTCGGCAAACACATCCTCGATGATTTCCTTGGCCGTCTTCTCCTGGAAGATCCGCGAGTCGGCCGTGCGCGTCAGCATCCACAGCCAGGGCCGCAGCACCAGGCGATAACGGAACAGGCGGCCGGCCATGCCCACCAGCCCGATCTGCGCGATGCGGCCATCGATGAAACGACGCTGACCGTCCGGCAATTCCAGGCCCAGCGTGGCGTGCAGGCCGAGCAGGTCGTCGAACTTGATGTCGTTCTTTTCGCTGAGCGCAAACAACTCGTACTCGAACAGCCTGCCCAGCGTCTCCATGCCGGTGAGGTTCTCGACCACCAGCGTGCCCTTGGCCAGCGGCGTGTCGAGGTCGATCCAGCGGTTCTTTGATGAGTCCTGCGTCAAGACGGCCATGTGCTAGCTCCCGCGTTTTGCTGCAACGATCAACCCCGCCACCGGCTTGCCGGCGTCCATGCGCAGCGCTTCTTCCCTGACCATCATGCGCGCAAAGCCCGCCGCCGTCAGACCGTTTTCCAGATAGTCGCGCCGGTGAGCGTAGCGGCCGTGGACCTGCAAGCGGTAACCCGCGTCCTGCTCGGAACCGTGTTCCACCGAGAACAGCAGCCAGCCGTGCGGACGAAGCGCGAGGTGCGCAGCGGCGAAGACTTCTTCCAGCGCGCCGAAGTAGCACAGCGTGTCCGCGCTGGCGATCACGTCGTAGCTCTGCGCGCGGCTGCGCAGAAAGGCGGTGAGCTCGGCTTCGATCAGTTCGTCGTAAACCGCTCGCAGCCGCGCCCGGTCGAGCATGCCGGGAGACAGATCGACGCCATCCAGCCGCTTGGAATGGGGCCGGATCAGCGGCCCAAGCAGGCCGGTGCCGCACCCGGCATCGAGCACGTCGAGCGAGCCGGTTGCAACGCCGAGCTGTTCAGTCACTGAGGCCGCGATCAGTCCGGGCGCGCGATACTCAAGGTCGGCAAGATTCGAGTCGAAGCTGCCGGCAACGCGGTTGAACAGGGCACGAACATAATCCGGGTTCGCCTTCGGTGGCGCCGCGATGCCCCCGCAGGCAGCCAGCATATGGTGTGCCCCCAGGTCCTCTGGACAGCGTTGCAGCCGCCTTTGGAACAATTGCCGCGCGTCGTCCAGTTTGCCGTTGTAAGCCAGCAGCGTGCCCAGCGGATCTTCCGATCCCGCCAGTTCGGGAGCGATCTCCGAAGCACGGCGGCAATGGTGGAGTGCACCAACGACGTCGCCGGTCGCGGTCAGGATATTGGCATAGCTGATATGCACCGCCGCGCTGTCGGGCGCCAGTTCCAGCGCCGGCTTGAGGATGGCCTCGGCATCATCCAGCCGGCTCAGCGCCCGGAAAATGATGGACAGCGCCACCCGTGGTGCGACGTTTGACGGGTCCAGCTCAATCGCGCGATGCAGATGCTGCTGCGCGCCTTCCAGGTCCGACTTGTTCAGCAGCATGTTCCCGAGGTTGGCATGCGCGTCGGCGTAATCCGGCGCCAGTTCGAGCGCCGTCCTCACCGCTGCGATGCCCTCAATCTCCTCGTCCAACTCGAAGCGCAGCAGCCCCAGGAAATGCCAGGCGTCGGCGCTTTCCGGCCACAGGTTCGTGACCTGTCCGAAAAACTCCAGGGCTTCCCTGAACCTGCCGCGCTTGCGGAGTTCGCGCCCGTATTCGAGCGCTTGTTCGCGTGTGAAGGAAACCCTGTCGTTCATGAGTTCATCCCAAGCAGGCTGGGAAGCCTGCAACGAGCGCAAGCGAATTGCGGGACTGCCGTCGGGACTTGCCGCTCACCCAAGCGCCATCTCTAGAACGAACCGCTCCGCCGCCCGATTCGCCGAACAACGTCGCTCGCGCACATACCGATGAATCAAAGACGGCGGCCAGTCGATCGCACGCTTCGCCAAGCCATGCTTGATTCGATTGATGTGGATGTAGTCCACGTGCGCAGAGAAGTCCCGTTCATCGCGAATCACATGCTCCCAGAGCCGTCGTTTCCAGACCCCTCTCTCGCCACGCCGGACGCGGCTCTCGCGCCGCCACTCACCTTTGACTAAATCGCGAGAGAAAGCCGACTTGATCAGAAACCACCGGAGCGAGAAATCGGCATTGTCTTCCGGCAAGGTCGAGATGCAATGCAGTTGATCGGGTAGCACCACGCAGGCATCCATGACGAAAGGATGTTTCTGGCGCACCGAGCGAAAGCACTTGCCCAGGTGTTCGGCATGGTCCGTCAGCAAGGTCCCGTCCCGTTGCGCCAGCGTGACGGTGAAGAGGTACAACCACCCGCAATCCGCGCTCGCCGGTAATCCACCATCGTTGCGTCTCCACCTCATTATTGGCTCCGATTTCGGCTCAAACATCATCCTGTATCCTGCGACGAGCGACAGCGAATTGCAGGATCGTCAAGGTCGTTTCACGGAAGCTTGGCCTTGACCAGCAGTCCCGCAATTCGCTAGCTCTTTGCAGGGTACGCGGGCTCCACAGTAGTCCTGGTGAGATTCAGGTACCCAGACCCTCCGGACTCAGACCGAGCTTCACCATGAAATCTGTGAGATATCTCACGACGAACGCGGTATTTTCGTTGAAGTTGGTGGGTGCGCTGCGATACTTTTCGTGCTTGCTCTTGAGGACGCGCTCGGCCTCCTTGATGATCGTCGAGGCGCTATCGGTCACGATGTAGTCGATCGTGCTTTGCATGCCCCCTTTTTTCTGCGCGTTGAAACTCGATGATAGGCGAGTCGCCATCGGCAGACGCGTGTCAGTCGTTTTGGTTTTCGCTCCCAGAAGAATCGCGCGCGCACCGTCGTGACTCTTGTTGCCGTCCAGCACGCGGCCCATTTTCATTCGCTCCAGAACGGTATTTGTTGCCATCGAACCGGGATCGTCCTGACCCCAGAACACCTTCGCATCGCCACCCGATGCGTCATGGATCAGTCCCGAGCACATGTTGCACGGCTTGAGCGTCGAGTAAACGCAGCTCCCTTTCGGAATCTTTCCGCCGAGCCCTATGATGGCGCTGGTCTCGCCGTGCCAGCACGGCACCGCATTATTCTTGCGGCCCCAACTGATGATGCGGCCGTTCCGGTCCACGATCATTGCCACGACACCGTCGCGTGTACTCCCCTTGAGCTTGCGCAGAATGACGAAGGCGGTGGCGAGGTAGAGCCGGTGCACCGTTCGCATCCCACAGCTCATATAGGTACCGGACTCGCCCATGACCGACGCGGCCTCCGACTGGATGTCCGACACGATGGGGCTTGTGTTCGGAAGAACCGGGTACCGCAGTTTCAACTGACCGGCGACCTTGAGCCCAACCTCCATGCAGGAGCCTTTTGCGAACTTGAAACTGTTTCCCACGGTCGGCTTGAACTGGACGTTTGTAGCGCCGTGGAGCAGCAGCGCCCCCAAGGCGCTAGCCGATGAAACCGCGTAGTTGGTCGTCACGTGAAAGTCCTTGAATCCGGCACCGCAAAGCTTGAAGACCGGGTCGTAGGTCTTATCGTCGTCCGTCGCGATATAGAGCACCTTATCCTTCTCGAAGAACGCAAGTTTTTTGGTCGAGCGCCAGTCGTTGAAAGCATTGACGAAGTTGCTCTTGTCATACGCCGCGATGTTGGCGTTACGGAAAGTTTCGACGTCCATTGCACGGTTCTCCTGCTTGATCCTTAATCAATGAGCCCGCGTAGCCTGCAATGAGCGAACGCGAAACGCGGGAGTGGCGCGGTCGACGCATCCATCACGGATCGGTGTGCGGCCGCCATCCCGCTACGAGCCCATCCGCCCGCATCCACTCTTCCTCTAGACACCCAATTGCCGGCAAGCGTCCACTATCTTGGTTGCGGCCAGGGTGTTCAGATTGAAGATGTGCTCACACCGGGTGTCGTTGGCGAAATCGATCATCACGATGTTGGGCATGAACAGCTTCAGGACTCCACCGGATGAGTACTCGTAGTAGTTGACGTTCTGTGGAAGCGCGATTGCGACGTAGTCGTCGAAGCCGCTCCTCCAGATGGTCTCGAGGCCGCCCACGTTGGCGGGGAGCCACATCTCGGTATTTCGCTGACGGATGCTCTTGGAGACGCCGGTCGTGGTCCAGTACATCATGCCCAGGGCTTGCGGGCTCGCCGTACCACATAGCGTGACCTTCTTCTTGAAGGGCTTCGTGATGAAATTCCCCTTCTTCCCCTCGGCGCCGGTCGCAGCTTGCCGCAAGCGCTTTGATTGCTTTTCGATGTTCTCTTGAATCTTGCCGTCAAAACTCTTGTTGTTGGCCGCGGTGGTTCCACCCTTGCCCCAGTATTGAATGCCGTCGAAGTTGGCGTCGTATGCCCCGGAATTGAAGAGATTCCTGATCGGGGTGATGCCGTATTTCGCACCCTGCCCAGGGAGACTTTCGTAGCCCTTGGTCATGAACGCGACAACCACCTTCCCCCTCAGGGTAGGGTCACCAAGCGTCATTGTGTTGAGGTTGCCGTGCCCAGTGTAGATGCAATTCCCCAGAATATTGCGTGCGGATTCGGCGATGAGCGGCCAGTTCGAGCACTTGTCGAACTTGAGTATCAGGAACTCGTCGCTGCCGTCCGCACTGCCCACGAAGTCTTTGGCGTCGGCGAGAATGTTGGTCAGCTCCTGCCCCCAGGTCCCGGCCCACAGGAATCGCTTGTCGGTTTTCACCTTCAACGCCTGGCCCACGTCCATCGAGATGGCTGTCTTCGTCTTGGAAACCGTCTTTGGCGAATGGTAGGACGTCAATTGGACCTGGTTTCCGACCGCTCGCGCACCGATCCGGATATCGAAAAAGCGGACTCCCGCCTGCGCCTGTCTGAGAATGTCAAGATCCTGCGTCTGGGCGCTCTCCCCTCCGCCTGTGATGCCGGCATCGTGACTGCCGGCTATCACGATCTCGTTGAGTTGCAGATGCGTACCGAGGCTGGAGTACTTGATCGTCATTTCATTTCACCCTTCTGGTCAAGTTCCGATCCGGGACGAATGCGCCGGTCGGAACGGAAATGTTGCCCGCGGCTTCCGCCGTTCGGCAACGGGTCTGGGGATCGGAATCCCTCCTTGGTTCCCGAGCGCAGTGCCCTGCGCGCGGGCTAGCGCTTTTTTCGTACACAAAGCAGACGCGCGGTCCGCGGCATTTTCGAAAGGCCCCACGGAGTTCGACGGAGATTCTCGATTGATATCGGCATCGATAAGCTTCCAATGGATCGGATTTACATGAACGTGTCGATATCAACATGGCGGCCTCTGACACCAGAGGTCGGAAAGCTACCGTCCTCAGAGATGTAGTCGCTCTTGTCGCCGTTGCACGTGGCACACACCCACCAGAGATTGGAGGGGTCGTTGTACAGTGCCCGCACGTAGCACATCTTGATCTTGCCGTCGCTTTTCATGTGCGGCCCGGCCAGGGCCGCAACATGCTGGCGCCATGGGCCCATGTGGTCGAGCTGGAACGACGCAGACACCCTGCCGCAGCGCTGGCAGACGGAGTTCCCGGCGGGTTTGGGCGACACGCCCATCTTGACCAGCACCGACGCGGACAGCCAACTGACTTTCTTGCGCTCAAGAGTCTTGAGGCGTACCCGGCCACCCTTGAACCGCGCGCGATGGCGACGAGCGACGTCGATGATGTCGCGAGCAACTGTGGGCTGCTTTTGCTTGGGCATGGCCGTGGTGTGAGTTCAGGAAAACGAATAACCGAACTGGCCGCCCTCCGCCGTCACGGTCACGCCGGCAATCGCCTTGCCCTCCATCATGCGATTCAGGAACTCGCGTGAGATGTCCGGCAGCATCGTATTGGTGAGGATCGTGTCGATCATGCGGCCGCCCGACTCGCTCTCGGTGCAGCGTGAAACGACCAGCTTGACCACGTCCTCGCCGTACTCGAACGGGATCTTGTAGCGCGCCTCGACGCGCTTCTTGATGCGGTTCAACTGGAGCTTGACGATCTTGCCCAGCATGTCGTCGGACAGCGGGTAGTAGGGAATGGTGACCAGGCGTCCGAGCAAGGCCGGTGGGAAAATCTTCAGCAGCGGTTCGCGCAGGGCCTTGGCCATGCCCTCCGGGTCGGGCATGAGTTCGGGGTCCTTGCACAGGCTGGCGATGAGGTCGGTGCCGGCGTTGGTGGTGAGCAGTATCAGGGTGTTCTTGAAGTCGATGGTGCGGCCTTCGCCGTCGTCCATGAAGCCCTTGTCGAACACCTGGAAGAACAGCTCGTGCACGTCGGGGTGAGCCTTCTCCACTTCGTCGAGCAGCACCACGGAGTAGGGCTTGCGGCGCACGGCTTCGGTCAGCACGCCGCCTTCGCCGTAGCCGACGTAGCCCGGCGGCGCGCCCTTGAGCGAGGACACGGTATGCGCCTCCTGGTACTCGCTCATGTTGATGACGATCAGGTTCTGCTCGCCGCCGTACAGGGCTTCGGCCAGCGCAATCGCCGTCTCGGTCTTGCCCACGCCGGAGGTGCCGGCCAGCATGAACACGCCGATGGGCTTGCTCGGGTTGTCCAGGCCGGCACGCGAGGTCTGGATGCGCTTGGCGATCATCTCCATCGCGTGGTCCTGGCCGATGACCCGCTGCGCCAGCAGCTGCGGCAGCTTGAGGACCGTCTCGATCTCGTTACGCGCCATGCGCCCGACCGGAATGCCGGTCCAGTCGCCGACCACGCTGGCGACTGCCTGGTAATCCACCGTCGGCAGCATCAGCGGGTTCTCGCCTTGAAGGGCCGTGAGCTTCGACTGAACGTCCTTGAGCTTTTGCAGCGCGCTGGCGCGATCGGCTTCGCTCAGCGCTTCGCTTCCGGCCGCTGGCGGGGCGGCGCTGGTGGCCTCGGCCTCCAGCTTGGTGCCGGTGCCTTCCACCGGCTTGCCGCCGCTGCGCAGTTTGGCGCGCAGGTCCAGCAGTTCAGTGACCAGGGCCTTCTCCTGGTTCCAGCGCGCGTCCAGTTCGGCGAGCCGTGTCTGTTCGGCGCCGAGCTGCGTCTGCGCCTCGGCCTCGCGTTCGCCGATGTCGATGCCGATTTCCTTCTCGCGCCCGATGATCTCCAGCTCGGTGTTGAGCGAGTCGATGCGCTTGCGGCTGTCGTCCACCTCGGCCGGCGTGGCGTGCAGGCTGACCGCGACCCGTGCACAGGCGGTGTCGAGCAGACTCACCGACTTGTCGGGCAGCTGCCGCGCCGGGATGTAGCGGTGGCTGAGCTTGACCGCGGCCTCCAGCGCCTCGTCCAGGATCTGCACCTTGTGGTGCTTCTCCATGGTGCTAGCAACGCCGCGCATCATCAGCGTGGCCTTGCGCTCATCGGGCTCGTCCACCTGCACGGTCTGGAAGCGGCGGGTGAGGGCCGGGTCCTTCTCGATGTACTTCTTGTACTCGGCGAAGGTGGTGGCGCCCACCGTGCGCAGGGTGCCGCGCGCGAGTGCGGGCTTGAGCAGGTTGGCGGCGTCGCCGGTGCCAGCCTGGCCACCGGCGCCGACCAGGGTGTGGGTCTCGTCCACGAACAGGATGATGGGCTTGGGGCTGGCCTGCACCTCCTCGATGACCGAGCGCAGGCGCTGCTCGAACTCGCCCTTCATACTGGCGCCGGCCTGCAGCAGGCCCACGTCGAGCGCCAGCAGCTTCACCTCTTTCAGCGCGGGTGGCACGTCACCGCGCGCGATGCGCTGGGCAAAGCCCTCGACCACCGCGGTCTTTCCGACGCCGGCCTCGCCGACCAGGATCGGGTTGTTCTGGCGGCGGCGCATGAGGATGTCGACGACTTGGCGGATCTCGTCGTCGCGGCCGACGATGGGGTCCATCTTTCCCGAACGCGCCTGCTCGGTGAGGTCGGTGGTGAACTTCTTCAGCGCCTCCTGCTTGCCCATGGCGGCCGGCGCGATGGCGCCGCTGGCCTCGCCGGGGGCGGCGGCGCCGGAACCGTCCGCCGCGCCCAGGCCGTCTTCGGACGAGCCCTGCACGATCTTGTGGAACTCGTCGCTGAGCGCCTCGGGCTTGAGTTTTTCGAACTGCTTGGAGATGGCCAGCAGCGCGTTGCGCAGCGAGTGGGTCTTGAGCATGCCCACCAGCAGGTGCCCGCTGCGCACGGCGCTCTCCTTGAACATCAGCGTGCCATAGACCCAGCCGCGCTCCACCGCGGATTCCAGATGCGGCGACAGGTCACTGATGGCGGTGGACCCACGCGGCAGGCGGTCCATGGCGGTGGTGATGTCCTTGGCCAGCACCGACGAATCCACGCCGAAATGCTTGAGCGCGCGCGGCCAGTCGCCGTTGTCGATCTGCACGATCTGCGCGATCCAGTGCTCCAGTTCCACGTAGGGGTTGCCGCGCATCTTGCACAGCACCGTGGCGCTTTCCACCGACTTGTACGCGGCGCTGTTGAGCTTGCCGAACAGTGCTACCCGACTGATTTCTCCCATTGCTCTTCGCTCCTTGAATGGTTATTCGTGTGTTGAGGTCGCGGTGCGTCAGTGCGGCTGGCCACCCACCGCGCGTTCCGCGTCCAGTACCAGGTCATCTGCGTCGCGCGTGCGGCCGGACTGGCCGAGCCACGAGGTCCAGCCCAGGCGCGTGCCGCCGCCGAGCCTCGCGCAGGGCACTTCGTCCGCGGCGAGGCCGAGGCGGATGTCCCAGTCGAGCTCAAATCCCAGGTAGTGGCGCATCAGGGCCACCAGGCGCCTGATCTGCGCGCCGCCGGGGAGAAAGGCCTCGTACTGCGCCAGGCGCAGGGGGCCCACCGCAATCTGGATGCGGTGCTGGCGATCCCACATGCGCCCGCCGAGCACCGCGCCCTGGCCCAGCACGCACCCCGGCGAGCGCGTGCCGATGCGGGTTACGTCGTCGGCCGGCAGGCGCATCCAGTGGCCGGCGAATTCGGTGATGCGCACCGGCAGGCGGAAGAATCCGGCGAGCAGCGAGCGCAGGCCCTCGGCGCTGCGGTTCTGGCGCGACAGCCAGCCCGCGAAGTACAGGCGCACATGGTCGCCGGCGTCGTCGCGGCGCCGCAGCGCCGGGGTGCCCATGCCGACGAGCGCGCCCACATAGGTGCTGAAGCGATCGGTGGCGGGGCGGTCGTAGCTGACGGTGGGCTGCGCCTGCGCCCAGGCCCGGTAGAACAGGCTCAGCGGGCGGTGATGCAGCAGGTCCAGGAAGCGCACCAGCGCGGCATCGCGATGGTGCAGCAGGCGTTCGCGCGCGAACTCGGTCAGATGCAGGGGCAGGGGACCGTTGGGCCCGAACAGGCCGAAGAACTGCTGCACCAGGCGCGGCGGCGCACCGGCGAGGCCCGGCAGCAGCGCGGAGAACACCGCAGGCGCAAAAATCATCGAGGGGTCCTGCGCCAGGCGGATGGGCTCGTCCTGCGGGCGCTGCGCGCGCCCAATCTGCGGGCGCTGCGGATGCGCGCATTCGAGCATGCGCAGGGCGTGGAAGAAGTCGTGGCGCCAGGGCGCCGACTCCAGCTCCCGCAGCAGGGCTACAGGATCGCGCGTTCGCCGCATCGGGGTGCCCAGCGCATGATTTCGCCGCGCTGCGAGCCGCGCAGCACGGTTTCGGTGAACGAGTTGAGGCTGGCGTAGCGCGCGAAGAACTGTTCCATCACGCTGCCGAACAGGAAGGGGCTGCCGCCCTGGAAGCCCATTTCGTTGAGTTCAAGCTCCATGCGCAGGCCGCGCCCGAAGGCGATCGGGCCCGGCATGGGCAGTCGCCGCGTGATCGGCGTGACGCGCACGGAGCGCACGCCGTCCACCTGGCGCTCGGCGGTTGCATCGGCGCCGGTGTACAGGCCGAGCAGTTCGCGCAGGGCGACGGCGCCCAGGCGCGCGTCCTCGTTCATCAGGCTCAGGTAGTTGAGCGACAGGTGGCTGATGAGCGCCCAGGCGCTCTGGCCTTCGCGCAGGGTGGAGTGCGGCCGCGTGGGGCCGCGGATGCAGCGGATGGATTGCGCCGGGATCGACTGCTCGGCGTTGAAGTCGGTCTTGGCGATGCCCACCGGCATGTGCAGCGGCAGGTCGCGGTTGGTGCAGAGCGCGGTGATCGCCAGCTGCTTGAGCGTCTCGGCAAACGGCGCCTCGCTGGCGTCCACCAGCGACAGGAACAGCTCGCTGCCGATGTAGGTGGAGCGAAACCCCTTGCGCTTCTGTTCCGCCGACAGCAGGCGCGGCTCGCGCTGGATGCCGTAGTAGGCCTGGTGATCTTCCGCCGTGTCCTGGTAGGCCTCGTAGAACGGCTGGAAGCGGCGCTCGTTCTGGTTGCCCTCGTCGAAGCCGACCACGCTCTCCACGCTGTGGATCTCGTAATCCATGGGGCGGGAGCGGTCGACGACGACGTGCAGGTCGTGCTGGTGCGGCGTGACGTGCACGCGGTCGGTGCGGCGCGAGAACAGGTTGATGGCGGGCGTGCAGAACAGGCTGAACTGCGCGGCGTCGACCACCCCTTCCAGGCTGGCGTCGCCGCGCCCGAGCGGGATCACCAGGTCCAGCTCGTTGCCGGTGCAGCGCTGCGTGATGCGTCCGAGTCCGGCCAGCTCCACGAACAGGAAGCGCTGTGGGAACGCAAAATATTCCTGCAGCAGCCGGTAGCCGCTGAAGCCGCGCAGCGTGACCGGCAGCAGGGCCTCGGCATCGGCAAAGCCGACGGGCCGGATCGCCCCCCGCCCGGGGACGAACTCCTGCCAGCCGGCCGGGCGCTGCGGCGGAACGCCCAGCACGCCCAGGCCCTGCCCGAGCAGCAGTTCGTGCAGGCGGTAGGCCACGTCCTCGATGCCCGACAGGTACAGCGTGAGCGTGTCGATCTTGAGCTGGCTGATGCTCATGCCTTCGCGCGTGCGCAGGCGCAGGCGCAGGCCGCCCTTGATGGGCGCGGCCACCGGCAGCCCTTGCAGCGGCAGGTCCGGCGCGTAGGTGAAGTACTGCGCCTGCACGATCTGCAGCGGCAGCATCGTCACCGCCTGCGCGGTGCGGAACTGGCAGGCGGTGGAATCACCCTTGCCCAGCAGGCTGCGCAAGCCGGTCTGCCGTGGCACGACGAAGCCGCGGTCCAGCGCGGGATCGTTGATGTCGGGGTCGAAGCGCACCACGGTCATCGCCGGAATGGGCGCCAGCAATTGCGGATAGACGATTTCCAGCAGGCGCTGGGTGAAACGCGGGAACTCGGCGTCCAGGCGCAGGTGCACGCGAGAATTCAGGAAGGCCGCGCCTTCCAGCAACCGCTCCACGTAGGGGTCGGCAACCTCCACGCCGTCCATGCCCAGGCGCGCCGCGATCTTGGGGAATTGCCGCGCGAACTCGGCGCCCATTTCACGCAGGTGCTGCAACTCGGTGTTGTAGTGCTGGAGCAGGCGCGGGTCCACGCTCAGGCTCCCAGGTCCTGCACGCGGATCTCGCCGCTTTCCAGGTCCAGGTCGGTGCGCAGCAGCATCTCGATGGGCACCGGCACCGACCACAGGCTGCCGCGAATCTCGAGCTGGATCTGGTTGTGATGGTCGAGGGAAGCCTCCGACATCAGCGCCTGCACCTGAAGACTGCCGGGCACGATGCGCGGCTCGAACGCGACGATGGCATCCCGGATGTTGGCCTCCAGCGTGGCGCCGTCGACGCTCGACGCAGAATTGCCCGCCAGCGGCGGCAGCCCATAACTCAGCGTGGATTGCGAGGCGAAGGGGTAGCGCTCCGCATCGGTCTCGTTCCCCGTCTGGCGTGTGGAATTGAACAGCCAGGCCAGGTCGCGCAGGACCGCCGCACGCAGCTTGCGGGCGGTGATGAGGCGCGCCTCCCGTGGCTCCTGGGTCTTGTCCGGATCTTCGTCGATCAGCCGGTCAAGCAGGGCGGGTTGCAGTCGCTCCTGGGGGGAAAGGGTGGGCATGGCCGCGGCGGCTCATTCCGCGGCCGCAGCGCTGAACAGGATTTCCCGACATTGCAGCAGTGGATACTCGCCGGCATCGGTCGCCAGCAGGCGCTGGCCGAGCCCGGTGAACAGGTCATGTCCCTGGTCCTGCCACTCGGTCTTCCGCGCCAGCGCGAGGGCACCGTCCGCCGCCTTTTCCGACCCCGGATAGCGCACCGGGATCAGCGCCGGTGTTTCACCGCCGTTGCTGAACTGGAGATTGGCCGGCACCCACACGAAGTCGCGCAGGTCGGCCGGCTCCTCGATCACCACCCGCGCCAGCCGCGTGAATGGCACCCAGTAGTAGCGGCCGTTGACCATGGCTTCCAGCACCGGGCCCAGCCGCGGGTCGGCATCGGCAATCCACTCGAAGGCCGCGCCGTCGAGCGTGCCGGTGCTGGCGGGCGCAGCATCGAACGCCTGCTGGCGCAGGCTGGCGGCGGCCTGCGGCTCGCCCGCGCGGAGCACCGATTCGATCAGCAGCGCCAGCCAGGGCTCCGGCTCGCCGAACAGCATCGGCGCGCGTCGACCGGCGAACACCTCCGCGCGCAGGGCCTCGCAACTCACGGCGCCCCGGTACATCTCGCGCATCGCCAGGGCCGATGCATCCATCTCCGCGCAGACGTTGAGCTGGTTCAGCGCGCGCTGCCACTGTCCCTGCACGCACAGCAGCTGGAACAGGAAGACGCGGAGCTTTGGGTCTCCCGGTTTTGCTCGGACGGAATCCTGCAACGACGCGAGCGCACTCTCTGGATCGCCTTCGCGCAATAGCTTCTCCGCTGCCGCTGTGCTCATCGCGCGCTCTCCCCTCGCAGACTGATTCTGCGTGGCTACTTGACGTTTTCGACGATATTCCAGGTCATGGCACCCTTGTCGCCCTCGGCGCCCTTCTCGTTCTGGGAAACATAGTCCACGGCGACCTTGGCAAAATTGAGGGTCACGTTCTCGGTCAGCCTGTCTTCGCCGCCACTTCCGCCTGTGGACACCGAGGTGATCAACACGTCGGTCATCTTGATCTTGTAATACTCAAGTGGGCTCTCGCCCGCTTTGCGCACCGTCAACGTGGCTTCGGGGTAATGCTTGCCATTGCAGGTCGCGGTCAGCAGCTTGCAGGACGACAGGTCGATGTACTTGGTGATGGACAGATCCTGCACGTTGACCTTGCCTGCCCCTGCACCGCCGCCAACGTGGGCACTGCCCGAATTAGACGCACCCCAGGACCAGGCGAGCACGTCGATGGAGCCCTTGTGGGTGGCATCGCGCGATTCGCCCTTGATGTCGCCGATCTTGATGAACATATCTAAAGCCATGGTCTAACTCCTTTCAATGAGCAGCTAAAGTGGACGCGGGCGGCACCATGTCCCCCCACGGATTGGCCATGAATCGGGATCAACCGCCCTTGGCCGAAGGCAGCTTGGAAACCAGACGCAAAGACACCGTCAATCCCTCGAGCTGGTAATGAGGCCGCAGGAAGAACTTGGAGCTGTAATAGCCGGGATTGCCTTCCACTTCCTCGACGATGACTTCCGCCGCCGCCAATGGTCGTATCGCCTTGGCTTCTTCGCTGGCTGAATCGGGGTCGCCAAGCACATATTGATTGACCCATTTGTTGAGCCACTTCTCCATGTCGCTGCGCTCCTTGAAGGAGCCGATCTTGTCGCGGACCATGCACTTGAGGTAGTGCGCGAAGCGACAAGTGGCGAACAGGTAGGGCAGGCGCGCGGCGAGGTTGGCGTTGGCAGTGGCGTCGGGGTCGTCGTACTCCGTGGGCTTCTGCAGAGATTGCGCGCCGATGAAGGCGGCCACGTCGGAATTCTTGCGATGCACCAGGGGCATGAGGCCGTTCTTGGCGAGTTCCGCTTCGCGTCGGTCCGAGATGGCGATTTCCGTGGGGCACTTCATGTCCACGCCGCCATCGTCCGTGGGGAACGAGTGCGCGGGCAGGCCTTCCACCGCACCGCCCGACTCGATGCCGCGGATGCGTGAGCACCAGCCGTACATCTTGAACGAGCGGTTGATGTTGACCGCCATGGTGTAGGCGGAGTTGGCCCAGGTGTACTTGCTGTGATCCGCGGCGCCGGTGTCTTCCTCGAAATTGAAGGCTTCAACCGGGTTGCTACGCGCGCCGTAGGGCATGCGCGACAGGTAGCGTGGCATGGTCAGGCCGATGTAGCGGGCGTCGTCGCTCTCGCGCAGGGATCGCCAGGCGGCGTACTCGGGCGTGGAGAAGACCTTGGTGAGATCGCGCGGGTTGGCCAGTTCCTGCCACGAGTCCATCTGCATCACGGTGGGCGAGGCGGCGGAGATGAACGGCGCGTGCGCCGCGGCGGAGATCTTCGCCATTTCGCCCAGCAGTTCCACGTCCGGAGCGCTCTGGTCGAAGTAGTAGTCACCCACCAGGCACCCGAAGGGTTCGCCGCCGAATTGGCCGTACTCGGCCTCGTACACCTTCTTGAAGATCGGGCTCTGGTCCCAGGCCGTGCCCTTGTAGCGCTTGAGCGTCTTGCCCAGGTCCTGCTTGGAAATGTTCATCACCCGGATCTTCAGCATCTCGTCCGTTTCGGTGTTGTTCACCAGGTGATGCAGCCCGCGCCAGGCGCCTTCGAGCTTCTGCATGTCGGCGTGGTGCAGGATCAGGTTGACCTGCTCGGTCAGCTTGCGGTCGAGCGCCGCGATCATCGACTCGATGGTCTTGATGACGTCGGAGCTGATGAGGCTGGCGTTGGACAGCGCCTGCTGCGCAAGCGTCTGAACGGCCTGCTCGACCGCGCTCTTGGCCTCCTCGGTCTTGGGCGTGAATTCCTTGTTGAGCAGCGACGCGAAATCGTTTCCTTCGAAGGCAACGCCCTGCAGCGGCGATGCACTGGTTTGTGTCTCGGTCATCTTGTCCCCCTATCCGTTGATTGCGTTGCCGATCAGGACTGCGGCTTGTCTTCGGGCTTGGCGCTGCTGGCGAGCGACTGCAACAGCGCGGGGTCCTTGAGCACCTTGGAAACCAGTTCTTCGGCGTTGGTCTTGCCGTCCATGTAGGTGATGAGGTTGGACAACTGCTGGCGCGCCTCCAGCAGCTTGTTGAGCCCCTCCACCTTCTGCGCGATGGCCGCGGGGGAGAAGTCGTCCATGCTCTCGAAGGTGATGTCCACCGACAGGTTGCCCTCGCCCGTGAGCGTATTCGGTACCTGGAACGCCACCCGCGGCTTCATCGACTTCATGCGGCTGTCGAAATTGTCCACGTCGATTTCCAGGAACTTGCGGTCGGCCACCGGCGCCAGCGGATCGGCCGGCTTGCCCGAGAGGTCGGCCAGCACGCCCATCACGAACGGGAGCTGGACCTTTTTCTGAGCGCCGTACAGCTCCACGTCGTACTCGATCTGGACGCGCGGGGCGCGATTGCGTGCGATGAATTTTTGACTGCTGGGTGGCATGGTGTTTCTCCTGGATAATCGAAATCGGTGTGTAACCGCAACTTCCTGGATGGACCACAGTTGAGCGACCTGCAGGTCTCAACCCCTTGTTTTCATGAAAGTATTCTTGATGCCACGCCGCGGGACATGACTCCACAATCATAAAACACCCCGAGCCAAGCCTCGGCACCAAATGTTGTCCCGTGGAGGTTGTGAGAACGCCTCCGCCGGATGCTAAGGGAAGTGCTGGCTTAATGGATGACCGAAACTTCCAGCAAATGATAAGTCGATGACTTAGAGACAAATAAAGTCGTGCGACGGAGGTTGACAGGCGCTCGGAGCATTTGCTGCGCACCCTTTTAGTGCGGGCTGGCAAGGATCCATGTATGGCGCGAAGAACAGGCTCCCGAGATCGCGGGAATCTGGATCGCAACCGTACACCGGGATGGCAATCGGAATACGCCCTCACATCGAATCCGCGCTGTTCAAGAAACGTCCCGTCCTAACGCGACGACGAATTTCAACCAGCGTTGCGTTAGCTACTCGGGAATATCAGGCACGGCAGCCTTGATTGCCTCCAAGTCCCCGTTTCAACTTCGCTCAGGCCGTATAGCTGCTGCATTGAAACAGCGGCGCAGTCGCGATGATCGCGAGCTCGGGAACGTGAGTTCCCGAGCCCGCGGAAATTGACGGCGGCGTGTCAGGGTGCTGGACCGGCCGGTGGCAGTGCGGTGGCGGCGCAGCCCTGGTAGACGTTGACGTTGGTCAGCGAATTCTGCAGGCCGCCAGAAAGCAGCCCCCCAATGAACGTCAGGCGAACGGCGTCGTACTCCGAGGTCGTCGGAATGGTGACCAGCGCCCGGTCACCCGCGCCGTCGACACCCACACCCAGCAGATCGACGCGCAAGGGAACGGTTGGGGAGGTGGACTCCTGGATCACGCCGTCGAGCAGCGTGTCGATCCGGAACCTGGAGCCGACTTCCGCTTGCAGCAAGGGTCCTGTTGGCCGGGCAATCAGGAATCCGGCATCGTCTCCGCCAGAGAAGACCTCGTCCGCGGTAACGGTGACCGACACCGTAGGCCGGAGCAGGCCGAGAGGCACGCTGAGCGACGAGAAGTTGGTCGTCACATCGTCAATGACATTGTTGATATTCGTTGCCGCGCAGAGCGGGCATAGACCTCCCACGTCGCTCTCGATGGCCGCCCCATCTGTTGCGCGCAGGGGTGTGACACAAAGGTCGTCGACGACGTTGACGGTCGCGACGGCCGATCGGGTCAGGCCGGTCGAGGTCACGCCCGGTTTCAGGGTCGCGGTGATCGTCGCGCTACCCACCGCCACGCCGGTCACGAGTCCGTTGGCGTCCACCGTCGCGATTGCCTCGTCGCTGCTGGTCCAGTCGAGATCAGCATCCGCAACGGGCGCCTGGGTGCTGTCGGCAATCGTGCCGAAGTTCCCGTTGGCGACCAGGTTGCGGGTGGCACCTACAGCCAGGGCGACTAGATTGGGATCGATCCCGGCCAAGTCGCGGAGCGGTGTTGCCGGAACCGGCAATTCAAGCGTGCCGCAGGCCTGGAACACCCGAACCGCGGTCAAAAGGCTCGCAACACCCGAGTTGACGGTGAGCTCGACGGCATCGTAGGGCGCCTCGGTTTCGATCGACACCAGGGCCGTGTCGCTGTCGGTCGCCGTGTCGATGCCCAGCAGCAACAGACGCGGCGTGGTGTTCGTGGTCTGTTGCACCACGCCATTCCTGAGCGTCCTGACAACGAGCTGCGAGCCGACTTCCGTCTGCAACAAGGTGCCAGCGGGTGCGCCAACGATGAAGCCCGTGTTGCTGCCGGCGGCAAAGGGGATGGTGTAGGCGGGGTTTGCGACCGCGGTGACCCTGACGGCCGCGTCCCCTCCCGTGACGCCCAGGGGAACGTTGATGGTGCCGAAATTCCCGGAGTTTGCGTCAATGATGTTGGCGGTGTTGCTGAACGAACACAGCAGGCATGCCAGCGGGTCCTTGCTCTGGGTGAGCACGGCACCGTCGGTCGCCAGGAGCGGCGTCGTGCAGACCTGGCCGGTGACGGTCAGGACCGCGGTCGCCGTTTCAGAGGTGCTGTTCAGCGTGGCCGTGATCTGGGTCTGGCCCGTTGCCACGCCGGTGGCGACACCGCTTGCGTTGACGGTCGCCGTTGCGAGCGCGCCACTGCTCCAGGTGATCTCGGCGTCGTCGATTGGTGCCTCGGAGCCGTCCGAAAAATTCCCGATGGCAACGAACTCCACGGAGCGGCCGGGCGTGACGCGGGCAACGGCGGGCTCGATCCTGGCGAGGCTTTCCAGCGTCGCCGCAACAACGGTCACGTCGGTCGTAGCGGTGACCGCCTCTCCTCGCGGCGTGCTCCGCGAAGCGGTCACCGTGGCGACGCCTTCGGCCTCGGCGGTCACGGTCGTGCTTGCTCCGGTTGCAGTGGAAAGGGAAGCAATGCCGGCGTCGTCCGTAGCCCAGTTCACCGAAATCGGGCCGGTGGTGCCATCGCTGAAAGCGCCCGTAGCGGTGAGGACACGGGTCGAGCCGAGCGGAATCGACGGGTCCGCCGGGGCGATGCTGATGGCGACCAGTTCGGGGGCGGTGACGTTGAAATTGGTCCGGTCGAAGATATCGCCTGAAGTGGCGGTGACGACGGCGCGACCGATGCGCTGCCCGATGGCAATGCCATCTTCCGCGTCGATGGTCGCTACCGGCGAAGTGCCGGCCTGCCCCGCGGCGTTGGCGATGCTCCAGACCACATCCGTCACCGGGCCCGTCGTGGTGGGGGTAGGGGAGCCCGGTTCGGTGGTGAAGGTGCCGGTCACGGTGAACTGCAGGGCAATTCCCACCGGCTGGCTCCCCGGGCTCGGCGAGACTTCCAGCGAGATCAATTCGGGCTCGAAGGGCCCGACGGTGAACGATGCGGTCTGCGAGATGGTCTCGCCATCCCGGTTGGTGGTGGTCGCCGTCAGGGTAGTGATGCCTTCGGCAATGCCGGTGGCAGTCGTCGTGATGCCGCTAGCGGATGAGATCGTTGCGACGGAAGTGTCCGATGACGCCCAGTTGACCGAGATGGGTGATTTGGCGCCATTCGAAAGCACGCCCCGCGCAGTGAATGTCTGGGTGGCGCCGAGCGGCCGGGTCGCGGACGGGGGGTCAATTTCAATTTCGCGCAGGATCGGCGGGGTGACGGTCAGCGTAGCCGGAGGAGAGCTGCGGCCGCCGAGGCTGGCGCGAATCTGGGTGGAGCCCTGGACGAGTGTGGTTGCCAGCCCGTTCTCGTCGATCGTGGCGACCGAGGGTGTGCTCGAGGTCCACGAGACTTTTCCTTCGCCAAGTTCCTTTTCCCGCGTCGAAGGCGTGGAGCCCGGAGGCAGGCTGTAACGCCCGAAGGCGGTGAAGGCGACGGTTTCGCCGGCGGCGACACTGCTGGTGGACGGTGCAATGCGCAGCGAGACCAGCTCGGAGGTGAAATCGGGACTCTGGATCGAATCGCCACCACACGCAGACAGGACCAGGGCAGTCATCGCCGCGAGCAGTGTTCGGAATTGCCTCATCGCCACAGTCTCCAATTTGGGAATCAGGTGCATTGCCGACATGAACGGAGTGTCCGCTCACTGAACGGTGCTACCTGCGGAATCATAATCCGAATATCGAAGGGATCGCTTTAATGGACAGGACCGTGGAGGTCGGGGCTGCCGTGTGCGAGAGCCCGGACATTCCCGCGCCGAGAACCCGACCGCCGCCCGCCGAGGGAGGATTCAGCGGCCCTGCACATGCGGCATCACGGTGCAGGCTCCAGTACACCCCGAGCCGCAGCCACTCAGAGCATCTGGTGCTGAGCCGGGTCGGCTTCCCACTCGAACTTGGGCAGCGATTCGCGGAACGCGCGCTCCAGCTGTTCGCCCCAGGCCTTCTTGAGCGCGGCGTAGTAGGGCGTGTCCAGGTCCATGCGCATCTTGTGGGTGATGCGCAGGGCGTCGGTGGGGAGAATGGCCAGGTCCAGCGGCGGGCCCACGGTGAGGTTGGATTTCATGGTGGAATCCAGGCTCACCAGCGCGCAGCGAGCGGCCTCTTCCACCGAGATGCGCGGGCGGATGATGCGGTCCAGGATCGGCTTGCCGTACTTGCTCTCGCCGATCTGCAGGTAGGGCGTCTCCGGCGACGCGGCAATGCAGTTGCCTTCCGGGTAGATGAGGTAGAGCGCGGGTTCCTCGCCCACAATCTGGCCGCCCAGGATCAGCGTGGTGCGGAAGTCCACGTTGTACTGGCCCTGCTGGGTGGACTCCTTCTGCGCCCGCACCGAGAGCCCGCCCACGTACTCGGCGGCGTCGTACATGTGGCGCAGCTTGTTCAGGCTTTGCGGCGCGGCGCGGTCGGCGTTGTCCCGGCGGATGGCCTGCAGCACCCATTGCGTGGTGGCGAGGTTGCCCGCGGTGAGCAGCACGAACACGCGCTCGCCCGGTGTCTCGAAACTGTGCAGCTTGTTGTAGGTGCGCACGTCGTCCACGCCCGCGCTCGTGCGCGTGTCGCTGGCGAAAACCAGCCCGTCGTTCACCTTGATGGCGCAGCAGTAAGTCATGTGTTGCGGATCATCGTACAGATCGTTCGAATGGAAATTGGCGTACGCGACAGCGGCGCGTGAACTCAGCAAGGACTGCGCCAGTGCAATTGTCGCAGAACTGCCATCCGGCGCAGACTCTAGCCCGAATCCCGAAGAATTTGACTGGATGGAAACCCTCGATTTTTTGCCGCGCGCAGTGCCTGCCTGCCCTAGCCTGGCGCACCTGCCGGGCAGGTACGCGGCATGAGCACCTCGCGCTCCGACTTCCTGAGCGTCAACGGCCTGCGCTACCACGTGCGCCGCTGGGGGCCGGACGACGCGCCCAAGCTGTTCATGGCGCATGGCTGGATGGACGTGTCCGCCACCTTCGAGCCCGTGGCCCGGCGCCTGGCCCCGCAGTTCCAGGTGCTGATGCCCGACTGGCGCGGCTTCGGCGAAACCGAGCGCGCGCCCGGCGGCTACTGGTTCCCGGACTACGTGTCCGACCTCGACATCATCATCGACCATTACGCCCCCGGCGCCGCGGTGTTCCTGGCCGGCCACAGCATGGGTGCGCAGGTGGTGAGCCTGTACGCCGGGTCGCGGCCGCAGCGCGTGTCGCGGCTGGCCATTCTCGACGGCCTGTTCCTGCCCGACGGCAGCCTGGAGCAGGTCCCGCAGCGCTACGCCAAGTGGCTGGACCACCTGCGCGCGCTGCCCCCGGCCCCGTCCTACGACTCCTTTGCCGAACTCGCGCGGCGCGTGCTCAAGCGTCATCCGGGACTGGACGCGGCGCGCAGCGAATTCATCACCCGCTGCTGGGGCCGGCAGGACGCCGACGGCCGCGTGCGCCTGCGCAGCGACCCGCGGCACCTGCTGGAAGCCCCGCGCCCCTACCGGCAGGACGAGGCCTCCGCCCTGTGGTCCGCCGTCACCGCCCAGACCCGGTTCATCGACGGCGGCGCCTCCGGATTCCGCAACGGCCTGCCTGCCGAAGAGCGCGACCGCCGCCGCGCGCACTTCCGCCATCATTCCGTCACCGTCATCCCCGACGCCGGCCACATGCTGCACTTCGACGTGCCGGAGCGGCTGGCCGAAGAACTGCTCCGCTTCTTTTCCGCCTGAAGTCCTGGCGCCACGCGCGTATCGTGCGCACCCGCCTGCGCCCCGCCGACCATGCAACGCCGAAACGACCACCGCCACGAGTCCGATGACGACGCCGGCCCCGAAGGCCCCAGCAAGACCCAGCTCAAGCAGGCCTCGCAGGATCTGAAGAACGACCTCGGCAACGCCCTGCTGGCGCTCTCCGCCACCCAGCTCGACCGAATCGAGATGGACCCGTCATTGCGCGAGGCCCTGCGCGAGCACGGCCGCATGCCCACGCGCGAGGCCAAGCGCCGGCACATGCAGTACATCGGCAAGCTGCTGCGCAACACCGACACCGGGCCCGCGCAGCGCGCCGTGCTCGCCATCCGCGCCGGCGAGTCGCGCCTGCTGTCGCTGGCCGAGCGCTGGCGCGAGCGGCTCATGGCCGACGACGACGCCCTCACCGACTGGATCAAGGCCCACCCCGGCACCGACGCGCAGCCCCTGCGCACGCTCATCTTCAACGCGCGGCGCGAACTGGACGCCGCCCGCACCGCCGACCCGGACAACGCCAGCGCCGGCGGCCGGGGCCGGGTCTACCGCGAGCTGTTCCAGGCCGTGCGCGCCCGGCTCAAGGCCAGCGCGCTGGCAGAAGCCGCGGCCTCGGAATCTGACGCGGAGACGGATGCGGAGGCGGACTCAGACGCAGACCTGGACCCTCGGCCCGACCAAGCCTAGGCACCGGCCATGCAGATTGCCCTCGCCCCCATGGAGGGCCTGGTCGACGACCTCCTGCGCGACGTCCTCACCCGCGTCGGCGGCATCGACTGGTGCGTGACCGAGTTCGTGCGCGTCACCACGCGCCTGCTACCGGCCAGGACCGTCCACGCGCTCGCGCCCGAATTGCGGCGCGGATCGCGCACCCGCGCCGGCACGCCGCTGCGCGTGCAGCTCCTGGGCTCCGACCCGGCGTGCCTGGCCGACAACGCCGCGCTCGCCTGCACCCTGGGCGCGCCGGTCATCGACCTCAATTTCGGCTGCCCGGCCAATACCGTGAACCGCTCGCGCGGCGGCGCCGTGCTGCTGCGCGAGCCCGAACTGCTGCACGCCATCCTGCGCGAGGTGCGCCGCACCGTGCCGGCCGCGATCCCCGTCACCGCCAAGATGCGCCTGGGCTACGACCACACCGGCCTGGCGCTGGACTGCGCGCGGGCGCTGGCCGACGGCGGCGCCGCGCAGATCGTGGTGCACGCGCGCACCAAGACCGATGGCTACCGCCCGCCCGCGCACTGGGAATGGATCGCCCGCGTGCGCGACGAGGTGCGGGTGCCGGTGTTCGCCAACGGCGAAGTCTGGAGCGTGGACGACTGGCGGCGCTGCCGCAGCGTCAGCGGCGTGGACGACCTCATGCTCGGCCGCGGCCTGGTGGCGCGCCCGGACCTGGCGCGGCAGATCGTGGCCGCGCGCCGCGGCGAAACCCTGGCGCCCATGACCTGGGCCGAGCTCGTGCCGCTACTCCAGGATTTCTGGGCGCAGGTGTGCCACAAGGTGCCCGCGTCCTTCGCCCCCGGCCGCCTCAAGCAGTGGCTGTGCTGGCTGCGCCAGACCTACGCGCCGGCCGACCAGCTGTTCCTGGCGCTGCGCCGCGAGACCGACTGCGCGCGCATCGACCCGGTGATCGCCGGCCTGGCGAGGGCGGCCTGAATTCTGGCCGTCGCCAACAGCCAAGAGCCTGAGGGCGGAGCGGGTGGCAGTGGAGCGCTGCCCCGGGGGCGTTTAGCATGCGCCCCCGATAGGGAGAGAATGCTGTTTCTGCTGGAGCGAACCATGCGATTGTCAATGCGTCATTTCATGCTTGCGGCCGTGCTGATGTCAGCGACGCTGGAGGTCGGAGCGCAGAACTCCACGATCATGCCGGCGAACCGGAAACCACCTCCGAGTCTCGGCCAACCGCCCAATTCCCGGCAGCCGGCCCCGGATTTCCGCAAGTACGAGTACGGCAAGGAGATATTTGCCGTGAAACTGGGGTGCGAGACCTGTCCGCTGGGCGACAAGCCGCTCGACGACACGGTGGCGAAGAAGTTCGTGTACACCCCCTCGCTGTCTGATGGCCTGACCGAGCAGGAAAAGGAAGCCGTCACGGCCTACCTGCGTCAGCTGTTCGTATTTTGAGTGCCCCGGCTCTGCAGGCGCCGATTCGTTCCCTGCCGGCGCGCACGTGAGTAGCTTGGCGGCGCCGGTGATCGCGGTGGACGGCCCGTCCGGCGTCGGCAAGGGCATGGTGGTGCGGGAACTGGCTGCCCGGCTTGGATGGCACCGGCTGGATAGCGGGGCGCTGTACCGGATTCTGGCCGTTTGCGCCACGCGTGCCGCAATTGACCTATCGGATACGGACGCCGTCGCCGCCCACGCCCGGACCTTGTCGATCGAGTTCGGCGGCCTCACGGAGGCCGATGAAGCCATCCTTGTCGACGGGGTAGACCTCGTAACGGAAGTCCGTTCCGAAGTCGCGGGCGGTCTCGCGTCGAAGATCGCGACCGCACCCCAGGTCCGTGCGGCATTGCTCAAGCGCCAGCATGATTTTCGACGGTCTCCGGGACTGGTGGCCGATGGCCGCGACATGGGCACCGTCGTGTTTCCCGACGCCGCCCTCAAGATCTTTCTCACGGCGAGCCCCGAGGAACGCGCCCGGCGGCGCGCATTGCAGTTGAGCGCCCGCGGCGAGGTGGTTAGACTCGCCGACCTTTCAGCGGAGATCCGGGCGCGCGATGAACGCGACCGGACCCGGTCGGTGGCGCCCCTGGTGCCGGCGGCCGATGCCGTCGAGATCGACACCAGCTCACTTGATCCTGCTCAAGTATTTGAACGGATTGACGAACTTCTGAAGACCCGCGGCTTTTCCTGCTGACGCCTCCTGGCGTCAGTCTCGTTTTTGCAGTCGTAAAAGTTGTCATCGGGCCGGACCGGAACGGCCTCATTTACCCAGCCCCTCTGCACGTGCCGGTGCGCAGCAGTCTGTCAGCGAGTTCCTTAATGATCGAAAGTTTTGCGGAGCCCAGCTTCGCCGAGATGTTTGAAGCCAGCCTCAGCGGCGGCCAGTCCATGCAGCCCGGCACCATCGTCAACGCGATCGTGTTGGAGGTGAAGCCCGACGTCGTGATCGTCGACGCCGGCCTCAAGTCGGAAGGCGTGATTCCCCTGTCCGAGTTCATGGTGGATGGCGAGATCCGCGTCGCGGTTGGCGACCAGGTGGAAGTGGCTCTGGAAACCGTGGAAGACGGTTTCGGCGAAACCAAGTTCAGCAAGGAAAAGGCCGAGCGGATCAAGACCTGGGAACGCCTGAACAAGGCATTCGAGGGTAAGGAAACCGTCATCGGCATCATGACCGGCAAGGTCAAGGGCGGCTTCACGGTGGATATCGGCACCGTCCGCGCCTTCCTCCCCGGTTCGCTGGTGGACGTGCGCCCGGTGCGCGACACCTCGTACCTCGAAGGCAAGCCGCTCGAGTTCAAGGTCATCAAGCTCGACCGCCTGCGCAACAACGTGGTGGTGTCGCGCCGCGAAGTGCTGGAAGCTGAGTACAGCGCCGACCGCGACTCGCTGCTCGCCAACCTGCAGGAAGGCGTGGTGCTCCGGGGTGTGGTCAAGAACCTCGTCGAGTACGGCGCGTTCGTGGACCTGGGCGGCATCGACGGCCTGCTGCACATCACCGACATGACCTGGAAGCGCATCAAGGATCCTGCGGAAGTGGTGCAGGTGGGTACTGAGATCGAGGTCAAGGTGCTGAAGTACGACCGCGAGCGTCGCCGCGTGTCGCTGGGTCTCAAGCAGCTGGGTGCCGACCCCTGGGTGGACATCGCGCGCCGCTACCCCGAGAAGACCCGCATGTTCGGCAAGGTCACCAACATCACCGATTACGGCTCGTTCGTGGAGATCGAACCCGGCGTCGAGGGGCTGGTGCACGTGTCCGAAATGGACTGGACCAACAAGAACATCAACCCCGGCAAGGCCGTGGTGATCGGCCAGGAAGTGGAGGTGATGATCCTCGACATCGACGAGGAACGCCCCCGCATCAGCCTGGGCATGAAGCAGTGCGTGCCCAACCCCTGGGAAGAGTTCGCGCAGAACTTCCAGAAGGGCGACAAGGTGCACGGCCAGATCAAGTCGATCACCGATTTCGGCATCTTCATCGGCCTCAACGGCGGCATCGACGGCCTGGTGCACCTGTCCGACCTGGACTGGAACGACGACGGCGCCAACGCCGTGCGCCGCTACAGCAAGGGCATGGACGTGGACGCGGTGGTGCTGGCCATCGACGCGGCGCGTGAGCGCATTTCGCTGGGCGTCAAGCAGGTTGCGCAGGATCCGCTCACGCAGTTCATGGCCGAGACGCCCAAGGGCAACGTGGTCAAGGGCACGGTCAAGATGGTCGAGCAGCGCGGCGCGATGATCGACCTGGGCAACGGCGTCGAGGGCTACATCAAGGCCAACGACCTGTCGCGCGAGCGCGTCGAGGATGCCCGAACGGTGCTGAAGGAGGGCGATGCCCTGGAAGCGCGCTTCATCGGCGTGGATCGCAAGAACCGCATCGTCAGCCTCTCGGTGCGCGAGAAGGAAATCCAGGAAGAAACGGAGATCCTCACCGAGTACAGCCGCAATGCCTCGACCGGCCGCACCAGCCTGGGCGACATCCTCAAGCAGAAGATCGGCGGCGGTTCGGACGCCAACTGAGTCGCGTCGCAAGACAAATGTAGACAGCCAACGTATCCACGCGAATTCAAAAGAGAAAATTCAGGGCCGCGCTTGCGCGGCCCTTTTTTTTGGCCTATCGTCCTGCGATAGTCCCGTATCTTCGCGCCCGCTCCCATGACCAAGTCAGAACTGATCGAACGCCTGGCCGCGCGCCAGACGCACCTCATGCAGAAAGACGTCGAACTAGCGGTGAAGCAGATCCTGGATCGCATCAGCCTCGCGCTCGCCCGGCAGGACCGGGTGGAGATCCGCGGCTTCGGCAGCTTTGCCCTCCATCACCGCCCGCCGCGCGTGGGTCGCAACCCCAAGACCGGCGACCCGGTGACCATTCCCGCCAAGCACGTGCCGCACTTCAAGCCGGGCAAGGAAATGCGCGAACGCGTCAACCCGGCGGACAGCCAGTCCTGAGCCGTGTTTCGCGTGCTGGTCATCGTTGCGCTGGCCGCGTTCATGCTGCTGGGAGCCTCCATCGGCTATTTCAATGCCCAGGAGGTCAGGCTTGATTACCTTGCCGGGACCATCAGCCTGCCGCTCATAGCGCTGGTGATCGGCGAGTTCGTGCTCGCGGTCCTGCTGACGCTGACCATCTGTCTCGGTCGCATGATGCAGCTCAAGTCCGAAATCCGGCGCCTGCGCAAGCAGGCACAGCTCGCCCAGGCGGAGCTCAAGACCCTGCGCGAATTGCCACTCAAGGATGCTTGACAGCTCGCTCGGCTGGCTGCTGTTTCCGCTCGGAACGGCGCTGGGCTTCTACCTGGCGCGACGCACGCCGGGGTCGCACGTCCCGCGTCAAGGGTCGAGCCCGATCGAAGGAATCAGCACGCTGGCCAGCGACGATCCGGACCAGGCCGTCGCCGCGCTGCTCAGCGTGGAGGAACTGACCGAAGAAACCGTCGAACTGCACCTGACCTTCGGCAGCCTGTTCCGTCGCCGTGGGCAGGTCGATCGCGCGCTGCGCGTGCACGAGGGCTTGCTGGCTCGCCACACCCTGAGCGAACAGCAGCGCAATCGCACCGAGTTCGAGCTGGCCGAGGATTACCTCAAGGCCGGCGTGCTGGATCGGGCCGAACGCATCTACGCCGGGCTCGCCGACCGTGGGCACAAGCTGCTGGCCTGCCTCGAGGCCATTGTCGGCATACACGAGAACTCGCACGACTGGCCGCAGGCCATCGAGGTGAGCGCTCAGCTCGAATCGGCCAGCGGCATGTCCCGGCGTGCCATCACTGCCCAGTACTACTGTGAGCTGGCCGACAAGGCACGCCAGGCCAAGCAGCCGGGTGAAGCGATTCGACTCGCAAAGCAGGCGCTGTCGCTCGACAAGGCCTGCGCGCGTGCCTGCCTGCTCATCGCGAAGCTGGCGCACGAGCGCAAGGACTGGTCCGAGGCCACGACGGCCTATGCACGGGTGGCCGAACAGGAATCCAAGCTCATCCCCGAGATCGTGCAGCCGCTTTGGGCCTGCTGCCGCGACTGGGGCCGGCCGGAGTACTTCGTCCACTGGATGGAGGACCTTCCCGACGACCAGCGCATGGGCGTGGTCGACGTGGTGCGCGCCGAACTGCTGCGCGAGACCGGCCTGGACCCGGCGGCTTACCTGCTGGATGCCTTCGAGGCGCGCCCTACCTGGAGCGTGCTCGAAAAGCTCGCCGAGCTCGATGCCGGCAGCGGCGCCGAGACCCTGGCTCGGGTGGGCAGCGCGCTGCGCAGCGCAACCCGGACGCTGGGTGCGTCGCGCCAGAAATACCAGTGCCAGAGCTGCGGCATGAAGCCCGCGCAGCTGTTCTGGCATTGTCCGAGCTGCAAGCAATGGGGGACCGTGTTTCCGCTGGACGACCGTCTGGCCGTACGTTTCAATCCTCTCCCGTAGCGGGCAAAGCACCCCAAGCATCCAGGAGAATGCCGTGGATAAGGAGTTGATCTACATCGCCGATCCCATGTGCTCCTGGTGCTGGGGATTTGCGCCGGTGAGCAAGCAGCTGGCCGAGCTGATCCACGGCAGGGCCGACCTGAAGGTGCTTCCGGGCGGCCTGCGCACCGATACCCAGGTGCCGCTGTCCGATCACGAAGCGGGCCAGATCATGCACCACTGGGAGGACGTGGCCGCGCGCACTGGCCAGCCGTTCGACCTCGGCCGGCCGCTGGATGCAAGCTACGTCTACAACACCGGGGCTGCGTGCCGCGCGCTGTCCTGGATGGCGCGCCAGCGGCCGCAGCATGCGCTCGCCTACCTGCACAGCCTGCATTACGCCTTCTACGTGGACCGCAAGGACCTGAAGCTTCCGGCCGTCCTCGCCGAGTACGCGCGGCCCTACCTGCTCGACGCCGATCAGTTCGAGACGCAGATCGGGCAGGCGGATGCGCAGGCGGCTTTCGAGGCCGATCTGAGCTTCGTGCGACGCTGCGGCATCGAGGGCTTTCCATCCGTTCTGCTGCGAACGGGCCAGCGCATCCAGAAACTGACCGTCGGATATCAGCCCTATGCGCTCCTGGAGCCGCACATCGACGCCTGGCTCCGGTCGGTGCAAGGCTAGCTAACGGCCTAGTGGATCAGTGACCGCAGGCGTCGATCGCATCGCACTGGAGGAAAACATGTCGCCCAATCTCGACGTCCATCCGGTATCGGAGCGGGTGCTGCAAAGGATAGGAGCAAGCCTTGCAACCCTCGGCGAAGGCATGAGCATCCGCCGTGCCCTGCCGACGGCGGCGCGGCGCATGGTGGGCCCCTGGTGTTTCCTCGATCACTTTGGTCCGGCCGACGTGTCGCAGAACCGCGGCATGCGCGTCGGACCGCATCCGCACATCGGGCTCCAGACCGTGACCTGGCTGTACGAGGGCGAGATTCTTCATCGCGACAGCCTCGGCAGCCTTCAGGCCATCGTGCCGAGCCAGCTCAACCTCATGACCAGCGGGCGCGGCATCTCGCACTCCGAGGAATCGCCGGTGCCCCGTTCGCCCGCGATGCACGGCTTGCAGTTCTGGATCGCGCTGCCCGACGAAGCGCTGGATATCGCCCCGGCGTTCAACCATTACCCGCAATTGCCGCAGCTTGAGCACGAGGGGCTGATCTGCACCGTCTTTGTCGGCGATGCGCTTGGGCTCAGCTCGCCCGCGCGCATGTATTCGCCGGCCGTGGGCATCGACATCCGGGTTCCCGATGCCGCGCAGGCGCGCCTGCCGCTGGACGCCGCCTTCGAACACGCCGTGCTGGTGACGCAGGGGGGAGTGCAGGTGGAAGGCGAGTTGCTGGCGCCGGGAACCCTGCTCTACCTCGGCAGCGGCCGCAGCACGTTGAACCTGACCACGACCGCGGCCGCGCGGCTGGCGCTGATCGGCGGTGAGGCGTTTCAGGAGCCCGTGCTGATGTGGTGGAATTTCGTCGCCCGCACGAAGGCCGAGCTGACGCGGGCCTGCGTGGAATGGAACGGCGGCGACGAAAAGTTCGGCGAGGTCCACGGCTACGACGGTCCGCGCTTGGTCGCGCCGATGCCGCCCTGGGCAGGCTAGGGGCCTGGACTTCACGGCCGCGCGGCGGCCATAAGTGGCGGTCCGCGCGAGTCTCCGCGCCGGTGGGGCCTGTTAGAATCGCGGAATTCCACTTTCTCCTTTTCTCATGGCAGACGCTGGCTCCACGCGGTTCATTTTTGTCACCGGCGGCGTGGTGTCCTCGCTGGGCAAGGGCATCGCGGCCGCGAGCCTCGCGGCCATCCTGGAATCGCGCGGGCTCAAGGTCCGCATGATCAAGCTGGACCCGTACATCAACGTGGACGCGGGCACCATGAGCCCGTTCCAGCACGGCGAAGTGTTCGTGACCGAGGACGGCGCCGAGACCGACTTGGACCTTGGCCATTACGAGCGCTACCTGCGCGGCAAGACCACCCGGTTTTCCAACGTCACCACCGGGCAGATCTACCGCAACGTGCTGGACAAGGAGCGACGTGGGGATTACCTCGGCCGCACGGTCCAGGTCATTCCGCACATCACCGACGAGATCCACGCGCGCATCCGGATGGGTGCCGACGGCGCCGACATCTGCATGGTGGAAATCGGCGGCACCGTGGGCGATATCGAGTCGCTACCGTTCCTCGAGGCCATCCGCCAGATGGGCCACGAACTGGGCCGGCGCCACTCGCTGTACATGCACCTGACCCTGGTGCCGTTCATCAAGGCCGGCGGCGAGCTCAAGACCAAGCCCACGCAGCACTCGGTGAAGGAACTGCGCGGCATCGGCATCCAGCCCGACGTGCTGCTGTGCCGCTCGGAGCGGCCGCTGCCGGAGTCGGAGAAACGCAAGATCGCGCTGTTCACCAACGTCTCGTACAACGCCGTGATTTCGGCCATCGACCTGGACGACATCTACAAGATCCCCGGCTGGCTGCACCAGCAGGGGCTGGACGAGCAGGTGATCCAGCATTTCGGGCTGGACGTGCGTCGTGCCGACCTGTCGAGCTGGGAGCGCGTGGTGGAAGCGCGCGAGCAGCTCGATGCCGAGGTGCAGGTGGCCATGGTCGGCAAGTACGTGGATCTGGCGGACGCCTACAAGAGCCTCAACGAGGCGCTCTACCACGCCGGCCTGCACACGCACACGCGGGTCAAGATCCGCTACATCGAATCGGAAACGCTGGAGTCGCAGGGCCTGCGCGTGCTGCAGGGCGTGGACTGCATCCTGGTGCCCGGCGGCTTCGGCGAGCGCGGCATCGAGGGCAAGATCCTGGCGGCCCGCTACGCCCGCGAGCACCGCATTCCCTACCTGGGCATCTGCCTGGGCATGCAGGTGGCGGTGATCGATTACGCGCGCAGCGTCTGCGGCCTGGGCAATGCACATTCCACCGAGTTCAACCCTCATTCGCCGCACCCGGTGATCGCGCTGGTGACGGAATGGATCGACGCTACCGGGCGCGTGGAAAAGCGCACGGCCGAGTCCAACCTCGGCGGCACCATGCGCCTGGGCGTGCAGCGCTGCCGCCTGCGTGCGGGTTCGCGCACCCGCGCCATGTACAACGCCGAGATCATCAGCGAGCGCCACCGTCACCGCTACGAATTCAACAACAATTACCGCGACGTGCTCACGCAGAACGGCCTGCTGCTGTCGGGCGTTTCGGAGGACGAAGAACTGGTGGAGATCGTGGAGATCCCCGATCACCCCTGGTTCGTGGGCGTGCAGTTCCACCCCGAGTTCACCTCCACGCCGCGCGACGGCCACCCGCTGTTCGAGGGCTTCGTGAAAGCCGCGCGCGAGCATCACCTGGACAACCGCGAGGCCGCCGCCCGGCCCGCGACCACCGGCGCCGCGGCGCCCGCTGCCGCCAACGCCTGACCAGACCGACCATGAACCTGCTGGGCAAGGAAATTGGCGTCGACCATCCGTTTTTCCTGATCGCGGGACCGGACACGCTGGAGTCGCAGGAACTGGCCATCGAGGTGGCCGGCCACATCAAGGCCCTCACCGACCGGCTCGGCATCCTGTACGTGTTCAAGGGCAGCTTCGACAAGGCCAACCGCACTTCCCACAAGAGCTATCGCGGGCCCGGCATCGCGGGGGGCCTGAAGATCATGGAGAACGTGAAGAAGCAGATTCGCGTCCCGGTGCTCACCGACGTGCACGAGGACACGCCGCTGGATGAGGTCGCCGCGGTGATCGATGTCATCCAGACCCCGGCCTTCCTGTGCCGGCAGACCAACTTCATGCAGAACGTGGCGCGCACCGGCCGCCCCATCAACGTCAAGAAAGGCCAGTTCATGAGCCCCTGGGAGATGGGCAACGTCATCGACAAGATGACGGCCGTCGCCCCGCACCAGTTCATGCTGTGCGAGCGCGGCTTCACCTTCGGCTACAACAACCTCGTGGCCGACATGCGCGGCCTGGCCATCATGCGCAGGTTCGCGCCGGTGGTGTTCGATGCCACGCACACGGTGCAGTTGCCGGGCGGGCAGGGCACCGCCTCCGGCGGCATGCGCGAAATGATCCCGGTGCTGGCGCGCTCGGCCATTGGCGCCGGGGTGTCCGGCATCTTCATGGAAACGCACCCGCGCCCGGACGAGGCGCTGTGCGACGGCCCCAACTCGCTGCCGCTCAGGCTGATGGGCCCGCTGCTGGAAACCCTGGTGGAACTTGACCGCGTCGTGAAGCGGTCCACACTGCTCGAAAAACAACTCGCCAACTGACAGGAACCATGTCGATCATCCTCCGCGTCACCGCACTCGAAATCATTGATTCCCGTGGCAACCCCACGGTGGAAGCCGAGGTTCTGCTGGAGTCCGGCGCGTTGGGTCGCGCGGCCTCGCCCAGCGGCGCCAGCACCGGTTCGCGTGAAGCGGTCGAACTGCGCGACGGCGCGCCCAAAAAGGGCAAGTCGCGCTACCTTGGCAAGGGCGTGGGCAAGGCCGTCGCCAACGTCGAGGGCGAGATCGCCAAGGCGGTGGAAGGCATCGATGCGCAGGACCAGGCGCGGCTGGATCGCGTGATGATCGAACTCGACGGCACCGAGAACAAGTCGCGCCTCGGCGCCAACGCCATCCTGGCGGTGAGCCTGGCGGCGGCCAAGGCGGCGGCGCTGGAAAACGGCATGTCGCTCTACCGCCACCTGGGCGGCATCAGCGCCAACGTGCTGCCGGTGCCGATGATGAACGTCATCAACGGCGGCGCTCACGCCGACAACAATGTCGACATCCAGGAATTCATGATCCTGCCGGTGGGCGCGGCCAGCTTCTCCGAAGCGCTGCGCTGGGGCGCCGAGACCTTCCACACGCTCAAGAAGGTGCTGAAGGATCGCGGGCTCAACACGGCGGTCGGCGACGAGGGTGGTTTTGCGCCGAACCTGGAATCCAACGTGGCGGCGCTGGACTGCCTGATGGAGGCCATCGAGAAGGCCGGCTTCAAGCCGGGCAAGGACATCTACCTCGGTCTGGACGTGGCCTCCAGCGAGTTCTTCGAGAAGGGCAAGTACAACCTGCACGGGGAAAACCGCAGCTTCTCGCCGGACGAATTCGCCGACTTCCTCGCCAGCATCTGCGCGCAGTACCCGGTGATTTCGGTGGAGGACGGCTGCGCCGAGAACGACTGGGCCGGCTGGGCGGCGCTGACGGCAAAGGTCGGCAGCAAGGTGCAGCTGGTGGGCGACGATCTGTTCGTCACCAACACGTCCATCCTCTCGCGCGGCATCAAGGAAGGCATTGCCAACTCCATCCTGATCAAGCCCAACCAGATCGGCACGCTCACCGAGACGCTCAACGCCATCCAGATGGCGTCCGACGCCGGCTATTCCAGCGTGGTGTCGCACCGCTCCGGCGAGACCGAGGACTGCACCATCGCCGACATCGCCGTGGGCACGGCCGCCACGCAGATCAAGACCGGCTCGCTGTGCCGGTCGGACCGCATCGCCAAGTACAACCAGCTGCTGCGCATCGAGCGCGAGCTGGGCTCGCGCGCCCGCTACCCGGGCAAGAGCGCGTTCCCGGTCAAGATTTCGTAAGCACAGCGAGGCCCTCGTCCCATGCCCAAGCACGCCATCACCGCACTGCTGGCCCTCATGCTGGTGGGCTTGCAGTGGCGGCTGTGGGTGTCGGACGACGGCCTGGCCAGCCAGCAAAGGTTGCAGCAGGTGATGGAGGCAGCGCACACGGAAAACCAGCGCCTGACCGTGCGCAATTCCGAGCTGGACGCCGAGGTCAAGGATCTCAAGTCCGGGCAAGCGGCCATCGAGGCGCGCGCCCGCAGCTCGCTGGGAATGATCAAGCCGGGCGAAACATTCTTCCTCGTCACCCAGTGAAGACACATAGGGTGGGCGGCGGCCGCATGATCCGCGGCGCGTTTGCATGAACAGCAAGACGCCGCGCTATTGGGCCGTGATCCCCGCCGCCGGCGGTGGTTCGCGCATGGGCACCAACAAGCCCAAGCAGTATCTGAACCTGCGCGGGCAGGCTCTGCTGGAATGGAGCGTCGCGCCGTTCCTGGATACCGGCTGGATCGACGGCGTGGTGCTGGTGCTGGCCAAGTCCGACCAGGATTACCCGCGCCTGGCCGTGTCGCGCCATCCCAAGATCGTGCTCACCACCGGCGGCTCGGCGCGGGCCGAGTCGGTGCTGGCCGGGCTCGAAGCGGTGGCCGAGCGCAGCCGCGCGTTTGACGAGGTGTACGTGCTGGTGCACGACGCCGCGCGCCCCTGTCTGGACTGGTCGGATCTCGATCGCCTGCGCGACGAGGCCGACGACGAGCACGGCGGCCTGCTCGCCATCCCGGTGACCGACACGCTCAAGAAGGGCAAGAAGGGCAAGGTGGCCGCCACGCTGGACCGGTCGCTGATCTGGCGCGCGCAGACGCCGCAGCTGTTCCGCCTGGACCTGCTGCGCCAGGCGCTGCACGACTGCGAGGAACGCAATCTGGACGTCACCGACGAGGCCAGCGCCATGGAGCGCTCCGGCTACAAGCCCAGGCTCGTGCGCGGCCGCGAGAGCAATCTCAAGGTGACCTACCCGGAAGATCTGCTGCTGGCCGAATTCTGGCTGCACCACGCGGAAAGCCAGCCGTGAATCACCGGCGCGTTGGAGCGGTGACGACCGGTCGCGAGGCATGATCCGCATCGGCCACGGGTTCGACGCGCACCGGCTGGAAGCGGGGGAGGGCGTGACCCTGGGCGGCGTGCTCATCGCCTGCAGCTACCGCCTGATTGCGCACTCCGACGGCGACGTGCTGATCCACGCCCTGTGCGACGCGCTGCTCGGCGCCTGCGCGCTCGGCGACATCGGCAAGCTGTTCCCGGATACCGATGCGCAGTTCAAGGGCATCGACAGCCGCGAGCTGCTGCGCGAGGTGATGCGCCGCCTGCGCGCGGCCGGCTACCAGCCGGTCAACGCCGACCTCACCCTCATCGCGCAGGTGCCGCGCGTGTCGCCCCACACCGCTACCATGCGCGAGCGCCTTGCCGCCGACCTTGGCGTTGGCATCGACGCGGTGAATGTCAAGGCCACGACCAACGAGGAGATGGGGCACATCGGGCGCAAGGAAGGCATCGCGGCCCACGCCGTGGTGTTGATCGAGCGGACGATCCTTCCCGCAGCGGTTTCGTGATCGGGTTGCCGTACCGGCGGCGGCCCATCCGGAGCGGGATCAGCGTCCCCGGATCAAGGCCTCCCGTACCAGTGGCAGGCGATCGTTCCCGAAGTACATGTCATCACCGTTGACAAACATCGTGGGCGACCCGAAACCGCCGCGGCGGATCAGTTCCTCGGTGTTTTCGCGGAGTTGATCCTTGACCGCGGGCTGCGCGATGCCTTGCAGCAGCGCTTCCGCATCGATCCCGGCGCGGGCACAGACCGAGCGCAGGACCTCGTCCCGGGAAATGTCCCGATCCTCCGACCAGTACGCCTCGAACGCCGCCCTCGCGAACGCCGGCAGCGTGCCCTTCGGTTCCAGCCAGACGCAGGCGCGCATCGCCTTGACGCTGTTGACCGGGAAAACGCTCGGCGGAAACCGGATGCGGAGCCCGCAGTGGCGCGCCCAGTCGCCGACGTCCTTGGCAAGGTAGTGCTGCTTGGCGGGGACCGGGTTCGAGCGCGAGGCGTAAACGGTGGGATTGATGGTGTTGAACACGCCCCCCACCAGGAAAGGTTTCCAGCGGATGGGCACGTTCAATTCCGCAGCCAGCGGCTGGATGTTGTGGAACGCAAGGTAGGTCCAGGGGCTGGAAATGTCGAAGTAGAAATCAATCATGGGTCTCCTCGTGGTTTTCCGGTGGTGTGATCCGGGCCGCCTTGGTGGTCGCGCTGTCGCCGGCGGTTGCGGCGCAACAGCCAATCCATACCTGCGCTCGCGTCGTCATGATTTTGCGGCCGCAAGCCGCTGCGGCTGGAGCGTATGCCATGGAGCCGAGCGTGAACAATGCGCAGCACGAACCAGGCAGATCCGCCTGGACGCCTGAACACTTCGATGTGCTGATCGTGGGCGCCGGCCTTTCCGGCATTGGCGCGGCCCACCATCTCCAGACTCGCTGTCCCGGAAAGACCTACGCGATCCTGGAAGCGCGCGAGGCCATCGGCGGCACCTGGGACCTGTTCCGCTACCCGGGCATCCGCTCGGATTCCGACATGTACACGCTCGGGTATTCGTTCCGGCCCTGGGAAGAGGCCAAGGCCATTGCCGACGGTCCGTCCATCCTCCGCTACGTGCGGCGCACGGCGCAGGAGGCCGGGATCGATCGCCACATCCGGTTCCGGCAGCGCGTCGTCAAATCCGAATGGTCAACGGCCAAAGCGATGTGGACGGTCGAGGTCCAGTCCGGACCTTCGGGCGAAGCGGCGTACTACAGCTGCCACTTCCTGTTCGTATGCAGCGGCTACTACCGCTATTCGGCAGGTTACACACCCAATTTCCCCGGCATCGAACGGTTCCGGGGCCGCGTCGTTCATCCGCAGAAGTGGACGGAGGATATCGATTACAGCGGACAGCGCGTCGTGGTCATCGGCAGCGGCGCCACGGCCGTGACGCTGGTGCCGGCCATGTCGGAGCGGGCGGCGCACGTCACCATGCTGCAGCGCTCGCCGAGCTATGTCGTGTCCTTGCCTGCCGAAGACGACATCGCCAATGCCCTGCGTCGCGTGTTGCCAGCCCGGCTCGCCTACGGAATCGTGCGCTGGAAGAACGTGTTCATCGCCATGCTGATCTTTCAACTCAGCCGGCGCCGGCCCGAATGGATCAAGGCGATGATCCGCAAGGAATTGCGCAAGCGGCTGGGCCCCGATTACGACATCGACAGGCACTTCAAGCCGTCCTACAACCCCTGGGACCAGCGCCTGTGCCTGGTTCCGGACGGGGACCTGTTCAAAGCCCTGCGCAAGGGCCGCGCGTCGGTGGTCACCGGGCATATCGACACCTTCACCGAAACCGGCATCCGCTTGCAGTCCGGTGAAGAATTGCAGGCCGATCTTGTCGTCACGGCCACCGGGCTCGAGCTGGAAGCGCTGGGGGGCATGCAGGTGACGGTCGACGGACACCGCGTCGAACTGGCCAAGACCATGAGCTACAAGGGCATGATGATCGGCGGCGTGCCCAATCTGGCCATCACGCTGGGCTACACCAATGCCTCGTGGACGCTCAAGGCGGACCTCACCAGCGAGTACGTCTGCCGCCTGCTAAATTTCATGGATGCGAAAGGATTCCGGCAATGCGTGCCCAACAACCGCGACCCGGGTATCGGTGAAAGGCCGTTCATCGATTTTTCGTCCGGCTACATCCAGCGCGCGCTCGATCGCTTTCCCAAGCAGGGGTCGAAAGTCCCGTGGAGGCTGCATCAGAACTACGCGCGCGACCTGCTCGCGCTAAAGTTCGGCGCCGTCGATGATGGCGTGATGGAGTTTTCAGGCGAGCACTGAGAGGCCCGCTGCAAGCCCTTCGGGGATCGCGGTCCCGCCTCGTCGCGAACGTCGAGGCTGCTCGCCTTGGCCCATCCGACGCGACGATTAGGGCGCGTCCCGAAGTTCTTCGCACCTTCATGAGTCTGAACGAAACCCGGCTTGACGAGATCGCCCAGTCCATCCGCACCCTGGCGGGCGAGCTCGGCTTTGCCGATGCGGGCATCTCGCGCGTGAACCTGGGCGAGGATGCCCGGCACCTGGAACGCTGGCTGGAGAAGGGCTTCAACGGCTCTATGGCGTACATGGCGCGCAACGCGGAGCTTCGCGCCGATCCGTCGCGGCTGAGTCCGGGCACGCTCAGCGTGATCTCGGTGAAGCTGGCGTACTGGCCGCAGGCGACGGACGCGCAGGCGGTGCTCGCCGACCCGGACCTCGCCTACGTGTCGCGCTACGCGCTGGGCCGCGACTACCACCGCGTGATGCGCGCCCGCCTGCTCAAGCTGGCACGGCGCATCGGGCAACTCATCGGCCCGTACGGCCACCGCGTGTTCGCCGACAGCGCACCCATCCTGGAGAAGGCGCTGGCGCGCGATGCCGGGCTCGGCTGGATCGGCAAGCACAGCCTGCTGATCCGGCGCGGCCAGGGGTCGTGGTTCTTCCTGGGCGAGCTATTCACCGACCTCGCCCTGCCGCCCGATGCCCAGGCGCCGGTGGACAACCAGTGCGGCCGGTGCAGCGCCTGCATGCGCGCCTGTCCAACCGGGGCGATCGTGGCGCCCTACACCGTGGATGCGCGGCGCTGCATCTCCTACCTCACCATCGAGCACCGCGAATCCATTCCCGAGGACCTGCGCCCGCTGATGGGCAACCGCATTTTCGGCTGCGACGACTGCCAGCTGGTCTGTCCCTGGAACCGCGACGCCGCCAGTACCCGCGAACCCGACTTCAGCGTACGCAACGGCATGGACGCGCCGGCCCTGCTGGACCTCTGGCGCTGGGACGAGGCGCAGTGGCTGCGCCGCACCGGAGGCACCGCCCTGCGCCGGCTGGACTACGCGCGCTGGCTGCGCAACCTCGCCGTCGCCCTGGGCAACGCGCCGACGTCGGAAGCCGTGCGCGCGGCGCTGGAACTCCGGCGCGACCACCCCGACGCCATCGTGCGCGAACACGTGGAATGGGCCCTGGCGCGGCACTTGGGGGTGGTTCCGTCAGCCGCCGCTACGGACGAGACCCGGGAGCCGGGGCGGTAGGAACCTCACAGGCGAGACCAGGCCATTCGAGACCGATCTTTCGATGCGGCGCGGCGAATGGTGGTTCTGTTCAATGAAACGGAGCCAAGGATCTGGCCGGAAGGGCGAAGCCTCGGCCGCTTGCGTTTAAACGCACAGGTTCAGTCCGATGCAGCGCCAACAGCCCAGATCAGCTTTCGCGATTTGTGGATGAAGGCGCAAGGCTTCGTCTGACCTCGCGTGCGCCCGTGTCCTGAACCGCCCGATGCGGACCTGCATGCCGGGTGGCGTGAGAAGGGCTGACTAGCAGCCAGCCCTTATCCGATCAGCCTTCACCTGACCCGGCCTTTATTACGTCGACGCTGCGAAACTCTATGCCATCGAGACTGACCCATTGGTGATTTGAGGTTTCGAACCAAACCTTTCCATCTTTTTCTAGCACGACTTCGCAAGGGATTTGTCCCTCACATGCAACCCCCATTTCCTGCTGTACCTCTGGACGGTATCCCTCAGGGAGGGTTAAGACGACCGCCCTCCCTGTACTTGGGCTGGCCTTTACTACTCCACGAAGATGAACATACCCCAGGACATCCTTCTGAAAGGAAGCTTTGGCATAGGGTTCACCATAGGGCTCCCACCCGTTCTGCAGTGTCGCTTCGACCCAAGGGTTAGCAACCCCACTTCGTAGATTGGACAATTCCCCGAGAACGGCTTTGGCTTGTCGCTCCAGATCGGTAATGCGAGCTGCACGAACATTCAACTCGCCCACCGTAAGCTTCGGCTCGTTCGTTGCCATCCACTGATCTAATGCCATCTTTGCATGCTCCGGCATCTGCTTCTTCACCTGCTGTTGTGCCTCACCTGGCATTGAGACGAAATTCGTGAATCCTAGAAAGGATAAGATCAATGCCCCCACTATTAGGAACCATTGCCGATCGGTCTTCGACCTCGCCTCGGTTTCTGCGACCTTGATTTGCAGCTCAATAAGTGTTTTGTCGTCCACCACTATTCTCCCTGTGAAGGCTAGACAGTATCACTTCCGCCTATTGAGGCGCTGACCCCCGCGGAGGCCGTAGCGCGGGTTAGCGTGGAGCCAGAGCCGCAGGAGCGAGATAAGACTGCGCTCATGGATCGGTTTCCTTGCGCGGAGGTCAGCATGGCAAAAGATAGCACTGCCGTTGTGGGTCTGAATGTCCACAAAGAGACGATCGTGGCGGCGTATTCGGTGGGCTTTGGCGAGGTATTGAGCCTGGGCCATGTCGGGATTCGCGACGGCGATATCGATCGACTGTGTACACGGATGCAGAGCACGGCTTCTCGGGTCGAATTCGTCTACGAAGCGGGGCATGCGGGTATGGCTTGCAGCGCTACCTGAGCCGCAAGGGTGGGCTTCTCACGAAGAAGCTCGAGGTGGATTCGCTTTTCGTTTTCAAAGGCTACGCCCAGGCTCCTGGGCCAGCAGGTGCAGGTGCGAGCGGGTGGAGGGGTCGATCGACGGGTCGTCCTCCGCGCCGGGCTGAAGCAGCTTCACCGCGAGCTGCTTGCCCAGTTCCACGCCCCACTGGTCGAACGCGTTGATGCCGAACAGCACCGACATGACGAACGCGCGGTGCTCGTACAGCGCCATCAGCGCGCCCAGGTGAAAGGCGTCGAGCCGCGGCATCAGCAGCAGGCTGCTGGGTCGATTGCCGCTGAAGGTCCGATGCGGCACGGCCGCTTCGACCGCTGCCGCGTCCATGCCGCGCGTTTTGAGTTCCGCACGCACCTCGTCCCCGGTCTTGCCGCGCATGAGCGCCGCGGCCTGCGCCAACACGTTGGCCACCAGCAGGCGATGCTGATCGGCGTAGGTGTGGTCGGGCCTGACCGGCAGGATGAAATCCACCGGGTGCACGGCCGGGCCCTGGTGCAGCATCTGGAAAAAGGCGTGCTGGCTGTTGGTGCCCACGTCGCCCCACATCGCCGGCGTGGCGCTGGCCAGCGGCGTGCCGTCGAGCATCACGCCCTTGCCGTTGGATTCCATCTCCAGCTGCTGCAACCAGCCCAGGAACGAGGCCAGCCGCTGGCTGTAGGGGCTGATGACCTGGCTGGGGAAGCCCAGCGCCTGCGCGTTCCAGACCGCCAGCAGCGCCATGAGCGCCGGCAGGTTCTGATCGAACGGCGCGTCGCGAAAATGCACGTCCATGGCGTGCGCGCCGGCCAGAAGGGCGCGGAAGGGCGCCGGTCCCAGGTGCAGCATCGCCGACAGGCCCACCGCCGACCACACCGAGTAACGGCCGCCCACCCAGTCCCAGAATCCGAACATGTTGGTGGCGGCAATGCCGAACTCTGTGACCGCGCGCTCGTTGGTCGAAACCGCGACAAAGTGATGCTCCACCGCTTCCGCGCCCAGCGCGTCCACCAGCCAGCGTCGCGCGTTGCCGGCGTTGGCCATGGTCTCCTGCGTGGCGAAGGTCTTGGAGGTCACGACGAACAGGGTGCGCGCGGGGTCCAGCGCGCCCAGCACGGCGGCGAGCTGGGATGCGTCCACGTTGGCCACGAAATGCGCGCGCGGGCCGCCGCTGGCGGTCGCGGTGAGCGCCTCGCACACCATGCGCGGGCCGGCGTCGGAACCTCCGATGCCGATGTTGACGACGTCGGTGATGGCATCGCCCTTCGCCCCGCGCCAGCCGCCGTTGCGCACGCGGGTGCAGAAATCTTCCATGCGATCGAGCACCGCGTGCACATCACCTGAAACTTCGTGGCCGTCCGCCTGCATCGGCAGGTTGCGCGGCGCGCGCAGCGCCATGTGCATGACGGCGCGCTGCTCGGTGTGGTTGATGGGCTCGCCTGCGAACAGGCGGCGACGCCAGCCGTCCAGGTCGCGCACCTCCAGCAGTTTCAGGAGGGCGGCCAGGGCGGCTTCGTCCACGCGCTGCTTGGAATAGTCCAGCGCCAGGCCCGCGGCCTTGGCGTGCAGCCGCGCCACGCGACCTGGGTCGGCGGCGAAAAGGTCGTTGAGGTGCGTGATGTGGAGCCGGCGGGCCTGGAGGCGGACCTCGTTCCAGGCAGGCAGCTGTTCAAGCGGGATCATGGGCGCTCGGCACTCGGCGAAAGTTGCCGCCAAGATGCACGAACCCTGCCCTGGGGCCAAGCGCGGAGGCGAGGCTCCGGATTCGCTGCCGATTGCCGGCGAAGGCGACCAGCAGCGAGGGAGGTTACGCCGCCTGCACCGGGATGGTGTTGGCGGTACGAACCACGCGGTTGGTCTCGTCCAGGTACACCAGGCGCGGCTTGAAGATGCGGCCCTGAGCCTCTTCCATCATGGAATACGCGCAGATGATCACGCGATCGCCCACCCGCGCCTTGTGCGCGGCGGCGCCGTTGACCGAGATGATTCCCGAACCGGGCTCAGCCTTGATCGCATAGGTGGTGAAGCGCTCGCCGTTGGCGATGTTGTAGATCTGGATCTGTTCAAACTCCATGATCCCGGCCAGATCCAGCAGTCGCGAATCGATTGCGCACGAGCCGTCGTAATCCAGTTCCGCATGGGTTACGCGGGCGCGGTGCAATTTGCACTTGAGCATCGTCAGTTGCATGGCTAAACCATTTGGCTTGGCGACCCGGGCGGCCCACTAAGACATGCACCCGGTATCCGTTTCGTAGGACTGCAACGGGCGGCCCAAAAAGACATACGCCCGGGCTCTGTGATCTTGGTCACATCAGCGGACGCGGAGTGTACTGACGGCCCGTTCCGCCAGCAACAAGGCCGTCATATGGATATGAAAATATTATCGATCAGCCGGGTTTTGCCTGAAAAAGCAGCCAGCAGGATCACCCATTCCACTTGAACTGTGTCGGGCAAGCCCATGTCGGGCCTTCTGATTTCCACGTACTGGGGAACCAGGCCCGCCTCGCGCAGGGCCAGGACCGCCTCCGACTGCATGGCGGCATAGTCGCGCCTTCCCGCGCAAAGCTGGGCGGCAGCGGCGGCCAGGACACGGTGGATGACCGGCGCCTGCGCCCGCTCTTCCGCCGACAGATACTGGTTGCGCGATGACAGCGCCAGGCCGTCCGCGTCGCGGGCCGTGGGATGGCCCACGATCTCCATCGGCAGGTGCAGGTCGGCCACCATGCGCCGCACCACCTGCAACTGCTGCCAGTCCTTTTCGCCGAAAACCGCCACGTCGGGCTGCACCTGGTTGAACAGGATGGTGACCACGGTGGCCACGCCATCGAAAAACCCGGGGCGGAACTCCCCCTCGAGCATTTCCGACAAGGCGGGCACGCGCACGCCGCTCAGGTTCTGCCGTCCACGCGGATACATCTCGGCCACGCCGGGCGCGAACAGCAGGTCGCAGCCGGCGGCTTCGAGCTTGGCCGCGTCTTCGGCGAGCGTGCGCGGATAGCGGTCAAAGTCCTCGTTCGGGCCGAACTGGAGCGGGTTCACGAACACGCTGGCCACGGTCCGCGGCGCCAGCGAGCGCGCCCGTGCAATCAACTGGAGATGGCCGGCGTGCAGGTTGCCCATGGTCGGCACGAAGGCCACGCGGCTGCCGTCCCGCTTCCAGGCCGTGACCTGGGAACGCAACTCCCCCACGGTGTGGACGGTGCGCATTCAGAAGCAGTGCTCGACCGCCGGGTAGGCACCGGACTTGACCTCGGCCACGTAGGCGCGGATGGCGGCCTCGATGGTGGCGCCGCCGGTCATGTAGTTCTTCACGAAGCGCGGACGGCGCCCGAGCGTGACCATGGGCGAGATGTCGAGCACGTCGTGCAGCACCAGGATCTGGCCGTCCACGCCGGGGCCGGCGCCGATGCCGATCACCGGCACCGGGCTCGCCTCGGCAATGCGCCGGCCCAGGGCCGCGGGCACGCATTCGAGCAGCAGCAGGTCGGCGCCGGCGTCGGCGAGGATGCGGGCGTCGTGCAGCATGTCCTCGGCCGCGGCTTCGTCGCGGCCCTGCACTTTCATGGCGCCCATCTTGTGCACGAACTGCGGCCGCAGACCCAGGTGCGCGCACACCGGCACGCCGCGCACGGACAGGTACTCCACGATGCTGGCCTGCTCGCGCCCGCCTTCCAGCTTGACCATCTTGGCGCCGCCTTCCTGCATCACGCGCTGGCTGGAGTCGAGCGCGCGGTCCAGCGTGGCGTAGGAAAAGAACGGCAGGTCCGCCACCAGGAACGCGCGCTTGAGGTGCGGCGCCACGCAGCGCGAGTGGTAGACCACGTCGCTGACGGTCACCGGCGTGGTGGTGCTGCCGCCCTGGATGACCATGCCCAGCGAATCACCGATGAGCACCACGTCCACGCCGGCGCGGTCTTCAATCAGCGCAAAGCTGGCGTCGTAGCAGGTGAGGCAGGCGATCTTCTCGCCCGCGGCACGCATGCGGCGGAGCTCGGAAATCTGGACGGGCTTGCTGGGGTTTTCCATCTGGCGGCCGACTCGGGAAAGGCGCGGAAACTATACCAAGGCGACCCGCCGCGTCAGTTTCTGCCGGGGGCAAGGCGTCACGTGACGGCGTCGTCCCAGATGCTGAGCCCCTGTCGTCCCGCCGCAGCGGCGAGCGTCGACACCGCTCCGACGCCCGGAATCTCCAATTCAGGAGCGATCTCGGCCAGCGGCACGAGGACGAAATTGCGCTTCGCCAAGCCCGGATGCGGCAAGCGCAGGCCCTCCTCGTCGAGCGGGTGATCGACGACGTGCAGCAGGTCCAGGTCGAGCAGGCGCGGGCCCCAGCGTTCTGCGCCGCGCACCCGGCCCACGGCACGCTCGATGTCGATCAGGGCATCGAGCAGCTCGCGTGGCGCCAGCGCCGTGGCCACCCGGCAGACGGCGTTGCAGTAGTCCGGCTGCGCGGCCGGCCCCATGGGCGCGGAGCGATAGAAACGGGACGTCGCCGTGATGGCGGTGCCCGGCAGGCCTGCGATGGCCGCCAGCGCCTGGCGCAATTGCGTCGCGGGATGGCCGAGGTTGGCTCCCAGCCCGATGTACGCCGTGCGCACGCGCGTCACTCAGGTGGCGGGTTCGGCCTCGCTCACGGTGCGCCGGCCGGTGCGACGGCGGCGGCGACGCCGCTTGGGCGCTGCGCCGTCTCCTGCGGCGCCGGCCGGAATGAATTCGCCCGTGTCCTCTTGTTCCTGCGCACCGGGACGCGCCGCGGGGATCGGCGGCAGCTCGGCGGCGCCCTGAGCGTCGGTCCACCACTGCGCGAGTTCGCGCAGGTGCCCGTCACCCGCCTGGGCGCGCATCAGCAGGAAGTCATAGGCGGCGCGGAAACGCGGGTGCGTCATCAGCCGCCGCGCCCGTCCACCCGCGCGCATCTCGAAGCGCGGCTGCATCGTCCAGATCTCGCGCATGGGGATGGAGAAGCGCTTGGGAATGGCGACGCGTTGGACGGCCTTGGCGATGACTTCGTCCGCCGCCTGTTCCAGTGCAATGGCTTCGGGGTGCCCCTCTTTCTGCTGCAAGGCCAGCGACCGCACTTCCACCGCGGGCCACAGCAGCGCGGCGTAGGTGAAGGCGGGACTGACCGACTGGTCCTTGGCCAGGCGGTCGGCCGAATTGCCCAGCGCCGCGGTGACGAACGCGAGCCGCGCCGGGTCGGCCAGCGCCGCGTCGGTGGACGGGAACAGCTGGCGGAACAGGCCATAGACGCGCAGGCCGTACAAGTTGTCCGCCCCCTCCTTGCACAGCAGGACCTTGAGCACCTCGTCGAACAGGCGCGCCGCGGGGACTTCGGCCAGCAGCGGGGCCAGGCGCTTGATCGGCGCCGCGGTGGCCGGATCGAGCCGGAAGTGCAGCTTGTTGGCGATGCGGATGGCGCGCAGCATGCGCACCGGGTCTTCGCGATAGCGCAACTCCGGCTCGCCGATCAGGCGCAGCACGCCGGCTTTCAGGTCCTCCACGCCGCCGCAGTAGTCGACGATGGAGAAGTCGCGGATGTCGTAATACAGCGCGTTCACGGTGAAGTCGCGGCGGAAGGCGTCCTCCTCCAGCGTGCCGTAGTCGTTATCCACCAGGATGCGGCCGGTTTCGTCGCGCTCGTGCGAGTCGGTGACGGGGCCACGGAAGGTGGTGACTTCCAGCACTTCCTCGCCGAAGCGCACATGGCAGATCACGAAACGCCGCCCGATCATGCGGCACGACCGGAACAGCCGCCGCACCGCTTCCGGGTGCGCGCTGGTGGCGATGTCGAAATCCTTGGGGGTGATTCCCGCCAGCAGGTCACGCACGCCGCCGCCCACCATGTAGGCCTCGTGGCCTGCATCCTTGAGGGTGTAGAGCGTCTTGAGCGTGCCCGGGGAAATCATCGAGCGCGAGATGGGGTGCTCTGCGCGCGGAATGCGTCGGGGCTGAGTAATGGTGAAATCCTGGGACGGTGGACGAAGGACGTGAGCGAATCGCGGGTCTGCAACGAAGCCAGACGCATTGTCCGGCCGGCGCGAATCCCTATAATACGCGCCCTGTCGCCATGCTCCTATCGTCTAGAGGCCTAGGACGGAGCCCTCTCAAGGCTTAAACCCGGGTTCGAATCCCGGTAGGAGCGCCAGTTTTCCGTCCGAGGACGTTCGCAGAAGTTCGCGAACACCTCCGACACCCTGCTATTTTCAGGGTTTGTCGTCCAGAGTCGTCCGATCTTTTCCGCGCGCAGCCTGCGGAGTCCGGGGGAATATCTGGGGGAACACGCCGTCGGATTTCCGTGTTATTCGAGCTTGTTCCCCGATGTTCACGGAAAACCACTGCCGGACTCCGATTCAGCCGGCCAACGGGCTTTCCCCGTTCGAACGCGATTGTCACCTTACGCAGCGGGCCGCTGCAGTCGGGTCCGCCTGCTGATTCGTTCACGGTCCGGCCGAACGATTGGTTCAGCCCGCGTCAACTTACACTGGCCCGCTCGGCTTCTGGCTCGGCCCGCGCGGCGTCGTACTGCTTGCGCTTCCGGTACAGGGTGGACCCGTCGATTCCAAGAATCTTCGCCGCATTGTCGAGCGTCGGCGCGGAACTCATCACGGCCAGGATATGGGCGCGCTCCAGTTCCTCCAGCGACACGGTGTCACCGACACGGAGCCCGGGTCCGGGGCTGACCGTGCCGAGCGGCGTGGCGGGCAGAAACTCGAGCCCGATGGTTTCCTGGCTGCACAGGATGACCGCCCGCTCGATGACGTTGCGCAGTTCACGCAGGTTCCCCGGCCAGGAATACTGGCGGAGCCAGTTCACGGCCTGTTCGTTGAACCGGCGCGCGGGGCGGTCGTACTGGCGCACGAACTCCAGCAGCAGCCGCTCGGCGATCGCGGCGATGTCTTCCCGGCGCTCCCGCAGCGGCGGCATGTTCAGGGTGATGACGTTGAGACGGTAGTACAGGTCCTCGCGGAACTGTCCGTCGGCAATCATCTTCTTGAGGTCGCGGTTGGTGGCCGCGATGACGCGGACATTGGCGGTCTTGGTGTGCGGATCACCCACGCGCTCGTATTCGTGATCCTGGATGAACCGCAGCAGCTTGGGTTGCAGGGAAAGCGGCAGGTCGCCGATCTCGTCCAGGAACAGGGTTCCGCCTTCGGCGACCTGCACGCGACCCTGCCGGTTGTCGGTAGCGCCGGTGAACGCACCGCGCACGTGCCCGAACAGCTCGCTGGCCAGAAGTTCGGCCGAAAGCGATGGGCAGCTCACCGTGGCGAACGTCGCCTTTCGCCGACCGCTCCAGTCGTGGACGGCTCGCGCCAGCGCGGTCTTGCCGGTGCCGTTCTCGCCCAGAATGAGCACGGTCGCGTCGGTATTGGCTACCTGGCGCGCGGATTCGAACTGCGCCCGGAGGCCGGGATTGTCGGTACTGAAATCGTGCCGTTCCTGGGTGACGGGCGCGCTTTCCAGCGACTCGATGCGCTTCTCCATCCAGCGCGCCTGTGCCTGCTGGTCCACCGCCAGGCTCAGCTGCTGCGGATCGCAGGGCTTGACCAGGTAATCGTTGGCGCCGACGCGGATCGCCTGCATCGCGACGCTGACGTCGTCGACGGCGGTGACCATGACGATCCTCATCCACGGCGCCCATTCGCGCAGCTTGGGCAGCAGGTCCAGTCCGTTGGTCTCGCCCAGGTTCAGATCGAGAATGCAGACGTCGAACACGGCACGGCCGAGTGCGGCCTCGGCTTCCACAGCCGACTGGGCTGACACCACGCCGTAGCCCTCATCCTCCAGGTGTCGGCGAAAGGCTCTCTGGATGGAGGCGTCGTCATCGACAATCAGCACCCGCATGGCGGTGGTTCGAGCGGTCGTCATGGTGTTCTCGTATGGATGGTTGAGGACTTCATTCTGCAAGGTACCCTGGACCCCAAGGTGCGCAAAGCGTTGATTGCCAGGGGACGATCGGGATGGATTGCCTGAAAAAAATCACTTAAGAGACTGATATATATGCCGTGTTCATGATTGGCATGGAAGCTGGACAGTGTTGCCCAAGCGCCAGGATCGGCGCGGACTTCCGAGGGTACTGTCATGCTCAGATATGCCGTCATCTTCTTCATCATCGCCATCGTTGCGGCGGTATTCGGTTTTGGCGGTATCGCCGGCGCCGCGACCGACATCGCAAAGATCCTGTTTCTCGTCTTCCTGGTGCTGTTCGTGATTTCGCTGATCCTGGGACGTGGCCGCGGCGGTGGACCCGCCGTCTAGTGCCTGCCGACAAGCGCTCCGGAAACGGGACCAGGTCAGCAGTGACAGAAATCTCCCTGGAGCCTGTGGCAACGCATATGCCATTCGTGAAAGCGGCTTGAAAGCTCACTTTCACGTTATTTTCAAGGAGGAAAATCGTTTCGGATGCACGATTGCAGAATGCGAAACATGCAATTTGCAACGTGAAAACTGCGTGCAACGACAAGGCCCGGTTCGCCTCGCGCATCGGGCTTTTTCGTGGAGCGACGCTGTTTCGTGGAGCGCCGCCTGGGAGGCAGCGCACTGCCGCTAAAGCTTCCGGAAGAGCATCAGCACGAAGGATGCGTCGGACGCCTCCGGAGGGGATTCCTCCAAGGCCGCTCGCTTTTCGGGGCGCGCCTTCCAGGCGTACGGGGTCATGAGCAGCAGCTGTCGCAGGGAATTAGGCGTCAGCCTCAATTCAAAAGCAATGCGGCGCTGCAAGCGCAGTTCGAAAGCGCTTTCGAAACCTGCGAGAAATTTCTCGGGATCGTGAGCGCGAACCTCGTCGAACAAGCGCTCGCGAACATTCCAGAGATGGTCCCACGCCGGCGTCACCACCAGGACATGCCCCCCAGGGGCGAGCACGCGCAGCATTTCCGTCACGTGCAACTGCGTGAAGAGGTTGCACACCACGTCGACAGACGCATCGGCCAGCGGAATGCTGGCGCCACTGGCCACCACCCAGGTCAGGCCCCGACACCATCGGGCTGCCAGTTGAATGGCCGGCTTGGCAATGTCCAGCCCGACGATATCCGCCGCTACCGAGGACATGGCCTGCGTGTAGTAGCCCTCACCGCAGCCGAGGTCGAGCAACTGCCGCGCTTTCAAGGGGGCCAGCACCTCCACCACCGCTTCGCGGAGTGGCCCGTAATGGTTGGCCTGGAGAAAGGCCCGGCGGGCGTGCAGGGATTCCGCATTGTCACCGGGTGCCAGGCTGTTCTTCTGATGCGCGAGCAGCAGGTTGAGATAGCCCTCGCGCGCAAGGTCGAAGCTGTGCCCCTCGGCGCAATGCCAGCGCGTGACCGCCGGTTCCAGCGGCAGGCGGCAGACCGGGCATATCAGGTGGGGCAAGGAAAGCGGCGAACCGTGCGTGACCGGGACTCAGTGTCGCAATGGATTGCGCCGGGGCTGCCACATCCAGCGAAAAATCCCGAGGATCAGCTCCAGGCAAAGGACAACACCGACCGCGAAGATCAGGCCGGAAATCAGCGAGACCTGGTTGAGCAGCACCGTGAACGAGTAATCGCGTCGCGCTTCCTCGATCAGCCCCCGGTCGGCCTCGGTGGCCATGTGGACGACCTGTCTCGGCAGGCTGGTTTGCAACGCGATCTTTTCCCTCTGCAGCAACTGGAACCGCTGCTCGATCTTGCGGATGGCGTCGCCCTCGGCCCGGAAGCTCTGATCCGGGCTGGCCTCGTGTTTCCGGATCAGCGCGTCGAGCGAGCCGCCGTGGAACTTGTCGGCAATGTCCTGGAACGGCTTGAGATTAGTCTGCACCTCGACGAAGTGGGCATCGATGCGCTTCTCGTACTGGTCGACGAAGCCCGGCACCTGGATGCCGACCAGCAGGGCGCAGGAGCCGCAGAGCAGGAGGAGGAAACGCGAAATGAACCCCATGTTGATCGACTCCGGCACCTGCCCCGCGGCAGTGCGGGGCGCCATTTTCGCGGAAGCGCGTGCGGCGAGCCAAGCGTCAGGCAGCTGATCGATGTTTCCGCCACGCGAACGTCACGCCCGCGCACAAATTCAGGTCCCGCAGATTGCCTGCCCGCCCTTGAAACGACGCCGGACGGTCCGACCTTTCCAGCAGTCGCCGGGGCATTCCAATCCACCCGCGTCGCGCTAGACTCCGGCCATGAGTGAAACCCCCAAAATTCGCATCGGTTCCGACCATGGCAACGTGGTCGAAGCGGCCAAGCCCAGGACCCAGCAGCCGCCCATGTTCAAGGTCGTGGTGGTGAACGATGACTTCACGCCGATGGAGTTCGTGGTCCAGGTTTTGCAGCAGTTCTTTCACCACACACGGGAAGCGGCAGTGCAGATCATGTTGCATGTGCACACCAAGGGCCGCGGCGTGGCAGGTGTTTTCCCTGCCGAAATTGCGGAAACGAAGACGGCCCAGGTGAACGCCTTCGCACGCCAGAACCAGCACCCGCTGCTGGCCGTCCTAGAGAAAGCCTAGAGGTGTGTCCTTTTCAACCGACTTGTCGTTCCGACGGAGCTGACCATGTTGTCTGACGAACTGCAGAAAGCACTCGACGCCGCGTTCCTCGCCGCTCGCGGAGAGGGTCACGAGCTGCTGACGGTTGAACACCTGCTGCTGGCCCTGCTGTCGGATGCCAACGTGTCCGAAGTGCTGACCGCCAGCGGAGCAGATCTGGAGAAGCTCGAACGCCAGCTGCGCGATTACATCCGTCACAACATTCACGCCACCCGCAGCGGCGAACAGACCGAGGTCCAGCCCACGCTGTCCTTCCAGCGCGTGCTGCAGCGTGCCATCTATCACGTGCAGGCGGCCGGCAAAAAGCAGGTGACGACGCTCAACGTGCTCGTGGCCATGTTCGCCGAAAAGGACACCCACGCCGTCTATCTGCTCAACGAGCAGGGCGTGAGCCGCCTGGATGTGGTCAATTTCATCTCTCACGGCATCGCCAAGAACAACCCGAGCCCGCAGCCGTCCTCGGAATCATCGCCGGAAGGCGAGGACAAGGACGAGGGAAAACCGCAGGGCAAATCGGCGCTGGAACAGTTCGCCGTCAATTTGAACGAGCGCGCCACCCGTGGGCAGATCGACCCCTTGATCGGGCGCGAGCACGAGATCGAGCGCGTCATGCAGACGCTGTGCCGCCGCCGCAAGAACAATCCCTTGCTGGTGGGCGAGGCGGGCGTGGGCAAGACCGCCATCGCCGAAGGGCTCGCATGGCTCATCGTGGAGGACAGGGTGCCGGACCTGCTCAAGAGCTCCATCGTGTATTCGCTCGACCTGGGCAGCCTGATCGCCGGCACCAAGTATCGCGGCGACTTCGAAAAGCGTTTCAAGGCGGTGATGCAGGAACTCGTGCAGATGCCTGGCGCCATCGTCTTCATCGACGAGATTCACATGATCATCGGCGCCGGTGCGGCCAGCGGCGGGGTGATGGATGCGTCCAACCTGCTCAAGCCGCTGCTGGCCGGGGGGACGCTGCGCTGCATCGGGTCAACCACCTACCAGGAGTATCGCGGCGTCTTCGAGAAGGATCGCGCGCTGGCGCGCCGGTTCCAGAAGATCGATGTCACCGAGCCGAGCGTCGAAGACGCGGTGAAAATTCTCGAAGGCCTTCGCGCCAAGTTCGAAGAACATCACTCTGTGCAGTTCACCCGCGGCGCGTTGCGATCGGCCGTGGAGCTGTCGGCCCGGCACATCACGGACCGCCTGCTGCCGGACAAGGCCATCGACGTCATCGACGAAGCGGCCGCCCGGCTGCGCCTGCTGCCAGAATCCAAGCGTCGCAAGACGGTGCAGGTTCGGGACATCGAAGAAACCGTGGCCAAGATCGCCCGCATCCCGCCCAAGTCGGTGTCCAGCAACGACCGCGACCGTCTGGCCACGCTGGAGCGTGATCTCAAGCTCGTGATCTACGGGCAGGACAAGGCGGTCGAGCAGCTCACGGCCAGCATCAAGCTGTCGCGCTCGGGCCTGGGCAATCCCGACAAGCCGATCGGCAACTTCCTGCTCGCCGGCCCGACCGGCGTCGGCAAGACTGAGGTCACGCGCCAGCTTGCACAGCTGCTGGGCATCGAGCTGATCCGGTTCGACATGTCCGAGTACATGGAGCGTCACACGGTTTCTCGCCTCATCGGTGCGCCCCCTGGATATGTCGGGTTCGATCAGGGCGGCCTTTTGACCGAGGCCGTCGTCAAGCACCCGCATTGCCTGGTGCTGATGGATGAAATCGAGAAGGCGCACCCCGACGTTTTCAACCTGCTGCTGCAGGTCATGGACCACGGCACACTCACCGACAACAACGGACGCAAGGCCGATTTCCGGAACGTGATCCTGGTCATGACCACCAATGCGGGTGCGGAGGAATCATCGCGCCGGTCGATGGGGTTCTCAGAGCAGAACCACAGCTCCGATCAGCTGGAAGTGATCCGCAAGATGTTCACGCCGGAGTTCCGCAATCGTCTGGATGCCATCGTTCCGTTTGCTGCCCTGAGCCGCGCCGAGGTCGCACGCGTGGTGGACAAGTTCCTGTTGCAGCTCGAGGAACAGCTCGCGTCCAAGGGGGTGGTCCTGGAAATCGACGATGCCGCACGCGCCTGGCTCGCCGAGCGTGGCTACGATGCCAAGATGGGTGCGCGTCCGATGGCTCGCGTGATCCAGGAGAATCTCAAGCGTCCGCTCGCCGAAGAACTGCTGTTCGGCAAGCTGGCCCATGGCGGAAGGGTGCACGTGGATGTCAAGGACGACAAGCTCGACTTCGAGCTCGAAGCACGCGAGAAACCCGTAGCGCTGGAACCGGTCTGAGGCGCCGCAACCCTGTCGGCAGAATGGCCCGCTTCGGCGGGCCATTCTCGTTTCGGGGTCAGTGCGGTCTGAGTGGAGGAATCGGCACCCATCGACCGGACTCTCGTGACACGGCTGCCGCTGTCCGGTGATTCTGACGTTGGCAGGCAGCCGTCACCGTTCCGTCATATCTCGCCTCTACGCTCCCAAGACCAACTACCGGTCCATCCAGGGAGCCACCATGAAGTGTCGTGCACCGTTGTTTTTCTTTAACGCAGTCGCACTGGGGGCGGCGAGCCTGTCGCTGGCGACGCCTGCCCTCGCCGTTCCGCAGGTTCGCGTGGCCAACACCACGGTCAACGCCCGCGAGTGCAGCAACCAGGTCAAGGTGAATTTCCAGCTTTCCGAAGCTGCTGCAGGGCCTGTCACCATTCGCTACACCACCAAGAACGGGTCCGCGAAATTTGGCAGCGACTTTGCCGCCAAGTCCGGCTCGATCCAGGTTCCCGCCGGGAAGAAAGCGGTTGCCGTGCCGTTCCGCATCCTGGACAACAGCGCAATCGAGCCGCTGGAAAATTTCCTCGTCCAGATCACGTCGGTGAGCGGAAGCGGCGCAACACTTGCGCCGAGCCCCGGAAACCGCACCAAGGTGCAGATCCAGGACGACGAAATTCCCGCCGGTGCGCTGGTCGGCACCCTGGGAACCGGCACGAGCCAGCCGAGCGCCGTGGAAGGCGCCGAGACGTTCTCCACCATCGATTTCCTGCTTCCAACGGCAGATTACGACAACAGCGTGGACCTCGACCTGGCGCTCGACGAGAACGGCCGGCCGACGTGCACGCCCACCGCGCTGCGCCGCGGCAACTTCACGCGCCCCGCCACCTGGCCTCCCGCCAGCGCGACCGGGTCGACCGCGTTCCCGGTGCCCGCCACGATCGTCAACACCTCGTTCAGCGGCGCTTTCGATCCTGCCCAGTCGCGCAGCCAGCACTGGGACCAGCGCTGGACGGTCGGTGTCAACGGCAACCAGGATGTGTGGAAGTTCTTCGGCGGCAGTGCCGCGCCGGGCACGGCGCTTTCCGGGAAGAGCGCGCCGGTGGCCAATGGGACCTGCCCCTCGGGCACCACGCTGCGGGGCACGTTCAGCGCGCGGGTGGGTAGCCTGGCGAACGACGAGACCTTCCCCAAGCTGTTCACCGGCGGTGCCGCATCGGGTGATTACGACGTCTGCCGCCTGCCGCGCGAGATCGCGGGCAACCTGCTGCTGACCAACGACAACGTGTACGAGTTGCAGGATGGCTTCCCCGGCACCTACGTGGGCAACGGCTACCGCGCGCGCAATCAGGTTGCCAATCCTACGGCGGTGACGCTCACGATCCAGCCGGGAACGCTCATCTTCGGCCAGCCACAGGAAGCGCTGATCGTCAGCCGCAAATCCAGGATCGTGGCCAACGGGACGGCTGCGGCGCCCATCGTCATGACCTCGCTCAATCAGCTCCAGCAGCGCTTCGACGCCAACCTGTCCACGCCGGTGGATTCCGATTCCGGCGAATGGGCCGGTGTGGCCATCCTGGGATACGGACGCGACAACAAGTGCGCCAACGCCGCGTTCGCCACCTGCGATCTCCCGCTGGAAGGCAACGTCGGCTTCTACGGCGGCAACAGCGACAACGACAACTCCGGTTCGCTGCGTTACGTCGTGATCCGTCACGCCGGCAATGACATCGACGGCAGCGGCAACGAGCTCAACGGGCTCACCATGGGCGGAGTCGGCCGCGGCACGACCGTCGACTACGTGCAGGTGCACAAGGGCTTCGACGACGGCATCGAGTTCTTCGGCGGCAACAGCTTTGTCTCGCACGTCGTGGTCAGCAGCACCTTCGATGACTCCATCGACTACGACAACGGCTGGACCGGCGGCGCACAGTTTGTCTACATCGTGCAGGCCGATTCCGAGTCGCCCGGCCTTGGACGCGGCATCGAAGCCGGTTCCAGCCCTGGAAACGCGGCCGCGCCCTTCGAGTCGTTTGCCCTGCTGTCGAACTTCACCATCGTCGGCCCGGCCAACCGGGCGTCCGGTGGCAGCATCGACGACGGCCAGGCCATCGTGTTCCGCGGCGGCGTTCGCACGCAGCTCTGGAACTCGGTTGCCACGGGTGACCAGTCGAAGGGATGCCTGGACATCGACGATGCCCTGACCTTCGATCGTTCGCTTGAGCAGGGTGGAACCCTCGATGCCCCGGGTTCAAACCTCTTCATCCGCAACTCGGTCTTCGACTGCACCACGATCAGCACGGTCGAGAACGACTGAGGTCGCAGCGTCACGGATCGGGCAGGCTGCCCGACAAAGGCGCCGGGGAAACCCGGCGCCTTTTTTCTGGACGGCATTGGATTTGAAGGGCCCGACCAGGCGCCGGACGGCCGGCAGGCGCGTCACTCGGGCAATCGACCGGCTATCGCTTGTCAGCGCCGATCACTCGGTGGCAGACGGCGGCGCGGGGCCGCGAGCGGCTAAGCCGGAATCGGTCCGGGGAAAGCGGGCCGTCTCAGACGGCGCCGAGCGCACGCATCGCGGCGAGCCGCGTCTGCTCCCGGTCGATAAACTGCTGCCATTGCTGCGCCATTGCGCGCGAACGCTCATCGGCCGCCGCGTGCTCGAATGCCGTGCGTGCCTCGGGCAGGCGCTTGAGTTCGTAGAGCGACAGTCCCGAGACGATGTGGGCAATGTCCGGACGGTTGAGCGTGCCCTTTTTCAGCGCGGTTTCGGCCGAGGCCGCCGCCTGCGGATACTGCGCGTTCTCCATGTACAGCTGCGCCAGGCGCAGGTACATCTCCGGGTTCTGGGTGTGCTGCACGGCCTTCTCCAGCGCCGCCACCGCCTTGGGATATTCCTTGGCCATCACGAACGCGTCGGCCAGCAGGCGATAGGACTTGGCGTCGGCCTCGAAAAGCTGCTTGTCGATGCCGGCCTGGACCACGTCGGCGGCGCGCCGCGGAACATTGTTGGCGAGCAGGAGCTGGGCCAGGGTCGTGTACTCCGCGGCACTGGTGAGGTAGCCCTGCTCGTAGGCGTAGGCCATGGCGGCGAGCTGCTTGAGGGGTTGATCCAGCTCGCCGTAGACCGCGCCCAGCTGCACCCAGTACTCCTTGCGCGGGTAGTCGGCGACGAGGTTCTTCAGCACCTCGGCCAGCCGCAGGTAGTCCTTCTCGCCGAAGTAGATCGCGCGCAGCAGGAGGTAATTGTTCTCGCGAATGGTCTCGCCTTTCTGGCGCCCGATCTCGATGGCCTTCTCCATCGGCACCCGCGCCTTGGCGTAGTCCCTGATCTGGTAATAGGCCTGGCCGAGCAGGGTGTAGGCGCCGGCCGATGGCTCAGCCTGCCGCGCCAGCCATTGCTCCAGGATCACCGTCGCACCTTTCCAGTCATCGGCCTGCATATGCGTCTGCGCCAGCGAATACAGCGTGCTGATGCGCAGGCTCTCGGGAACCTCCGGCAGCGCCATGACCTGGCGATACGCCGCCTGGGCTTCGGGCGTGCGCTTGAGCTCGTTCAGGCAGAAGCCGCTGATGCTCCAGGCCGTGGCCTTCTCGTAGTCGTTGGAGCGGCGGTCCTCCCGCACACGTTCGAGAATGTTCAGGGACGCCTCGAACTGCTTGGCTTCCGCAAGCTCGCGCGCCCTGGCAATCTTCTTGAACGCCAGCTCGCGCAGCACCGGCGGCGGCGCGTCCCTGTCCTTGCGCTCAACCGTGACGGGGTTTTCGGCTGCGGGGGTGCTTTGCTCGCCAGCGTGCGCAAAGAGGTGGATCGCGGCGAGCGCCAGGGGCAGCGCACGGAAGGGCAAGGGCACACGCATCGTCTATTTCTCCAGCTCGAACCGAATCACGTTCTGCACGCCGCTCACGTCCACGGGCTTGCCGGACACCACTCGCGGCTTGTAGCGGAACTTTTGCGCCGCATCGATGGCGGCCTCGTCGAACACGCCTTTGGGATCGGCGTCGATGGCCATGACATCCCGCACCGTGCCGGAGGCCGTCACGGTGAACTCCACCAGCACCCAGCCCTCCAGGCCGCGCTGCATCGCGCGCGGCGGGTAGACCGGGGCGACCTTGACCATGGGCAGGTACTCGCCGTCGGTGCCGGTGCCGCCGTCGAGCCCGGAACTGGCGGCCAGATCGACGGCCACGTCCACGTCACCGATCGACAGCGCCTGGCTCACCTGGGCCGAGGCCTGCGCCGCTGGCGCCGACGGGGGTGCAGGCGGGCGGTCCGGTGCGGGTGGACGCTCGGCCTTGCGCTCCACCGGCTTCACGTCCTCGCCGCGCTTGATGCGGATGAACCGCGGCGAGTAGCTCCCGAGCTGGTCCTCGATGGTGCTCTTGCCGGTCACGATCAGGCCCTGCATCAGCACGAACAGGCCGACGGTGAACGCCAGCGAGGCCGCGATGGCCAGCGGAAAACGGACGCGTTCCTGCATCATCGGCGGTCAGCGCAGCCGGGCGGCGAGCGCAATCTCGTACACGCCGGCTGCGCGTGCGCCGTCCATCACCGACATGATCTGCTTGGCCTGGGCCACTTCGTCGGCCTGGATCACGAGCGACCCCTTGGGGTTTTCCGCCCGCAACCGCTCGATGTTGGCGCGCACCGAATCCGGGTCGACGCGGCGGCGGTTGATCCAGATGTCGCCGTTGGCATCGATGGCCACCATGATGTTGGCGCGGTCCTGCTTGCTCGCGGTTGCCGCGTCGGGCCGGTTCACCTCGACACCCGATTCCTTCACCACCGCGGCGGTGATGATGAAGAAGATCAGCAGGTTCATGACGAAGTCGAGCATCGGCGCGAGGTCGATGCCGGTCTCGTCCGACTCGGTGGCGTGGCGGCGGAAGCGCATGGTGGCGGCTCAGTAGGTGAAGCGGTCCGCCAGCAGCTCGGTTTCCGAGCGCGTGCGGACCTTGAAGTAATAAACCGGGAACAGGCCGGTGATGCTCACCATCAGCCCGGCCATGGTGCAGACCATGGCCTGCGACACGCCGCTGGCCAGCGTCCGCGCGTCGGTGGAGCCCCGCGCGGCCATGGAGTCGAACACTTCGAGCATGCCGACGATGGTGCCGAGCAGCCCGAGCAGCGGTGACATCGGCACCAGCACGCGCAGCATGGGCATGTTGGCGTTCATGGCGGCATTGAGGCGCGAGATCATCGCCTCGCGAATCTTGCGGCTGCGCCACGAGTGCTTGTCCGGCCGCTGCTGCCACTCCGACAGCAGCCTGCGCGCCTCGCGTGGCAGGACGAAGCGGAAATAGATCATGCGCTCGAAGATCAGCGCCCACAGCAGGAAGCAGGCGAGCAGGATCCCGTAAACCACGGGCCCGCCGGCGTCGACGATGTCGCGCAGGGTCACCGCCACCAGCGTGTAGAGCTCGCTCATGCGATCAGGCCGCGACCGGCGAACCGCGCCCCAGGTTTTCGAGGCGCTCCGCCAGCAGGCCCGCGCTCTGTTCGTCCAGCGTCTGCACGATGCGCTTGGAACGCGACACCAGCACCGCGTTCATGAACAGCAGCGGGATCGCGATCCCCAGGCCCAGGCCCGTGGCGACCATCGCGTGCGAAATGCCGGATGCCATCAGCTTGGGGTCGCTGGAGCCGGCCTCGGTGATCGCCTGGAACGTGATGATCATGCCCACCACTGTGCCCACCAGGCCCAGCAGCGGCCCGGCGGCCACCACCAGCTTCAGCAGCGACTGGAAACGTTCCAGCGGCGGGATCTCCTTCATCACGGCCTCGGACAGGCGCAGCTCCACCACTTCGGCGTCCTGGTCCACCCTGGCCATGTCGCCGCGGAACGTCGCGAGCACGCGGCCCAGGGGATTGTCGTCGACCGGCTGGTTCAGGTTGGCGAGCTGGCGGCGCACCCGCGCGCCCATCACGCCAAGGAAGAAGAACTGGTACACCGCGGCCACGGCGCCCATCACGCCCACGGCCATGATCACGTAACCCACCGTGCCGCCCTGCTGCAGGCGTTCGATGGTCCCGGGCCGCGAACCGTGCAGGGTCAGCAGAACGCCGCGCGAAGGGTCCAGCCACAGCCATTCGTGGCTGCCCGCAGCCGCCTTCTCGAAGCGGGCGGCGGAGTTCAGCGGATCGCCGTGCGGCTGGCTCGCCAGCTCCACCAGCTTGCCGGTCTCCGTGTCGGTGGTCAGGAAATGCCCCTTGGCGATCACGTTGAACGTCCCCACGCGGGTCACGTCCGCATCCATCGGCTGACCGGCGGCGTTGACGATCCGTGCGGGGTAGCGCTGCACCTTGCCTGCGGCGGTGATCTCGCGCTGCATCTCGAACCAGAGCTTTTCGATCTCCTCGATCGACGGGAACGTGCTGGACGATCCGGCCTTGGCAATCAGCCCGGTGAGGAATTTTTCGCGGTCGGGAAACTGCGAGCTCACCGCCGAGCTGAGGACCACGCCCTTGAACTCGCCCGTGGTCTGCTGCAGGGCGCCGAAGAGTTCACGCAGCGAGCCCAGACGTTCGTTCAGGCGACTCTCCTCCGCCGCCAGCCGGGCCTCGTTCTCGACGTAGCGCTTTTCCAGCGATGCGCTCTCGGCTTCCAGGCGCTTGACGTCCGCGCGCGCCTGGTTGAGGCGCGCCTGCTGCCCGGCCGCGTCGTTCTCGAATTCGGCCAGACGTGCGCGCTGGTCCTGCTGATCGCGCGCAATGCCCTGTTCGACCAGCTGGAGCAGTTCGTCGATCGACTTCGTCGCCGGCGCAGTGGCCTGCGCCAGCGACGGCGGCGACGCGAGCACGCCGACGGCCGCCGCGAGAATCAGCCCCGGAAGGACGGCACGATGCCGCCACGCCCACAATCTGCCTGCTGCACCGTGCTGGCGATGCGCGCTGCACGTCCGCGCATCCGATGGCCGGTCACGCTTGAACACACCCTTCATTTCACCACCTCCGCCGTCGCGACCGGCAGATGAACCAGATCGGGCGCCGTCTGCTCGCGGGCGATGCGGATGGCCTTGAGCACGTCGCTGTCATCGGACGCGTCGAGCGGGACCCAGGCGCCAGTGGCCTTGTCCCAGTGGGCGCGCTCCTTGCCGTCGAGGGTGCGGTAGAGCAGGGCCACGCGGCCGATGCGCAGCATGTCCACTTCGCGCTGATCGTCCAGCGCACCGCGGTATGCCTCGATGGTGTTGCCGTAGTTCACCTCGATGGCATACGCCGACATCACGTTGCGGAATTTCTCCGACACGCTCACGTCGGCCCGCGGCAGGGTGGCGCGCAGCCGCTGGACCCGTTCGGTGCGTTCCTTCTTCAAAAACGGCGCGTCCAGCGAAACGAGCTGGTCCAGGGAATCCACCATGCGCAGCAGCAGGGGCACGATCTGCCGTTCGACCGCCGTCACGCTGTTGATGGAATTGCCGATTTCCCCGAGCTGCTTGTCCTGGTTGGCAATCTGCGTGCGAAGCTGGCCCAGGTACACGCTGAGACCTTCCGTCTGCTTCTGCAGGCCCTTGTACTCGTCGGTCGCCGCGCGAATCTGCTCGTACACCGCGTCGACGCGATGCTGCGCCTGCGCCGCCTGCTGCACGCGCAGCTCGCCCTTGCTGATGGCCTGGTCCAGCTTCCCGGTCGGGGCTTCCTGCGCAAACGCGGTCACGGCCGCGAGTGCTGCTGCGCAGAGCAGGAGAGTCCGCGAGTTCACAGTGCCCCCCGGTCATTGCCACGGCTGGAGCGCGGCGATGCCGCCGGATCGAGCTTGCGCAGCACGCGGGCGATCGGCCGGTGGCGTTGCCCGGCATGGCCTGTTGCCTCCGGCGCGGCGGCGTGCTGGTGTCCGCGCGCCGGTTCGAGCGTTGCAAGCATCAGGATCGAGGGCAGTGAATAGCGCGTCGGTGTCATACGGGTCACCCGTTCTCGTTGAAATTGAAAGTCGTGCAGTCCACGACCGAGTTGCGGAACAGCAGGTGCGGCCCCGGGATTTCCGGTGGCGCGGCGCCCACTTCGGACGCACGCCGGAACGTCGCGTCGTCGTCCAGGTCGATGCAGCCGGCGGGGAAATCCCCGGCCAGGATGGCGTTCCAGATCTGCAGGCGGCTGCCGCCGCGAACCAGCAGCGCCTGCGAAAAATCCCCGGTCTCCGCCGCTGCGCCGAGCACCGTGAGATTGGCGATCAGCGGAAAGGTGAACGGTGGCCGGCTGTCGCCGCCGATCTCCACGCCGGCGCTGGAATCCACCTGCGGGATGACCAGCACATGCTGCAGGCCGCCCGTCCAGCCCGAGCCGGCGGTCAGGCTGAAGATGAACCGGTGAGCGGTGATCGCTGTGTGGGTCAGAAAGCTGCTTCCGCCATCGATCACCACGCCCAGGTCGCTGCCGCCGTGGGCCTGTACGTGGTCGATCGCGGTGCGCCGGCCGGTGGACAGGAGTGACAGGGACGGGAACGGTGGCACACCAAATGTCCCGGGGTCGGTGCCACCGGCGTTGCGGAGCAGCACGTACCGCAGCGTTCCGGAGCGATCGTCCGGCGACGCGCCGCCGTGGCGGCCGAACGGCACGGTATTGACGTCGCAGGGCGCCTTGCGGCACCCGGCGTTGGGTGCGCGTCCCATCAGCACCAGCCCGCCCCAGCCTCCAGCGTCACCAGCGGCAGCGGTGCTGGAATCACCGTCAAAGCGGGCCTCCAGCTGCTGCATCGAGGTAAAGGTGATCGGTGCGCTGGGCAGGCCCGCCGCTTCGAGCCGCGAGCCGCGCGTGACCACCAGCGACTGCTCCGGCTTGCCGAAAACCAGGGTTCCTGGCTCGACGCTCAGCACCACGCCGCGCGGGGCCGGAAGGTCGGTGCTCGATGCCTCGCCATTGCCGACCCGGGTGCTCGTTGTGTCGGCCAGTTCGTACACGTTGTCGTTGGTCAGCAGCGGCTGCGTGCCCCCGGTGGCGGGCGTTCCGGCGAGGCGCTCGGGCAGCTGGCAGATGTCGTAGTCGCCGCCCTGGTTGAAGAACAGGCCGGTTTCATCCGCCGCGAGTGCGCCGAAGCGCTCGGAAAAGCGACCCTTGGGTGTGGTGCCGTCCGGGCAGTCGCCGTTGGCGCGCGGCTGGGACGACTGGAACAGGGCGGTGCCGGGTGCCAGCGGCCCGCCGAAGAATTTCCAGCGCGAAAGGGTTCCGTCGAGCGCGAGCGTCCAGCCCGCGGTCCAGCGGCCGCCCGCGGGCACGGACGGATCAAAGGCTCCCGCGTACCCGGTGGCGACGACGGTGGCGGGCAGCGGCAGCACATCTCCGTCGGAAGCGCTGGCCGGCGGCCAGGTTGGGGGCGGCGCGAATTCCAGGCCGGAAATCGCAGCGGCCGTTGCTGTCGGCAGGCCACGGCGGTCGATGGCGCCCGCCAGCGACTGGGCGTTGCCGGACGGCGGCGAGAGCCCGGCGGCGGTGAACAGCGCGGCGATCGAGTAAGGATCGGGCTCGATCGCCTCATTCTTGATCCGGCCCGACCCGGAACCCAGCGAGCCGCGCAGAACCGGGCCCACATTGGACGGCAGGTTGGGCTGCGGAGTGCCGTCCACGCCTTCGTCGCCGGGGCCGCGCGAGGTTCCCCCGCCGGAGCAGGCCGCGAGGCCCAGCAGGACCATTCCGGCAAGCGGGGGGAGGTTGGAACGGGAGCGCAGGCTGGGCAAGCGCATGTCAGAACTCGTACTCGATCGACAAGGTGGCGGTGCGCCCGAACTGGTACTCGCGCGTGGTGAATGCGCCCTGCTTCACGCGCACCTTGGGGTCGAGCAGGTTGCGGGCTTTGAGGCCCAGCTTCCATCCGCTCAGCAGCCGCTGGCGCAGGTTGAGGTCGACCTGCGGTGCCGGCTGTTCTTCCTCGTCCGGCAATCCCGAGCAGCCCTGCAGCTGGCCCACGCGAACGCTGCGCTTGCCGAACATGTTGAACAGCAGCGCGATATCGGATTCGGTGATGGGATTGGTGTAGCCCATCGTCAGGTTGGCGATCCACGGGGACTGCCCCTGCAGCGGGCGGTCCGACACCGAGACCGGCGGGTTGCAGAAATCGAGCGCCTGCTGAAGCTCGACCTTGGATTCGATGAGCGAGACATTGCCCGACACGTAGCTGTAGCCCAGGTGTTCGGACACGCCGGCAAACTCGTCCAGCTCCCAGCGGCCATCGAGTTCCAGCCCGTAGATCTGCGCGGTTCTGGCGTTAGCGAAGCTCACGAAGGGTTCGCCCACGCTGTCGGAGCTCACCACGACCTCGATCGGCTTGTCGATGTCCTTGAGGAAGGCCGCGAGGGTGATGCCCTCGGCCTGGTTCCACGAGTATTCGTAGCGCAGGTCGTAGCTCTTGAGCTGGGCCTGCTGCAGCAGCGGATTGCCGAACGACTGGTCGCGCGTTTCCGGGTCGCGGTAGGTGACGGGCGCGATCTCGCGGAACTGGGGCCGGTTGACGGTGCGGCTGAAACCGCCGCGCAGGGTCTGCGCATCGTCCAGGAACCACGACAGGTTCAGCGCCGGCAACCAGTTGGAGTTGTCGAGTTCGGAGGCCTTGTTCTCCGTGCCGTCCGCCGACGCCTGGAGCCCCACCTCGAGCCTGGAGTCTTCCTTGCGCGCGCCGAACTGGAGGTCGAGCTTCTGCCCGAAGTGCAGGGTGTTGGAGACGTAGAACGCCGACAGATCCTGCGAGGCAACGTAGCTGTCGGCGTTGCTGGCGCCGGGAATCTGCGTGACGCCGTTGGCCAGTTCCCAGGCGCCCGGGCGGATGAAGCGCGGATCGAGGATGAACTCCAGCGACGGCGAGAGCAGCGAAATCTGTACGTCGTTGGGCACGTTGAAGATCTGGTAGACCCAGCTCACCTTGTCGAAGCTGCGCTTGCGGTCGGTGCGCCGCAGGCCCGCTTCCAGGTCGGCGGCAATCCCCCAGGGCAGGTTCACGGGCAGCTTGGCGCTCAGGCCGGCGTCTTCGTTGCCGTCGCGCAGGAATTCCCAGCTGCGCCGCGGGTTGCTGCCGGCCAGCACGAGACGGAACGGGTCGTCGCTGCCGGCGGAGCGGCGATACCGGTACTCGCGCCGGTCCAGGGTGTCACTCTCCGCGCTGGCGGTCGTCAGCTGCCAGTCGATTTCCAGGCCGGGCGATTCAAACCGGTGGTGGCCGGTCAGCTGGTGCGAGGCCAGCTGGTTCTCCACCCAGTCCAGCGTGTAGGCGTGATCGTTGAGATCGTTGCTGCTCGCCGCCGCGGTGTTCTCCAGGTTGGAGAAGAACGTGCCCTGCGTGGTCTGGCGCGACAGGATGCCGACGTAGCCCAGGCGATGCCCGCCATCGAACACGGCCGAGAGGGTGGCGATTCCGCCCAGGTCCACGTTCTGCAGGGTCCGCTCGCGGTCCTCGAAGCGGAGCGGGACGCCACGCAGGTCGCCCGTGGGGCCCAGGCTGGTGCGCTGCTCGTCGCGAAAACGGGTCTTGGCGTCGTACAGCACCGTGAACTGGTAGCCGAGGCGGGCAAAGTCCCAGCCGCTGTAGCGATCGCCCACCGCGAACTCCAGCCCGATGTCGGGGCGCATCTGTTCAACCTGGACGTCGAACCCTGGGCGCAGCGAGTCGCCCACCTGTTCCAGGCGCATGGCATTGAGCTGGGGATCATCCGGCGCGAGTTGCGACAGCGGCGTTCGCCCGTTGTGGGTCAATTGGCGTGCGAGGTCGGGAATGTCGCGGGTGCCGTCGTCACGGCCCAGCCAGTCGGTGCCGCCGCCCGCATATCCAAGACCGTCCTGGGTCGTGGCGCGCGAGTTGCCGCCGCTGGACACGCCCAGGGAAATCCCGAACTCCTCGGGAATGCCGCGGGTATTGAGCAGGATGGCGCCGCCGGAGAAATCGCCCGGCAGATCGGCCGAATAGGTCTTCTGGACGCTGATGCCACCTAGGATGTCGCTGGGAAAGATGTCGAGCCCGATCGCGCGCCGCGAAGGGTCCGGGCTGGGGACCGCGCCGTTGTTGACGTAGGTCGCCGAATAGCGATCGCCCAGGCCGCGTACGAACACCAGATCGTTGACGATGGTGACGCCGGTGACGCGCGTCAGCGCCGCGGCTGCGTCGGAGTCTCCGGCAATGGCGATTTCCTGTTCGGAGATCGCATCAAGAACCGTGTCGGACGATTTCTCGAGCGCGGTGGACGTGTCCGGCACGTAGCGCGCCGTGGCCACCACCTCCTCGATCCCGGCACCGACCGGGGCGCTGCGGCGTTCCCCAAGGGAGAAGGTGACGGGCTCCGCGACGAGCGGCGACACCCGCTGCGCCTCGAAAACCCGCGACAGCGACTTCCGGGCAAGGCTGACGCTCACATCCCAGGTGCCGCGCGGCAGCTTGAGCTCGAACGCGCCACTGGCGTCCGAGACCGTGTTCGCCTCGGCGGCCTGCACCTCGGCGCCGGCGAGTCCGTTGCCTTCGCCATCCACGACCCGGCCGCTCAGCGTCCCCGAGCCGGGCGTCAGGGTGGGAAAAACATCGAGCGTCGCGGTCGGGGCGGTCGCGTCCCGGGGCAGGCGGACCAGAAGCTCGGCGGCATCCCCGGTTGCCAGGGTGAATGGCGTTTCCGAAAGGCTCCGGGTGCCGCGGCGCAGCTCGACGCGGTGCGGCCCCGGCGCCATCGACAGGATGGCGGTGCCGGCGGCATTGGTGCTCGCGACGTCGGCGCCATCGAGCAGGACCGAAAGGCCGCGCGCCTCGCCATCGGCCGGGAGGACGTGGACGATCAGCTGGCCTGGAGAAGGCGACGCCGCCAGAGCGGGCAGGCACACGGACGCGGCACATGCGGCTGGAAGCCAGATTGAAGCAAGCAGGTCGCGCAAGGGGAAGTGGGGTCCACACAAAACTGGCGCAGAGCCAGACCATCAACGTCGACCAAGCTTAGGAGGGCGTCATGACAGTTTTGTGAATCCCCTCTGCCGGCGAAGCGCCTGACTCGCTTCGAGCGGCGATGCCGAGGGTACGGCTCGTGGACGGCCTTGCACCGTCACGGACGAAGGCGGGCGGGCGGACGGCGCCCGTGGCCTTCGGAGAATCTGGATTGCGCTATTTGTCCCTGAACGTGATGCGGCCCTTGCTCAGATCGTACGGCGTGAGCTGTACCGTGACCTTGTCGCCCGTCAGGATGCGAATGTAATTCTTGCGCATGCGGCCCGAGATGTGGGCGGTCACGATATGCCCATTCTCGAGTTTGACGCGGAACGTGGTGTTGGGCAGCGTCTCGGAGACGATACCGGGCATTTCAATGTGATCTTCTTTTGACATTCGATGTGCAGTCAGCGGGGGCGCGCATTATCCGGGCTGGACAACAACCGTTCAACTCGGCGCATGCGATTGCCTCAAAGCTTGTCCGCGACCCTGCGCTTGGGCGCCGTTGTCCTCGTCGCGAGTTCCTGTATCTGGTCAAGGCCGCCTCGGTCGGGCTGCGGAAGAGCCGTTTTCCTTCGGGGAAGTGTCTGACCCGACATCAGCGCATGGCCCCACGCAGTAAGCTGTGTTCTGGGGGCGATGGCGGTGATCGCATGCAGCAAAATGGGATGAAAGCGGACGACAGGCTGCGGATTTGGCGATTCGGGCGAGTGGAGTTCAATGAGCGCGAACTGACGCTGAAGCTCGCCGGCCAGCCGGTCGAGATCGAGCGCAAGCCCCTGCTGGTGCTCCGTCATCTTCTGCATCGCGCTGGCGAGGTGGTCACCAAGGATGCGCTTGTCCGCGCGGTGTGGCCCGGGCGCATCGTCACGGACTGGGCGCTGGCCAAGTCGATCGGCCGCCTGCGCGATGCACTCGGCGATCGCGAACAGGCCCTGGTGCGGACCCATCATGGGTTCGGTTATCGCCTGGTTGCGCCGGTCGAGGTCGAGGCGCTGGATGGTGCCCCCTCGGTAGTCGCGCAACCTGTCCCCGAACCTCCTCCGGCGGCTGTCCAGCTCAGCAGCATTCCGGCGCTTCGGGAGGCGGAGCGACGCCCGATCACCCTGTTGTCGTGCGGTCTCGTCAACGCCGCCGAGCTTGCCGCGACGCTCGATCCGGAGGCCTTGCGCGAGTGGCTGGTCGATTACCGCAAGCGGGCGAGGGAAATCGGCGAACGGTACGACGCGCACACGGCGCATTCGGCGCACGCGGCGGGTGAGGGTCTGCTGATGTATTTCGGGTACCCGCGGGCACACGATGACGACGCCGAGCGCGCCGTGCGCTGCGCCTGCGAGATGCTCGCGACCTTCCGGCAACCGCCCGGCGCGATGGCGCCGCACGCCCTTCGCATGGGCGTCCACAGTGGTTCGATGGTGATCGGCGAACTGGAGCAAGGCGGTGAACTGCTGGCGACGGGCGCAAGCCTGCACGTGGCGGCCCACCTGCAGGCCCTGGCCGAGCCGGACACGATCCTGATGAGCGGTGCGACGTTCCGGCTCGTTCCCGGCTTGTTTGTCACCCGCGACTACGGTCCGCAGATGATCCGCGGCCTGGCCGACCCATTGCACGTGTACCAGGCGATTCATCCCAGCGGCGTGCGCTCGCGGCTTGGGGCGGCCACCCGGCTCACGCCCTTCGTGGGCCGCGATGCGGAAATGCGCCTGCTCGATGACTGCTGGCGCCAGGCGGTGGACGGTGAAGGTCGTGCGGTGCTGTTCCGCGCCGAGCCGGGAGTGGGCAAATCCCGACTGCTGATGCAGGTTCGCACGCGTCTGACCGGTCGCTCCTATTCCTGGCACGAGTGCCGCGCCGACGAGCTGAACCGACAAAGCGCCTTCCACCCGGTGATCGACCTGATCCGGAACGGCCTCGCACTGAAGGAGGGCGACGACGAGGCGCTGCGCCTGGCGCGACTCGAACAGCACCTGGCAGACATCGCGCTCGATCCCGCCGAGGCCTTACCGCTGATGGGTCCCCTGCTCGGCATCGCGCCGACGGCACGGTATCCGGCTTCGCCGCTTGCGCCGGCACAGCAGCGACGGCGAACGCTCGAAATGCTGGTGGAATGGATCAGCCGACTCGCCCACCAGCAGCCCGTCGTGCTCGCTTTCGAAGACCTGCACTGGATCGACGCGTCTTCGCTCGACTTCCTCGGGGTGCTGCTCGATCGGTTGCCCCGGATGCCCCTGATGCTGGTGATGACCACGCGCCTGGAATTCGAGGCCCCCTGGCCGGCGAGCGGGACACTGCACCGGCATGACCTGGAGCCGCTGCCGCTATGGGAAGTCGAACGGATGCTGGGCTCCCTCACGGGCAGCGCGTCCCTGGCGCCGTCCTTGAGCCTGCTGATCTTCGAGCGCGCCGGCGGCGTGCCCCTGTTCGTGGAAGAGCTGACCCGGTCCCTGATCGAGTCCGGCCAGATCATCGAACGCGACGGGCAGCTTGCCGCGCGCCTGCCGCTCGCGGCACTCGAGATTCCCGCCAGCCTCCATGGCCTGTTGCTCGCACGTCTGGACCGCCTCGGGCCAGCACGCGAACTGATCCAGATTGCCGCCGTGATCGGTCGCGAAGTGCCTTCACGGCTGCTAGGGATCGTGGCGGGGCTCGATGATCCGAAGATGCAGGAATTGCTGGTACGTCTGGACGATTCCGGCCTGCTGCACGATCGGTCGGATGGCACGTACGTTTTCAAGCACGCCCTGATCCGGGACAGTGCCTACCAGACCCTGCTCAGGCCGGCACGTGAGCGCCTGCACGGACTGATCGCGCATGCTCTGGAGACTCACTTCCCCGACAGGGCCGCTGCGGAGCCCGAAGTCGTGGCTGCGCACTTCGAGAATGCACACCAGGTGGACCCCGCAGTCCGCTGGTTCAAGGCCGCGGCAGAAAAAGCCGTGAGCGCGATATCGCTGAGCGAGGCCGTGGCACACGCCGGGCACGCGCTGGAGCTCCTGGCGATGGTGCCGGGTTCCCGGTCGCGCGATCACCTCGAACTTGATCTGTGCACCACGCTCGGTTCCTGCCTGATCACCACGATCGGCTACGGCCACCCCGAAGTTGCCCGGGTGTTCGCAAGGGCGAGCGTTCTGTGCGAGGGGACGGATGATCCCGCGCTGGTCTGTCGTGCGCTCGGCAACATCTGGTTCATGCAGTGGCATCGTGGCCACTACCTGCAGGCCCGGTCGACGGCGGATCGCATCCTCACGCTCGGTGGCCGGACTGGCGACCCGGCGGTGCAGTGGATGGGCCTGATGGAACGGAGCTGGGCGAACCTGAATCTGGGCCATCTGGCGGACTGCGTGCACGACAGCGGGCTGGCCGTGGCACTGGTGACACCGCAGGTTTCGGAGTCCGCGCTGCGGCTGGGCGGGCATGACGCGTACACCGGCGCACGCCTGCCCGGCATGCATGCGGAGTGGCTGCTCGGATTCCCTGACAAGGCTTTGCAAGCGGCGAGAATGGCGGTGGAACGTGCGCGCCAGGCCCGGCATCCGCACACCCTGGGCTGGTCGCTCTTCGCACTCATGCACGTGGCGCTTTACCGGCGAGCGCCCCTGCTTGCGCTGGAGCCGGGCCGCGAGGCCATCGAGCTGGACGAGCGCCACGGATTCAGCGAATGGCTGGCCTACGCGCAGCAGTACCTTGGACTTGCGTACCTCATGCTAGGACAGCTCGACGATGGACGCGCGTTGCTCGACGCGTCCAATGCGGCGCGGCGGCAACACCAGACCATCGGCTTCACGACCGTGCACCGGGCGATCGAAGCCGAGCAGTGGCGCGTGTTCGGCTGCTTCGAGGAATCGCGTGCGGCGTTGTCGGAAGGCTTCGCCTACATTCAGCAGAGCGAGGAATGCCATTGGGCCGCCGAGCTCCATCGCGTGCGGGGCGAGTTGATGCTGGTGGACGGAGAGGCGGACGCTGGCGCTGCCGAGAAGTGCTTTCGCATGGCGCTGGAGGTTTCGCAAACCCAGGGCGCGCGAGCCCTGGAGTTGCGCGCGGCGACGAGCCTGGCGCGGCTCCTGCTTCAGCAATCCCGGTCGCGCGAGGCGGTCGAACGCTTGCAGCCGATCTGCGCATCGTTCACCGAGGGCTTTGAGACACCCGATCTGAAGGACGCCGCCGCACTGCTTGCGGAATGCCTCTCCAGATCGGGCAACTGACCTCCGTTCAAGCTCAGGCGTGCTCGAAGATGCGGCCAACCCAGCTGCGGGCGGCCATGTCGAACATTCCTTCCAGCCGGCACGAGCGGCCGTCCGAGATCCTCACGATTCCCGGCATGTGCCACTGGTTTGCGCCGGCAGTCCGGAACGTTCCTTCGCCGCGGCCGGTGACGCTTTCCCCGTCCTGCGGATAGGTCGCCGCACACCAGCTCCAGGTGCCCGCCTTCTGTCCGGCGCTGCAGGCGGTCAAGGTCCCGGCGGTGAAGCCGAAACCCGTCGCGCTCCCTTCCAGGTTGCATGCAATCAGGGTGGTACCCGCAGGCCCGGGTGTCAGGGTCGAGGTGATGACCTTCATCGAGAATTCGCCGATCGGATTTGCCGTGTTCATGTCTGAGTCCTCCAGTAGATGGGTGCCTAGGGAAAGGTTCGCGACGCTCGGTCCGCAAACCCACGAACCGGACGGCCAACCGGTGAACCTCATCCGCTCCCCGAAGCCGGCGCGTTGTCCGTGTGGGGCCACCGTAACGCCGCCGGCAGGGCAGGTCTTGACGGTTTTTGGACGATTGCCGGGTTCTGGCAGGGGGCAGCGATCGGCCGTTGCATTCGGGCAGTGCGGTAAACCATCCGGTGCCGTGTTCGGGGAGCGCGTCCAGCGTGTGCTAATCCTTCCTCATGCAAGGGCGCGGCAATCCGCAGCTCGGCATCGCGCAGCTACGGCTTGACGGTGGCGAAGCGCAGCGCGTGCTTCAATCCTCCACGGCCCAGCAGGGAATTTGCTGGCGGCAGGCGGCAGGGCAGGGGTCGTCGTGATCGGCGATCTCGAGTACTCAGCTTCCTGCCGCTGGAGACGCTGCGCGGCGAACCCGAGATCCCGATCGCCCACGGCAAGGCCTTGCTGTCACGGAAACTCCATCATTCCTCGTTAGCGTGTTCCTTTCTCGACAAGGGCAGGGGACGGACGATGCGCGCGGAAAAGATCATGGGTGCGGCAATGATTCTGGCCGCCGGCCTTGGCGCTTCGCCCACGGGCATGGCGCAACCCGGCCCCGAAGTGGCCCATGGAAATGCCGGGCTTCAGATCAGGCTGTCGCTGATCGGCCGCTACGATTCCGGCATTCGCGGCCAGGGCGGTGCCGAGATCGTCGCGCACGACGCCGTCCGCCAGCGGCTGTTCGTGATCAATGCCGCGGCGGCCAGCGTCGACGTGCTCGACATTTCCAATCCGGCCGCTCCTGCCCTCGTGCAGACCCTCAGCGAATCCGGTGGCGATGCCAACAGCGTCGCGGTGAAGAACGGCCTCGTCGCGGTGGCTTTCGCCGCCTCGCCCAAGACGCTCCCGGGCAAGGTGGTGTTCTACGACGCTGCCAGCTTGCAAAGGCTGGCGGAATTCACGGTCGGCGCCCTGCCCGACATGCTGACCTTCATGCCCGGTGGCGAGGCGGTTCTGGTCGCGAACGAGGGCGAGCCCAGTGGCTACGCCATGCCCAGTCTGGCGACTGACCCCGAGGGCTCGGTCAGCGTGATCGACCTGCGGGCCGTCTCGAATCCTCTCGATGCTGCGGCCTTGCAGGCCGGAGCGGTTGTTCGCACCGCCGGGTTCGGCGCCTTCAACGGGGCCGCGAACGCGCTGCGCGCCTCGGGAATCCGCATCTACGGGCCCGGCGCCACCGTGGCGCAGGACCTGGAGCCGGAATATATTGCCGTCGCGCCGGACGCAAGGTCCGCGCGCGTCACGCTTCAGGAAGCCAATGCATTCGGCGACCTGGACCTTTCGGACCTCGCGAATCCGCGCTTCACCAGGCTGATCCCGCTGGGTCTCAAGGATCATCTCCTGGCCGGCAACGAGCTCGACGCGAGCGACAGGGACAATGCCGTCAACATCCGCAGCTGGCCGGTCAAGGGCCTGTACCAGCCGGACGCCATTGCCAGCTACTCGATCCAAGGCAAGGCGTACTACGTCACCGCCAACGAGGGCGACGACCGCAACGACTTCATTCCCGGCGGCGAGACCGTGCGCGTCAGCGGAATTCCCGCGAGCAGCCTGGACGCCGCGGTGTTCGGCGATGTCGCCGCGCTGCGCAGCAACCTCAACCTCGGCCGCCTCACGGTGACGCAGGTGCTCGCGCCGCGCAATGGCGCAGGGCAGTTCACCGAGCTGCATGTACTGGGCGCCCGCTCGTTCTCCATCTGGAACGCCGAAGGCCAGAGGACGTTTGACAGCGGCGCGGATTTCGAGCGCATCACCGCTGCACGATTCCCGGCGTTCTTCAATACCAGCAACGACAACAACGCGCTCGAAGACCGCAGCGACAACAAGGGGCCGGAGCCGGAAGGCATCGCCATCGGCAAGATCCGCGGCAGGACGTTCGCCTTCATCGGCCTCGAGCGGATCGGCGGCGTGATGGCCTACGACATCAGCAACCCGGCGCAGGCCCGCTTCGTCGATTATCTCAACACCCGCGACTTCACCGTGCTGCCGAACGGCGCGGCGACCAACGACAGCGGCCCCGAAGGCGTGATCTTCATCGCCGCCGACGACAGTCCGACCGGCAAGCCACTGCTCGCGGTCGGAAACGAGGTGAGTGGCACCACGATCATCCTGGGGATCGACGTCACCGGGAAATAGTCGTCCTGGGCGGGAGAACTCGGTCCGCGGGCCGTCTTCAGCATGGGAGACAGAGCGGAGAGCGCATGGTCGCGCCCTCCGGGGAGATCAGCGGAAGCCATCGGGGACCTCTCCACGATGCGGGTCGTCGTTGACCGGCGCGTTCGCCTTGGCGCCCGAAGGATCACGCCAGGACACCATGACCTGCGAGCCGGCCGGCTCCGTGCCTTGAAGCTCTGGAGAGTATCTGCCGACAGCGATGACCCTCCTTCCGCGCTGTCCCGCCCCCGAGGGGCCTTAGCGAGCGGGCGCGAACGATGGCCGGTCATTCGCCAATCAAGGAGAAATCCGAGTACTGCGCATGACTCCAGCGCACCCGAACGCGCAGCCGTCGAACCGCGTCGCCGTCCGGTGCAATGGCGAAACGGCAGAACAGGCTGACCTCGCCTTCTTCGCCGAACAGGCTCAGCTTGCTTGCCTCGGTGCAGGGCAGGGGGACATCGCCCAGCGTCGGTGAAAGCGAGGCCTCGGTATCGTCGTGTCCTCCGGAAAACCTCGCGGTGAACACGTAGCGTTGCACGGATGTTGATTCGGGGAGTACGCAGTCCACCGTAAGTTCGTCGCCGCCCGGTGTCCGGGTGCTGCACGAGGACGTCTGCGCAGCGACTGCCCGATCGCCGGCCTCGACTGCACTGATCAGCCCGATTGCCGCGCCGGCCATCAGCACGAGCCGGCTCATGCCCAGATCCGGACGATGCGGCCGACAGACCAGAAGGCTGCGACGCTACCGATGGCGTACAGCGCGGGTGCACGTGCCACCGCGAGCCGCGGCCAGATGCGCACGGCGCGATACAGGACGCAGGCGAGTGTGACGACGAGGAGCTGTCCGAACTCGACGCCGAGATTGAAGCTCAGCAGCGCGACCAGCAGATGATGGTGCGGCAGCCCGATGTCCCGCAGCGCACCGGCGAATCCCAGGCCGTGGACCAGACCGAACAGCAGCGCCACGAGGGCTGGCCAGCGACGCGACAGCGTGGGCTGCGGCGTCAACGCTTCCTTGGCCACCAGCATGATCGACAGCGCGATGGTCGCCTCCACGGGAGGCGGATTCAGACTCAGCCAGTCCATCGCGCTCAGGCCCAGGGTCAGGCTGTGCGCTGCCGTGAAGGCGGTGATCGTCAACAGCAGCCGCCGATTGAAGCCGACCAGAAACAACAGACATGCCACGAACATCACGTGGTCGATGCCGGCCAGGATGTGTTCTACCCCGAGGGCCGCGTATGCCGAGCCAATGTCCCAGGGGCTGCGCCGGTCTTCCGCCGACCCGAACAGCTGGACCTGCGGCCGGCCGCTGGTGAGGGTGTACACGCTGGACTGGCCGTCGATCCAGTACACTTTCACCACCGCGGCGGAGTACCGTTCGCCGACTCCCTCGACCGAGAACTGCCCCTGGAGTCCAGCACTGCCGCAGCTCAGGCTGTTGCCTTGTTCACGGCAGCCTTGCGGCCAGACCGGTCGCAGCTCCTGGCTGGCCGGACGCGATCCGCCCGCGATCCAAAGCCACTGGAATTCTCCGCGCGAGGTTTCCCGCATTTCCATCTCGGCCATGCTCAGCTCGTGTGCGGTGGCCGGCAGGTTGAGCACGGCCAGCCAGGCCAGCGCGAGCCACTTCACGGTAGCGCTCACGGCGCACCATCCTCGAACTCGATCCGGTACTTTTCGCCGCGCTGGCGCACCGCGGCGGTCCGTTGCTCCGCCATCGTGGCATCGGTCCAGTCGGCCAGCACCACGTTGCGCAGGGCCTCGAACGACGCGGGCCCAGGCGGTGTGACGATGTTGAGCCGCACCGCGCGCGGACCCTCGCGCGTCGGCATTGCGCGCCACTCGCCCGGCGTCGACGTGGCAAGTGCCCGCGCGAATTCTTCGCCGTAGCTCTGCACGAGGTTGTCCTGTGGCCGGCCCTTGAATACCCGCAGCCCGGCCCTGGAATCGCCCTGCACTCCTGTGTTGAGCGCGGTGACGAACGCGCGGACCGTCGCCTCGGAGTGGTCTCCGGCCAGCACCGCCTCCTCGAAATCGTAGCGGGCGGGTTCGTCGTATCTGGCCCGACGCCACTCGAACCATTCCCGCAGCCCCGTGTCGTCAACCGACGGGAGCTTCAGCCCGGTCTCGATCACCATCAGCGATTTGAAGATGACCCGATCGCGGATCATCTTGTCTCCCCGATCGACGCCGAGCGCCAGACCTTCCCGGTACAGGATCTCGTTGTCGATCCAGCGCCGGTTGAGTGCTTCGAGTTCCCTGGCGTCGGGCTCCCGGCCACGGGACTCGCGAAACAGCGCGCGGGCTTCGGCTACGACCTCTCTGCCAATCACGATGGTGTTCGGATCGTCGCGGCGCGCGCTCAGCACATGGTCGATGGCGAACAGCAGCGCGCCCAGCACGATGAAGTGCAGCAGCGGCTCGCGCAGCCAGCGCGGAAGCGAGCCCGCGGGCGATGCAGCAGCAGCGCGTGAAAGCGTTTCAGGGACCGTGAGGGACATGGTAAATGGGACATTGCGCCGGGGGCGCAGGGACCAACGAACGAAGGCGCCGCGCGTTGCCGCGCGGCGCCGGACTGCCATTTCTGGAAATGGCGTTACTTCACGCCGGCAACCATCGTGGATCCGCGCACCTCGACGTAGACCGGATTGCTGTAGAACCAGAGGTCCGCCCAGGCGGCCACGTCATAGGCCGAGTAACGCACGCCGTCCTTCACCGGCAGGTGCGCCGGGCAGCCGTCGAAATCGTTCGTACCGACTGTCGTGCACGGAATTTTCAGGAAGAAATTCTCGGGGAACTCCGGCGTGCTGGACGGAATGCTGGCAGGAACGGCGTTGACCGCACCTGCGTTGGTTTCCAGGTCGCGCAGGGGATTGCCGTTCGCGTCGGTTTCGAAGGGAACGCTCGGGGGCAGGTTGGTGCCACGCAGGCGCAGGTACTGCGACACCGGCACCGCTGGAATCCGGAAGCTCATCATCAGGAACTCGCCGTCCGATTCCCAGGTTGCGTCGTTGAAGGTCTTGATCACCGCGGCGGAGGGATTCCGCGCAGCTGCTGGGACCAGGCTCATGTCGGCGTTGAACACCCAGTTGTTTGGCCAGGCACCCGCGTACTCGGCGGTCCCCGGCGTCCTGAAGCCCGTCACCAGGCCGCGAATCACGTCGATGTGGTCCAGCACCGGCATGTCCAGGGGCTGGGTCAGGCCGATCTGCCTGAGCGAAGGATTGGGGAAGGAGTACGGGGAGTAGCTCTTGCCCGCCGGATCACGCACCACGATCACGCCCAGCAATTCCGTCCCCGGTTCGACGACCAGCTTTTGACCCATCGTCGCGCAGTTTCTGAAATCCACCGCCGTTCCATCCTGTGCCGCACGGACGGCGGCGTTCTCCACGGCTCTGTACCCGGAGTTGTCGTGACTGCGGCCCTTGAATGCAGCGGCGCCGGGGTAGTCCGCACAGATGGCAAACGCGAGGCGATCGATCAGTTGCCCACTGTCGGTGAAAGTGTTGCCGGAGCGCAGACCGTCCACGATGGTCTGTGGACGCAGCTTGTCGTCACCGTTGCGCACCAGCGTGTAGTTGCGCTGGTACTCGCCCGGGTAGAAATCCTGGGTCGTGCGACGGTCGTCCACGCTGAACATGCCGCGGTTGTGCCAGTCGGAGCTGGCAAAGAACCAGAAGTTGCGACCCTCCCCCAGCAGCGCATCCCACACGCCGCCGATCTGTGCGCCATACACCCCCGTGCCGCCGTAGGTCGTTCCGCCGACGGTGTCGATGCGCACCGCGGTCGGCCCGCTGCCGAAGCTATTGCGGCGCGGCGCGTATTCGCCACGATCCGAGGATGCACCGTGACCCGGCTGCGTCTCCATGCCGAATGCGACGTTCGGCGCCGCGTTGTTGAAGTTGCGCAGATGCTCGATGTTGAAACCGTTGTTGCCGTCCGGATTGAACGGTCCGGCGCGCTCGAGATGGGCCGGTACGTAGTAGCTGCCGTTCGGATGGAACGCGGCCATCCACTTCACCGCTTCTACGGTCTTGTTGTGTCCGCGGTTGCCGGTACCGGCACCCCCAGATGGAACGAGCTTGGCGGCAGTGACGCTCCACGGCGTCACGGTGTCGGCAGCGTTGAGGCTGCCCGGGACCGCACAGTTCCAGTTGTTGCCGACGCCACTGGTGGCGGTGGTATTGCCGCGGCTGGTGTCGCTCACACCGCGGTCGAAGCAGTAAGCCCACTGTGCGAGCGCATTAGCATCGCCCGAAGCGACGTAAGGCGGCGCGCCCGGCAGCGGTACCACGTCGATGGTGCTGGGCATCTGCCCCGTAATCACCGACATCGAGGAATGCTCGTGGCCCGCCACCACGGATTCGATGCCGAGAAACATTGGCTTGCCCTGCTGGGCCGCCAGATATTCAAGCAGGGGGTACTGGAATTCCTGCACCGCCTGCCAGCGCCACATGTTGCGGTTGGCGCCCGATCCGTTCACGTCGCCTTTCACCGTGACACCGCTGTTGACCCAGGTGGTATTCGGACCTTTGATTGCGCCAGTGGCTGGATCGGTGGTGAGCGGATACGCCGGCGTGGCCAGCGATTCGTCTTCAACCAGCGTGCAGTTGCGGTTGCCGGTGCCGCCGTGGCCGGCCTGCACGAACCAGTCGAGTCCCCAGGGTGCATCGTCGGTCCTGCTGGTCGATTTCTTCACCAGCTTCTGCATCGAGATCGAACCGTCTGAACAGGTCGTGTGATTGTGGAAATCGCCGGCCACGTAGGTGCCCGAGGGCTTGTCGCCGGCGTTGACGATCGCCGGAGCCACGGCCATCGCGCCGGTTCCGAACCCAGCGGCAACCGCCAAGGCCAGCCGGTTCCTGCGGAATAAAGTGTTCGCACGCATCTCTTGCTCCCTGGGGTTCGTTGTGGACGGCTGCGGTCACGGCGATCAGCCGCGATCAGCTGCGGAGAGAGTCAAGGTTCAACATAACAGGCGCGTGAAGAATCGATGACATCGCGGCGCTGCACGGGGTGACCCTTGTTCGGTGACACTGGACAGGTGCACCGGAAATTCAGTTGTCGTGCGCTTTCATTGCATCGAGCGCCATCGCTGCCTCGGGCCTTGCCGGCTGCAATCGCACCAGTTGCTCCAGCAGTCCGCGTGCCGCGGAAACATTGCTGCCGGCGAGCGCGGTTGCCATCTCGATGAGCGGATCGTAGGCGGGACGAAAATCCGGACTGATCGTCAGTGAGGCCAGCAGAGGTTCACGCACCTGTGCGAGCATCACGGCGGCATCGCGACTCGGGTGGACGTCGCGTCCGGCGACGATGTAGCGGTTGCGCGCCAGCCAATACGCAGCGATCCGCTGACTGTCCACCGCATCGGCCACGATCAGCTCATCCGGCCGCACGCCGTGTTCGTCAAGCACCTGTATCAATGCGAACAGCCGCTCGGCCGGCGCGGACTCGGGCGCGTAAGTTGCTCGTGGTGCGAGATACGCCACGACCGGGTGATCGTCGGTATTAGCCGGCGCATCCGCAGCCAGTGCGCGCAACGCAGCCGGCCCGGCGATGAAACCACCCAGCACGGCAAACTCATCCTCCAGTCCGAGGCCGTGAAGATCGAGGGTGCCGACGCCCTGCCGGATGCGCCTGCGAAGGGCAGGCAGGTCGAAGCGCGCATCATCCATACGGCCAACCAGACCGATCACCGGCGTCTGCAGGCTGTTGCTCGCGAGCAGCGCGCCCGCGCCTGGGTAGACCAGCAGGAAGGACTGCACGATGCTGCGCAAGCTCGGCAGATCGAGCTGGTGCAGTGGCAGCCATTGGCAGAACACGCCGCCGTCGGCGAGCCGCGCGCGTACCGCCCTGAAGTGCTCGACGGTGTACAGCGAGCCCGAACCGCGGCGCGCAGGATGGAAGTTGTCGGAGACGATCAGGTCGTAGGTGCGCGAGGCGGCGCGCACGTAGCGCCTCGCATCGGCCGCGATCAGCCGCGGTGCCGGAGCAGATGCGGTCCCGGGCTGGCGGAACAGCGCCGCGGCGCGGATGACTTCGGGTAACAGTTCCACGGCGTCGACTTGCAGGCCTCGTTCTGCCGCCGCCGCGTGGGCCGTGACGCCGGTACCCAGGCCCAGGAACAGCGCGGTCCGTGGTGCGGGATGCATCAGGCTTGGAATCAGCGCCTGGCGCGCATCCACTCGCCGTGTCGCACTGCTGCCTTCCTGCTGTCGATTGTCGATGCGCAGACGCGCAACCCCTTCTGCGTCCTCGACCACGCTGACCGCCGCCATTGCGCCCTCCTCGTAGCGCAGCACGCGGCCGCCCGTGGGTATCTCGATGAACGCCAGCGGAGGTGCCCAGATCGCCATCGCCACCGTCACACCAGCGGCAGGCCAAAGCGTCGGCCTGTGCCACACACGCACGCCGATCAGCGCGAAGTAGCCGAATGCCACCGACATCAGCGACAGCTTGGCGCCGAGCGCGGGGAACGCGATCACGCCGAACAGCGCGGGGGCCGCCGCGGCGCCGAGCGTGTTGATCCCGAGCGCGCGCGAGAAGCCGATATCCGCACGCATCGCGATGGTGCTCAGGTGGCTGAACAGGGCGCCCATCACGAGCGTGGGCAGACCGAATGCCGTGAGTGCGAGCAAGGCTTCCGCGGCCAGCGCGATCTCGACGCCGCCTCCCGCCCGCATCACCACGAGCTGCTTGAGGCGTTCGGCGGCCCACAAGCTGCCGGCGCCGATCAGACAACACGCCGACAGCGCCGCCAGCAGAGACTCGGTGACCAGTGCAAGGTCGCAGATGCGCGCCCGCAGCCGCGCGTAAATCGCTGCCCCAGCGGAACTGCCGAGCAGGTAGATCGCCAGCAGAATCGCGTAGGTGTAGACCGTGTTTTCAGCCACCTGGCTGAGCACTCGCACGACCAGCACTTCGTAACCGATTCCCAGCAGTCCGGTCATCAACAAGCGGGCCGATACTCCGGTACGGCTTGCCGTTGGCGTAGCGCCCTGGGTACGGCTGCGCGAGCCATCTGCGCGAAGCAGCGTCAGGGCCGCGCCTGCGCAGGCCAGGTTCAACACGATGCACAGCGCCGCCGTGCGCGTCAGTCCCCAGGCAGGCGCCAGCCAGAACGCGATACCGAGTACACCCAGCACCGCACCGAAGGTGTTGCCGGCATACAGCGCCGGGATCGACGGGAGTGAGACACCTGGCTGCGCGGTGGCGCGCGCCATCGCAGGGAGAGTCGCGCCCATGGCCGCGGTGGCCGGAAGCAGCATCAGCGAGGTACTGCCGAACGCGATCCACCACTGCCATTGCGGAGAAGGCTCGGCGCCGGTCAGGCGCAGAATCCCATCGCTGAGCGGGGCCATCGCGACCAGAAGCAGCATTGCCCACAGCGCCACCAGCAATTCGCAGGCGGCATACCAGCGTTCCGGGTGCACGCTGCGCTCGATGCGCGCGCCGAGCAGCAGTGCACCGGCCGCCAGGCCGCCGAAGAATGCGGTGATGACCGCCAGCACCGCGGCCGACTCGTGCCCAAGCCACAGCGCGCACTGCTGCGTCCAGATGACTTGGTACCCCAGCCCGGCAAATCCGGATGCCATCATCAGCAGCAGGGTGGCACCGGCGCGCCACGGCCGCGATATCTTCATCCGCTGAAACTGATCGCGTAACCCCAGGAATCCAGCCGGGCGGGAATCGCGTTGAACGACAGCGTGATGCGTCGCCCGCCCTGATTCGGCGGCACGGCATGCATCAGGTAGCTGGGAAAGAGCACCATGTCGCCGGGATCTGGCGCGGGACTGATCCACTTGTCCGCGCAGAACGGCCCCGGCGACACGCCGGCATGATCGTTCTTGAACGCGAAGTCGGTTCCCCCCGGAGATTTCATGAAAACGGTCTGCGACGCAGCATGGGTCGCGCTCAGGTACACCACGCCAGAGATGAAGCTGTTCGCGTGGTTGTGCATTGCCTGATGTCCGCCCGGGTCGAGCACATTGACCCACATCTCCTTCAGCGACCAGCCAATCCGCTCGCCGAACAGGTGGACGCCAAAATCCACAAGCTTCGGCGTGATGAGCCCGGCGGCCTGGACGAACAGCGGGCTATCACCGGGCCGCAGCATCTCGCTATGGGAGAGATTCTTCGACGAGTTGTTGTCGCATGTCGCCCGCGCCGAAAAATGCTCGATCATCCGGCCCACCATCCCCTTCGGAAGGAGGCCGGGGGTCCTGAGGAATGGCACGGGGAAGAGACCGATCAGTTCATCCATCCGAACATTCTGTTGAGACGGCCTGACGCGCGTCCAGCACATTGGGCTGCGGTCGCGAAGAATTCATCAATTCGTCACGCAAGCGCCCTGCAAACGCAGCAGGTCTGTCATGCAATGGCTTGCCGCGGGCGACTTCCACGCAAGCTGAATGGGATGGTGGTGATGGCTGGAATCGAACCAGCGACCTCAGCATTATGAGTGCCGCGCTCTAACCGTCTGAGCTACATCACCTTGGGCAAGCCCTTCCGCAGCCTATGGTTGAACGAGGGCCGGGATGATCGCAACTTTCTTGGCAGTGGTTACGGAGGTCGTGCTGCATGGCAACCCGAACCGGAAACAGCCCGCTACAGGCACCTGCCAACCTGAAGCACTGACCTTCAGACCAGCCAAGTCTTGAGGGCACCATCGAGGCCAACTGCTTGATACCATTGCCTGAATGGTGGAGACGAAGGGGATCGAACCCTCGACCTCCGCATTGCGAACGCGGCGCTCTCCCAGCTGAGCTACGTCCCCACAAGATCTACGACTGATGCTGCTTGACCTGGATTGCCACTTGCCCGAGTGACCGCTGCAACGATCCCAACTTCTGTGCCAACCCGTTTCAAGGGGCCGCGAGTATACCCATGAGTCCACCGCTGCGGAAGGCATGGGCTGGGCCACCGCCGATCCCTTCACGAAGCCGCGAAAGCCTGCTAAAACGCCGCCGGTCGTCATGCACTCGGTGATCCTTCCTTCGAACCATGGCCCGCAAGCCCGTCAAGCCCAAGCAGACCCCGCCGCCCGAGCCATCGAAGGATTTCGATGAGAATCCAATCGACTCCGACTCTCTGGAGGACGAAACGCCCACCCCAGAGCCGGAAGCGAGTCCACAAGGCGGCAAGCTGCGCGACTGGCGTGACGTGGAACGGTACAAGGAGATGCGTCGCCTGCGCCGATTGGTGGATGACGAGCTTGACCTGGATTTTTCCCCAGGCCCGGACGCCGCCTCTCGCCGGCGCGGCTCCTGAATTCAGGGCCGGGCGTTGCGCCTACGCCATCTTTCCCGGGATTGAACCGGTCGCCTGCAGACCGGCCAGCACCAGGTCCATGGCCTCCTGCGGCGTATCGGCGTACTGGAACAGGTCCAGGTCCGAGCGGTTGATCAGGCCGCGCCGGGCCAGCGACTCGAAATTGAATGTTTCGGTCCAGAACGCGCGGTCGTAGAGCACGATCGGCATCAGCGACGACTTGCCCGTCTGCGTAAGAGTGAGCAGCTCGAACAGCTCGTCCATGGTGCCGAACCCGCCCGGAAAAATGACGGCGGCCTTGGACAGGCGCATGAACCAGAACTTGCGCATGAAGAAGTAGTGGAAGATCAGCGCCCGTTGCGGGTCCAGGAACGGGTTGGCGCTCTCCTCGTGCGGCAGCGAGATGTTGAGGCCGATGTTGAGTGACCCGTCGACCCGCGCCGCCCCCTCGTGTGCAGCCTGCATGATGCCCGGCCCGCCGCCGGTGACGATGTAGTAGCGGTCGGCCAGCGCATGCTGGTCGGTGGTCCAGCGCGCGATCATCTCGGCGAGGTCGGCGGTGGCCCGGCACGACTCCGAGTCCGCCCGCAGACGGGCCGATCCGAACAGGATCACACCGCGCTTGACGCCGAGCTCGTGCAGGCGCTTCTCGGGCTCCAGGTATTCGCAGAGGATGCGCACGGTGCGCGCCTCCTCGGACATCAGGAATTCGCTGTTCAGGTACGACTTGGGAACGCTTTTATTTTTCTTGAGCATCTGTGGCAGGGGGCGCAGCAGAGGGAACCACGTTTAGAGAGGATGATCCTCTTTCATGAACGGCCAGGCGGCGCGCAGGTACACGGCCATGGAGTACACGGTCAGCGCCGCGGCCACGAACAGCAGGCCGAAGCCGAGGGGGTACGTCGGTATGCCGTAGATGGGGTCGGCCCACAGCATCAACCAGATGGCCAGCATCTGGAACACCGTCTTGATCTTGCCCACCATGCCCACGGCCACGCTGGTGCGCGCGCCCAGTTCCGCCATCCACTCGCGCAGGGCCGAGATGGTGATCTCGCGGCCGATGATGACCACCACCAGCGCGGCCAGCAGCCCTCCAGGCTGCTGATGCAGCAGCATGATCAGCGACACCGCCACGATCAGCTTGTCCGCCACCGGGTCCAGGAACGCGCCGAACTTGGAGGTCTGGCCCAATTGCCGGGCCAGCCAGCCATCGATCCAGTCGGTGACGGCGGCAACTGCGAACAGGATGGCGGCGGCCTGGCGGCCGTGGGGCCAGTCCAGATAAAACAGGCCGAGCACGACGGGGATGACCGCAATGCGCAGCAGCGTCAGCAGGTTGGGGATCGTGAGCGGCATGGCCGAAGTGTCCGGGTTCGCGGCACAGGTTTCCAGTTTGGGCAGGTACCGGCGCTCAGCGCAGGTGGGCGTGGATGCGGGCAGCGAGCGTTGCGTTGATGCCGTCCACGCGGGACATTTCGTCGATGCTCGCCCGTCGTAGCTGGGCCAGGCCACCGAAAGCCTTGAGCAGCGCACGCCGGCGCATCGGGCCCAAACCTTCGACGGCTTCCAGCCCCGACGCCAGCCGCGCCTTCTCGCGGCGGGCGCGGTGCCCGGTAATGGCGAAACGATGCGCTTCATCGCGGATGCGCTGGATCAGATGCAGCGCCGGCGAATCCGGCGGCAGGCGCAGGGGCTGTTCGCGCTCGGGCAGGATCAGCTCTTCCAGCCCCGGCCTGCGCGTCGGACCCTTTGCGATGGCCACCACGCGCAGGCTCTGGATGCCAAGCTCGTCCAGCGCCTCCAGCGCGGCGTTGAGCTGGCCGAGGCCGCCGTCGATGAACAGCACGTCGGGCATCTGCGGCTCGCCGGTCTTCACCCGTGCAAAACGCCGTTTCACGGCCTGGTGGATGGCCGCGTAATCGTCGCCCGCGGCAATGACCTTGCGCAGGTTCGGCGTGGCAGCGGGTTCTGCATCCGGCGCCTCGCCCGCTCCTGGCGCGGCCTGGGTCACCGCCGCGTCGTGCGTCTCGATGTTGAACTTGCGGTATGCGCTCTTGAGCGGCCCGTCCTGGTTGAACACCACGCAGGACGCCACGGTGAGCTCTCCGCGCGTGTGGCTGATGTCGAAACATTCCATGCGCAGCGGCGGGCGGTCCAGGTCGAGCGCGCACTGCAGTTCCAGCAGCCGCTGGTCCATGCTCGCCGCCTCCACCCTGCGGGTGGACAGCGCCTGCTCGGCCGTGCTCTGGGCCATCTCCATCAGGCGCACCTTGGGCCCGCGCTGCGGCAGGCGGATGGAGACGCGCCGCTTCGCCGCCAGGCTCACCGCCTGCTCGAGCCAGTCGCTGTCCTCCGGCGCATGGCTCACCAGGATTTCCGCGGGCGGCGGCTGGTCCAGGTAGTGCTGGCTGATTAAACTCTCCACCAGCTCCTCGGGCGTGGCGTGCGCCGCGTGCCGCGGAAAGTGGCTGCGATGCCCGAGGTTGAGGCCGTCGCGCACACTCATCACCACCAGGCAGCTGCCAGACGCGTGCGGCGCGCAGGCGATGGCGTCCACGTCCTGCGCGCCACCGGTGATGGAACGGCTCTGGCGCACACGCTTGAGCGCGCCGATCTGGTCGCGCAGCTTGGCGGCGTGCTCGAACTCCAGCGCCTCGGCGGCACGTTCCATCTCGCTGGCAAGATCGCGCGCCAGCTCGTCGCCCTTGCCTTCCAGCAGGCGCGCGGCCTTGGCCACGTCGCGGGCGTAGTCTTCGGGCGAGATCAGCCCCACGCACGGCGCGGAGCAGCGCTTGATCTGGTGCTGCAGGCAGGGCCGCTGCCGGTTGGCAAAAAAGCTGTCGCGGCAGGGGCGCAGCCTGAACAGCTTCTGCAGGGTGTAGAGCGTCTCCCGCACCGCGGTGGCGCTGGGAAACGGGCCGAAATAGCGATCCTTGCCCACCTTGGCGCCGCGGTAGTTGCCGATGCGCGGGAACGGGTGCGTGGAGAAACGCACGTAGGGATAGCTCTTGTCGTCGCGGTAGACGATGTTGTACCGCGGCGACAGCTCCTTGATGAGGTTGGATTCGAGGATGAGCGCCTCGTCCTCGGTATGCGTGATGGTGACTTCCACGCGCGCGATCTGCGACACCATGGCCTCGATCCGCGCATCGCCCGAAGCGCGCAGGAAGTAGCTGCTCACGCGCTTCCTGAGGTTGCGTGCCTTGCCGACGTACAGCAGCTCGTCGCGCGCGCCGTACATGCGGTACACGCCCGGCTCCAGCGTCAGCTGCGACAGGAAGGCGCGGGCGTCGAACTCAGCCAGGGGCATCGCGGCTTGCGAAGATCACACGGACAGGCTTGGGAGCGGACGCTACTTCACCGGGACGTAGGTTTCCGTCACCAGTTCGTCGATGTTGCGTGACCCGAGCGGGTTGGACAGGTACACGTCCCAGGGCGGTCCGTCGTCGCGCAGGCCCGCCGCCAGCTTGTACGCCATGAGCTTGTTGAGATGCTCGCTCATGCTGCCCTGGTGCGGACCCTGGTGGGTGGCCCGGAGCACCATCCCGGCATAGGTCTTTCCCCGCTTGACGCCGGAAATGGCCAGCCGCCTCGCCGAGTTGGTCGAAATGTCGGCCGGGATGATGACGGCGGCATCGAACTCGTACAGGTCTCGCGAGCCCTCCCAGCGCCGGCCAATGGCCAGGGTCGGCCCAATCTGCTGGATGCCCGCCGAATGCAGCGCCGAATGCACGTGCTCGAACGACTCCGCATAAGCCCGCGCCACGTCCTGGGCCGAGGTGGAGCTGTGCCCGGACAGGTACGCGATGGGCCGTGCCTCTACCCGCAGGTATTCCACGCCGAGTTCGCCAAAGTCAGCCGTCGGCAGGGTTTCCACCAGCGTCTTCAGGCGCGACAGGCCACGCTCGTAGTCGGGGCCGATCATCCGGTTGAGCAGCAGACCGAAATAGCGGCCAACGATGTCCGTGCCGAAATCAGCCTCGTAGTGCCACTCCACCCGTGTCCCGCCTTCTTCCCCGGTGAGATGAAAGCGCGTGCGGTTGTCGACGTTGACGCCGCCGAAATGCAGGCGCATCACGATTTCCTCGTAGGGCCGCGATTCGACGATCTCCTGGTCGCCAAACCCCACGCTCTCCACCGAGCTGGACCAGAAATAGCGCGCACCCACGCCCGCAAAGGGCCCTTCCGTGCTGAACTTCATTCCGGGATCGAGATCGGCCCAGGGTGACCATTTGTCGAACTGGCGGAAGCCATTGAGGACCGTGAACACGGTTGGAGGCGGGCGATCGATGTGGACGGATCGCACCACCCCGACCTTGTCCGGCAGCAGGAACCCGACTCCCGCCAGGCCAGCGACGAGCACGACGGTTGCAACGAGCAAGGCCAGCAGGATCTTGGTGGGTTTGCTCATCGCGGCGTCTCTCAGGCGGCCGACTTGGCTTCGTCGGTGAACAGCGACAGGTCAACGCCCTCTCCCACCAGCAGGTCGCGCCGCTTGGCGAACCGGGGCTTGACCCACCACACGAGCAAGGGGAGCACCAGCAGCGCCATCACCATGTTGATGGACATGATGACCACCAGCAGCATTCCCATGTCCGCCAGGAACTTGAGCCCCGACATGAAATACCAGGGCAGGATGCCCACGGTCATGATGGTGGCCGTGAACATGATGGCCTTGCCGGTGGTGCGCAGGGCCGAGGTGATGGCCGCGCTCCAGTCTCCGTCCCGTGCGTGGTATTCCTCGCAGATGCGCGACAGCAGGTAGATGCCGTAGTCGATGCCCACGCCCACGCCGATGGCAGCCACGATCAGCGAGTTCACGTCCAGCCCCACGCCCAGCAGGTGCATGGCCGCGTTCATGACCTGGTTGGACAGGTTCACCGGCACCAGCAGCAGGATGCCGGCGACGAACGAGCGGTAGGCGTAACTGCACAGCAGGAAGATCGACAGGTTCAGCAGGCCGATCATCACCCAGTGGAACCGGTCGACCACCAGGTTCACCGCCTGCTGAAGGGCGATGGTGCCGGTGCCGAGGCGGATGATGAAATGCGGATGGTCGATGCCCACCTCCTCGATGGCCTTGCGCGCTGCGGCCAACGCGGCATCGACCGTCTCCTGCTTGTTGTCCTTGTACCAGAGCGAAACGGTGCCGTTCTGCATCGTCTCGTCGACGACGTGGGCGTAGTTCTTGGCGCTGGAGCCCATCATCACGCCGATGGCGGCCGCGCTCACCGCACTGTCGCGGGCGTCCAGCGGAATCCACTTCGGGCTACCGCCCTGGAACAGGCGGTTGGCCTCCCGCAGGTAGTCGTTGAAGGACAGGGTGGCGCGCGGCGGATCGGAGCCATCTTCCATCAGTTTCTGGAGCTTCAGCATGGTCATGGCGGTGTCCACCCGCGCCACGTTCCAGACCTCCGCTTCCTGCTGCTTGGCCTCGAAGACCACTTCCAGCGTGTTGACGCCGGGGAAATGGGCGTTGATGGCGCGGACCGCGCCGTTGAAGTCGGAGTCGTACCAGAGCAGGCTGCTGCCTTCCACCGGGTTGCCGATCTTGATCTGCAGCGCCGTGTAGGTGGCCAGCGTCGAGAAGACGCCCACCACCAGCGCGGTGTAGCGGGCCGGCTTGCCCACGCTCAGGCGCGCGATCCGCCCCAGCAGGTGCTGAAACCGGCGATGCACGCCGGACTGTTCGCCACGTCCGATCAGGCTCTCCACGTTCCTGGGTGGCGGTAGCGAAGCCAGCAGCAGCGAGATCAGGACAACCCCGGTGGGGATCAGCCATACCGCCCACATGCCGCAGAACAGGGCGTGCCGCCACATGGCCGGAATCGGCGCGGCCGCCACCACCGCGATGCCGATGATGTCGGTGACGATGCCCAGTACCGACGGCGCCAGCATCACGCCCATGGTGATCTCCGCCGCCTTGTGACGGTCATTCACGTGCGAATAGATCTCGTAATAGCGCTCCGTGAACTGCACCGAATGCGAGAACGAGCGCGCCACCAGCAGCAGGGGCACCACCATCAGCAGGGGCTCGATCGACACATCCAGCCAGCCAACAAGACCAAAGGCCCAGCACGCCGCCACGGCGCTGGTCACGATCGGCGTGACGATGCCGACCAGGTTGCGCATGTAGAGGCACAAGGCCAGCAGCAGAGCGCCGACCGTCACGGCAAAGATGCCGAACATCTGGGTCTTGTAGAGGTACACCCAGCCGATCAGGATGGGGTGACCGGTGACGTACACCTCGTGATGTTCGTCGCGCGCCTCGCGCGCCAGCTTCTGGGCAAAGTCGAACACCACGCCGTAATCGGCTTTCTGCTCGATCAGCGTCGCCGCGATCAGCGTTGCCGTATCGTCCTTGGAAATCAGGAAGATCCGCGTGTTTGGCGACTTGTCCACGCGCTCCTTGAAGAGCGCGATTTCCTCCTCGGACTGGGGCGGGATATCGCCCATGAGCGGGCGCATGTCCACGCCGAAGGGTGTTGCCTCGGTATACCGGGCACGACTGGTCGTCACCGACAGCACCAGGTCGTGGTCCACGCCGGGCATGAGGTCGATGTCGCGCGTGAACTTCCAGACCTTTGCGATGGTTTCCGCGTTGTAGATGTCGCCATCCTTGCGCTTGATCATCACCGCCACGGTCAGGGGATTCCCGAAGTTGGGGTGATCCTTGAACGTCTGCACGAAGGGGTCGTCCGTGGGCAGCAGGTCCGTAAAGATCGTGCGCAACTGCACGCGGGGAAGCCCGGCGGCGAAGAACGCGGTCACGACGATGAAAAACCCCCAGGACAAGGCCCGGTGGCCCAACACCCAGCGCGCAAGACGGAAGCGGAAGGAGGACATGATCGTTCTTATTGGAGGACAGACGGCGCCAGCGGGTTCAGCGGCCTGCGCCGCGCCGCAGTATGCCAGCGCAGGTCCGGGTTTCGTGTCCGGACGAGCACCAGTCCGGCGCATCCAGTGTGCGGCCGCCTCCGTTCGGTGCAATGGCGGCCTCCCGCGCCGTGCCGGGTCCCCGTGCAGGCCCCGGCAGTACCCGGCGTCGGAAGCCGGGAGCCGGGCTTGCTTGGTGGCGACGCTAGGGTTTGCCCCCGGGCGGCTCCGGCCGCCTTTGGTCACTATCATTGGAGCGGAAAGAGCGCGCGTAGCAGCGTGCTAGTCTCGGTTCACTACAAGGGGCCGCGCACAGGAAAAACGAGCAATCGGGCAAATCGGAGCCAGGCTTCGAATCAGGTGGAGGAACGATGTCTGCCAGCACAAGAACGATGGAGCAGACGCTCGAAACGGGCGAGACGGAACACGATCTCGCCCTGCGCGACGACCCTCACGCCGGGTGGCTGCAGGGTGATCGCGAAACACCGCAGGTTGCGGCCAATGTCCTGCATCGGGACAGCCTGCCGCCGCCCTCCGCGCGGGACCGCATCGTGGCCGTCATCGCCCCCTCCGGCTACGGCAAGACCACGCTCGCCGTGCAGTGGCTGCACGATTCGCCCGCAGACAGCGCCGCCGGATGGATGCAGGTCGACGAACGCTGCCGCGACCCCGCCGAATTCCTCTACCGGCTCGATGAAGCCCTGGCGGTGGGAAAGAACTGGTCGGGCGCGTCGTTCCACGGAGCCGACGAATATGCGGCGGCCATCGATTCCTGCCTGACGGTGCTGCGCCTGCGTGCCGGCACGCACCACCTGCTGTTCATCGACGACGTGCACCTGCTCGCTGGGTGCAGCGCCATGCAGCTGTTCACCCAGCTCCTGCAAAGCGCACCGCGCAACCTGACCCTGGTGCTGACCAGCCGCGAGGCCGACGGCCTGGGGCTTGCGGCGCTGGCGCTGCGCGGGGAAGTGCGCTGGGTGACCAGTGCGCAGCTGGTCCTGAGCCGTGACGAGATCGCGGCGCTGGCCACGCACAATGGCATTTCGATCGGCGCCGGCGAGCTCGACAGCATCGCCGCCACCACCGAGGGCTGGCCGGCGCTCACGCAGCTTGCCCTGTACGGGTTGCAAGGGCAGGCCGTGGCCGGCCGCGCACCGATCGATCCGCTCGGCATGCCGGTCGCGAGCTACATCCACGACCGCTTTCTGGCCGGGCTCACCGACGAGCAGCGCAGCCTGATCTCGATCCTGGCCGTGGTCCCCGAGGCCACCCTGGGACTGATCGAAAGCCTGGCGCCGGGGTCGGCCATGAATGCGCTCACCCATTTCGAGCGCATGGGCGTGATCCGCCGACGTGGCCGCGCCGGCGGGGAAGGCTGCTACGTGATCCACCCGCTGATCCGCGACGAGGTGAGCCGCCGCGAGGACGGCAGCGCCAGCCAGCGACGCGAACTCCAGGCCAGCGCAGCCGCGTGGTGGTGGGCACACGATGATCCCGACCGGGCCATCCGCCTCGCGCTCGCGGCGGGCATGAAGAACGAATTGCGCGAATGGCTGCGCCAGTACGGGCCGGTGCTCGTCAACCGGGAAGGGCGGCACGAGACCTTCCTGGAACTCCTGACCGCGGCGGAACGCCTGTGGCAGGAGCGCGACGCGGAGCTTTCGACCAGCGCCGTGTCCTCGCTGATGTTCCTGCGGCGCTACCCGGAAGCCGAGCGCCTGCTGGAGGAGACCAGCCGCAACGCTGCCGCCAACGACACCCTGCTCGGCGCAAGCAACCCAGCCGAGCTCCAGCGCGCGGTGATCGCCGGGCTGCGCGACGACTTTGATTCCGCCGGCAGGCACGCGCGGGCCTGGCTCTCGCGCGGCGGCGGCGACCTGTTTCACCAGGGCCTGGCCTGGATCGTGGTGGCGTTCTCGCAGAAGTGCCTGAGCCAGTTCGCCGAGGTCGGCCGTTCGCTGGAAAAGGCGCGGGACCTGCTGACGCGTGCCGACTCCAGTTACGGCATGGCCTGGGCGCGCGTGATCAATGCGCTGGCCCTGCTCAAGGAGGGGCGGTTCCGCGAGGTGCTGGCGGAATCCGACGTGGCGTCGCGCGAGGTGGCGAGCGCCATTGCCGGCATTGCCGACGTTGCAGCGCTCACCAAGGCCATCAGCGCGCTGGTCTACTACGAGCGCGGCGAGTTCGAGCAGTGCAAGGCCGCGCTGGAAGTGGCCATGCCCAGCCTGCACCGCCAGGGCATCGTGGACGCCATGATCGCCGGGTACGTGGCGGCGGCACGTCTCCAGGCCGCGCAGGGGCGGCTCGCCGCAGCGCTCGATCTGCTGGCCGAAGGGCAGCGGGTGGGTGTCGAGCGCAACTTCGAAAGGCTGCGCGTCACCCTGGTGGCCGAACGCGCCATGATGCTGGCCCGTCACGGTGCCCTGCGCGAGGCGCGCACCACCGCGCAGGGCGCCGGCCTGCTGCTCAACCAGCCACCGAGCCCGGTCCACCGCGACAAGGGGTCGCGGCTGTTCGTCAGGGTGGCGCTTGCCGAGAACCGGCTCGCGCAGGTCGGGGAGGTGCTGGCCCCGGCGCTGGCCCACGCTCGCGCCACCGGCCAGAGGCACAAGATTGCGGAACTGCTCCTGCTCGATGCCGTCCGTCTGCATCGCGGCGGACATGCGCAGGCCGCATTCTCCGCACTGATCGAAAGCCTGGAAATCGGTCTTCACGAAGGCTATCGCCGCATCTACCTCGACGAAGGCGAACCCCTGCTCGCGCTCCTGCGCGCCCTGCCGCGCCAGCCCAGCGTGCCTCCGCCGGTCGCGGCCTTCGGGCAGCGCCTGCTGCAGGGTGCAACCGTCGTGTCGGCCCCCCAGGATGCCGCGATGGAACCCCTCTCCGAACGCGAACAGCAGGTCCTGCGGCTGGTAGGGGAAGGACGCACCAACCAGGAGATCGCACAGCAGCTGTTTCTCACCGAGGGAACGGTGAAATGGCACCTGCACAATCTGTACGGCAAGCTCGGCGTGAGCAGCCGAACCGCCGCGCTGCACGCCGCCCAGCGTGCCGGGCTGATGCAATAGCACTGCGCAGCTACCCGCATGCCGGTTGGCAAGCGCTGCGCTCGACATCGACACTTGGAGCGGACCCTTGAGCGCGCGCGGACATTCGCTGATTCTCTCCCGCCGTGACCTCGAGTTCATGCTCTACGAGTGGCTGGACGTGGAGCGCCTGTCGCGCTATCCGCGATTCTCCGAGCACACCCGCGAGACGTTCGACGCGGTGCTGGATACCGCCGAGCGCATCGCCACCGAACGCTTTGCCACCCACAACAAGAAGAGCGACCAGCAGGAGCCGCATTTCGACGGCGAGCGCGTGCAACTCATCCCCGAAGTCGGCCAGGCACTGAACGCCTACGCGGAAGCCGGGCTGCTGGCAGCGGCACAGGACGCTCAGTACGGCGGCATGCAACTGCCGATGGTGGTGGAGAAAGCGGCCTTCTCCTACTTCATGGGCGCCAACATCAGCACCTGCGGTTTCCTGTTGCTGAGCCACGGTAACGCCAACACCCTCATCAAGCATGGAACGGCCGCGCAGATCGAGGCCTTCGCCAGACCGGAACTGGAAGGCCGCTACTTCGGCACCATGTGCTTGTCCGAGCCTCAGGCGGGATCGTCGCTGTCGGATATCGCCACGCGCGCCGAGTACGAGGGTGAATCGCCGCTCGGTCCGCGGTACCGCCTTTTCGGCAACAAGATGTGGATCTCGGGTGCTGCACACGAGTTGTCCGAGAACATCGTGCACCTGGTGCTGGCCAAGGTGCCGGACGAACACGGCAAGCTGGTTCCCGGGGTCAAGGGCATTTCCCTGTTCATCGTGCCCCGGTACCTGGTGGACGAGCACGGCGAGCGCGGCGAACACAACGACGTGTCCGTGGCGGGGCTCAACCACAAGATGGGTTTTCGCGGCATCCCCAACACGCTGTTCAACTTCGGCGAAGGGCGTCACAAGCCCGGCGGTCGCGCCGGTGCCATCGGCTATAGGGTGGGCGAGCTGCACCGAGGCCTCGCCTGCATGTTCCACATGATGAACGAGGCGCGCATCGGCGTGGGCCTGGGCGGGGCCATGCTGGGTTACACCGGCTACCTGCATTCGCTGGACTACGCACGCACGCGGCGCCAGGGACGCCATAAGACGGCGGGCGGCAAGGAGATTTCGTCGCCGCAGGTGCGCATCATCGAGCACACCGACGTGCGCCGCATGCTGCTGGCGCAGAAGGCGTACGCGGAAGGCGCGCTGGCGCTTGCGCTCTATTGCGCGCAGCAGGTCGATGAACAGCGCAACGCGCCCGAGGAAGCGCAGCGCGAGCGCGCGACGCTCCTTCTGGAGATCCTCACGCCCATCGCCAAGAGCTGGCCTGCGCAGTGGTGCCTGGAGGCCAACAATCTCGCCATCCAGGTGCATGGGGGTTACGGCTACACGCGCGACTACAACGTGGAGCAGTTCTACCGCGACAACCGTCTCAACGGCATTCACGAAGGCACGCACGGCATCCATGCGCTGGACCTTCTTGGCCGCAAGGTGGTGATGCAGCAGGGCAGGGCCCTGAGCCTGCTGACCGAGGCCATGCGGCGCACGGTGCATCGTTCGCTCGAAGTGCAAGCACTGGCTGGATTCGGGGAGTCACTGGAATCGGCCGTGCAGAGCATCGAGCAGGTCACGCACACGCTGTGGTCGGCTGGGGACCCCCAGCGCTCGCTCGCCAATGCCAGCGTGTACCTGGAAGCCTTCGGCCATGTGGTCATGGCGTGGGTCTGGCTGGAGCAGGCCTGCGCAGCGGCAGCGGGGCGCGTGCCGGCAAGCGAGACGTTCTACGCCGGAAAACTGCACGCCTGCCGCTACTTCTTCGAGATGGAATTGCCACGCACACGCCCGCAGTTTGAACTGCTGGCCTCGCTCAGCACCACCACGCTCGACATGCGCGACGAATGGTTCTGAGCTGACCCGGCGGCGTCCGGCGTCTTAGCGGGACGCCTCCGAAAGCGCGCGAGCAATGTATTGCGCCGGCACCGTGGCCCGCGGCACGCGCAGCTCGAACCAGCTGCGCACGTCCTGGTCCAGGCCGATGCCGTGCATGAAGTTGTACAGCGCCTTGTTCAGCGCAGTGCCCAGCGCCGCGTGGTCCACGCCGCTGGGGTCGTTGAAGGCGATGTCATTGCGCGCAAAACGGGCGGGCGGGAGTTTGGCCAGGGTCACGCCATACTGCTCGGGATGCTTGCCCACCGGCGAGTGCACGGTGCAGGTGAAGCGGTGGAAGTAGCCGGACTGGATGCAGCCCGCGTCGAAAAGCTGGCGCACGTATTCCAGCGCGTCCACCGTGTCCTGCACCGTCTGCGTGGGAAAGCCATACATCAGGTAGGCGTGGACCAGCACGCCGGCATCGGCGAAGGCCCGCGTGACGCGCGCCACCTGCTGAACCGAAACGCCCTTCTTCATCAGCTTGAGCAGGCGGTCGCTCGCCACCTCCAGCCCGCCGGAAATGGCGATGCAGCCGCTGTCCGCCAGCAGCTGGCACAGCTCGGGGTTGAAGGATTTCTCGAAGCGGATGTTGCCCCACCACGAGATGGACACCCTGCGTCGGAGCAGCTCCTGCGCCATGGCCTTGAGCACTTTCGGCGGCGCGGCCTCGTCCACGAAGTGGAAGCCGGTCTGGCCGGTTTCCCGCACGATGGCCTCGATGCGGTCCACCAGCGTGGTGGCGGACGCGGCGTCGTAGCGCGAGATGTAGTCCAGGCTCACGTCGCAGAAGCTGCACTGCTTCCAGTAGCAGCCGTGCGCCGCGGTGAGCTTGTTCCAGCGCCCGTCCGACCACAGCCGGTGCATGGGGTTGAGCAGGTCGAGCAGCGACAGGTAGCGATCGATGGGCAGGCCATCCCACGTTGGCGTACCGACGTCGGCGAACGCAATGTCCGGCTCGCCCGCGTTCACGTAGGTGACCTCCCCGCTCGCGTCGCGCCGGAACGTGCGAACGAGTTTCCCGGCCGGCCGCTCGCCCTTCAGGTGCTCGATCAGCGCCAGCACCGGGCGCTCGCCGGCATCGAGGGTGACGAAGTCGAAAAAATCGAACACTCGCGGCTCGGTCAGTTCGCGCAGCTCGGTGTTGACGTAGCCGCCGCCCAGTACCGTGACGATGTCGGGACGCGCGGCCTTGATGGCCTGCGCGATGCGAAAGGCCGCGTACACCGCGCCGGGGAACGGCACCGAGATCAGCACCAGCTGCGGTGCGTGCCGCTCGATCGCCGCGACCGTCAGCGCATGCTGGGTGTGGTCGATCAGGTTGCGCGGGGCGGCCAGCGCGGCCGCCAGCGGGTCGAAGCTCGGCGCGCTTTGCGCGAGCGACTCGGCGTAGCGCACGAACTCGAAGCGCGGGTCCACCGCGTCACGCAGCACGTCGGCCAGATCGTTCAGGTACAGCGTGGCCAGGTGGCGCGCGCGGTCCTGCGCGCCGAGCGCACCGAACGCCCAGGCCAGGGCATCGCCGCCCTCCTCGTCCACGTACACGTCCAGCGACCGGAACCGCGGCCCCTCCGGCAGGTAACGCCGCGAGGCAATGCGATGCGCCAGCGTGGAATCGCGCCCCTGCAAGAAGGCGATGGTGGGATCGATGGTCGCGACGTAGCGCTCGAAATGCTCCTGGAAGTGGCGGACCGCGGCGGAGCGCTTGCGCGAGCTCGACGTCTGGATCCGCGCCAGGACCGCCCGCAGCCCGTCGCTGCACAGCAGCTTCAGGACCAGCGCCAGCGCCAGGTCCTCCTGCACCGCGTCGAAACCGCGCGAGCGCAGGAAACCCGTCAGGTAGGCGGTGGAGGGATACGGCGTGTTGAGCTGCGTCATCGGCGGGATGAGCGACAGCACGCGGAGCGGACGTGCAGGCATGCGCTATTGGAACAGGAAACGGGGATTCCGGACGGCGACGGATACGGCCGACCCTGCTTGTCCGTACAGCGAGTTCCAGCTCGCTGGATCCATCCAGCATCGGAATCCGGCTGCGGCGGAAGGATCATTCCCCGCCGCATGCCAACCCCGGCGTGATCCCGTGTGCGTTCGCCCGCTGGGTCCGCGCTCTGGTCTATGCTTCACGGGCGTCGCGCTGCCGCGCTGTACGAATTGCGTCAGCGCCGCGTTCCAGCCACCAGACAGAGCCAGACTCGCCGGGAGCCCTTCATGAGCATGATCCAGATTGCTTTCCTCGTTCTCGCCGCGATCGCGTCCGGGGGACTGCTGATGACCGGCCTGATTGCAGCCAACAAGCCGATTCCCGGATTCCTGGGGCCCGCCCACGGCCTGGGTGCGCTGGTCGGTATCGGGCTGCTGCTGGCGGCAAACCTTCAGGATGCAATGACGCCCGAACGCGCCTGGTGGGCATTCGCGGTCTTTTCGGCCGGCGCGGCGGGCGGGCTCATCTTCTTTCAGCTCATCTTCAAGAATCGTGCGCCGCTATGGGCCGCCCTGGCGCATGGTTCGGTGGGTGCGGTGGGGCTCTACCTGCTCTACGGCGTGGCGTTCTGAACAGCGGGTTGCAGACCCATCGGGTCGAGTGCCGATAGCAGGATCGAGGCGTGCTGCGAGTCAGCTAGCGCGTAGGGTCTCGCCGGAAATGCTCCAATGCAGGGCTCGCCGTGTCCCTTGCCCGGAGTCCGTGAATCAGTGCGATCGTTCCACCTTGTTCCGCATTCCTCGTTCGCCGGTTGGGTGGCGCTCGCTGCGGCGCTGATCGCTTGTGCGCCTGGATGCTGGGCGGCGGATGCTGAAGCAGCAGCGGCGGCAGCATCGGCCGCCGCCTTAACTGATTCGGCACTCCTTGCGGTGGAGGATCGGGCGCTGACGGCCTGGGGCGCGCGGCGTTTTGACGAAGCAATCGTGCTGTGGGAGGAACTGATCGCGGCCGCTCCTGGTCAGCGGCGCTATCGTCTCGGGCTGGTGCGCACGCTGGTGACCGCCGGCAACACGGAACGCGCACGCACGGAATTGCAGGCCGCGAAGGCCGTCCCCGCAACAGCGAAGAGCGATGCGTACAACACGCTCGTCGCGGAAGGCGAATTGCTGCGCGCGGAGCGGCGTGACAAGGCGGCGGATCTGGCGTTCCAGGCGGCTGCCGATCTTTCCGGCCGCAACCTGCGCCGCGCGTCTCCGCCCGGGCGGCGCGACGATGCGCGGCCGTGGCGCCTCAACGTGGGCGGATCCGCAGACCATTTCGACAACGAGCGCGGCTGGGAGAACCAGCTCCAGTTCGAACTGGGCTACCGCTTTTCGTCCGATCTCCAGGCCTATGGCGTCTACGAGCAACATCACCGCTTCGAGGCGGTGGACGATTCGTTCCTGGTCGGTGTTGCCACGATCCTGTTCGATGCCCTTGGCGTTCGCATGGACATCGGCGGCACGCCGGAGGCAGAGTTCCGGCCCCGTACGGAAGGCTCGGTGCGGCTTGACTGGCTGGGCCTCGATTTCGTCCAGCCCCAGCTCGCGTACCAGGTCCTGGATTACAGCTCGGGACAGGTCAGCACGCTGACGCCGGGCGTGCGCCTGTTCCCAAGCAGCGCAACGGTGCTGGACCTCCAGTACTCGTTCACCACCGAGGTGGATGGTTCCGACACGCGCATCGGCGGCGTACGCCTGGGCTGGAAGCTGGGACAGCGCTGGCGCCCCACGCTCAGCTATTACCGGGGCGAGGAAGCGCTGCCGCCGCAGATGCGCGCCGACTTTCAGCGCGCCGGAGCCGGAATGACCTGGGTGGCATCGCGGGAATGGCAATTGCGGGGCGACTACGCATACGAAGACCGTGAAAACGCATATGTCGCGCACTCGCTGGCGGTGGGTATCGGGGTGAACTTCTAGAGCCCGGGCAGTGCCGGCGCATGGCGCGAGGCGGTCAGCCTTCACAATCAACCAGAGGACCCCCCATGGACGCTATTCACCAGCAGAAGGACGCCAACAAGTTTCTGGAAGGCGGCATTTTCTACCCGACGGGTCACGTCGTGACCGCATTCGCCAACCGGCATCTTGCGGTCCGTGCACGCAAGGCGCTGGAGGGCGCCGGTTTCGCAGGCGACGACCTGATGGAGGTCAACCCGGAGACCATGGCGCGCGAGGCTGCCGAAAATCTCTCGACCAAGGGCCTGCTGGCTGTCGGCGCCAGCGCACCGGCACGGGAGAAGCAGCTGGAACTGGCGGAGCAGGGCTGCCATTTCCTGATCGTGCATGCGCCCGGTGATGAGGATCACGAGCGGTTGGAGAAAGCGCTGGCCGGAATGTCGGTTCGTTATGCGGTGAAGTATCGCCGCCTGATCATCGAGAACCTCGTGGTCGGCATTCGGGATTCAGCCAAGGACACCGAGCCGGCGCGCGTGCCCTGAGTGCCGTTGCAAGCGCGCGACAGAACGAGTCGAAACGAGTCAAAATTGCGGGTGTCAGCCGTCGTGAGAGTTGAGCGGGGCTGCCACCGGCGCCGGGACGGCGGAAGGAACCGGGATCGGCTTCCGGTTCTTTCCGCGTTCCCCGCTCACGCCGGGCTTCTTTTTCTGGATTCCCGCCATGCCGCGACCTTTGCAACGACGCGCCTGGATTTCCTCGAAAGCGAACAGGGTCATCGCGATCAACAGCGGGAGGATCAGGTAGATCACGCGGTAGGCCAGGGCCGCTGCCAGCACGACACTGGACGGTGCGTCATCGCGCAGCAGGAAGACCAGCGCCGCTTCAAGCACGCCGAGCCCCGCAGGAACGCGCACGATGAGTCCCGCCACCGCCGCCACGAAAACTCCGGTCATGATGGCCTGCAGGGGCACGTCCGCGGGCAGCAGCTGGTTCAGCGCGAGGCCCATCATCGACCAGCTTGCGCCCGAAATCAGGAACTGCGCCGCGGCCTTGGGGAGGGGCAGGGGGCTGAAGGACAGGGTGCGGAAATGCCAGATGCGCCCGCGGAAAATCGTGCAGAACGCCAAGTACGCCAGCACCACCGCCAGCATCACCGATCCGACGACTCGCAGCCATTGATCGCCGCCGGAGGCATGCACCGCCCACGAGGAGGGCAGGGCAGGAGGGTCGATGAGGTAGATGAGCCCTGCGAACAACAGGTAGCCGCTCCAGTTGGTGACGATGGCCAGCCCCGCAACCTGCGTCACGGCCGCCATGCCCACGTCGTGGCGGGAATACAGGCGATGACGGACGGCCAGCCCACCGATCAGGGTCCCGAAGTTCAGCGTGAATGCGTAGCTGATGAAGCCGATCCGCATGATCCGTGTACGGCTGATGTGCTGAAGCGCGAGCGGGCGCGCCAGCAGGTCGTAGCACGACAGCATGAGGAAGCCGACGGCCGGGAAGGCCAGCGTCAGGGCAAGCGTTGCGGGACGGTAGTCCTTGAGTGCCCGAACGATCGCTGGCCAGTCCAGCGAACGCGCCTGGTGAATCACAAGCCCCAGCACGATGACCGTGAAGGCGAGCGCGAATCCCTTTTGAAGACGTGTTCGCCACTTCCGGTCTATCTTCATCATGGCACCGCCTCCGCAGATTCTGTGCCCATGACCACCCGACGCTGGAGCCCTCGCCCTTGAATGCCCACGACACGCCGGTGATCGGTTCGATCGAGATTCCGATCGAGCCCGCGCACACCTCAGCCGACATCGCGGCCGAGCAGTCGATCATGCCGGTGAGGTCGCTCAAGATCCTCACGCTGAACCTGCACAAGGGTTTCACCTCGTTCAATCGGCGATTCGTGCTGCACGAACTGCGCGAGGCCATCCGCTCGGTGGCTGCGGACATCGTGTTCCTGCAGGAAGTCCTGGGCGACGATGCAGCCGCACGGCCCAAGGGCGTCAACTGGCCCGGTCTGCCGCAGTACGAATTTCTGGCGGATTCGCTGTGGCCGCACTTCTCCTACGGGCGCAACGCGATTTATCCGCACGGCCATCATGGCAACGCGGTGCTGTCGAAGTTTCCGATCGTGAGCTACCGCAACGTGGATATTTCCATCGCCGGACCCGAGCGGCGCGGCATGCTCCACTGCGTGCTGCGCGTTCCGGGCTGGACCCGCGATGTGCACGCGATTTGCGTGCACCTGGGTCTGCTGGCCAAGCACCGGCTGCAACAGATGAGCCTCATGTGTGATTTGAGCAACACCCTTCCGACCAATGCACCGCTGATCGTCGCCGGCGATTTCAACGACTGGACGCAGCGGGCCAACGGCGTGCTGCGCCGGTGTGCCGCGATGGATGAGCTGTTCACGGTCGCCAGGGGCCAGCCGGCGCGGACCTTCCCGGCCTTTGCGCCCTTCCTGCGACTGGACCGCATCTATCAGCGCAACCTGGTGGGCATTGAGCAGCGGGTGCTGTCCAGCCTGCCCTGGTCGCGACTGTCGGACCACGCGGCACTGTTCGCCGAGGTGCGGCGGTGAGCACCGGGCCGTGGGTGGAGGGCAACACGATTCGCCTGCTGGAGAACGGCGAGGAATTCTTTCCACGCGTGTTCGAGGTCATTGCCGCCGCGCAGCAGGACGTCATGGTGGAAACCTTCATCCTGTTCGAGGACGAGGTCGGCATGCAGCTCAAGGCGGCACTGCTGGCCGCCGCTGCGCGTGGCGCCGCGGTCGATCTGACGGTGGACGGCTGGGGTTCAGTGGATCTGTCGCAGGAATACATCGCCGAACTGGTGACGGCGGGCGTGCGCGTGCATCGCGTCGACCATCAGCGGCGCATTTTCGGCATTCGCCCCAATTTCTTCCGCCGGCTGCATCGCAAGCTCGTGGTGGTGGACCAGAAAACCGGATTCATCGGGGGCATCAACTACTCGGTGGACCACCTGATCCATCACGGCCCCATGTCCAAGCAGGACTTCGCGGCGGAGGTCACCGGTCCCATCGTCGACCACATGCATGCCTTCATGCGTGCCGCGCTAGCTCCGTCGCGCCGCGAATGGCGACGCCTATGGAACTGGGGCAGGCGGCCGGCCCCGCAGAAGACATCAACCACCGAACCGACGGGTCAGGTTCGCGCCACCTTGGTCACGCGCGACAACCGCCGGCACCGTACCGATATCGAACGCCAGTACATGGCGGCCATCCGCACGGCGCGCAAGCGGCTCATCATCGCCAACGCCTATTTCCTGCCGGGCTTGCGGCTGCTACGGCAGATCGCTTCGGCGGCGCGACGAGGCGTGCAGGTGGACATGATCCTGCAAGGCAATCCGGACATGCCGGCGGCGGTACTGGGTTCGAGCTCGCTCTACGCCTATCTCATGGCTGCCGGCGTGCGCATCCACGAGTTTTGTGAACGACCCTTGCACGGAAAGGTCGCGGTGATGGACGATGCATGGGCCACCATCGGCTCCAGCAACCTGGACCCGTTCAGCCTGTCGCTGAATCTGGAGGCCAATCTCATGATCCAGGATCACGCGTTCAACCAGGAGCTGGGCAACCGCCTGCAGGGCCTGATCGATCACAGCTGCAAGCGGGTGGCGCCATCGAGCATCCGCCACACCGTCCTGCATGCCATCGGCAGCGTCATGCTGTTTCACCTGCTGCGCTGGCTGCCGCGAATGATCGGGTCCCTGCCGGCGCATGCGCCGGACATCAAACCGGCCGTGCCGGATGCGGACCCGGGTCCGGACGACACGCCTGGCTCGCAGGCCGGGCCCGGCAAGCTCGCGGCGCCGCCGTATTAGCGCCCAGCCGGGAACGCCCGATCGCTTTCCCTGATTCGTCGCCGTCCCATGACCTGCCGCAGCGCCATCATCACGCTTTCAGGCTTCGCGACGGTTGCGGCCGGGATCTACCTTGGTTCCGTAATGGTCGATCGCCATCTCAAATCCCAGGTGGTTGCGGCTGTACGCAAGGCTACCGGGAGAGAATTTAAGGTGAACGGCGCCGTGGAGCTTCGCCTGCTCCCGTCGCCCCAGCTCAGCATTAGCGACGCAAGGCTGTTCGACCTTCCCGGCTTCAGCCGCAAGGAGTTTGCACAGGCCGACCGGATCGAGCTCGACCTGGAAGGTGCGCCGCTTCTCCGCGGGAAGCTGCAATTCAACGAGATCCGGTTCCAGCGGCTGCGCGCCGAGCTTCGCCGAAACGCGGCGGGCGCCAACAACTGGGATGACCTGTTCCCCAAACCGCGGGGTGCTTTGGCCGCCATGAACGATGCGGCCTTCGATGATGCCCGGCTCCGCACGCTGCAGCGGTTCAGCATGGACGAGTCCGAAATCGGGTTCGAGGACGAGGGCAGCAGCCGGAAGTGGCAGCTTTCGGGCGTGTCGGTGGACACCGAGCGCCGCACGCGGGCCGGGGCCATTCCGTTCGTTCTCAGTGCCACCCTCGCCAGCGAGGTTCCGCGCCTCTACGGAACGCTGACGCTGGACGGGCGGGCCGTGCTGGACCTGGCGCACGGCCGTTATGCGGTACAGAAAACCAGCCTCGAATTCAACGGGCGCGGCCTGGTGGACACGGTCTGGGCGCGCGTGCGAGGCGACGTGGCCGTGAATCGCGCCACGGGAACCCTGGAAGGCGAGTTCGATGGCCGGGCCCTGGGAATGGGCGTGCGTGCCCAGCTCACGATGCAGGGCATTCCGGACCACGTGCGGTATGACGGTCGACTCGTGCTGGATGCGTTCAGTCCGCGCGACCTGCTGGCGCAGTTTGGGCGCCAGGTTCCGGGTACGCGCGATCCTTCGGCACTGACGCATGCCTCGGTGCGCATGCGCGTGCACGGCGACAAGGCACGCATGATCATCGCCCCGGTCGACGCCACGCTGGATGCATCCAAGCTCACCGGCTACATCACGCTGGCCGGTTACCGTCGTCCCACCATCGACTTCCGGCTGACCGTGAACCGCATCAACCTGGAGCGGTACCGCGCTGTGGATACACCCTCGACGGTGAGAAAAGAGGCCGTTCCGGCCGCTTACGACACGGTGCTTTCGAGCCTCGCCAACGAGGGACTGCGCGACCTGGGCTACACGGTGACCGGCGAAGTGAACGTCGGCGTGATGTTGCAGGCCGAAGCGCGCGACGATGACGTGCGCACGCTGGTGTTCACCGGCATCAGGCCATAGCCGCCTACTTCTGGCAGCTCGCGTCGGACTTGGATTCTTCCTTGGTGCAGTTGGCCGACTGAATCTTTTCGCCGGCGCGCTCCACGTCCTTGCCGGCACCTTCCAGCGTGTTGCAGGCCGAAAGACTGCTGCCGCCGAGCACAACAGCGGCGCTCATCAATCCCGCGATCAATCTGTTCATCGTGACTCCATTATCTGGTTGGGGGAAATGCGACGGGCCACCCGCGGTGACCCGCCCTGCAGGTTGGTGGGCGGGCCGCCAGCCTGTCCCGGGCCGGATCACAAGAGTCGTACCGTGTCGAAATGAGCGCATAACGTCATGATTATGAATAGATAACTGGAATATCCAACAGCATGGGCCCGCTGCATCGCGCAACTGGAGCGGCGTCGAACGTGCAATTTCCCGCGCGGGCGCCTTCCTTGCGGCCCTGCCGATCAAGGCCGGATGACGGCGCAGCGGAAGGAAGTTGCCATGCAATCGGAGTGGTTGGACACGGTCGTCCTGCAAAACACAGTGCAGGCCTGGCTGACGGCGCTGGGCATGGCCCTGGCCATCAACCTGGTGGTTGCGCTGATCAAGCGTCTGGCCGTCGATCGCCTGGCTACCCGCGCGGCGCGCACCCAGACCATCGCTGACGATGCCGTGGTCTGCGCGCTCAAGGCGACGCGCCAGTGGCTGGTCTTCTTCGTCGCGTTGATGATCGGCAGCCGCAACCTGGCGCTGTCCGATCGCGCTGATCTTGTGATTGGCGGCTTTGCCACGGTCGCGGCGTTTCTGCAGATCGGCCTCTGGGTTTCTGCCGGGATTACCTTCTGGCTGGAGCACTCGCGCAGCCGGTCGATGGCCACCAACGCCGCGGCCGCCACCAGCCTCGCGGCGATGGGCTTTATCCTCCAGACCCTGCTGTGGACGCTGGTGGTGCTGCTGGCGCTGGACAACCTGGGCATCAACATCACCGCGCTGGTGGCGGGCCTGGGCATCGGCGGCGTGGCGATTGCGCTGGCGGTGCAGAACATCCTCGGCGACCTGTTCGCCTCGCTGTCCATCGTCATCGACAAGCCGTTCGTGATCGGCGACTTCATCATCGTCGACGAGTACATGGGCACGGTGGAGTACGTGGGCCTCAAGACCACGCGCGTGCGCAGCCTGGGCGGCGAGCAGATCATTTTCCCCAACGGCGACCTGCTCAAGTCGCGCACGCGCAACTACAAGCGCATGGTCGAGCGGCGCGTGGTGTTTGCCTTCGGGCTGGACTACGACACGCCGCCGGACAAGCTCTCGGCGGTGCCGAAGATGGTGCGGAGCATCATCGAGTCCAAGCCCAAGGTGCGCTTCGATCGCGCGCATTTCCAGAAATTTGGCGCCTCGTCGCTGGACTTCGAGGTGGTGTACTGGATGCTCGACGCCGACTTCAACCTGTCGATGGACGTGCAGCAGGCCATCAACCTGGAACTGATGACGGCGCTGTCGCAGGCCGGCATCTCGTTCTCGTTCCCCACGCAGTCGCTGCGCGTGGTGGGCGCGGTCAACGTGAACTCGGCCGTGACCGATCAGCGCGAAGAAAAGGACGCAGCGCCCGATGCGCCGTCGGGCGGACAGGAACGAATTCTGCGGCCCTACAGCGCGAATTGACCCACCCCTGGTCAATCGATTCACAAGGAGAATGTCTTGGACAAGGAATATGAAAAGGAACATGAAAAGCAGCCCCTGGTCACCGCCGTGTTCGCCGACCGCGACAGCGCGGAATGGGCGTACGGCACGGTGACGGCGCGTGGCTACGGCATCGGCGACGTCAACCTGGCCATGAGCGACAGCACCCGCAAGGCGCAATTCGGTGACAGCGCGGTGGCCACCGAACTCGGCAACAAGGCGGCGGAAGGTGCGGGCGTGGGCGGTGCCATCGGCGGCACGGTGGGCGCCATCGCGGCGGCCATCGCGGCGGCCGGCACCACGCTGCTGCTGCCCGGCCTGGGCCTGGTCATCGCCGGGCCCCTGGCGGCCGCGGCGGCCGGTGCCGGCGCCGGTGCGGCGGCAGGCGGATTGCTCGGCGCACTCATTGGCTGGGGCATCCCGGAGGCGCGCGTCAAGGAATACGAGTCCGCCATCAAGGGCGGCAAGATCCTGATGGCGGTGCAGCCGCGCACCACCGAGGACCGCGTGCACTTCGACCAGACCTGGCGCCAGTACGGTGGAATCGGCGCATCCTGAGCGAATCACCTGCTGCTGTAACGAAGAAGGCCGCCCACGGGGCGGCCTTCTTCGTTGTGGGGTACCGGTCTCGGCTACAAGTGCAGCCCGCACTCGGTCTTGGGCTTGCCCAGCCAGCGTCCGCTGCGCCCTTCGCCGGGCACGGTGCAATGCGTGCAGCCAATCGACGAGTAGCCCTTGGCCACCAGCGGATGGAACGGCAGGTCATGCTCGCGGATGTAGGCGTCTCGCTCCTCGCGCGTGACGTCGATCATGGGGTTGAACTTGATCATGCCGCGCCGCACCTCGAACACCGGCAGGCTGGCGCGGTGGTCGGTCTGCCAGCGCATCAGGCTGGACACCCAGACGTGGAAGTTGGGCTTGATGGCGTCCAGCGGTTCCACCTTGTTCACGGCGCAGCAGAAGTCCGGATCCTTGAGATAGGTCTGCTCGCTCTGCGTGAACTGGTGCTTCCAGTCCTCCGCGCGCACATCGGCCACCTTGAGCTGGAACAGGTCGATCAGGTACTGCCGGTACGCGATGGTCTCGGGAAAGTGGTAGCCGGTGTCGATGAAGTGGATCACCTGCTCCGGCCGGCTGCGCGACACGATGTGCAGGAAGTACGCCGACGTGGCCGCGAACGAGGACGTTACCATCACCTTGGCCGGATCGAAGTCCAGGTACAACTGGCGCAGCCGCTCTTCGAAGCGGAGCGGCAGGTAGCGTTCGTTGAGATTGTCGATCTGCACGTCGCTGAGGCCAGCGAAGGTCGAGATCTTTTCCATGTTCATGTGCGCATATCCAGGCCGTGGGCCCGTTTTCTGTTGCAGTGCTTGTCGGACAGGCAGTGTATGGGTGCGGTTCGCGGGCGCTCAACGCCTGGGGTGACGCATTCCAGAAACGATATAAGCAAATGCCAATCCTGAAATCGGGATGAGGCGCGCACCCGGATGCGCGCCGGCATGCCGGTACAATGCCGCGCCCTCGCGCCCGCCGCGCGCATTTTTCTGGCTGATCCATGGACAAGACCTTCGAACCCGGCCCCATCGAAGCGCGCTGGCGCGAGTTCTGGGAGCAGCACCACTGCTACGCGCCGTCGGGTTCCGGCGAGCCCTACAGCATCATGATTCCGCCGCCGAACGTCACCGGCACGCTGCACATGGGCCATGCCTTCCAGCACACGATCATGGACGCGCTGACGCGCCACGCGCGCATGAGCGGCCGCGACACGCTGTGGCAACCCGGCACCGACCACGCCGGCATTGCCACGCAGATGGTGGTGGAGCGCAACCTGCGGCAGGACGGCGAGCCTTCGCGCGCGGAACTGGGCCGCGAGAAATTCCTGGACAAGGTGTGGGAGTGGAAGGCGCACTCCGGCGGCATCATCGAGCAGCAGATCAAGCGCCTTGGCAGCAGCGTGGACTGGCGCCGCAACCGCTTCACCATGGACGAGGGCTACTCCAAGGCCGTGGCCGAGCACTTCGTGAAGCTCTTTGATGCCGGCCTGATCTACCGCGGCAAGCGCCTGGTGAACTGGGACCCGGTGCTCCAGACCGCGATCTCGGACCTGGAAGTGGTGAGCGAGGAGGAGAACGGCAAGCTCTGGCATTTTCGCTATCCGCTCACCGACGGCTCGGGGCATCTCGTGGTCGCGACCACGCGCCCCGAGACCATGCTCGGCGACACCGCCGTGGCCGTGCACCCGGAGGACGAGCGTTACAAGCATCTCGTCGGCAAGACCGTGCGCCTGCCGCTTTGCGATCGCGACATCCCCGTGATCGCCGACGACTACGTGGACCGCGAGTTCGGCACGGGCGTGGTGAAGATCACGCCCGCGCATGATTTCAATGATTACCAGGTGGGACTGCGGCACAAGCTCGCACAGGTCAACATCCTGACCCCGACCGCGACGCTCAACGCGGAAGTGCCGGCCGCCTACCGCGGGTTGGACCGGTACGTCGCGCGTAAGAAAGTGGTCGCCGACCTCGAAGCGCTCGGCCTCGTCGAGAAGATTGAAGACCACAAGCTGAAAGTCCCGCGTGGCGACCGCAGCGGCGCGGTGCTGGAGCCTTATCTCACCGACCAGTGGTTCGTCGACCTCACCCGGAAAAACCCGGACGGCGGCTGGACCCGAATCACCAAGCCGGCGCTCGACGCCTTTGCCGACGGCCGCATCAAGTTCGTGCCCGACAACTGGATCAACACCTATCGCCAGTGGCTGGACAACATCCAGGACTGGTGCATCAGCCGACAACTGTGGTGGGGCCATCGCATCCCGGCGTGGTACGACGCGGAAGGCAACGTGTACGTCGGCCGCAGCGAAGAAGACGTGCGCCAGAAGTACGCCTCCCGCCTCCCCCCTGGCGCCTCGCTCAGGCAGGACGACGACGTCTTCGACACCTGGTTCTCGTCCGACATCTGGCCCATGGCCACCCAGGGCTGGCCCGAGCACACGGACGCGCTGAAGAAGTATTACCCGAGCAGCGTGCTGGTCACCGGCTTCGACATCATCTTCTTCTGGGTCGCCCGCATGGTGATGATGGGCCAGTACTTCATGCAGGATGTTCCGTTCCGCGAGGTCTACATCACCGGCCTGGTGCGCGACCCCGAAGGCAACAAGATGTCCAAGTCCAAGGGCAACGTGCTCGATCCGCTCGACGTGGTGGACGGCATCTCGCTCGAAGACCTGGTGCGCGTGCGCACCACCGGCCTGATGAAGCCGGAGATGGCGCCAAAGATCGAGGCCAAGACGCGCAAGGACTACCCCAAGGGCATCGAGGCCGTGGGCACCGATGCGCTGCGCTTCACCTTCGCCGCGCTCGCCACGCAGGGCCGCGACATCCGCTTCGATGCCGCGCGCGCCGCCGGTTACCGCAACTTCTGCAACAAGATCTGGAACGCCGCGCGCTACGTGCTGATGAACTGCGAGGGCCAGGATTGCGGCGCAGACGCGGCCCTGTCCTGCGAGTTCTCGTCGGCCGACCGCTGGCTGGTCTCGCGCCTGCAGAAGCTCGAATCCGAGTGCGCCGAGCACTTCCGCTCCTACCGTTTCGACCTGCTCAGCACCGCGCTCTACCAGTTCATCTGGAACGAGTACTGCGACTGGTACCTGGAACTCTCCAAGCCCGCGCTGCTCAGCGGCACCGCGGAGCAGCAGCGCGGCACGCGCCGCACCCTGGTGCGCGTGCTGGAAACCTGGCTGCGCCTGCTGCACCCCATCATGCCCTTCATCACCGAGGAAATCTGGCAGCGCGTGGCGCCGCTGGCGGGCGTCGAGGGCAAGACGCTGATGCTGCGGCCCTACCCGGTGGCGCAGCCGGACAGGATCGACGAGACCGCCGAGACCGACATCGAATGGCTCAAGGGCTTCATTCTGGGCGTGCGGCAGATCCGCGGCGAGATGGACATCTCGCCCGCCAGGATCCTGCCGCTGCTGGTGCAGAACGCCTCGGCGCTCGATCAGGAGCGGCTGGAGCGCATGCGCGGCAGCATCGAATTCCTGGCGCGCGTGGAGCCGCCGCGCGTGCTCGGCGCCCAGGACGCGCCGCCGCAGTCGGCCAGCGCCCGGCTCGGCGACATGAACCTGCTCGTGCCTATGGCCGGGCTCATCGACAAGAACGCCGAGCTGGCCCGCCTCGCGCGCCAGATCGAGAAGCTGGAAAGCGACCTGGGCAAGGTGCAGACGCGCATCGCCAATCCCAACTTCAACAAGGCGCCCGAGGCCGTGCAGCAGCAGGCGCGGGATCTGGCCGAAAAGCAGGCGCGCGACCTGGCGGCGCTGCGCGGGCAGGCGGAGAAGATCGCGGCGCTGTGAGCTGATCGAATGCCGCCCGATGCTCAGGGAGCATCGAGCAGGACCAGCAGAGCCCGCGCCGGGCCTGATACGGCGCGCCCTTCGCGTCGCACCCAGCCCAGGTCGCGGTGCGGGAAAAAACCAGGAATGGCGATGCGGCGCAGGCTGTCGTCGATCATCGACTCCGGCAGCACGCTCCAGCCCAGGCCGATGGCCGCGAGCATCTTCAGCGTCTCCAGGTAGTTGGTGGCGAGGCGCACGCGGGGCTGCACGCCGCGCGCCTCCAGTTCCACGCGCACGATGCGATGGGTGTAGGTGTCGGCGTCCGGCAGCACCGCGGGATGTGCGGCCAGTTCTTCCAGCGCCACCTGGGGCCGGCTGGCGAGCGGGTGGGTGGGCGCGGCGACCACGGCCAGCGGGTCGGGCCAGATGACGCCGCTCAGCAGCTGCGGCAGCGGCTGCTGGGGCAGGGTGACGATGCCCAGTTCGAGCTTGCCGGCGATCACGGCTTCGCAGGCGTCCTCCGAATCCATGAAGTGCAGGTCCAGGTCCACCTCGGGGAAGTCGAGCACGAAGCGCTTGAGCACCGGCGGCAGGCGATGCAGGCCGATGTGGTGGCTGGTGCCGATGGACAGCCGCCCGCTCACCTTCTGCCCGAGCTGCGACAGCGCGCGCCGTCCGTCCTCCAGCGTGTGCACGACCTTGCGCGCATAGGGAAGCAGCGCGCGGCCGGCGTCGGTCAGCAGCACCGAGCGGCCCACACGGTCGAACAGGCGCTCGCCGATCTGGTCTTCCAGGCTCTTGAGCCGCTTGCTGATGGCCGGCTGCGAGAGGTGCAGGCGCTCGGCGGCGCGGGTGAAGGACGCTTGGTCCGCCACCTCCAGGAATGCCGCGAGCGCCTGCGTATCCATGCGGGCGAGCATGCCACGGACGCATGCAGCGCATGACAACGATTCATTGGAGTTATGGAAAGCGCGCTTTTACGATGCCGCTTCCGAACAGGACACCGCTATGGCACAGACGCTCTACGACAAGCTTTGGGATGCGCACCTCGTCCGCGACGGCGGCGACGGCTCGGCCCTGATCTACATCGACCGCCACCTGGTGCACGAAGTCACCAGCCCGCAGGCCTTCGACGGCCTGCGCCTGGCTGGGCGCAAGCCCTGGCGCCTGTCCGCCAACCTTGCCGTGGCCGACCACAACGTGCCGACCACCGATCGTAGCCAGGGCATTGCCGACCCGATCTCGCGCACCCAGGTGGACGCGCTGGACAGCAACTGCGACGAGTTCGGCATCACCGAGTTCCGCATGAACGACGCGCGCCAGGGCATCGTCCACGTGATCGGGCCGGAGCAGGGCGCAACGCTTCCCGGCATGACCGTGGTCTGCGGCGACTCGCACACCTCCACGCACGGCGCCTTCGGCGCGCTGGCCTTCGGCATCGGCACCAGCGAGGTGGAGCACGTGCTCGCCACGCAGTGCCTGGTGCAGAAAAAGGCCCGGAACATGCGCGTGCTGGTGCGCGGAACCGTGGGCGCGGGCGTGACGGCCAAGGACATCGTGCTGGCCGTGATCGGCCGCATCGGGACCGCCGGGGGTACCGGCTACACCATCGAGTTTGCGGGCGAGGCCATCGCCGCTCTGTCCATGGAAGGCCGCATGACCGTGTGCAACATGGCCATCGAGGCCGGCGCGCGCGCGGGGCTCATCGCCGTGGACCAGACCACGCTCGACTACGTGCAGGGCCGGCCGTTCTCCCCGCGCGGCGAGCACTGGAACAAGGCCGTGCAGTGGTGGCGCACGCTGCATTCGGACGCGGGCGCGCCGTTCGATCGCGAGGTGGTGATCGAGGCCGCCGACATCCAGCCACAGGTCACTTGGGGCACCTCGCCAGAGATGGTGTTGCCCATCAGCAGCCGCGTGCCCGACCCCGCGGCCGAGACCGACGCGGTGAAGCGCACCGGCATGGAGAAGGCGCTGGCCTACATGGGCCTGAGCGCGAACACGCCCATCGACCAGATCGCCATCGACAAGGTGTTCATCGGCTCCTGCACCAACTCGCGCATCGAGGATCTGCGCGCGGCGGCACAGGTGGTGCGCGGCCGGCACAAGTCGCCCAGCGTGAAGCTGGCGCTGGTCGTGCCGGGCTCGGGCCTGGTGAAGCAGCAGGCCGAGTCCGAGGGCCTGCACCAGGTGTTCCTGGACGCCGGTTTCGAATGGCGCGAGCCCGGCTGTTCCATGTGCCTGGCCATGAACGCGGACCGGCTGGAGCCGGGCGAGCGCTGCGCCAGCACGTCCAACCGCAACTTCGAGGGGCGGCAGGGGCAGGGCGGGCGTACGCACCTGGTGAGCCCGGCCATGGCCGCGGCGGCCGCGATCGCCGGCCATTTCGTGGACGTGCGCGAGGCGGTCGCCTGAGGTGGACGCGTCCGGCGCCATGCCGCAGGAGCAGGGCCAGAACACTTTCGTGGCCTGCGTGCCGCACAACCGCTCGCTCGGGTTCCGCTACGTGGAACACGCGCCCGGCCGCATGCTGTTCGAGATGCCGTATCGCGCGGACCTCGCGGGCGACGCCCGGACCGGCACGCTGCACGGCGGCGTCATCACCACGCTGATCGATGCGACCAGCGGGCAGGCGCTGCTGAGCCTGCTGCCGGAGCGTCCGCCCATCGTCACGCTCGACCTGCGCGTGGACTTCGTGCGTCCGCCGCGCGCGGGCGTCGCGCTGCGCTGCGAGGCCCACTGCCACAGCCGCACGCCGCAGGTGGCCTACACCCGCGCCACCGTGCATGACGGCGACATCCACGATCCCGTCGCCACCTCGGTCGGCACCTTCATGCTGCTGGGCGATGGCAAGCCGGACACGTCCACGTCCACGTCCACGGCCGAGCCGGGAGCCGCGCCATGAGCGCCGATGGCGCACCCCCGCGCAGCCCCGCGCAACTGGCCGCGCTGCTGGCGGCCATGCCCTACGCGCGGCACCTGGGCCTGTCCCTTCAGCACGAGGACGAGGCGCTGGTGCTGCGGCTGCCGTTTCGCGACGACCTCGTGGGCAACCCCTCGCTGCGCGCCCTGCATGGCGGGGCGATGGGCGCGCTGATGGAGTGCGCTGCCGTGTTCCAGCTGATGGCCGGGGCCGACCCGTCCGTGGTGCCGCGGCCGGTCAGCATCAACATCGAGTACCTGCGCGGCCCGCAGCCCGTGGATACCTTTGCCCGCGCCAGCATCACCCGCCGCGGGCGGCGCGTGGCCAGCGTGCGCGTCATCGTCTACCAGGCCGATCCGGACAAGCCGGTGGCCGCCGCCAGCCTTCAAGTCCTGCTCGCCGTCCCCCGAGATTGCCCATGAAAGCCTTCACCACGCTCACCGCCAAGGTGGCGCCGCTGGACCGTCCCAACGTGGACACCGACGCCATCATTCCCAAGCAGTACCTCAAGTCGATCAAGCGCGTGGGCTTCGGGCCGTTTGCGTTCGACGACTGGCGCTACCTGGACAAGGGCGACCTGGACATCGACCCCGCCACGCGCCGGCCCAACCCGGACTTCATGCTCAACCAGCCGCGCTACCAGGGCGCGGAAATCCTGCTGGCGCGCGAGAACTTCGGCTGCGGCTCCTCGCGCGAGCACGCGGTGTGGGCGCTGGACCAGGCCGGCTTCCGCGCCGTGATCGCGCCGAGCTTTGCCGACATCTTCTTCAACAACAGCTTCAAGTCCGGCTTCCTGCCGGTGGTGCTGAGAGCCGGCGAGGTGGACCAGCTGTTCCGCGAGGCGGCCACGGACGGCTACACGCTCACCATCGACCTGCCGGGCCAGACCGTGCGCACGCCCTCGGGCCAGGCGTTCGGGTTCGAGATCGACGCCTTCCGCAAGGACTGCATGGTCAGGGGCCTGGACGAGATCGGCCTGACCCTGAAGGACGCACAGGCCATCCGCCGCTACGAAACGCAGCGCCGCGTCGAGGCGCCGTGGTTGTTCGAGTCGTGAACCCAAGCTGCTCAATCCAAAGAAGGAGAAACGCATGAACAGATTCCGTTGCCTGTGCCAGTTGGTGCTCGCGTTCGTGTTTTCCGGTGCCGCCATCGCCGGCGAATCCGCGCCGGCGGTCGCCCCGGCCTGGGTCGTCAAAGGCCTGTCCACCCCGGAATCCGCCCTGTACGTGCCCGCCGAGAATGCGATCTTCGTCAGCAGCATCAACGGCGCGCCGCTGACCAAGGACGGCAACGGCTTCATTTCGCGTATCGATGCCTCGGGCAAGCTGGTGAAGCTGGACTGGGTTACGGGCCTGGACGCGCCCAAGGGCCTGGGCTACGCGCAGGGGCACCTGTATGTCACCGACATCGACCAGCTCGTGGAGATCGACGTGAAGACCGCGCAGGTGGTCAAGCGCTACAAGGCGCCGGGTGCGGTCGGGCTGAACGACGTGGCGGTCGAGCCGCGCAGCAATTTCAAGGGGCAGGTGGCGCGCGTCTACGTGTCGGACTTCGGAAACAATTCGATCTGGTACCTCGGCGACGGCAACTTCGCGGAGCTGGTCCACGACCCGGCGCTCGAATTCCCCAACGGCCTGCTGGTGGAAGGCGAGAACCTGATCATCGGGTCCTGGGGCGTGGCCGACGAGAACTTCATGACCAAGGTCCCGGGCCGGATCAAGACGATGCAGCTGGACGAGGAAGGCATTGCCGACCGTTTCAGCGCGCTGCCGCTGGCCAACATCGACGGCCTCCAGGCCGATGGCAGGAAGGGATACTTCGTCAGCGACTGGATGGCGGGCAAGATCCTGCACGTCGCGGCCGACGGAACCGTCAAGACCTGGCTGCAGCTGGAGCAGGGCACGGCCGACATCGGCATCGTCCCCGGCAAGTGGCTGCTGGTGCCGATGATGGTCAACAACGAGCTGCGAGCCTACGCGCTGCCCAAGAAGTAGCCATGAACGCGATGCAGGACGCGCTGCTGCCGGCCACTGCCGGACAGCGCTGGGACGCCGACAGCTACGCCCGCAACGGCCGTTTCGTGGCCGACCTGGGAGCGTCGCTGCTGGCCTGGCTGGCGCCGCGGGCGGGCGAGCGCGTGCTCGACCTCGGCTGCGGCGACGGCGTGCTGAGCCAGCGCCTGGCCGATGCCGGCTGCACGGTGGTGGGCGCCGATGCCAGCGAGAACCTGGTGGACGCGGCGCGCCGGCGCGGCCTGGACGCACGGCTGCTGGACGGCCACGCGCTGCCGTTCCGCGCGGAGTTCGACGCCGTGTTTTCCAACGCCGCGCTGCACTGGATGAAGCGCGATCCAGCCGCGGTGGCGGCCGGCGTGCATGCCGCGCTCCGGCCCGGCGGCCGCTTCGTGGCGGAGATGGGCGGCGCCGGCAACGTGGCGTGCATCCGCGGTGCTCTGCACCGGGCGCTGGCCGATCGCGGGCTCGATCCGGACGCGGCCGACCCCTGGTATTTCCCCACCGTTGCGCAGCACCGCGCCGTGCTGGAGGCGGCCGGGTTCGCCGTCGAACGCATCGAGCTGTACCCGCGCCCCACGCCGCTGCCGGGGGACGCGGCCGGCTGGCTCGACACCTTCGCGCAGCCCTTCCTGGACCGCGTGCCCGCCGGGGCGCGGGCGGCGCTGATCGCCGAGGTCTGCGCCGCACTCGGGCCGCAGCTCTGCGGCCTGGACGGAACCTGGACGGCCGATTACGTCCGCCTTCGCTTCATTGCTCACAAGAAAACCTGACATGACCTACAAGATCCTCATCCTGCCGGGCGACGGCATTGGCCCCGAAATCCTCGCCGAGGCGGTGAAAGTGCTGGAAGTGCTCAAGGCGGGCGGCGAGAAGATTGCCCTGACCTACGCGCTGCTCGGCGGCGCGGCCTACGACGCCGAGGGAACCCCTTACCCCGAGTCCACGCAGCAGGCGGCGCGCGCGGCCGATGCCATTCTCATGGGCGCCGTCGGCGGTCCGAAGTATGACGACCTGCCGCGCGCCATGCGCCCGGAGCGCGGCATCCTGGGCATCCGCAAGGACCTGAACCTGTTCGCCAACCTGCGCCCGGCGCTGGCCTACGAGGAATTGGCCGACGCCTCCACGCTCAAGAAGGAGGTGATCGCGGGTCTGGACCTGCTGATCCTGCGCGAGCTGACCGGCGACATCTACTTCGGCGAGCCGCGCGGCCGGCGCAAGACCGCGGACGGCCACGACGAGGGCTACGACACCATGCGCTACAGCGTGCCGGAGATCGAGCGCATCGCACGCGTCGGCTTCGAGGCGGCGCGCAAGCGCAGCCGCAAGCTGTGCAGCGTGGACAAGGAGAACGTGCTGGAGACCTCGCGGCTGTGGCGCGAGGTGGTGATCCGCATCGGTCGGGACTACCCGGACGTGGCGCTGAGCCACATGTACGTGGACAACGCCGCCATGCAGCTGCTGAAGAACCCCAGGCAGTTCGACGTGATCGTCACCGGCAACATCTTCGGCGACATCCTGTCCGACGAGGCCTCGATGCTGGCGGGTTCCATCGGCATGCTGCCCTCGGCCTCGCTGGACGCCCACAACAAGGGCCTGTACGAGCCCATCCACGGCAGCGCGCCGGACATCATGAACCAGAACAAGGCCAATCCCCTGGCCACGATCCTGTCGGTGGCCATGATGTTCAAGTACAGCTTCAACCGCGCCGACCTGTCCGGACGCATCGAGACCGCCGTGCGCACGGTGCTGCGGCAGGGGCACCGCACCGGCGACATCGCCATCAGGGGCGAGAAGGTCATCGGCACGCGCGAGATGGGCGACGCGGTGGTTGCCGCGCTGCGCAGCTGATGCGTCGTTGATGCGCGGCTGACGCGCAGTTGAACCGTCGCGGTTCCGCGCTTGCGCGGACGGCGAGAACGCTTGGCCCGACCGGGCCCGGCCTATTGATCACAGTGGTCAGCAGTGGAGATTGGCGATGTCGATGAAAGTGGGTTTCGTGGGCTGGCGCGGCATGGTGGGTTCGGTGCTCATGCAGCGCATGCAGGAGGAGCAGGACTTTGCGCTGCTCGAGCCGCAGTTCTTCACCACCTCGAGCGTGGGCGGCGCGGGGCCGGCCGTGGGAAAGGCGACGGCGCCGCTGGCCGATGCCCTGAACATCGAGGCGCTCAAGGCCATGGAAACCATCATTTCCTGCCAGGGCGGCGACTACACCAGCGAGGTCTACCCGCGCCTGCGCGCCGCCGGCTGGAAGGGCTACTGGATCGACGCCGCCTCCACCCTGCGCATGAAGCCGGACGCCGTGATCATTCTCGACCCGGTCAACCGCGAGGTCATCGACCAGGCGCTGCATGCCGGCGTGCGTGACTTCATCGGCGGCAACTGCACCGTGAGCCTGATGCTGATGGCGCTCGGCGGCCTGTTTCGCGCCAACCTCGTGGAGTGGGTCAGCGCCATGACCTACCAGGCTGCGAGCGGCGCGGGCGCGCAGAACATGCGCGAGCTGCTGGGCCAGATGGGCCAGGTGCATGCCTCCGTGGCCGCGGAACTGGCGGACGAGCGCAGCGCCATCCTGGACATTGATGCCAAGGTCGCGGCCACGATCCGTTCGCCCGGATTCCCCACCCAGAACTTCGGCGTGCCGTTGGCGGGCAGCCTGATCCCGTGGATCGACAAGCAGCTCGACAACGGCCAGTCCAAGGAAGAGTGGAAGGGGCAGGCGGAGACCAACAAGATCCTCGGGCGCGAGAACAACCGGCTGCCGGTGGATGGCATCTGCGTGCGCGTGGGCGCCATGCGCTGCCACTCGCAGGCGCTGACCATCAAGCTCAACCGCGATCTGCCGCTGGCCGAGATCGAGCAGCTCGTCGGCAGCGCCAACGACTGGGTGCGCGTCATTCCCAACCAGCGGGACGTCGCCATCCGCGAGCTCACGCCGGCCGCGGTCAGCGGCAAGCTGCACGTGCCGGTGGGACGGCTGCGCAAGCTCAACATGGGGCCGAAGTACCTGGCGGCATTCACCTGCGGCGATCAGCTGCTGTGGGGTGCGGCCGAACCGCTGCGACGCATGCTGCGAATCCTGCTTAAGGCCTGAACCGGGTTCAACAATTCGCCGCTTGGAGAGCCGGGGGCGAATCCTGTATACAGGCCGCTTGCCGCAGGTCCGCCTCGCCTGGGGCTCGCGGTTCCGCGATGTTCGCCCGTCGTCACTGTACGCCTCTGGAGCCCCCGCCATGTTTCGAACGCTGACGGTTGCAACGGCTCTCCTGCTGGGGTCCGTGCTGCAGCCGGTTCTTGCGCTCGGTCTCGGCGAACTCCGGCTGAAGTCTCACCTCAACCAGCCATTTTCGGCGGTCATTCCGATCACCTCGCTGGCGCCGGGGGAGGCCGAAAGCATCCGCGCGGAGCTGGCCGACAACGCCGCCTTCGCGCGTGCGGGGATGGAGCGCCTGGCCTACCTGTCGACGGTCGATATTTCGGTCGTCACCGCGGACAGCCAGCCGCGGATCGTGCTGCGCAGCCCCTCGATTGCACGCGAGCCGCTCATCGGCCTGATCCTGGAGATCCGAACCTCGGGCGGGCCGCGCATCCTGCGTGAATTCACAGTCCTGCTCGATCCGCCGCCCGCGAACGGCGCCCAGGTGGCGTCGGACGACAGCGCGACGGACGGGACAGACGCGACGGAAGCGACACCCGCGGCGACGCCCGTTCCGCCTGCCGAGCCCGCTGCACCGGCAGTGCCGGTCCACTCACCCACCTACGGACCGGTGAAGAAGGGCGAGTCACTGTCGACGATCTCGGTCAATTTCCGGCCGTATCCCGAAATGGCCCTCGGCCAGGTCATGTCCGCGTTCATGGCCGCCAACCCGGGGCTCTTCCCCGACGGCAATTTCAACAATCTTGCCGTGGGCGCGGTTCTCCAGGTGCCCGACCCGGACACTATCCGCCAGACCCGGGACATCGTCACTGCCCGGATCGCCGAACGGCCGGCACCCCCGCCGGCCGAACCGGCGGGAGGCTCACCCGACGAGACCACGCAGGAGGAGGGCGAGGCGGCTGAAGGCAAGGCCGAACCGGAAGCAGCGCCGGAGCCCGATCCCGAGTCGGAAATCGGGGTAGACCCAGAGCCCTCGTCCGCAGGCGAGAAAGCCGCCGCCCCGCCGCCCAATAGCGCACCCGCAGCACCGGCGCCCCCGCCGGGCGTACTCACCGTCGACGAGATCGGGACCGGGCCGGTGCCCGCATCCGTCGCCTCGGGCGCCGCCTGGGTCAGGCCATTGCTCTATCCGATCGTGGGCCTCGTGGCGCTGCTGCTGGTCCTTTCGTTCCTGCGCGCGAGCCACCGGCGGAAAGTCCTGCGCAAACAGGAGGAAGAAGCGGAGCGCGAGGCGCGGCTGGCGTCCCAGGTGCCGCTGTCCGAGCAGGTCCTGGCCGGCCGGTTGCCAAGACCGGCTCCAGCGGGGGAGGAAGGCGCGGATTCACCAGCCGAGCCGGGCCGGCATCGATCCAGCGCCGTAGTGCCCCCATCGCCTGCCGCTGCCGGCCTTGCCGGTGCCGCGGGCACGGTGCTGATGAGCGAGGGATCGGTGGTGTCGCGCTTCGACAGCAGCACGACGCGCATCGATCTGGACAGCGACGATCCGCTCGCGGAAGCGGAATTCCACCAGGCTTACGGCCTGTTCGACGAAGCGGCGCTCATGCTGCAGCAGGCGCTGGCCAAGCAGCCCGACCGTTCGGACCTGAGTCTCAAGCTCGCCGAGATCTACTACGCCGCGGGTCGCCCGACCGAGTTTCTGCAGATTGCGGAGCGCCTGCGGCCGCGGCTGGGCAAGAGCGACTGGGTGCGCATCGCGACCATGGGCAAGGAGCTGTTTCCGACGAGCGCCCTGTTCGCCGAAGCGGTGCCGCCGGCGCCAGATCCCGCCACGGACCTTGGTGCGGCCGGTACCGCGCCGGTCACGGAGCCTGGAACGGCCGTGCGGGTGGACGACGGTCTGAGCTTCAGCATCGAGGAGCTCGAACTGCCGCTGCCGGAGCCGCGCAATCCCGATGCCGACTCCGGGCTGGACTTCGACCTCGGGGAGTTCGACCTCGGCGATGCGGAGGTCAGGACGGATCGGCCGATGCCGGAAACCGTGATGGACCGCCGCGATTTCGACCTGGCCGACGGCGGCGGGAAGGGCGCAGAAGATCAGGGCCTTGAACTGGATCTCGGCGATATCGAGCTGCTGGATTTCCAGCCCGAACCCGACAGCGACGTGGTGGGTACGGGCGACGACCACGCCACCAGCCTGGACCTCGCCCGCGCCTACGTGGAGATGGGCGACGCCACCACCGCGCGCAGCCTGCTGGAACACGTCACGGTCTCGGGCAGCGACGAGCAGAAGCGCGAGGCCGCCCAGTTGCTGCGACGGCTCGCGGGCAAGTGACGCCTTGAAAAGATTTCCGCCGTCGAGGACCGTAGTCGAAAGCTTGTGCTGGTTGTCGTCACGTCATGGCGATTGTGCAGCGCAACCGATCAATGTCACGGTCCAAAACGCCGATCTTGCCCAAAGGCTGCACCTCGCCAAAATCCCACTGTATACGCCGCGACAATCGAATCCTTGTGGACATCCAGGCCCACGAACACGGTGCTATTGTTTTCCATGCTGACCGCCGTTGAAGGGATTCGAACAATGAGCGAAATGTCTACTCGCTCCGGCGGGTATGGCGAAACGTTGACCCGCGTCATAGCCTCCGCCGACGTCAGCGCTTCGCTCAGCAGAATTCACACTGTCTTAAAGCCTGAGCGATGCTATTCGATCGGAGAGAAAATGCATGGACCTGCTTTCCAAGGCGATTACAAGTCTCGAACATGCGATCAGGTATCTTTTGACCGGTGCAGTTGTGACGTCGCTTTTCGTTTTTTCGCGCTCCGACTACAAGGACCTCGTAGCGAGCGTTGAGAACCGAGACGTTACGACCGCCGTCATTGCGGTGCTAGTGGGCATGGCCACTTTTTCCCTCTACCGTCTATTTCTATGGACAGTCGGCGACATTGTCGCCTGGAAATTCAAATGGTCCGCACCGTCCTCGCACGAAGGCCCCAAATGGGCGTATGACCGCCCCTATACAAAATTTCTATGGTGGCGGCATGCTGGGCACCTAACCACCTCGATTAGCGACTACCTCACATATCGATGGTCGATTGCGCACTTCGCGACGATTTCAGGTGTAGGTCTTCTCGTTGCTGATTTGTGCGCTCAAGAAAACTCCGCCATTGCGAATTATGACGGACTCGCAACTGGATCTGGAATCATGTGCGGGGCTCTCGGGTTATGGCAGTGTTCATTCCTGTGGAGGGTAGAGCGTAATCTGCAGGATGGCGCTTACTCGCAGAAGTGAAAGAGGTCGATCCCAAGGAGTCGGTGGGTGGTGCCTAACTAGCCGGTGCAGCCGTCTTGGCGCTGAACAACATCGTTTGGCCGCTTTGGTAGCGGGGCGCCAGCGATGACTGAGATTCCTAGATTCTGGGACGTGGGGCCACACGAGCCTGTTGAGGCCGCTTGGCACGAGTTCATGGCGATTGCAGGAGGCAAGCGAATCGCAGATGACCTCCCGAATTCCCCCAACTTAGCTGACGCCGATTACTTATTCGAGCACGATTCGGTGGTGCTTGCGTTGAAGGAAATCGAGACCGAGAAGGAAATCGAGACCGACCTCCTGCGTTCCGAGTCAACAAGACGCAGACTTAACGGTCTTCACGGGCGACTAAGTGGGGAAGCCCCTTCGTTGCGACCGCTGCTATTTCGAGGTGATGGACGATATCCGGCTTGGTTTCATAGGGAGTTCGTCCGTCTCGCAAGGCCTGCGATCATAAGAGTGCTCAGAACGGTAAATATTCAATATCTTGAACCTAAAAAGAAATTTGTCATAGAACGCCCACACGCGTCCGCGCTCACATCGCATGGCGCGGCTCGTCCGGCGACGAAGATTGGGCGCTGGGTCGCGGCGGTGGAGTACGACGGCGGGGGGTACGCGGGCTGGCAGACGCAGCGACACGCGCCGTCGGTGCAGGCGGCGGTGGAAGTGGCATTGTCGAAGGTGGCGGATCACGCGGTTGAAACCGTTGCTGCCGGACGTACCGACGCGGGCGTGCACGGCCACCGGCAGATCATCCATTTCGATTCATCTGCGGCACGCTCGGGCCACGCCTGGCTGCTGGGCGCCAACACCTCGCTGCCGCCGGACGTGAGCCTGTGCTGGGTGCGCGAGGCGCCGGCCGATTTCCACGCGCGCTTTTCGGCGCTGGCGCGGCGCTATCGCTACTTCATCCACAACTCGCGGGCGCGCCCGGCGCTGTTCGCGGGCCGCGCCGCGTGGGTCGCCTGGGACCTGGACGCGGCGGCCATGCATCGCGCAGCCCAGGCGCTGGTCGGGGAACAGGACTTTTCCGCCTTCCGCGACGCCGAGTGCCAGTCGCGCACGCCCATGCGCCGGGTCACCGACGTGGCGGTGCGCCGCGAGGGCAGTTTTGTGCTGATCGACATCCGCGCCAATGCCTTCCTGCATCATATGGTGCGCAACATCGCCGGCACGCTGATGGACGTGGGTAGCGGCAAGCGCCCGGAGGACTGGGTGGCGCAGGTGCTGGCCGGCCGCGACCGCACCCGCGCCGGCTACAATGCCCCGGCCTGCGGGCTATATTTCATCAATGCCGAGTACCCGGAGCGCTTCGGTCTGCCCGACCCGCCGCCGTTCTGGTTTCCGCTGGCGTTCGGCAACGGGCCGGCCTGCTGAGCGCGTCGCGGCGGGACGGCGGCCCTACTGCTATTTCACCGGCCCGCGTTCGCGCGCAGAATTCGCGCCCCATCGGAATCGGCACCCCGCCTCGTGAACGTCACTCGCACGCGCATCAAGTTCTGCGGATTCACCCGCGCGGACGACCTGCGCGCCGCCGTCGCGCTGGGCGTGGATGCCGTGGGCTTCGTGTGCGTGCCGGGTAGCCGGCGGTTCGTGGCGGCCGAAGACGCTGCGCACCTGCGCGAGGCGCTGCCGCCGTTCGTCACCAGCGTGCTGCTGCTGAGCAACGCGGAGGAGGTGGCGGCGCGCGAGGCCATCGCCCGCGTCCGGCCGGACCTGGTGCAGTTCCACGGCAGCGAGACGCCTGAGTTCTGCGAGCAGTTTGCGCGTCCCTACCTCAAGAGCGTGGCCCTGCGCACACCGGCCGACGTGCTCGCCGCCGCCGCGCGCTACCGCTCCGCGCGCGGCCTGCTCTTGGACAGCCACGGCGCCGACGGCATGGGCGGCACCGGGCAGTCCTTCGACTGGACGCAGATCCCGGCGCACCGGGACGTGCCGCTGATCCTTGCCGGCGGGCTGCACCCGGGCAACGTCGGGCAGGCGGTTAGAATGGCGGTCCCCTACGCGGTGGATGTTTCGAGCGGGATCGAATCCGCACCCGGCCGCAAGGACCCCGAGAAGATGCGTGCGTTCGTGCAGGCCGTGCGCCTTGCCGACGCCGAGCGGACCCGATAGCCGAACCGTCATGACCGATTCCACGCGTTACCAGGATTACCCCGATGCCCGCGGCCATTTCGGCCACTACGGCGGGCGCTTTGTTTCCGAAACGCTGATGGAGCCGCTGCGCCTGCTGCAGGAAGCCTACGAGCGGCTGCGGCACGATCCCGGCTTCCTGGCCGAGCTGGACGAAGACCTCAAGCATTACGTGGGCCGGCCCAGCCCGCTGTACCACGCCCGGCGCCTGACCGCGGCCTGGGGCGGCGCGCAGATCTGGCTCAAGCGCGAGGACCTCAACCACACCGGTGCGCACAAGATCAACAACACCGTGGGCCAGGCCCTGCTGGCCAAGCACCTGGGCAAGACCCGCATCATCGCCGAGACCGGCGCCGGCCAGCACGGCGTGGCCAGCGCCACCATCGCGGCGCGCCTGGGGCTCAAGTGCGTGGTTTACATGGGCATCGAGGACGTGGAGCGGCAGAGCCCCAACGTGTTCCGCATGAAGCTGCTGGGCGCCGAGGTGGTGCCGGTGCACAGCGGTACGAAGACGCTGAAGGATGCGCTCAACGAGGCCATGCGCGACTGGGTGACCAATGTCGATGACACTTTCTACGTCATCGGCACCGTGGCCGGCCCGCACCCGTACCCGATGCTGGTGCGCGACTTCAACAGTGTGGTGGGGCGCGAGCTGATCGTGCAGACGCGCGAGCAGATCGGCCGCCTGCCGGACCTGATGACCGCCTGCGTGGGCGGCGGCTCCAACGCCATCGGCATGTTTCACCCGCTGCTGCCGTTCGACGGCGTGCGGATGGTGGGCGTGGAGGCCGGCGGCGACGGCATCGAGACCGGCCGCCACGCCGCGCCGCTGTCCGCCGGCCGCCCGGGCGTGCTGCACGGCAACCGCACCTACGTGATGGCGGACGATGACGGCCAGATCATCGGCACGCACTCGGTGTCCGCCGGGCTCGACTACCCCGGCGTCGGCCCCGAGCACGCCTGGCTCAAGGACCTGGGCCGCGTCGAGTACACCGCCGTGACCGACAACGAAGCCCTGGCCGCGTTCCACGAACTGGCCCACGCCGAGGGCATTTTGCCGGCGCTGGAGTCGTCCCACGCGCTCGCCTACGCCAAAAAGGCGGCGCCGATGCTGGGCGGCGAGAAGCACATCGTGGTCAACCTCTCCGGCCGTGGTGACAAGGACATCTTCACCATCGCCCGGCGCGAAGGCATCCAGCTGACATGAGCGGCCAACGCCGCGGCCGCACGCAGACCCCATCATGAAAATCACCCTGCAACTCGCGACGAGCCTGGACGGCTACATCGCCCGCCCCGATGGCGGCTTCGACTGGTGCTTCACCGACCAGGACTACGGCATGGCCGGGTTCTTCGCGACGGTGGACGCCGTGGTCATGGGCCGGCCGTCGTGGGAACTCACGCGCCGCCTCGGCGAGGCCCTGGACCCGGCCAAGCGCTACTACGTGCTGACCACGCGGCCAATGGAAAAGGCCGGCGACAACGTCTTCACCTTTGCAGGCGACGTGGCCGACCTGCGCCTGCGCATGGTGGAGGAGGGCGTACGCCACGCCTGGCTGTTCGGTGGCGCGCAGGTGTGCGGCCAGTTTGCGCAGGAAGGCCTGATCGACGAGTGCATGGTGGCCGTGCACCCGCTCGCGCTCGGCGCCGGCGTGCCGCTGTTCCGCGGCCTGCAGCGCGACCTGCGCATGAAGCTGCTGGATTCGCGCATCTACGGCACCGGCCTGGTGATGCTCCACTACAAGGTTCTCAACCCCGCATGAGCCGCCTCAAGATCGTCTTCGATGCCCTGTCCGCTCGTGGCGGCAAGGCGCTGATCCCCTACATCATGGCAGGCGACCCGCACCCGCAGCACACCGTGGCGCAGATGCACGCGCTGGTCGGGGCCGGCGCCAACGTGATCGAACTGGGCGTGCCGTTCTCCGACCCCATGGCCGACGGTCCGGTGATTCAGCTTGCCGGCGAACGTGCTTTAGCCGCGGGCATGACGCTGCGCGGCGTGCTGGCCCTTGTCAGCGAATTCCGCCGCACCGACGCGCTCACGCCCATCGTGCTGATGGGCTACCTGAACCCCATCGAGCGCTTTGGCCTGGCCGCGTTCACCCAGGCGGCCCTCGCGGCCGGCGTGGACGGCCTGCTGGTGGTGGACCTGGCGGTGGAGGAGTCCAAGGAATTTTCCGAGACGCTGCGCGGCGCGGGCCTGGACCTGATCTTCCTGCTCGCGCCGACCAGTTCGGCCGAGCGCATCCGCGCCATCGCGGCGCGGGCCAGCGGCTACCTGTACTACGTGTCGCTCAAGGGCGTGACCGGCGCGGCCAACCTGGACGTGGCCAGCGTCACGGCCAAGCTCGCGGAAATCCGCGGCATCACGGACCTGCCGGTGGCGGTGGGCTTTGGCATCCGCGATGCCGACTCGGCCGCGCGCGTGGCCGCGGTGGCCGACGCGGTGGTGGTGGGCAGCGCGCTGGTGTCGGAGGTGGAGCGCAACCGCGCCGATCCCACCAGCCTGCCGGGGCGACTGGCGGCAAAGCTCGCGCCCATGCGGGCGGCGATGGATGGGCGTTCGGTCGGATAAGATTCGGCCCCGGGGGCTACATCACAGGGCCGTGCCGATCCCGTTCTGGGCGGAGTGACGGGACGTAAAGGGAGCGAAAGACTCGATGAGTTGGCTGGACAAGATTTCCGGTTCTCAGCTGCTGACCAAGGGCGTGCGCAAGCGCAACGTGCCCGAGGGCCTGTGGACCAAGTGCGACAGCTGCCAGTCGGTGCTGTACCGGGCCGAGCTGGAGCGGACGCTGGAGGTGTGCCCCAAGTGCAGCGCGCACCATCCCATCACCGCGCGTGCGCGCCTGGGCCATTTCCTGGACCCTGACAACCGGGTCGAGATCGGGCAGGAGGTGTCGCCGCTCGATCCGCTCAAGTTCAAGGACTCACGCAAGTACACCGAGCGCCTCAAGGAGGCCCAGGGCGAGACCGACGAGCGCGACGCGCTGGTGGTGATGCGCGGCGAACTGCAGAAGCTGCCGCTGGTGGCGGTGGCCTTCGAGTTCGGCTTCATGGGCGGTTCCATGGGCAGCGTGGTGGGCGAACGCTTCGTGCGCGGCGCTAATGCCTGCCTGGAATTCGGCATTCCGCTGGTGTGCTTTTCGGCCTCGGGCGGCGCGCGCATGCAGGAGTCGCTGTTCTCGCTGATGCAGATGGCCAAGACCGCCGCTGCGCTGGCCAGGCTGAGCGAGCGCGGCCTGCCGTTCATTTCGGTCATCACGCACCCGACCATGGGCGGCGTGTCGGCGAGCCTCGCCAACCTGGGTGACATCCACATTGCCGAACCGCGCGCGCTGGTGGGGTTTGCCGGTCCGCGCGTGATCGAGCAGACCGTGCGGCAGAAGCTGCCGGAGGGTTTCCAGCGCTCCGAGTTCCTGCTGGAACACGGCGCCATCGACATGATCGTGGACCGCCGCGAGCTGCGCGAAAAGATCCACCGCCTGCTCGCCATGCTGACGCACTGGGCGCCGGCCGGGGAATAGCTTCCCATGGGCGCGCCTTCCGCCAACGCCTCGCTGGCGGAGTGGCTCGACTACCAGGAGCGCCTGCACCCGCGCAGCATCGCGCTGGGGCTGGATCGTGTCGGGCAGGTGGCCGCGCGGCTCGGCCTCCTTCAGCAGCCGGTTCCCACGCTGACCGTCGCTGGCACCAACGGCAAGGGTTCCAGCGCCACGCTGGCCGCGCTGATCTACCGGCACGCGGGCTATCGCACCGGGCTCTACACCTCGCCACACCTGCTGCGCTACAACGAGCGCGTGAGCGTCGACGGCGTGGACGCCACCGACACCGAACTGTGCGCCGCCTTCGCCGCCATCGAGGCCGCCCGCGGCGAAATCCCGCTGACCTACTTCGAGTTCGGCACCCTGGCCGCCCTGTGGGTGTTCCGCGAGCGCCAGGTGCAGCTGCGGGTGCTGGAAGTGGGGCTCGGCGGCCGGCTCGACGCGGTCAACCTGGTCGATGCCGACGCCGCGCTGATCACCAGCATCGGCATCGACCACACCGACTGGCTGGGGCCGGACCGCGAATCCATCGGCCGCGAAAAGGCGCACGTGTTCAGGGCCGGCCGGCCGGCCATTTGTGCGGACCCGGATCCGCCGATGTCGATCGCGTCCCACGCGCACGCCGTCCAGGCCGACTTCCAGCAGATCGGGCGGGACTTCCACTTTGAAGCCGGCGCGACCGGCTGGCGCTGGTCGGGACGCGAATCGGTGCTCGACGCCCTGCCGTTTCCCGGCCTCGATGGCGCCGCCCAGCTCCGCAATGCGTCCGGCGTGCTGGCGATGATCCAGGCCCTGCAAAGCCGGCTGCCGGTCCCGAAGCGCGCGATTCTCCAGTCGCTCCCCATGCTGAGGCTCCCGGGGCGATTCGAGCGTCGCGGCAATGTCGTGTTCGATGTCGCCCACAACGAGGAAGCGGCCGAGGTTCTGGCCCGGAACCTGGACGCCGCGTTGCCGGGCCAGGGCGTGCACCTGGTGCTGGGAATGTTTGCCGACAAGCCGGTTGCCGGTTTCTGCGCCCGGCTCATCCCGCAGGTCATCGCTGCCTACTGCATCGGCTTGCCCGGCCCGCGAGGCCTGTCGGCGGACGGGCTGCGCCAGCGCGTCGCCGATACCGGGCTGCCGGCGGCATCGTTCGAGGACATCGACACTGCCCTTGCGGCCGCACGCCGCGCGGCGGGGCCGGACGGGCAGGTGGTGGTCACGGGTTCCTTCCTGACCGTTGCTGCCGGGCTTGTCTCCGGATGGAAATAAACTTCGCATTTTCCCGGCCCGGGACCTGTCTCTACCGGGACGCCCGCGTCCCGCCGCCAATTTTTCAGATCGATGGATAAAACCCTGATTCGCCTCCTTGCCGGGCTTCTGACCCTGGCATTCCTCGCGTTCCTGCTCAGCCTGGTCCTGCCGTCGTCCGACGAGGAGAAACCGGAAAGCGCGCCCGAGCGGGTGGTGACGATGGACCTGACGCAGACGGATTCTCAGCCCCAGGAAGCCACACCCGGCGACGCACCGCCGCCGGATTCCATGGATGCCGTGACCGAACCCTCCGAAGCCGCCCCGGATGCGCCAGCGCCTGCGATCCCTGGCGAACCGGGAGCATCGTCCGCCCCGCCACTTGAGACGCCTTCCCAACCTTCGGCGACCGCGGAACCGCCTTCGCCAGCGACGGGACCTGCGGTGCCGCAAGGCGAGCCGGCGGGCGCGGTTCCCGAACCCGTCGCTCCTCGCCCCGCGCCGGCAAAGGACCCAGCGCCGCTGGTGCCCGAACCACGCCCGGCCCCCAAGCCCGCACCGAAACCGGCCACCAAACCGGCCACCAAACCCGTCACGAAGCCTTCGGCGCCTGCGCGGGCAGTGGCGCCGTCGCCGGGCAAGCGCAACGCGAGCGGCAATTTCGTCGTTCAGGGCGGCGCGTACTCGTTCCTCGACAAGGCGGAATCGGTGCGGGCCAAGGCGCGCGCACTGGGCATCGGCTGCGTGGTGTCCCCGGGAGAGACGAGCAGAGGCGTGGTTTACCGGCTCCGCTGCGGTCCCTATGCCGCGCTGGCCGGCGCGGATGCGGCCGCGCGCAAGCTGGGCGCCAATGGAATCCCGGCGCAGGTGATCGGTGATCCGCGCTGAAGTCCCAAGGCTGGTGCGCCGGCCTGCGCAGGCGCACAGCCTGCCCGGCACCCTCCATCCGGTGGCGGCACGCGTGCTGTCCGCGCGCGGCGTGGTCGACGAGGCGGCATTGAACCTGGGGCTGGGCGGGCTCCTGCCTCCGTCCGGCCTGCTCGGCCTCGCAGCGGCGGCGGAGCGCGTGGCAAACGCCATCCTGCACCGCTCGGGCATCGTGATCGCGGGCGATTACGACGCCGACGGCGCCACCGGGGTCGCGCTGGCGGTTCTCGGCCTGCGCAAGCTCGGCGCGGCGCGGGTTGACTACGTGGTGCCCAACCGGCTGACCATGGGCTACGGGCTCTCGGTGCCGCTGGCTCAGGAAGCGGCCCGCACCGGCGCGAGCCTGCTGATCACGGTCGACAACGGCATTGCCAGCTTGGCGGGAGTGGACGCCGCGCGCGCGCTCGGCATGCAGGTGGTGGTAACCGACCACCATCTGCCGGGTCCGGAGCTTCCCAGGGCTGACACAATCGTGAACCCGAACCAGCCGGGCTGCCCCTTCGCGTCAAAGCATCTGGCTGGCGTGGGCGTGATGTTCTACCTGCTGCTGGCGGTGCGGGCCGAGCTGCGGTCGCGCGGCGCGTTCGCAGAAGGGGCGGAGCCCAACCTGGCCGATTTCCTGGACTTGGTGGCGCTGGGCACCGTGGCGGACCTCGTCTCGCTGGACCACAACAACCGGATCCTGGTGACGGCGGGGTTGTCGCGCATCGCTGCCGGGCGCGCACGACCGGGCCTGCTCGCGCTGCTGGAAGTGTCGGGCCGGCGCGAAGGGCAGATCGGTGCCGCGGACCTCGGCTTTGCGCTGGGCCCGCGGATCAACGCGGCGGGCCGCCTCGACGATATCCGCATCGGCATCCGCTGCCTGCTGAGCGAGGACGCCGGAGAGTCGTTCACCCTGGCGCGCGAACTGGACCACATCAACCGCCTGCGCCGCGAGATGCAGGCGCAGATGAACGAATCGGCGCTGGAACAATTGCTTGCGGGCATTCACGAGCAGGGCCATGGGCTGAGCCTGTTCGATCCGGGCTGGCACGAGGGGGTGGTGGGGCTGGTGGCGTCCCGCGTGAAGGAACACGCAAACCGCCCTGTCGTTGCCTTTGCGCAGGCGCAGGAACCGGGGGTGCTGAAGGGCTCGGCGCGATCGGTGCCGGGCCTGCACCTGCGCGACGTGCTCGCTGCCATCAACGCGGCCGAGCCCGGCATGATCGTGAAGTTTGGCGGGCATGCCATGGCCGCCGGGCTCAGCCTGGATGAATCGCGCCTGGAAGCCTTCCGCGAGCGCTTCGACGCGGCCTGCCGCGCCCGGCTCACCCAGGCTCAGCTGGAGCGCGTGATCGAGACGGATGGACCGCTGGCAGCTCACGAACTCGGGCTGGAAACCGCAGCGGCGCTGGATCGGGCAGGGCCCTGGGGGCAGGGCATGCCGGAGCCCGTGTTCGACGGCGCGTTCGAGGTGCTGCAGGCGCGGCTCGTGGGGGCAGACCAGGCGCACGCGCGCTACCGCGTGCGGCCGGCCGGTGGGCGGGAACTGGTCGCCGTGGATTTTGGCGGGGCGGATCGCGTGCTGGGGAGTGGGTGGGTAAGGGCCGCTTACGCCTTGAGCGTCAACCGCTGGCAAGGAACCGAGTCGCTGGAACTGCGCCTACAGCACATCGAACGAGCGGCCTGAGCCGGCGCGTCCCCGGCCGGCCGGTGCGCGTGCCTCAGGCGGTGGGGATTCCGGTCGCGGCGCCGGGCCGCCAGACCTGCATCACCCGCTGCGGACCGCGCCCCCGGTTCAGCCCCACCACCAGGATGTAGCAGCCAATTCCCGAGCACAGGAACGAAATCCCGAACGCCGCTGCATAGCCCAGGACGTCGCCCGCCAGCCCGGCCACGATACCGGCCAGTCCGCTCGCAAGGACGACGGCACAGGCCAGTAGGGTGTAGTCGGTGCCGGCGTGGTCCGGCTCGGAGGCGTCCATCATCAGGGTGAACAGCGCGACCGTTGCCATGCCGCCGAGCAGGTGCTCCGCGGTACTGGCCACGTAGATCAGCGACTTGTCCGGCGGCTGGAGCGCGCAGGCGAGGTACAGCAGCAGGCTCAGGGTCTGGAGAACGCCGCAGGCAATCAGCGCAGGCCGCCGGCCCAGGCGCCAGGCCAGCCATCCGCCCAGGGCGGCACCGGCGAGGCCCATCACCGAACCGATGGTGCCCTTGACCACGGCGATTTCGGCCTTGCTCAGCCCCGCGTCGTGCATGAACGGCCCCACCAGGGACGAGGCCATGGCATCGCCGAACTTGTAGACACAGATCAGGGCGATAAACCCGGGAATCCCCTTGACCTTCAGGCGTTGCATCCAGCCGGCCCGGATCGGGCTCCCGCGCAGGGCGGGCGAGTCGGCCCTGCCCGGATCGGGCCAGCGGAACAGCGCGGGTAGGCAGGTGAGGAACAGGATGCCGGCCATGGTCATGAACATGGCGCGCCATCCTGTTAGCGCGAAGATCCACAGCAGGCAGCCGCCGCCAAGGATCATGCCCAGGCGGTACGCGCCCACCTGGATGCCGTTGCCCAGCCCGCGCTCGGCCGGCGTGAGCAGGCGCACGGCCAGCCCGTCGGTGGCCACGTCCTGCGTGGCGGCCAGAAGGTTGAACAGCACCAGGGCAACGAAGATGGGGACGAGGCTGGATTCCAGGTCCAGAGCCGACAAAACCACGGCACCGGCCAGGGTCAGCGCCTGGAGGCTGAGCACCCAGGCCCTGCGCGACCCGCGGTGGTCAACCAGGGGCGCCCACAGGAACTTGAGCGCCCAGGGCAGGAACAGCAGCCCGCTGGCGCCGATCACGGTCAGCGACAGTCCCCGCTCGCGCATCAGCACCGGCAGCGCCTGCGTGAAGAACCCGAAAGGCAGCCCCTGCGCGAGATACAGGCTGGCCAGCAGCAGGAGCTTGCCGGGACAACTCATTCGCCGTCCGGCCTGGGCGGTACGGGCTCGACGGTTCTGGAAAGGCCGGCGGTGATCAGGAAGCGCATGGCTTCTTCCATGCCCATGTCGACCGGCGTGAGCAGCGAGCGTGGCAGCAGCACCGTATAGCCGCCGATCTGGTAGCTCATGGGCAGGTAGACCGCCACCGAATGTTCGCCGGAGTCGGGTGCCAGGCCGACGGGTTCCAGGTCCTCCAGCGTCACGAAGCCCAGCATGCGCAGGGGCATGCCCGGCATCTGGATCAGGACTACCTGGCCGAATCTCTTCGTCCCGTTGCCGGCGCGCGAGAAGAATCCGGTGAGGTCCTTCACGGCGCTGTAGACCGTCTTGATCAGCGGGATGCGTTCAAGCTGCTCCTCCAGCCAGCGGATCACTTCCCGGAAGAAGATCGCCTGCATCAGGATGCCGACCACCAGGATGATCAGCAGCGACACCACCAGGCCCATTCCCGGCAGGTAGAGGTTGCCCGGCAGCAGGACGCGAATGAACGAGCCCAGCACCGTTTCCGCCACGCCGACCAGCCACATCACGATGGCCAGCGTGACCATGATCGGCAGGAGCACGAAAAGGCCGGTGAAAAAAGTGCGCGTCAGGCGGCGCCAGTCGGTGAGGCGGTTGAAACGGTCTTTGAAGGCCATGGAGCACAGTGAACGATAGGTTTACGTGCAAGTATCCTGATTTTTGCGCGAGCCGATACTATCGCGGGCCACTTCCATCGCCTCCACGGCTACCACCGCGCCGATGCTCCCCATCACCTACCTGAAGAAAGGCCCGGGCTGGCTGTCCCGGGAATTGCCGGAAGCGGAATTCCAGCCGCCGGACATTCCGGCCATCGACCTGATCGAAAGCCGTGCCGCTGCCACCAACAAGGTGGGCCGCCAGCCGCTGTGGGCCGAATACCAGAATGTTCGCGGATACAAGCCAGGCGCCGGCCATTCGAGGTGGCCGGACCAGGTGCGCACCCATCGTGCCGAAGGCCTGTTCTACGCGTGGCTGGCCGCGCGCAGGCAGTCGCCGTGGGTGGTGGAGTTCGGAACGGCGTTTGGCGTGTCGGGCATGTTCTGGCTAGCCGGACTGTCCGCGTCCGGCGGCACGCTGTGCACCTTCGAGCCCAACCTGGCCTGGGCTGAAATCGCGCGCGAAAACCTCGCCGCCATCGCGTCCAACTTCATCCTGACCGTCGGCACGTTTGAGGCGCACGCGCTCGATGTGCTGGCGGGCAAGCAAGTGGATATCTGCTTCGTCGACGCCATTCACACCAGCGAATTCGTGACGCGCCAGTACGACATCGCCCGGCAATACATGGCGCCCGGCGGGCTCGTGGTGTTCGACGACATCCGCTTTTCCGATGACATGCTGAGCTGCTGGACATCCATTGCCAGAGCGGCCGGGGTGGTTTCGAGCGTGGAGATCGGGCGCCGCGTGGGGATGGTGGAACTGCCTTGAAGCGCGCGATCAGGAAAATTGCGCGGACCCCCTCCTGCCGGAGCCCCGATGAAAATTTCGTCCCCCCGAATTTCGCGCACCGATAGCGGCTGCGAGTACCGCGTGCGCGTTGAAACGGCCGATGGCCAACGCGCGCTTTGGTACCAGGTGGATTCGCGCTGGGGCGAGTCGCTTTCCTCCAGCTGCGATGCGGCCGCCGTGGCCCTGCTGATTCCGGCCATGGCGCGCGGTGAGGACCTGGAAGTGCAGGGCGCCCTGTCGCAACGTCTCTTCTATCACCTGTCCGGGCCGGTCCAGGCGATGTTGAAGCTTGTGCTGCCGCAGCTGCGCTGCATCAGGATTCTGGCCAATGAAGTGGTCTGCGAGCGCCTTCCGACAACGGGCTACGTGGCCAGCGGCTTCTCCGCCGGAGTGGACTCCTTTGCCGTCCTTGCAGACCACTTTTATGACCCCGCGCCACCGGGGTTCCGGTTGACCCACCTGCTTTTCAACAACGTGGGATCGCACGGCCTGGGCGGGGAGGGCCTGTTCTGGCAGCGGCATGAACGCACCGCGAAGGTTGCGGCGCGCATCGGCCTGCCGCTGATCGCGATCAACTCCAACCAGAACGAGTTTTACAAGGGATTCACCTTCCAGAAGACCCATACGCTGCGCAATGTGTCGGTGGCGCTGGCGCTGCAGGGTGGCGTCGCGCGTTTTTTCTACGCCTCGGCGGGCCATTACGCGGATTGCAGGCTGGGACCGACGAGCGACATGGCGCAGGGCGATTTCGCCCTTGTCCCGGCCCTGGCGACCGAGAACATCGACACGCTCTCGGTGGGTGGCCAATATTCCCGCGTCGAAAAATTGCTCCGCGTGGCCAGGATCGAGGACTCGCTGCAGACGCTGGACGTGTGCCTGAGCGGCTCCGCGCCGGGAAACTGTTCGATGTGCCGAAAGTGCGTCCGCACGCTGCTGATCCTGGAAATCGCCGGAATGCTCAACCGGTACGAGGCCGTGTTCGACCTGTCCCGCTACCGCCACAAGCGATCCTGGGGCATCCGCAACATCATCGACAACAGTGAACCGATCCCGCAGGAGATCGTCCGCTTCGCCAGGGAAAGGGGATACGCCCTGGTGCCCTGAGCGGGACGGGTCCGGATGTGCGGACCTTTGCTAGGCTCGACGGGTCGCCCAGCCACTTCCGGAGCAAACGCATGCGCGCAGCCGCCTATGACCACTTCGGCCCTGCAAGAGAGGTCCTGAGGCTGGTGGAACTGCCGGTGCCGCGCCCGCAGCCGGGCGAAGTCCGCATCAAGCTTGCAGCATCGGGCATCAACCCCTCGGACGTGAAAACTCGTGCAGGCAAGCGGTCCACGAGCCTGATGGCACCGATGGTCGTACCCCATAGCGATGGCGCCGGAACGATCGACGCGGTGGGCGAGGGCGTTCCGAGGGCGCGCATCGGCGAACGCGTATGGACCTGGAACGCGGCCTGGCGCCGGGCCATGGGAACGGCGGCGGAGTACGTGGCCTTGCCGTCCGGGCAGGCCGTGCCGCTGCCGGACGCGGTGGACTTCGCGGCCGGCGCTTGCCTGGGCGTGCCGGCGCTCACCGCCTACCACGCGGTGACCATGGACGGTGGCGTCGGCGGCAAGACGGTGCTCGTCGCGGGTGGCGCCGGCGCGGTGGGCCACTACGCCATCCAGTTTGCGCGGCTACTCGGTGCGCGGCAGATCATCGCCACGGTCAGCAGCACGACCAAGGCCGACCTTGCGCGCGTCGCCGGTGCCGACGCCCTGATCGATTACCGACGCGACGACGTGGCCGCGCGCGTCCTGGAGCTGACGGGCGGCATCGGCGTGGACCGGGTGATCGAGGTGGACCTCTCGGCGAACATCACGCTCGATTTCGCCGTGCTGCGCCCCGACGGCGATATCGTGGCCTATGGCAGCAATCTGCCGGAGATCGCGGTGCCGTTTGTGCCGGCCATCACCAGGAACGTGCGGCTGCTGTTTTTCATGGTCTACAACCTCGGCGCGACGGACCGCGCGCGTGAACTGGCCGAGGTTTCAGTGCTCCTCGAATCCGGCCAGATCCTGCACAACGTGGCCGAGCGCTTCACGCTGGATCAGGTGGTGCAGGCGCACGAGCGGGTGGAAAGCGGGCGCGCGATGGGAAACGTGGTGCTCACCATCGGATGAGGCGAGCAGCCGGCATCTTCAACGGCCGATAGCAGGAAGCCGGCTTTCGCCGGCTTCCTGGACGTACTCGTTCTGAAGCTTCAGATCCGCGCTTCGATCCCGAACTGCGCGAAGCCCTTCTTCTCGAAGTTCTCGCGGAACATGTCGCGCAGCTTGGTGGCGGTGGCGTCGTAGGCGGCCTGGTCGCTCCAGGTTTCGCGCGGGTTGAGCACCTGGGTGTCGGTGATGCCCGGGCAGGACTTGGGAATGGTGAGGTTGAGAATGGACAGCTTCTCGGTCTCGACGTGGTCCAGCTTGCCGTCCAGCGCCGCGTTGAGCAGGGCGCGCGTGAGCTTGATCGACATGCGCTTGCCCACGCCGTAGGGGCCGCCGCTCCAACCGGTGTTGAGCAGGATGCAGCGCGCCTTGTGCTTCTGCATTTTTTCCGCCAGCAGCTTGGCGTAGACGTTGGGCTTCTGCGACATGAACGGCCCGCCGAAGCAGGCGCTGAACGTGGGCTGCGGCTCGGTCACGCCCACCTCGGTGCCGGCGACGCGCGCGGTGAACCCGGAAACGAAGTGGTACATCACGTCCTGCGAGTCGAGAATGGACACCGGCGGCAATACGCCGAACGCGTCCGCCGTGAGCAGCACGATGGTCTGCGGATGCGGGCCCTGCGCGTTGGGCATGACGTTGGGCACCACGTCCAGCGGGTAGCTGAACCGCGTGTTCTCGGCGATGGAGTTGTCGTTCAGGTCCAGCTCGTCCGGGTGGCACTCGGCCATGGTCTTGCCGGGCAGCGGCGGCACGTTCTCGATGATGGTGCCGGCCTTGGACAAGGCCTGCGCGATGACCGGCTCGGCCTCCTTGTCCAGGTTGATGAGCTTGGCGTAGCAGCCGTCTTCGAGGTTGCACAGGCCGTTGTCCGACCAGATGGTCTCGTCGTCCCCGATCAGGCGGCGCGAGGCGTCGGCCGACAGGGTGGTCTTGCCGGTGCCCGACAGGCCGAACAGGATGGCCGCGTCGTTGTTCTTGCCGACATTGGCCGAGCAGTGCATGGACAGGCGGCCCTGCTTGGGCAGCAGGTAGTTGCCGACCGTGAAGATAGTCTTCTTGTTGACGCCGCAGTAGTCGGCGCGGCCGGCCACCAGGCAGATGCGGTTGCGCGCGTCGATCACCACGGCGGCTTCGGAGCGGCAGCCGTCGCGTGCCGGGTCGCACACGAAGCTCGGCACGTTGAGCATGGTCCAGCGGCGGCTGTCCACGTCCTTCACGCCGGGAAGATCCTTGGGGAACATGTTCTTGCAGAACATGGCGTGGGTGGCGTACTCGCCGACGAAGCGGTACGGCACGGCAAAGTCGGGGTCGGAGCCCATGAAGACGTCGACGACGTACAGCTTCGCCTTCTTGTCGTTCAGGTGCTGGATAACGCGCTTGAGCAGACCTTCGTACTGCGTCGGGTCGTAGGCACCGAGGTCGGCCTTGAACCAGATTTCGTCCGCCACTTCCGGCCACTTCACCGCGTAGGTGTCCTTGGTGCGGCGGCCGGTGCAGTCCGGATCGGTGTAGTACACCAGCGGACCGTTCACGCCGAGCTTGGTGGCAAAGGCCTTCTGCGCGTCGGACGGGCCATCGCGCCGCACGCGGCCGCGGTCGTTTGCAATGGCCTCGTGGAACAGCGCGTCCTTGCCAAGGTTGTACTTGTAAGTGACGGTCTTGAGCCCGAAAAGCTGTTCAAGGTCGGCCGAGAAGGTCATGTATCAGTGTCCTGGAAAGGAAGGCGTAAGGAGGAAGGCAAGAATAGAGGGGCGTCGCTGATCGCGGCAAGCAATGCACATGCATATCCCCGGGCGGACGCTCCCCAGCGCAGGGCGCACCCGCCGTGGAGGAAGTGACGGGCCCGGCGATTTGGCCGAAACTTCCGCTGATTGACCACCCGATTCTTCGCCTGCCGCCATGACCCCCATTCCCGTTCACGAGCGCCTCATCGTCGCGCTCGACGTTCCCGACGCGGGCGCCGCGCGTTCACTCGTCCTCACCCTGGGTGGGGCCGCGCACTTCTACAAGATCGGCATGGAACTGTGCATGGCGCCCGGTTTCTTCGAGCTCCTGGAATGGCTCAAGCAGCAACAGAAAAAGGTGTTCGTCGACCTGAAATTTTTTGACATTCCGGAAACCGTGGCGCGTGCCGTCGGCAACCTCGCCGAGCGCGGCGCTGATTTCTGCACCGTTCACGGCAACCAGGCCATCATGCAGGCGGCCGCCAAAGCCAAGTCGGGCCCGCTCAAGGTGCTTGCGGTCACCGCGCTCACCAGTCTCGACCAGGGCGACCTGGACGATCTGGGGTTCCAGTGCGACATCGGCGAACTCGTCCTGTCCCGGGCGCGCCGGGCACTGGCCGCGGGCTGCGATGGCGTCGTTTCGTCCGGCATCGAGGTGGCGCGCCTGCGTCGCGAGGCACCGCGCGAACTCATCTGCGTAACGCCGGGCATCCGGCCGGTGGAGAACCGGGTGACGGCGGATCAGAAACGCATCATGGCGCCGGGCGAGGCAATCCGGGCCGGAGCCGACTACCTGGTAATCGGCAGGCCCATCCGGGATGCGCATGATCCCCAGGCCATGGCGCTGTCGATCCAGGCCGAAATCGCAGCGGCCGCAAGGTGAGGGCGGACCAAGCCTAGGGCACCACAGGAGAGTCGAGTGCGAGCTCTATTTAGGTCGGAACCGGCGGCGCTCATGCGTTGGGGTTGTCCATCTGCAGCCTGGCTTTTCGCTTGGAATCGCGATACTGCACCGGCGTCATGCCGGACCAGCGCTTGAACGCGCGGTAGAAGGTGCTGGGCTCCGAGAAGCCGGTGAGGTAGACGATGTCTTCCACCGATTCGCGCGTGCGCGCCAGCAGCTTGCGGGCCAGCGCGAAGCGGAAGTCCGCCAGCACCTGGGAGAAGCTGGTGCCGGCGCGCGACAGCTCGAAGCGCACGCGCCGCGGCGGCATCTTGAGTTCGCGTGCCACGTCTTCCAGGTCGCACTGCTCCAGTTCCAGCCGCTGCGCGAACACGGCGCGGATGCGCTCGATCAGGTCTTCGCGCTTGAGCGTGGTCAGGCGCTTCTCGGCGTGTTCCTCGTGCAGCTGGAGCAGTTCGGGATTGGCCCGCGGGGAGCGGTAGCCGAGCATGTTGCTGTCGAACCAGATCTCGCTTTCCGCGCCGTCGAACTGCACGGGGCAGCCAAAGGTGCGCTCGTAGTCGGCTTGCGGCGCACGGCGGCTGACCCGCAGCACCACGCGGCTGGGCGGGAATTGTCCCTCCGTCACCATCTGCCCGAAGCGCAGCACCTGGTGCGCCACCAGGATTTCGGTGTGGCGCAGCTGCGGCGCTTCGAGCGGGCTGGCGGTGAGCACCACGCGCGTGCCGTGCTCGTCCTGGACCAGGCGCAGGTTGACCGCGTCGCTGACCAGGCGCATGTACTTGACCGCGCGCTGCAGGCCGTCGCCAAAGGTGGCGCTGGACAGCATCAGGTACTCGATGACCTCGCCGCGGAACACCGGCGCGTGCAGACACAGGTGCAGGCCGATGTCCGGGTCTTGCGTGGCCGCCTCCACCGTTTCCCAGAAGAACGCCTGCATCTGGTGCGGCGTGCGGATTTCCCGCAGCGGCAGCACCTCCGCGTTGTAGCCCAGGCGCTGGTAGATGCCCTGGATGTCGAAGCCGCCGTTGACCAGCCCTTTGTGAACCACTTCCAGCAGTTGTCCTGAATCGCGCATAGATCTGGGTTCTGGTGGTGACCGGGTCCTCCGCCTGCCGCCCGGCCCCCTAGTGTGCCGCAAGCCCCGGCCGCGTGGCACCGGGGTGATGGCCGCGCCTCGCGTGCTCGACTAAATTGGATTTCACAGAACGATGACGTCCTGCCGCAAGCCCTCGGTTTACAGCGAGAAACCGGGCATTCTGCAAAGCGCGAGCGGCAGCGAGTCGGAGGAGGCGACGGCGAGGCGCCGCCTCACGTCCGTGCATCGACTGCCAGAAAATTTTGGGAGGAGAGACCCATGCCTAGAAATGACAAGCCGGATGTCGGCCGTCCCGACCCAGCGACGGCAGAGCGCACGGCCGAGCGCGGCGCAGCGCCGGTGTTGCCTGGAGATGCCGCGGCGCTGTTCGGGATGGTGGCGAGCGGCGCCCTGAAACTGGCCTCGCGCGGGCCGCGCAAGGCGCTGGACCTGGCCCAGCGCGGGATCACCGAGGGCGAACGCCTGGCGCTGACCACGCTGCGCAAGCGCATGGACGCGGCCGCCATGGAGCCGGACGCGGCGGCGGCCGATCACCGCGCGCCGGCCCGGCCCGCATCGCGGCGCGCGGCGGACGCCAACCCGGTCGCAACCGTCATCGCCAGTCTGCTGGACGAATCGTTGGCGCAGACGCGCGAAACGGCCCTGGCCGCGCTGCACCTGCGCATCGCACAGCGCCTGCTGCCGGACGAGGCGCGCATCCTGGCCGCACTATCCGACGGTCACGGCGCGGCGCTGATGCACCTCTGTTCCGGGCCCTGGACCGGGCCGGCCGGCCGCCGCTGGCTGGAAAACCTGAGCCCGGTCGGCCGCGAGGCCGGCGTGCAGCTGGCGGAGCAGACGCCGGCCTATCTCACGCACCTGCGCAGCCTGGGCCTGCTGGAGACCGGGGACGAGGACAAATCGCTATCCATCAAGTACCAGCTCATGGAAGCCGATTCGCTGGTGCGCAAGACCTGGGCGGAGATGGAGAAGCACGGCCTGCGCCCCAAGTTCCTGCGCCGCACCGTCCGCCTGTCCGAGGCGGGCCGCGCGTTCTGGGCGGCGTGCCAGCAGCGCGGGCAAGCCGGACCGTAGCGCGCAGCGCTGCACGGCCCGCGCGGAGGAATCGTCGTGCTCGTCGAGGCCCTGGCGGACGTGCGGGCGCACTGGCTGCTGTATGCCTCGATGCCCCTGGTGGCCGCGACCATCGGCTTTGTCACCAAGATCGTGGCCATCCGCATGATGTTCGAGCCGATCCGGTTCGTGGGCATTCCGCCGTACCTGGGGTGGCAGGGCATCGTGCCGCGCAAGGCCGCGATCATGGCGTCCATCGCCTGCGACACCATGACCGAGCACCTGATCCGGCCGCGCGACATCTTCATGAAGCTGGACCCGAAGCGGGTGTCGCAGGAAATCCAGGTGCCGCTGCTCGCGGCGGTGGAGGACATCACGCGCGACGTGGCCGCCCACTACCAGCCGGGGCTGTGGGCGATGACGCCGGCCCCGGTGCGCAAGCTGATCCTGGCGCGCATCCGCGCCGAGGCGCCGAAGCTGGTCGAGCAGATCATGCTCGACATCCAGGGCAACATCGATTCGGTGTTCGACCTCAAGGACATGGTCGTCAGCAACCTGCTGCGCGACGTGGCGCTGCTCAACCGCATTTTCCTGGAGGCCGGCCACGGCGAGTTCCGCTTCATCCGCAATTCCGGCATCTACTTCGGGCTGGTCATCGGCATGGTCCAGGCCGTCACCTGGGCGCTGACGCACCAGCATTCGTGGTCGCACTGGCTGATGCCGGCCTTCGGCGGATTCACCGGCTGGTTCACCGACTGGCTGGCGCTGAAGATGGTGTTCAATCCCAAGCATCCCACGCGCTACTTCGGCGTTTTCGAGTGGCAAGGCCTGTTCCTGAAGCGGCGCAAGGAGGTGGCGGCGGAGTACGGCCGGCTCATCGCCAGGGAAATCCTGACGCCGGACCGTATCATCAGCGCCGTGCTGTGCGGCCCGCTGTCGGACCGCCTGTTCGCGTTGGTGCAGAAGCAGGTCCAGAACCTGATGGACGAGCAAGCGGGACGGGCCAGGAAGATCGTGGTCTTCGCCGTGGGCAGCGCGCAGTACCAGGGCATGAAGAAAGTGATCGCCGAGAACGTGATGACCCGCCTGCCCGAGACGCTCAAGAGCATGGAACACTACGCGGCCGACGCCATGGACATCCAGAACACGCTGGTCACCCGCATGCAGCAGCTCACGCCCGAGCAGTTCGAGGGCCTGCTGCGCCCGGCCTTCGAGCAGGACGAATGGATCCTGATTGCCGTGGGCGCCGCGCTCGGTTTTCTGGTGGGCGAATTCCAGGTGCAGCTGATGCTGCATTTTGCGGGCGCAGGCTGATGCGGCGCAGGGGGTCCGGCCTGTTGCTGCTGTTGCTCGGCTTTATCACCGCCAGCGCCAGCGGGTACGAGATCGAGATGCGCGGTGGCGACTTCGACGGCTGGCGGTTGCAGTTGCGCAATCGGCTTTCCGTGGGCTCGGCCTGGCGCATGCAGGAGCGCCGCGATTCGTTCATTGGGAAAGCGACGCTGACGCCCGGCCTGTGCGCGCCGGACGACTGCCTTTCCCTGGTGCCTGGCAACACGGCGCCCAACGAGCGGTACCTGGCGGCCCGCGGGTCGCTCTCGTCCAACACCGACGATGGCAACCTGAACTACGACAAGGGTGACGCCATCGGCGCCGGGCTCCGGCTCAACAGCCGGCTCAGATTCGGCACCGATGATTACGGACTGGAGCTCAGTGCCAGGTTCTATTACGACACCATCAACACCGATTTCAGCGAGACGCATCCCAACCGCATCGTGGAGCCCGGGTCGCAGCCGGGCGAGTATGTTCGCAGCCCACGGCCGTCCGAGAGCGAGCGCGCCCTCGGATCGGCCCTGGAGCTGATGGACGCCAACGTCTACTACTACTTCGATGCCTGGGAGGATCACCCGCTGGAAATTCGCCTGGGGCGGCAGGTGCTGACCTGGGGAAAGTCCGCGATCAACGTGCAGGGCACGCTCAATTTCATCAATCCGACCGATGCCAACGCCCTCGGGCGCGCCGGCCTCGAACTGCAGGACACCTACTTCCCGCAGAACATGCTGGTGCTGGGCGCGCCCATCTCGCCGGAATGGTCGTTCGAGGCGTTCTACCAGCTGGAATGGCGGCCCTACGGGTTTCCGGCGCGCGGCTCGTACTTCTCGTACTTCGACGCGGGTGTGGACGTCACGCCGCAGGAAACCCTGGTGGGTCTTTACAGCAAGGCGCCCGAAGACCCCGACCAGGTGGGCGTTCCGGCGTCCGGCGTCAACCGCCTGATCACCAGCACCAGCTACTCGCTGGCGCGGGCCCGGAACCGCGAGCCGGGCAGTACCGGGCAATACGGAATCAGCTTCAACTGGCAGCTGGACGACTACTTCGATTCGCCCCTCTCGCTCAGCCTCTTTTACGCCAACTACCATTCGCGCCTGCCGTCCATCAGCGCCTACGCGGCGGATGCGTCCTGCACGCGCCGCGAAGGCAATGCACGTGGGCAGGACACCCTGAACGCCGCGGAATTCCAGGTCGACTGCGGCGTGGGCAGCCCGGGCACCGGCAGAGCCGACGCCCTGCCGCTGGATACCGTCCGGTATTTCCTGGACTACGCCGAGGACATCAAGCTCTGGGGTGTGGCTTTTGATACCGAAGCCTTCGATCTGGCGGTCCAGGGCGAGCTGGTCTACCGCGAGAACGAGCCCATCCAGGTGGATCTGGAGGATGTGCTGTTTGCCGCCTACCAGCCCGCCTTCCCGCGCAACGATATCGCCGTCCTGCCCGGCGTGGCCGCGCTGCCCTCGTCCCAGCGCGCCGCGCCCGACTACCTCACGCGCTATCGCGTAGGCAGGCCGGGCGAAGTGGCGCCCAACAGCTACATCCGCGGTTACGAGCGCATGGAGACGCTGCACGGCACGCTCGGTTTCACCAAGATCACCGGCGCGCGCTCCATCCTTGGGGCCAACGAGGCGGTGTACCTGCTGGAAATGAGCGCCAACTACATCCCCGGCCTGCCCAGCCTCAACGAGATCCAGTTCGACGGCCCCGGCACCAACACTAATTTCAGTCCCGGGACCGCTGAAACAGGTGATGCCCTGAAGCTCAATCCCGTGCGCAACAATTCCAATGGCTACGTGACGCGGCTTGCCTACGGCTACCGGCTTGCAGGACTGCTGCGCTACAACGACAGCTTCGTTCCCGGCCTGTCCATCAGTCCGCTGCTGATCTTCGCCCACGACCTCAATGGCGTGGCGCCGGGACCTACGGAAAACTTCCTGTCCGGACGGCGAATCATCACCAGCAGCCTCCAGGGTCAGTACCGCAGCTGGCGGATCAACCTGCTCTACACCTGGTTCAGCGGAGGAGGCGACGCCCACCTGCTGCGCGACCGCGACGCAATGGGCGTTTCGGTCAACTACGAGTTCTGAAGGCGGTGATGGCCGCTGCCGTTGCACTCAAACCCTGAGGCGACCGGCTCACAATCCAACCGACCCGACGGTAGCGCGCTTGATCCAGCAGATCGTGACCTGCGCCTCTGGAATGCCACGCCTCGCGTGCCATACTCGTTTCGGGATTCAACGCACCAGCACCGTCTGCCATGGATATCTTCGCCATCGTTTTTGTCAGCTTTGCCCTCGTCACGCTGTGGAAAGGCGTGGTCACGGTTCCGCAGGGCATGGAGTACACCGTCGAGCGCTTCGGCAAGTACCGCGTCACCTTCACGCCCGGCCTGCATTGGATGATTCCGTACATGGATGGCATCGGCCGCAAGCTCTCGATGATGGAGCGCGTGCTGGACGTGCCCAGCCAGGAAATCATCACCAAGGACAACGCCATGGTCGGCGTGGACGGCGTGGTGTTCTTCCAGGTGCTGGACGCGCCCAAGGCGGCGTACGAAGTGCAGCAGCTGGAGGTGGCCATCCTCCAGCTCACCATGACCAACCTGCGCACGGTCATGGGCTCCATGGACCTGGATGAACTGCTCAGCCAGCGCGACCACATCAACGCCAAGCTGCTGACCGTGGTGGACGAGGCGACCACGCCCTGGGGCATCAAGGTCACGCGCATCGAGATCAAGGACATCCGCCCGCCCACCGACCTGGTGGATTCCATGGCGCGGCAGATGAAGGCAGAGCGTGAGAAGCGCGCCAACATTCTGGAGGCGGAAGGCTTCCGCCAGGCCGCCATCCTCAAGGCCGAAGGCGCGCGCCAGGCGCAGATCCTGGCTGCGGAAGGCCAGAAGCAGCAGCAGATCCTGGAAGCCGAGGGCCGGCGCGAAGCGGCCTTCCGCGACGCCGAAGCCCGCGAGCGCGAGGCCGAGGCCGAAGGCAAGGCCACGCAACTGGTGAGCGAGGCCATTTCCAAGGGCGACATCCAGGCCATCAACTACTTCGTCGCCACCCAGTACATCGAGGCGCTGGGCAAGTTTGCCGCCAGCCCCAACGAGAAGCTCGTGCTCATGCCGCTGGAAGCCGGCAGCGTGATCGGTGCCCTGGGGGGTATCGCCGAACTGGCGAAGAAGGCCGGCGTCGCCAGCCCCTCGCGGTAGCCCAGGCGTGGAGTTCGTGGCGCTGCTGGAGCAGATGATCTACTGGCACTGGATCGTGCTGGGGCTGGTCCTGCTGATCCTGGAAATGCTGATCCCCACCAACCTCGTGCTGCTGTGGATGGGCATCTCGGCGGTGATCGTGGGCCTGGTCGCCTGGACCCTTCCCACCGGCTGGAAGACCGAGGCGGTGCTGTTCGGCGTGCTCTCCATCGCCAGCTTTTTTGCCTACCACAGGTTCCGCAAGCCGCCGGCGACCGCCGACGAACCCACCCTGAACCGGCGCGGCGAATCCTACGTGGGGCGCACGTTCACGCTCCTCACGCCCATCGTCAACGGCGTGGGCAAGCTGCGCGTGGACGACTCGCAATGGCGCATCTCGGGCCCCGACCTGCCAGAAGGCAGCCAGGTGCGGGTCGTGAAGGCCGATGGCGCGACCTTGCGGGTCGAGCGTGCGGGTTAATCCACGGCACAAGCCGCCGATGCGCCAGCCGCTCCCGCGGCCTGTCGTCCCCGAATCGCTGGTGAGTACGCGCGACTCGCTCTACAGCTTCGGCGAGGAACTGGCCCATGCCGTGACCCACGGCCTGGGCGTGGTGCTGGCCATCACCGGCCTGTGCGTGCTGGTGGTGCGCGCCTCGCTGTATGGCGACACCCGGCACGTGGTCGCGTGCAGCGTGTTCGGGGCGACGCTGGTGATGATGTACGCGGCCTCCACCCTGTATCACAGCATTCCGCTGCCGCGTGCGCGGCACGTGCTGCGGGTCATCGACCATTCGCTGATTTTTTTCCTGATTGCCGGCACCTACACGCCGTTCACGCTGGTGACCCTGCAGGGACCCTGGGGCTGGAGCCTGTTCGGATTCACCTGGGGCCTGGCGGTGGTCGGCGTGGGGCTCAAGATCTTCACCACCGGGCGCTACGAGAAACTCTCGCTGGCGGTGTACCTGATGATGGGCTGGTGCGCCCTGGTCGCGGTCAAACCGCTGGTGGAGCGGGTCGAGCCGGGCGGCCTGCTGATGCTTGCAGCCGGCGGCCTGGTCTACAGCGGCGGCGTGGCCTTCTACACCTGGGAGCGCCTGCGCTATCACCACGCCATCTGGCACCTGTTCGTGCTCGGCGGCAGCGTGCTGCACTGGTTCACCGTGTACTACTACGTGCTTCCCGGACCGCCCGGAAGCTGAAACGCAACCGGAGCCCATCCCTTGTTCAAGGCCGTTGAGAGCCCGTACCTCGTCCCCTTCGATGGCCGCTTCAAGCTCGCCAGGTGCCCCACCCGGCCACCCAAGGGCGCCGCGGACAGGGACGATCTGGTCAGGCAGTTGCAGGCCAGCGTGGAGGACCTGTCCGAACTCCAGCGCCGCCTCTATGCGCACGACCGTTACGCCGTGCTGCTGGTGTTCCAGGCGATGGACGCCGCCGGCAAGGACTCCACCATCCGCGCCGTGCTATCCGGCGTGGACCCGGCAGGATGCGAGGTCTACTCGTTCAAGCGTCCGTCCGATACCGACCTGGACCACGACTTCCTCTGGCGCACGTCGCTGTGCCTGCCGCAGCGCGGACGCATCGGCGTGTTCAACCGCAGCTACTACGAGGAGGTGCTGGTGGTGCGGGTGCATCCCGAATTTCTGCACAAGCAGAAGCTGCCCGATGCGCAGCCACTCAAACAGCTCTGGAAGCAGCGCTACGAATCCATCTGCGACCACGAGAAGCACCTTGCGCGCAATGGCACGGTGATCCTGAAGTTCTGGCTCAACGTGTCGAAGGAGGAACAGCGCCAGCGTCTCATCGCGCGGCTGGACGAGCCGGAAAAACACTGGAAGTTCGAAGCCGGTGACCTGCACGAGCGCGAGCTCTGGCCGGACTACATGAAGGCCTACGACCGCGCCCTGCGCGCAACCTCGGCCGAACATGCGCCGTGGTACGCCATCCCGGCCGACAACAAGGCCTACATGCGCGCCACGGTCGCGGATATCGTGGTGCGCACGCTCAAGTCCCTGGATCTGGGCTACCCGGTGCTCGACGAACCGCAGCGCGCCGGCTTCGAGCAGATACGGGCCCAGCTCATCCACGAGCGAACTCCGAAGGCGCGGACGGGGCGATTCTGACGCGGATCATCCAGCGGAATCACACCGGCATCAGGCGCCCTCGGCCAGTTTCACGCCGCGGCCGGTGGTGAGGAACTCGTTGACGTCGAAGCGCGGCACTTCCGGCGGCACGTAGTGATCCGTCACCATGTTTGGCCAGGTAGCGAGGTAGGTGATGAAGTCGTTGCCCAGGCCTTCCTGGCGCAGGTGCGCCGCGGTGACGGGCCAGGATTCCGGCACGAAGTCCGGCTCATCCCGCAGCCGCTCCGGCAGGTCGTGATGCAGGATCGCGGCGCGGCCAATGGCGACGAAATCGGCGCCCGCGTCCAGGCAGCGCAGGGCTGCGTCGCGCGTGGTGATGCCGCCGGCAAAGCCCAGCCGCACGCGTCCCTTCAGGTCCAGCGACGTGAAGTAGGACATGAGGCTGCGGCCCTGGTACTTGGCATCCAGCGGCTGCTTGAAGACGTCCCACAGCGAGATGTCCAGGTAGTCCACCTTGCCCTCGTCGACCAGTTGCTGCGCAAGCTCGGCGGTTTCGCCCACGTCATGGCCGAAGCGCTCCGGCGACACGCGCACGCCCACCTGAAAATCCTGGCCGCAGCGCTGCCGGATGCCGTCGATGATGTCCAGCATGAAACGCCGACGCCGGGGTGCGGAGCCGCCGTACTCGTCGTCGCGCGTGTTGAACTTGGCGCTGAGGAATTCGCTGATGAGGTAGCCGTGCGCGCCGTGCAGTTCCACGCCGTCGAAGCCCGCTTTCTCCGAGCGTACCGCGGCCTCGATGAAGTCCTGGATGGTGGCCCGTACCTCGTCGAGGCTCAGCGCCCGCGCCTTGTCCGCCGGCGCGGCGGAGGGGCCCACGCGGTCGGGCATGATCGAGCGGATGCCGCCGTGGTAGAGCTGCGTGCTGGACACCGTTCCGGCCTCGCGCAGAGCCGTGGCCAGCCGCTTCAGCCCGGGCAGCAGCGCGTCGTCGAACACGCCCAGCTCGCCCGGGAAGCCCTGGCCCTTGCGGTTGACGTGGGCCGCGCAGGTCATGACGTGACCCCAGCCGCGGGTGGCACGCAGGCGCAGCCAGTTCAACTCGTCCTCGCTCAGGCGGCCATCGTCCGGGCTCTGCTGGTTGGTCATGGGCGCCAGCAGGAAGCGATTCTTCATGGCCGGGCCACGCGCGAAAGTCAGCGGCTGGTACAGGGTGCTCACCGATGGAATCCTCCAGGTTGATCTTGCTTGTTCGTGCTTGTTCGTGGGACGAGCGCCGGGCGCGGCATTCCGGTTTCGGCACCGTCGCCCAAGTTCATCAGGAAGTGCGGTGCCGGCGCCAGTTGGGCCGCCCCCCGGTGATCGCGCAAGGGGCAGGGGCATCCGCATGCCAGGACTGCAACCCGGGCGTCACGAGGTCTTCAAACAAGCACGATAGGGTTCGCGCCCGCATTCAAGACGGCAACGATGGCGATGATCAAGCAACTCTCCGGCGCTGCCGGCCTGCTTCTGCTGGCGGTCACCCATCTGGCCGCCGCGCAGGGGCCGATTTTTCCCCAGCCCTTGCCCCGGACACCTTTCCAGTTCGCGCTCATTGGCGATACGCCTTACAACGTCCCGGTGGGCAGCCCGTCCGCGCCTTTCGATGACATGGTGGGCGAGGTCAACGGCGATCCGTTCGTCCGCTTCGTGATGCACGCCGGCGACATCAAGAGCGGCTCGGAGCGCTGTTCCGACGAACTGTTCGCCGATCGGCTGGCGCGCTTCCAGAAGTTCAGCGACCCATTCGTCATCACGCCCGGCGACAACGAGTGGACCGACTGCCATCGCGTCAACAACGGCGCCTATCAGCCCCTGGAGCGGCTGGCAAAACTGCGCCAGCTGCTTTATCCCGTACCCGGCCAGACCCTCGGCCAGCGAGTTGCCCGCGTCGATAGCCAGGCCGGTCTCGGTTATCCCGAGAACATGCGCTGGGTTCATCATCGCGTGGTGTTCGCCACTCTCCATGTCGTGGGCAGTCAGAACGGCCTGGCCGCGTTCGACCCCGCCTCGCCGGTCAAGCGCGGGCCCGAGGACGATGCCGAAGTCGCAGCCCGCTCCGCCGCCACGCTCGCCTGGATGAACGAGGCATTCGATCTTGCGCAGAGCCGGCAGGCCGCCGGCGTATTCCTGCTGATGCAGGCCAACCCGGGGCTCGAATTCATCACCAGCGGCGTCGATCGAACCTGCTTCGAAAGCCTGCTCGCCCAGCTGGAAGGACGCACCCGAGCGTTCGGAAAACCGGTGGTGCTGGCCCACGGCGACTCGCATTATTTCCGCATCGACAAGCCCCGGATCGACCAGATCGCGTTCCTCCCCAACTTCACGCGGGTGGAAACCTTCGGCGCCGCCAACGTGCACTGGATTCGCGTGCGGGTGAACCCTCTGGCGAGCGAAGTATTTTCTTTCGATCCGGAGATCGTGCCCCTCCGGACGCCCTGAGGGGTCGCGCCTGGGCGGGCGCCGCAAGGGCGAGCAATCGAGCAGCAGCGCGGCGACTGGCAACGCGGTGGCGAGGGGGTGTCTGCGGTTTGCGCCGCGGCCAGCCACATCGGGAGCTTGGTTGACTTTGGATCCGGCTGCCAACGCGAGCCTGTCGTGCAGGCGGGCACGGCAGCATCAGGTTCAGCCGGTTATCGCGCCGGACGTCGCGCCAGTGATAATAACCGCAAACCCTCTCTATCCCCCGGCCCCGACCTGCTGCGCACGCTATTGATCTGCCAGGTGTGCAGCGGTCAGCCGGTCCGTTCGAAGCGCGAAGCGTTGCCGGATGTTGGCATCGGTCAGCGGGTCGCAGGAAAAGTTCTGGTGCGAGAGGGGGGACTCGAACCCCCACGAGGGGTTACCTCGGCGGATTTTGAGTCCGCTACGTCTACCGATTCCGTCACACTCGCTCACGCCATTTTCCGCCGCGCGATTATACGGGCGCGCATCGCGGCGCCAAGCTGCCCTCACATGAAAACATCGGATTTCGATTACGCCCTTCCGCCGGAGCTGATTGCCCAGCACCCGATGAGCGCGCGCAGCGGGTCGCGGCTGCTGCACGTGGGCGCGGGCCTGCAAGATGGGCAGCTCGTCGATCTGCCCTCGCTGCTGCAACCCGGCGACCTGCTGGTGTTCAACGACACCCGAGTCATCAAGGCGCGGCTGTTCGGGCGCAAGGCAACCGGCGGCCGGGTCGAGATCCTGGTGGAACGCCTGCTCGGCGAACGCGAGGCGCTGGCGCAGCTTGGCGTGTCCAAGACGCCCGCGGCGGGCAGCGAGATCGAGATCGACGGCGCCGACATGCGCGTCGAGGTCCTGGGGCGCGAAGACTCGTTCTTCCACCTGCGCCTGGCCGGCGACGGCGACTGGCTCGCGCTGATGGAAAAGGTTGGCCGCCTGCCGCTGCCGCCCTACATCCAGCACGATCCCTCGGCCGACGACGCCGCGCGCTACCAGACGATCTTTGCGCGCGAGCCCGGCGCCGTGGCCGCGCCTACCGCCGGCCTGCATTTCGACGAGGCGCTGCTCGCCGCCCTACAGGCGCGCGGCATTGGCACCGCAACCCTCACCCTGCACGTGGGCGCCGGCACCTTCCAGCCGGTGCGCGTGGACGCGCTGGCCGACCACCACATGCACGCCGAACGCTTCAGCATTCCGCCGGAACTGGTGACGCGCATCGCCGCCACGCGCGCAGCCGGCGGGCGCATCGTGGCCGTGGGAACCACCACGGTGCGGGCGCTGGAGTCGGCGGCCGATGCCGACGGCGCAGTTCGTCCGGGCGCTGGCGAGACCCGCATCTTCATCACCCCGGGGTATCGCTTCCGCGTGGTGGATCGCCTGTTCACCAACTTCCACCTGCCGCGCAGCACGCTGCTGATGCTGGTGTCGGCCTTCGGCGGCCGCGAGCGCATGCTGGCCGCCTACCGGCACGCCGTGGCGCAGCGCTACCGATTCTTCAGCTACGGCGACGCGATGCTGATAGACCCGGCCTAAAATACGCGCCACTCCCCTCCTTCCGTACGCGCCGTGAACATTCACGCCGATCGCATCCTCATCCTCGATTTTGGTTCCCAGTACACCCAGCTGATCGCGCGCCGCGTGCGCGAGCTGGGTGTCTACTGCGAGCTCCATCCCTGGGATGCGGATGAAAAGCTCATTGTCGACTTCGCCCCGCGCGGCGTGATCCTGTCCGGCGGCCCCGAGTCGGTGACCGATTTCGGTTCGCCGCGCGCGCCGGACACCGTGTGGAAGCTGGGCGTTCCCGTGCTCGGCATCTGCTACGGCATGCAGACCATGGCGGTGCAGTTTGGCGGCGCGGTGGAAGCGTCGCCGTCGAAGGAATTCGGCTATGCCGAAGTGCGGGCACGCAACCATTCGACCCTGCTCATCAACATCGACGATCGCATCAACGCCGAGGGCCACGGACTGCTCGACGTGTGGATGAGCCACGGCGACCGCGTCACCGAACTGCCACAGGGCTTCAAGCTGATTGCCTCCACGTCGGACGTGCCCATCGTCGGCATGGGCGACGAGGAACGCCACTACTACGGCTTGCAGTTCCACCCCGAGGTCACGCACACCCCCCAGGGTACGCGCATCTACCAGCGTTTCGTGCACGAAATCTGCGGCTGCGGCAAGGCCTGGTCGCCGGTCAACATCATCGAGGACGCGGCCGAGCGCGTGCGCGAACAGGTGGGCGACGGCCACGTGCTGCTGGGTCTTTCGGGCGGCGTGGATTCATCGGTGGTGGCGGCGCTGCTGCACCGCGCGATCGGCCAGCAGCTGACCTGTGTGTTCGTCGACACCGGCCTTCTGCGCCTGCACGAGGGCGACCAGGTGATGCGCGTGTTCGAGCGCCACCTGGGCGTGCGCGTGATCCGCGTGAACGCCGAGGCGCGTTTTCTGGCCGCGCTCAAGGGTGTGAGCGACCCGGAGGCCAAGCGCAAGATCATCGGCCGCATGTTCGTGGAGGTGTTCGACGAGGAAGCGGCCAGGATTCCAGACGTGCGCTTCCTGGCGCAGGGCACCATCTACCCGGACGTGATCGAGTCCGCCGGCGCGCGCAGCGGCAAGGCGCACGTCATCAAGAGCCACCACAACGTGGGCGGGCTGCCCGAGCACATGAAGCTCAAGCTGGTGGAGCCACTGCGCGAACTCTTCAAGGACGAGGTGCGCGCCATCGGCCTGGAGCTGGGCCTGCCGCGCGAGATGGTGTTCCGCCATCCCTTTCCCGGGCCCGGCCTGGGCGTGCGCATCCTGGGCGAGGTCACCAAGGACGCGGCCGACACCCTGCGCCAGGCCGACGACATCTTCATCGAAGAACTTCGCCGCAGCGGCTGGTACGACAAGACCTCGCAGGCGTTCGCCGTGTTCCTGCCGGTGAAGAGCGTGGGCGTGACCGGCGACGGCCGCCGCTACGAGCCGGTGATCGCCCTGCGCGCGGTGCAGACCATCGACTTCATGACCGCACGTTGTGCGCACCTGCCCTGGGAACTGCTCGAAACCTGCTCGCGCCGGATCTGCAACGAGATCGCGGGCGTGTCGCGCGTGACCTACGACGTCTCGTCCAAGCCGCCCGCCACCATTGAGTGGGAGTGAGGCGCGGCCATGGATTGGAAAGTGTTCGCCACGGTGTTCCTCGCCGAACTGGGTGACAAGACGCAGCTCGCCACCGTGTTGTTCTCTGCCGACAAGCCCGGAGCGAAGTGGATCGTGTTTGCCGCCTCGGCCAGCGCGCTGGTGATTGCCAGCGCCATCGGCGTGCTGGCGGGAAGCTTCGTGTCGCAGCACATCAATCCCAAGCACCTGCAGGTCATTGCCGGCGTGGGCTTCGTCGTCATCGGCCTGTGGACTCTGCGCGCGGGGCTGGCGGGCACCTGAATGCCGGAGCCGCCCAGCGATCTTCACTGGATGACACAGGCGCTCGCCCTGGCCCACCGCGCGGCGGCGGCGCAGGAGGTGCCGGTGGGCGCCATCCTGGTGCGCGACAACGAGGTGATCGGCGAGGGCTGGAACCGGCCCATCGCCACCTGCGACCCCAGCGCCCACGCCGAAATGCTGGCCCTGCGCGCCGCCGCCAGCCGCGAACAGAACTACCGCCTGCCGGGCACCACGCTGTACGTCACGCTCGAACCCTGCGCCATGTGTGCGGGCGCCATCATCCATTCCCGCGTGCAGCGCCTGGTGTTCGGTGCGGCCGACCCCAAGGCCGGCGCCGTGCACTCGCTGTACGACCTCATCGCCCAGCCGCGCCTGAACCATCGCGTGGACTGGCAAGGCGGCGTGATGGAAGCCGAGTGCGGCGAGGTGCTGCGCCAGTTCTTCCGCTCCCGCCGCTGATGAAGCGACCACCCACCATCTGCCCTTTCTGCCGACCATGAGCCTGCTCTACTTCGAAGATTTTCACGCCGGCCAGACCATCGAACTGGGAAGCCACACCTTCACGCAAGGCGAGATCATCGACTTTGCCCGCCAATTCGACCCGCAGCCGTTCCATCTCGACGAGGAAGCCGGGCGCAAATCCCACTTCGGCGGGCTGGTGGCCAGCGGCTGGCACACCTGCTCCACCCTGATGCGCCTGCTGGTGGACGGCCTGCTGCTGAATACCTCCGGCCTGGGCTCACCCGGCGTGGACAAGATTCGCTGGATCAAGCCCGTGCGCCCCGGCGACAGCCTGCGTGGCACCCTGAACGTGCTCGAAACCATTCCCTCCACCTCCAAGCCAGACCGCGGCGTGGTGCGTAGCGAATACTTCGGTACCAACCAGCACGGCGAAGTGGTGGTGACCATGAACACCATCGCCATGTACGGCCGCCGCCCCGCAAAATAAGCACCGCGGGCGATTGACGCATCCGCCCGTGCCTCCTACCATTCGCACCCGTTTTGCCCCGATACACGGATGGTTAGCTCAGCGGTAGAGCATCGCCTTCACACGGCGGGGGCCACAGGTTCGATCCCTGTACCATCCACCAGTGGAATCAAGGAGATAGTCGAGAGATCGGCTGTCTCTTTTTCGTTTTGAGGGGGGTAGATCCGACGCGATCAATCGGTCCTCTGACCCTTGGCTGCGGCGAATGCCGGGTCGGTACCATGCCCACGTCGGAGATGTTTCTGGTCGCAGCGCTGCCCGGCACGGCCGCCAGACGCCCACGACCCGCAATCCCAATTTCTGCTGAAGCCGGGCGGTTGTCTCGTCCATGACCACGTAGGGATAGGTGATTTGGACCCGAATACGGCGGACACCGAGCTCGCATCGGGTCTGGTCCAGCCGCCCAGCATCAGTGCCGCTTTCCATTACAGCAGCCAGAGGGGCTGGCAAGCCTGGAAATTGCTCGCCGTTGAGCGTAGCCCAGCGAATTGCAGATTGGGCTCGCTGCAATTCAAACGCGGTTCAATTTCACTTGAGTACCATTACCGCCTCTTCCCGCACGCTCGAAGGATCCTATGCGTCACCTCGGTGTTTTTTCTGCTGTTGCAATGGCGTTAATCCTGGCGGCCTGTGCCACGTCGCCTCTGGGCCGCAAGCAGCTGCTCATCGTGTCGGACTCGTCCATCGCGCAACAGGGAGTGGCTTCGTTCCAGCAGATGCAGAAGCAGATTCCGCAGTCCAAGGACGCGGGAACCGTTGGTTATATCCAGTGCATATCCAGCCACATCACCCGGCAGGTCCCCTTGCTGCGTGAGCAGGGCGAACTGAGCGTTCCCCCCAGCTGGGAAGTCAGCGTCTTTGAAAGCAAGGACGTGAACGCGTTTGCCCTGCCGGGTGGAAAGATTGGCGTCTTTACCGGCCTGCTGAACGTCGCCAGGGGACAGGACCAGGTTGCTGCGGTCATCGGTCACGAGGTGGCACACGTTCTCGCCCGACACTCCGCCGAGCGCGCGTCGGCCAACATTCCGGCGCAGATCGGCGGAGCGCTGGCCAACGCCTACGGGATTGGCCAGCTGTATGGTCTCGGCGTCAACGCCCTGTTCCTGCTGCCGTATTCGCGCAGCCACGAATCGGAGGCTGACCTGCTCGGCCTTGATCTCATGGCCATGGCCGGCTTCGATCCACGTGCTTCCGTCGCACTCTGGCAGAACATGGCGAAGCAGAGTGGCGGCAAGCCTCCGGAAATCCTGTCCACCCACCCTTCAGATGAAACCCGCATCAGCGCATTGAATGGCCGCATGAAGACGGCGCAGAGCCTGTACGTTGCCGCGCTCGGCAAGGGCCTGAAGCCGCAGTGCAACGAGTGAGATCGCCCCGTCAGGATAGCCGTCTGCGGGCTGAGATCTGCCTTGCGCGGCCTAAGTTGTGACGGCCAACGGCTTGGTCCCCGGGCAGGTCTCCTGGGTCTGGGCCATCGAGGTCACGAGGACAGCCCTAGCCCGTTCGGCCTGGATTCGCGGATTGAAGTACGACCAGAGACTGGGCAAACCCGGGAAGACAGTCAGCGGCGCTCCACGCACGGCCTTGAGACAGGATCGGCTGCGTCGGCTATCCCGCTATTCAAGAATCTGGGCATCCGTCTCGATCCCGAAACGTACCTGCGCAGGCTTTTCTCACGCCGTGCGCGGCTCCGCGGGTTCGCCGCCCTGTCTTTCCAGCTCGGCAGCGTGTCGCTGCGGTGAACCGGTGCGGCGGCACAGCGCGGCGTAGAACGAGGGCACCATGACCAAGGTGAATACCGTCGAGAAGGCGACGCCGAAGGCAATCACCACGCCCAGGATGCGCCGCGCCTCGTATCCGGCGCCGGCGGTCAGCATCAGCGGAACAGCGCCCGCGATGGTGGCGATGGACGTCATGAGGATAGGGCGCAGGCGAACCTGAGCGGCCTCCACCAGCGCTTCGTCGAAGTCCAGGCCCTGGTCGCGCCGCTGATTGGCGAACTCCACGATCAGAATGCCGTTTTTGGCGGCCAGCCCGACGAGCATCACGATGCCAATCTGCGAGTACACGTTGAGCGTCATGCCCAGCGGCCACAGCGCGGCCAGCGCACCAAAGAGCGCCAGCGGCACCGTGCTGAGGATCACGATGGGGTGGATGAAGCTCTCGAACTGCGCCGCCAGTGCCAGGTACACGATGACCAGCGCCATGGCGAACGTGAAGTAGAGCGCGCTGCTGGCCTCGCGGAACTCGCGCGACTCTCCTGCGTAGGTGATTCGCGCCTGGTCACGGGTTTCCTCGCGCACGATCCTTTCCAGCGCCGTGAGCGCCGTCCCGAGCGTGAATCCGGGCGCAAGATTGGCGCTGAACGTGATGGCACGCAGGCGATCCACGCGGTTGTAGGTCGCCGCAGCGGACTCCTCCCGGACCGTGACCAGGTTGGACAGCGGAATGAGCGAGCCGGACAGCGAACGCACGTTCACCTGTCCCAGTGCGTCCGCGTTGGTGCGGTCAGCGGCCGGTGCCTGCAGGATCACCTCGTATTCCTCGCCGCGGTCCTGGTACCGCGAAACCCGGCGCTCGCCGAACATCGATTCGATGGCCTGGGCGATGTCCGCCACCTGCACGCCCAGGTCCCCGGCACGGCCCACATCGACGTCCAGCCTGAGCTGCGGCTTGGTTTCCTTGTAGTCCGAATCCACGCGGATGAGCTGCGGAATCTCCGTCGCGATCCGTGGCAGCACGCGGTCGCGCCATTGGGCAAGCTGCTCGTAGTTGGGTCCGCCCATGACCAGCTGGACGGGTTGCCCGCCACGCGTGCGAAAGCCGCCGCGCTGGATCACGATGGCGCGGGCGCCGGTGACCTGGGTCAAGGACCTGGCCAGGTCTTCCCCAATCTGCAGGGCGGTGCGCGAGCGTTGATCCCAGGGCGCCAGCGTGGCGGCGAGCGCCCCGGTGTTCGACTGCGTGGCACCGCCGAACCCCGGAAGTCGGAACAGCACCTGCGCAATTTCGCCCTTGCCGAGCCTCTCCAGCAGCGGCTTCTCCACCTCGGCCATCACCCCCTCGGTGTAGGCGAAGCTCGCGCCTTCTGGCGCGGTGACATTGATGTTGAACTGCCCGCGATCTTCCGTGGGCGTAAATTCCCTGGGAATGGCCAGGAACAGCACGCCGGTGGCAACCAGCAACCCGGCCAGCACCAGCAGCGACAGGGCCGGCCGCCGCGTGAAGACGCGCAGCAGGTGGGCGTAGCCGCCGCTGAACCGGTCGAAGGCAGCGTCGAAACGCACGAAGAACCGGCTGCGGTGCTCGTGCCGGCGCAGCAGCCACACCGAGAGCACGGGCGCCAGCGTGAGCGCCACCAGCCCCGAACAGCCCACGGATGCCGCCAGGGCCAGGGCAAATTCGCGGAACAACCGGCCGATGTTGCCGTCGAGCAGGGCCAGCGGCGTGAACACGGCCATCAGAACTGCGGTGGTGGCGATGATGGCCATGCCCACTTCGCGGGCGCCGCGAAACGCCGCGAGCAGCGGCGGCTCACCGAATTCGAGGCGGCGATGGATGTTTTCCACCATCACGATCGCGTCATCCACCACCAGGCCGATGGCCAGCACCAGCGCCAGCAGCGTGAGGATGTTGATGGAAAATCCGAACGCGGCCAGGAAAATGAACGAGGCCACCAGCGAGATCGGCACCGTCACGGCCGGGATCAGGGTGGCGCGCACGCTGCCCAGAAACAGGTAGATGACGGCAATGACGAACAGTGCCGCGTAGACCAGCGTCATCTTCACCTCGTGCAGGGCGGCTTCGATGAACGCGGAAGAGTCGTTGTTGACCTCCAGGCGCATGCCGGCTGGCAGCTCCGACTGGATCCGTACCGCCAGCGCCTTGGCCGCGCGCGCAACCGATAGCGTATTGGCGTTTGAGGTCTTGCTGATGCCGATGCCCAGCGTTTCGTGGCCGTTGGCGCGGAACGCGGTGCGCGGATTCTCGGCCCCCAGTTCCACGCGCGCCACGTCCTTGATGCGCACCGGGAAGCCGTTGGTGCCGCGGGACACCACCAGTTCGCCGAACTGCGCGGGCGTCGAATACTGGCGCTCGGTGCGCAGCGTGAATTCCATGTCGCGCGATTCGATCAATCCGGCGGGACGCTCCACGTTCTGGCGCGTGATGGCGTTTTCGACATCGGCAGCGGTCAGGCCGCGCGATGAGAGCCGGTCGCGGTCCAGCCAGATGCGCATGGCATAGCGCTGGTCGCCCGCCAGGGAAACGCGCGACACCCCGTCGAGCGTGGCGAAGCGGTCTTCCAGGTAGCGCGAGGCATAGTCCGTGAGCTGGAGGCGGTTGAGCGCGTCCGACGACAGCACGAAGAACAGGATGGGCGAAGCGTCCGCATCGTCCTTGGTCACCTGTGGCGGGTCGGCCTGGTCGGGCAGATTGCGCAGCACGCGGGAGACGCGATCTCGCACGTCGTTGGCCGCGTCGTCGATGTCGCGCGTGAGCTCGAACTCGATGGAAATGCTGGAGCGGCTGTCGCGCGAGGACGAGGTGAGCGTCTTCACGCCCTCGATGCCGGCAATCTGGTCCTCGATGATCTGCGTGATCTGCGTTTCGATCACGGCCGCAGATGCGCCGGTATAGCTGGTACTCACCGACACGATGGGCGCGTCGATGTTGGGGTATTCGCGTACCGAAATGGTCGTGAGCGCAAACACGCCGAAGACCACGATCAGCAGGTTAACCACGGTCGCCAGCACGGGCCGCTTCACGGAGATGTCGGACAACCACATGCGGGACGCTCCTTGAGCGGTGTCAACAATTACCGGAGCCGGATCACGATGCATCTGCAGGTGATCATGGCGGCGAAGTGTGCGGCGCGCTTTTCGTAACGGCTTTCAACACTTATTGCGCCGGACATCAAGCGCTGCGGCGCAACTGTCCCTGCTTCTTCAGGTGCACCAGCAGCAGTGAAATGGCGGTGGGCGTGATGCCCGAAATGCGCGCCGCCTGCCCCAGGGTTTCCGGGCGATGCGCCTCCAGCTTGGCGCGTACTTCGTTGGACAGGCCGCGGATGCCGGCGTAGTCGAAATTGCCCGGCAGCGCGGCCTCTTCGTAGCGCTGGTTGCGGTCGATCTCGATCTTCGCGCGCGCCAGGTAGCCGCTGTATTTGGCCTCGATTTCCACCTGCTCGGCCACGGCCTCGGGCGTGTCCTGCGCGGCAAGACCCAGTTCGCGCAGTACGGCGGTCGACCCTTCGGGACGGCGCAGCAGGTCCATCGCGGAAAACCCGGTCGAGACCGGCGGCTCGCCGAAGTGGGCCACGAATTCCGGCAGCGAAAGCTGCGCCGGCTTGAGCCAGAGCGCGTCCAGCCGCGCGCGCTCGGCATCGATGGCATCGCGCTTGGCGCTGAACGCGTTCCAGCGCGTGTCGTCCACCAGCCCCAGCTCGCGGCCGATGGGCGTCAGGCGCAGGTCGGCGTTGTCCTCGCGCAGCAGCAGCCGGTGCTCGGCGCGCGAGGTGAACATGCGGTAGGGCTCGGTGGTGCCGCGCGTCACCAGGTCATCCACCAGCACGCCGATGTAGGCCTGGTGGCGCAGCGGCACCCAGGGTTCGCGCACCTGGGCGCGTCGCGCGGCGTTGATGCCGGCCAGCAGGCCCTGGGCGGCCGCTTCCTCGTAGCCGGTGGTGCCGTTGATCTGGCCGGCGAAGAACAGGCCGGCGATGGCGCGCGTCTCCAGCGAGCGCTGGAGGTCGCGCGGATCGAAGTAGTCGTACTCGATGGCGTAGCCCGGCCGCGTGATGCGCGCCTGCTCCAGGCCGCGGATGCTGCGGACGAAGCGCTCCTGGATGTCGTACGGCAGCGAGGTGGAAATGCCGTTGGGATAGATCTCGCGCGTGCCCAGGCCCTCCGGCTCCAGGAAGATCTGGTGCGAGCTGCGCTCGGCGAAGCGGTTGACCTTGTCCTCCACGCTCGGGCAGTAGCGCGGGCCCGTGCCCTCGATGCGCCCGGTGAACATGGGCGAACGGTCGAAGCCCTCGCGGATGATGGCGTGCGTGGCCTCGTTGGTCTGCGTGATGTGGCAGCAGACCTGGCGCGGATGGTCCTCGCGCGAACCCAGAAACGAGAACACCGGCGTGGGCGTATCGCCGGGCTGTTCCTGCAGCACGGACCAGTCGATGCTGCGGCCGTCCAGCCGCGGCGGCGTGCCGGTCTTGAGGCGGCCGGTGCGCGGCATGCGCTCGCGCAGGCGCTGGGCCAGTGCGATGGACGGCGCATCGCCCGCGCGTCCACCCGGCTGCTGCTCCAGGCCCACGTGGATGCGTCCGCCCAGGAAGGTGCCGGTGGTCAGCACCACGGCGTCGGCAACGAACCGCAGCCCCGCACGCGTCACCACGCCCGCCACGCGCTCGTGCTCCACGATCAGGTCATCGACCTCCTGCTGGAACAACTCCAGGTTCGGCTGGTTCTCCAGCACTTGTCGCACCACGGCCTTGTACAGCGCGCGGTCGGCCTGCGCGCGCGTGGCGCGAACCGCCGGCCCCTTGGAGGCGTTGAGCATGCGGAACTGGATGCCGGCGCGGTCCGCGGCCGCGGCCATGAGCCCGCCCAGGGCGTCGATCTCGCGCACCAGGTGGCCCTTGCCGATGCCGCCGATGGCCGGGTTGCACGACATCTGCCCGAGCGTCTCGATCGACTGCGTCACCAGCAGCGTGGCGCAACCCATGCGCGCCGCCGCCAGGGCCGCCTCCGTCCCCGCATGGCCCCCACCCACCACGATCACGTCGAATCGATTCACCGCACGTCTTCCGCCGCCTGCAAGCGGCGAATTCTAACGCCGCGATGCTAGGCTTGACGCCCACTTCGAGCCCGGTTCCATGACCATCCGACTCCATGCCAGCGCCGTCCTGCTCGCCATGGGCCTGTGCGCCTGCGCCTGCACGCCGCCCGCCCCACCCGCTCCCGCCGATACCCCGCCCATGCGCGCCAGCGTGACCGACCTGGACGCCTTCAACGCCTTCATCGCCACGCGGCCCACGCCGACAGCGCTGCGCGAACGCTACGCCGGGTTGACCGTCGTGCTGCCGGGCGAGATGGCGACCAAGGAACTGCGCGGCGACAACAGCCGCTACTTCGCCGAACTGGACGCCGATGGCCGCGTGACGGGCGGCCGCTTCCAGTGAGGCTGTCGTATCACGTGCTGGACGTGTTCACCGACACGCCCCTGCACGGCAACCCGCTGGCCGTGGTGCTGGGCGCCGACGGCCTCAAGCGCAGCGGCATGCAGGCCATTGCGCGGGAGTTCAACCTGTCGGAAACGGTGTTCGTGCAGGCCGCGACGCAGGCTGGCGCCATGGCACGCGCGCGCATCTTCACGCCGTTGGAGGAGCTGCCGTTTGCGGGCCATCCCACGCTCGGCACCGCGTGGCTGCTGGCGAACCTAGTTGCGGCAGACCCTGAACGCGAGACGGACGTCGTGCTGGAGGAAGGCATCGGCCTGGTGAAGGTGCGGGTCAAGCCGGCCAACCCGGGCTTTGCCGAGCTCACCGCCCCGCAGGCGCCCAAGTGGGGGCCGGCCGCGCCCGATGCCGCGACGATTGCCGCGGTGCTGGGGCTGGAACCGTCCGACATCGGAACGCCGCAGCACGCTGCGCGGCAGGTCAGTTGCGGCATGCCGTTCCTGCTGGTGCCGCTGCGTGCGCCGGAAGTACTGGCCGGCATCGAGGTGGACAGCACCGCGCTGGCGCGCCTGCTCCGCGGCGGCTGGGCGCACAGCCTCTACGTCTATGTTCAGGGTTACGAGGGCGAACTGCGTGCGCGCATGTTTTCGCCCGGCATCGGGGAAGACCCCGCCACCGGCGCGGCGGGCGCAGCGCTCGCCGCGCGCCTGGCCGGGGAGTCGCCCACCACCACGGGCGAGCTGCGCTGGGACGTGCACCAGGGCGTGGAAATGGGCCGCCCCAGCCACCTGCACCTGTCGGCTAACAAGGCGGACGGGAAGATCCGCTCGGTGCGCGTCGGCGGCCAGGTAGTGCGGGTGATGGAGGGGTCGCTGCATGTCGCCTAAGTCGCTGGCGATATCGGCGCTGCTGGCCTGTGCCGCCGTGCTCGCCGGCTGCGCGCCGCGCCTGTACGAGCGCCAGACGCTCAGGCTGGACCACCACGATCTCGACCAGTTTTCCATCCGCTACCAGAGCTTCGAGGGCTGCCTGCTCAAGCGTGACGTGCCGGTGAACTACCGCCTGCAGCGCGACCGCTACCGCATGACGCTGGACGTGCATTTCGGCGACGACGCCCATCCGGCCACGCTCGACCTGGGCCTGACCGGCAGCGAACACCTCACTGCGAATTTCTCCGGCCTGACCGTGCCCCCGGCCAGGACGGACACCGAAGACGGCGTGTTCTACCGCATCGACCCCAGCGGAATGAAGGAACGCAGTTTCATCGCGCACATCGTTCGCGGCACCGAGGAACTGGGCGTGGAAGCCATCCGGATCGAACATCAGTCATGCTGGGCGCTGAGCCTGGGCAACGATTCCTGAGAGCAGATCGATGCACGTCCACTGGCTGCAACACGCCGCGCACGAGGAACTGGGCTGCATCGCGCCGTGGCTGGCCGCCCGCGGCGCGCAGGTCACGATGACGCGCCTGTATGCCGGCGACGTACCGCCGGCCGCAGCGGACTTCGACGCCCTGATCGTGATGGGCGGGCCGATGAACATCTACGAACACGCCGCGCACCCCTGGCTGGTGGCGGAAAAGAACCTGATCCGTGCTGCGATCGCGGCCCGGCGCAGGCTGCTGGGCATTTGCCTTGGCTCGCAGCTGATTGCCGACGTGCTGGGCGGCCCAGTGACGCGCAATGCGCACACGGAGATCGGCTGGTTCGACGTGGAGCTGAATGCGCAGGGACGCGCGCACCCCTGGTTTGCGGACTGGCCGGAGCGTTTCGAAGCGTTCCACTGGCATGGCGACACCTTCGCCATCCCGCCCGGCGCGCAGAACCTGATGGCGAGCGAGGCCTGCGCGAACCAGGGATTCGTCCAAGGCGACCGCATCCTCGGCCTCCAGTTTCACCTTGAAGTCACGGCGGCCGACGCGCGCGTCTGGTTTGAGCAGGAGCGGCCGCCGGTGGAACGCTACGTACAGTCTCCCGAGATCATCGTCGAGCGGATTGACCGCTTCGCGTCCAACAACCGCCTGATGCTGCGCCTGCTGGATCGTTTTTTCGGGCCCTGAACGGGACGCTGCCGGTCGCCTGCGGCGCGACGCACGGCGCCGGGACGTCTCCGGATTGTCCACGGCGCTAAAATGATCTCTCGTTATTCATTTGCCGCCCAAATGCTGTCCCGTATCCGCGAAGACATCCAGAGCGTGTTTGCCCGAGACCCGGCCGCCCGCACGGTGCTGGAGGTGGTCACCTGCTACCCCGGCCTGCACGCCGTGTGGGGCCATCGTCTCAGCCACTGGCTCTGGACCCAGGGGCTGCGGTGGCTGGCCAGGCTGAATTCGCACGCGACGCGATGGGTAACCGGCATCGAGATTCATCCCGGCGCGAGAATCGGCCGCCGTCTGTTCATCGACCATGGCATGGGCGTGGTGATTGGCGAGACCGCCGAAATCGGCGATGACGTCACGCTCTACCACGGGGTGACGCTGGGCGGCGTCTCCTGGGACAAGGGCAAACGGCATCCCACGCTGGGCAACAACGTGGTGGTGGGTGCGGGCGCCAAGGTGCTGGGGCCGTTCACGGTGGGCGAGGGCGCGCGGGTGGGGTCCAACTCCGTGGTGGTGAAGGAAGTGCCGCCGGGCGCGACGGTGGTCGGCATTCCGGCGCGCATCGTTGCCGCCGAGATCCGCGAGCCTTCGGCGGCCCTGAGTGCGGCCGCCAGGAAGCTGGGCTTTGATGCCTACGGACTCACCCGCGACATGACCGACCCGGTGGCCAACGCGTTCGCCGGTCTTGCCGAGCATATCGACCGGCTCGACGAGCGCCTGGTGCAGGTCTGCAAGGCGCTGCACCAGATCGACTCGCGGATGCCGGACATGGAATTGTCGAAGTACGAACTGCCGGAATTCTGCCGCGAGGGCAGGGCGCTCGACTCGCTGGCTTCGGGCGAGGCGCGCCCGGACTCCGTTCCTGCCAAAAACGGCTAGGTTCTGCGACCAACCTGCTGAAACTTTTGCTCGCGCATGCCTGGCGACGTGATGAAGCGCCGCCCGACCGGTCCTCGTCGGGCCCGGCTCGCGCCCGCGACGCGCGGTGCCGCGGGGCGTTTCATGCCTGACCCTTCAATCTGGATGAATGCCTTGTTCAACGATCTGAATTTCCGTGCGATGCGACCCGCAATCGTCGTTGTGGCGTCCCTGCTTGGAAGCACGCACGCGCAGGCGGCGTGGACGTCCCTGCAGGCAATGGAGCAGAACGGCGCGCGGGTGAGCGCGCAGGTGGTGGACCTGGCCACCGGAAACGCCGTGCAGAGCCTCAACGCGGGCACGCGCCTGAGCCCTGCCTCGGTGACCAAGCTCGTGGTGGCGTCGGCGGCACTGGATGTCTGGTATGCAGACAAGACGTTCGAAACGCGCATCTTCGCCGGTGCGCCCATCGTCAACGGACAGCTCGGCGGCGACCTGATCCTGCAGGGTGACGGGGACGCCACGCTGGAGCATCAGGACTTGTGGACTCTGGCTGCACAGGTGCGCGCCGCCGGTGTACGCAGCGTCAGCGGCCAGGTCGTGGCGAGTCCCATATTCGGCCCGCTGGCATGCGACAACGAGGACCGGTGTGACGCGCAGACCCGCAGCGACACGGCGTTCAACGCGCCGCTGTCCTCGCTGGGCGTTGATTACGGGACCTGGTGCGTGGACGTGATTCCGGGCGCGTCCGGGCGGCCTGCGCTGGTGAGGGCCTGCGACGGCGTCACCCTGCCAATTCCGGTGGAGGGCGTCATCACCACCAGGACGACGAAGGGCAAGGAAAGCTTCTGGGTGGAGCGTGCGACCCGCGACGGAAACGACCTGCTGAAGGTCGGCGGCGCGATCGAACCGGGCGAGCCGCAGCAGGTCTTTCGCGCCATGTCCGATCCGGCGATGGGCTCGGCGTTGCTGCTGAGGCAGATTCTGATCGAACTGGGGATCGAGGTTCGCGGCGCCGCGGTCGTGCGCTATGGCGTGGCCGCGAATGCCCAGGGTGTCCTCGCAAGGGTCAAGGGTCTGGCGCTGAAGGAGCAGCTGGGCCGCATGCTGCGGTATTCCAACAACTACGTGGCCGACCTTCTGACCCTCAACCTGGCGGCAGTCCGGAGCCCCAAGCCGCCGCAACAGTTGATGGAAGCATCCGACGTGCTGTCGCGCTTCGTCCAGAGCAAGACCGACAAGTCGGCTGGCGCCCCGTTGCTGTACAGCGGCAGCGGACTGACCCCGGAGAATCTTTTGTCGGCCGCCGATCTGGTCGGTATGCTGACCGCGCAGTACCGCGACACCCAGACGTTTCCTGCTTTTTACGGGGGGCTGGTCGTGCCGCGACAGGCCCCGTTCGCCTTCCTGCGGGGCGGCAGCCGTGCCTGGCAGGATCGCGTTGCGCTCAAGACGGGGACGCTCAACGATCCGCGCTCGGTGTGTGCCATATCGGGCTACTTTCGCAAGCTGGACGGGGGCTGGATGGCGTTTGCAATTCTCATCAATGGAAGCGATCGCACCAGGCATGTGCCCCTGCACAAGTCCATGGAAGCGATCCGGGCCGATGTGGACGACCTCCTCAAGCGATTCTGAGGAGAGAAAGGGAATCCATCGGCATGATGTGCGGTGATTGTCATGCGCCTGCTGCCGCAGTAAGGTTTTGTATCGAGGTCGCTGTTTGAAGCTGTTAAAAAGGGGAGTCGACAATGGCAAAGCTGGATTCGGCGCGCGTTCGCGATCACATGACGACCATCGACAAGCTGGTCAAGCTCACGCCTCAGATGGAAGTGATGGCAGCGGTCAACCAGCTGGTCAAGCATCACATCTCCGGCGCGCCGGTGGTGGATGCCGACGGCACGCTGGTGGGCATGCTGTCGGAAATGGATTGCATGCAGGTGGGCCTGATCGCGGCCGAAGACAGCTGCGTTGCCGGGCCGGTAAGCCAGTTCATGAAAGCAGCGGTCGTGTCCGTGTCCCCGGACGACAGCCTGACCCAGTTGGCGCAACTGTTCCTGAGCAAGCCGTTTCGCCGGTACCCCGTCATGGAGAACGGCAGGCTGGTGGGGCAGATTTCGCGTTCCGACGTTCTGAAAGCGATCAATGCAATGTGTTGAACCGGCTCGCCGCCTGATGCCCTGCGTCGCGCCGTGAGCGAGGGCGCGGAAGCCCAGCGAACGCAAACCGTCCGGCTCGACAAATGGCTGTGGGCTGCGCGCTTCTACCGCACCCGCAGCATTGCCAAGCAATCCATCGAAGCCGGCCATGTACGGTGCCAGGGCGAGCGGGTGAAGGTGAGCCGGTCGGTTCGAATCGGTGATCCCTTGAGCGTGCGCCAGGGGTCCGAGGATCGGGAAGTCGTCGTTACGGGCCTCAGCGAACAACGGCGCGATGCAGCGGCAGCGCGGCTCCTCTACGAGGAAACCGCCGACAGTCTCGCCGCGCGCGAACAGCAGCGCCTATTGCGCAGATCACGGCCCATGTTCGACCCGGCAAGGCCAGACCGGAAGCAGCGCCGCGACGGCGCGCGCTTCAAGCGAGGGGAAACCTGATGGCGCCAGGCCGGATCATCGATGACGACGAGGGCATCCGCCGTCTGCTGGCCGCGACGCAGACGATTGCCGTCCTGGGAATCAAGACCGAGAGGCAGGCCGAGCAGCCCGCGTTCTACGTTCCGCGGTACCTGGTGCAGGCGGGATTGCAGGTGATTCCGGTGCCAGTGTATTTCCCCGACGTTGATCGAATTCTGGGGCAGCGGGTCTACCGGCAGCTGTCGCAAGTACTCGGGCCGGTCGATCTCGTCAATATCTTCCGTCGCCCGGCCGATCTTCTTTCGCACCTCGACGACATCCTCGCCAAGCGTCCCAGGGCCGTATGGTTGCAGCTGGGCATTCGCCACGATGAACTGGCCAGAAAGCTGACCGAAGCCGGCATCGATGTCGTGCAGGACCGGTGCCTGATGGTCGAGCACCGGCGGCTGGGATAGCGCACCGCAGAATCGGCTGCCAGGGCAAACCCCTTTCAGGGCTTGCCCGGGTGGACTCATCAATTTTGACCCACGACAAACCGACACCATGAAGCGTAGAGACGTACTTCGAGCCGGCCTGGCACTGACCGGCGCCGGCATTCCGCTCCCACTCGCGTTTTTCGTGACCGACGCCGCGGCATCGCCGGTCCGACGCATCGGCAAACCGCAGGCGTTCGACATGGCCTGGCTGAAGGGGCAGGCCCGGTACCTCGCGAGCAAACCCTACGCGGCCCGGAAGAACACGCTGCCACCTGAGATTGCCGGCCTGGATTGGGATGCCTACCAGGCCATGCAGTACCGCAAGGATCATCGCCTATGGCACGACGAGCACCTGCGCTTCGAAGCCTCGTTCTTTCACCTGGGACTTTTCTTCAAGTCGCCCGTGCGCATGCACGAAATCATCGGCGGGAAGGCGCAGGAAATTGCCTACGACCCGGCGATGTTCGATTACGGTTCAAGCGGCGTGTCCGGCAAGAAGCTGCCGACGGATCTCGGCTTTGCGGGCTTCCGGCTGAATTTTCACACCGACCCCGTCCGCGACGTTGCCGCGTTTCTCGGCGCCAGCTACTTTCGCGCCGTCGGCGCCGACTGGCAGTACGGGCAGTCCGCTCGCGGCCTGGCCATCGACTCCGGCATGGGTCGCCCCGAGGAGTTTCCGGATTTCATCTCCTATTGGCTGGAAAAGCCGGACCCCGGTGCCAATCATCTCGTCGTGTACGGCCTGCTCGATTCCCCGAGCGTGTCGGGCGCCTATCGCTTCAACATCACCCCCGGCGCCACGCTCACGATGGAGATCGATTCCGCCTTGTACCCGCGCAAGGCGATCGAACGCATGGGCGTTGCGCCGCTCACGAGCATGTTCCAGACCGGCGAGAACGACAAGCGCAAGGCCAACGACTGGCGCCCCGAGATCCACGACACCGATGGCCTGGCGATGTGGCGCGGCAACAACGAGTGGGTCTGGCGGCCGCTGCTGAATCCGCGCAATTCCCGCTTCAATGTCTACATTGACGAGAACCCGCGCGGATTCGGCCTGATGCAGCGCGATCGCAACTTCGACCATTACCAGGACGACGGCGTTTTCTACGAGCGCCGGCCCAACCTCTGGGTGGAACCGGGCTCCGACTGGGGCCGCGGATCGGTGCAGCTGCTTGAGTTGCCGACGGAGGACGAAACCTTCGACAACATCGTCGCGTTCTGGTGCCCGGAAACACCGCCCCAGGCCGGGCAGGAACTGCTCTACAGCTACCGCCTGCACTGGGGCACGAAAACGCCATTCACCCCAAAGCTCGCCCAGGTCTTGGCAACCCGCACCGGCATCGGGGGGGTGATCGGCAAGCCTCGCGCCTACTACTCGCGGCGCTTCGCCGTCGACTTCGCGGGTGGCGATCTCGGCCTGCTCGGGCGTGACGCCAGGATCGATCCGGTGCTCAGCCTGTCGCGCGGCAAGGTGGAAATCACATCCGTGCGTCCGCTGGCGGAGATCAACGGATACCGCGCCATGTTCGATGTGGTGCCCCCCGACGAGTCGGAGAAGCCGATCGACCTGCGCCTGTATCTCAGCGTGGACGGCCAGCCGTTCTCGGAAACCTGGCTGTACCAGTGGACGCCGCCGCCGCCGTCGGAACGGCTGCTCAGCTGAAACATCACGCTTCCCGAAGGTGCCGCTGATCCGGTTGGCGGGAAGCGCGCGTTGCGTAACCACCAGGCGGCGCCATCTGGCGCCACCTGATGGGGATCTCCGCTTCAGTCGTTGTCCGCGATGACGACCGTTCGCACCGACGTGCCGCCAATGGTTGCCGATGTGGCGGAGTTGAGGGTCAGCACAACCGACTCGTTGCGCTCGTCGGCGACGTCGTTGGTGGTCTTGATGACTACCGTTTTCCGGGTGGAGCCGGGCGGGAAGTACAGCTTGTGGGTGGTCGGTGACAGGTGGTAGTCAGCTTCGCTGGCGCTTCCCGCCACCGAGAAGTTGACCGTCACGCCCTTTCCACTCGCGGCCGAAAGCTGGACGGCGACGGCGGACTGCGCACCCTCGGAAACGTGGCTGACGGCCTTGTCGAAACTGACGCTGGGGGGCGCGTCGTTGTCGGTAATCTTGAGCACCAGGGTGTTTGGGGAGCCGATGGAAGCCCCGGTTGGTGTCCCAAGCCTGATACTCAATGTTTCATTGGCCTCGTCCAGTCCGTCGTCGACCAGGACCACAGAAAGGGAGCCTGTCGTCTGCCCAGCAGGGATGACGATGGAGCCGCCTTTGGGCAGGCTGTAATCGGCTGGACTGGCGCTGCCGCTGAAGGTGAACGGTACCGTGACGTTGTTGGCACTTGCTTCCGACAGTTTCACGCTGACCAGGACGGGTGCCGGGCCATTGCCCTCGCTGACCGTGACGGCCGTTTCCTCGAATCGGACGACCCGGGCTGGCGGTGGCGCCTGTCCATCGAGATTGATCTTCGCCAGGGTTGCAACGGCGCTCGATGTCCCTCCTGTCACCACCGGAAACTGGTCGACGCCACCCATCAGCAGCACGCTGTTTCCGCCATCCACCACGGCAGCGCCTCCCCACTTGGCGTTGTTTTCCGCTGGGGTGTAGAGGTTCCGAAGATTGCTCGGAGACGGATCGAACGTGGGGTCCGGATCGCCGGACGAAGTCAGTCGGGTCAGTGTCCGGGAATTGAGCACGTAAAGCCGATTGGACGAATCCCCGAACAGGGCAATGGCACTGAAGCCGCCACCCACGGGGTCCAGCAGAGGGTCAATGATCCCGCCTTCGCCGAACTGGTTGTCCAGCGTGCCTTCCGGGTTGAGACGGGCAACCAGCGCGCTGGCGCCGGGGTTGAATCGCGATCCGCCGACAAGCAGGCGGCCGGCGCTGTCCAGGAACAGGCTGTTTCCATCAATGGAAAGGTTCTGCTGTCCCGCGGTACTTGCGACCACCGCGATTCCGCCAACGCCGTAGCTGGTGTCCAGCGTGCCGTCGGAAAAGAAATGGTTGACGATGAGCGATGCGTCGATGTCGCTCGCGGTTCCTTCGTTGGATGAGTCGGGATCCGCGTTGGTGACGAGCATGTAGTAGCCGCCCGAACCGTCCGAGACAACCGCGGTGCCCTGGGGAAAGCCTTCGGAGTGGGCGCCTCCGGGGCTTGGCCCGAGCGCATAGCCATCGCGCTGGAATTCGGGCGTGTTCGGATTGAAGTCGTTGCCGAAGCTCGTATCGAGCGTCATGTCGCTATTGAGGCGAGCCAGGGCAGGGTAGTCGAGCCCGTTGGTCCGGTTCTGGATGAGGCATGGAACCACCAGCTTGCCTCCTGCCTCGAACAGGACGCCCTTGCCCTGGCATAGGGTGGGGATCCCGAAGGTTGAAGGTACACCAGGCGGGCTGAAGCTGCCGAGCAGCTGGCCGTCAGCGTCGTACTTCGTGACTTCAGGGCGAAGGGCCCCGCCGGACGTGCTATCAAATCCGACAACCACAATCAGACCCTCGGGGCTCACGCTGACCCCGGTCATCGGGCTTGCGACAAGCGCATCGTGGACCGTGAGTCGATAGACGAGGGATCCATTGGAATCGAATCGGCCGATGAAGAGATCGTTGGCCCTCAAGGGGTCTTCGCTGCCGGGAACACCAAAGTTGGTGATCCCCGCAGCTAGGATCGACGTGTCGCTCAGAACGGCTGCCGCCTGGTAGTTGTCGAGCGTGGTGCCGGGATAGTCCTCCTTCACGACACCATCCGTCCCGAAACCAGAATCCCGCTGCCCAGCGGCCTGGGCTGCGCCCGCAATAAGCAGGAGCGGAAGACTGATGACGGCCATCATCGAAAATCGTCGACGGCTGAAATCACGGCGGAACGGGGTCATGTGCTCTCCAGCGTAATGGGTAAGAAATAGCTTGCAGGTCGTGACACTGAAAATCCATGTCACAAGGTTGAATTCGATTCGCGCATGGTTGCATGTTGCGGATAAAGGAACGGCACCCGAGGGTGCCGTTCCATCAATGGCCGCTGCGACCCGCTACGACCGACTTCAGTCGTTTGCAACGATGACGACGGTCCGCACCGGGGTGCTCCCGATGGTGGCGGAAGTCGCCGCATCGAGCGTGAGCACGATGGATTCGTTCGCTTCCTTGGCCGTGTCATTGACGGCCTTGACCACGACCGTCTTGCGGGTGACGCCCGGCGCGAAATACACCGTGCGATTGGTCGGCGACAGGCTGAAATCGCCCTGACCCGCGGTGCCGGCCACCGAGTACGTCACTCGGATGCCCTTCGCGCTTGCTGCCGAAAGCTGGATGGCCACCGACGCCTGGCTGCCTTCCGACATGAGGCTCCGCGCCTTGTCGAAATTGACGGTAGGCGGGTTGTCGTTGTCCGTGATCTTCAGGTCGAAGGTGCTTGACGATCCCGCGGCAGCCCCCGTGGGCGTGCCCATGGTGATCTTCAGTGTTTCGTTCGACTCGTCCAGCGTGTCGTTGACGATCACCACCGGCAGCGAAGCGGTGGTTTCTCCCGCGGGAATAACGATCGAATTGCCGCTCGGCAGGCTGTAGTCGGCCGCGCTCGCAGTCCCGCTGAAGGTGAACGGAACCGTCACGTTCGCGGCACTGGCCTGTGAAAGGCTCACATGGATGCGCACGGGCGTCGCGCCGCGTCCTTCGCTGGCCGTGACGGTTGCCTTGGTGAAATTCACCACGTTGACCGGCGCCCCGAGATCGACCTTGGCAACGGTCGCTGTTGCGATGGATGGCGTGCCGGAGTCCACCAGGAACTGGTCGACGCCGCCCAGCAGCAGTGCAGTGGCCCCTCCCTGCAGGGCCAGGGCGCCGCCCCACTTGGTGTTTTCTTCGCGCGGCGAGTAGAGCTCGGCGAGGTTGGCAGGGGCCCGGTCGAACGTGGGGTCTACCGCACCGGAAGCGGTCAGGCGGGTCAGAACCTTGGAGTTCAGCACGTAAATGCGGCCCGACGAATCGGAGAACAGCGACACGGCGCTGAACCCGCCAGCGACGTCGTCCAGCAGGGGGTCAACCAGGCCGTCCGTATCGAAGCTGCTATCCAGCGTGCCTTCAGCGGTGAGGCGAGCGACGAACGAGGCCGCGCCAGGCGTTACCCGTGCACCGCCGACCAGCAGTTTTCCGGTTGCGTCGACCAGGAGGCTGTCGCCGTCGATCGACGTCTGGGTGCTGCCGGCGGTCGTTGCCACCGCGGCGCGTCCACCCGCACCGTAACTGGTGTCCAGCGTTCCGTTCGCGGAAAAGTGCTGCACGTAAACCGAGCCCGGAATGACGCCCGCTACTGCATCGGCGTCGACGTTCGTAACCAGCAGGTAGTAACCGCCGGCACCGTCGGAGGCAACCACGTTGGCGCGCGGGAAACCTTCCAGATCGGTGTTCGGGCTGGTGCCCAGCGCAATGCCGGACCGCGTGGTTCCTGTGCCGGCGCCATCGACATCGGTCCCGAACGTGGTGTCGAGCGTCAGGTTGCTGTTGAAGCGCAGGATCGCGGGCGTGCCGCGGCCGGTTGACGCGTCGGTGACCGTGCAAGGCACCAGAACCTTGCCGCCGGCTCCAAAGGTGACGCGCTTGCCAAGGCACACCAGGCCATCGCCGGACGCGCTGGGCGAGAAGGAAGCGGTCTCGGTCCCCGTTGCGTCGAACTTCTTGACTTGCGCATCGGTCGGGACATCGCCATTGAATCCGATCACCACGATCTCACCGGCTGCGCTGACGCCTACCCCGGTCAGTCGGCCGGTCATGACATCGTCAATTCGCTCGGAAGAGGTGACTCCGCCGCTAGCGCTGAAACGGCCAATGAGGATGTCGCTGGTATTGCCATTGATGGCATCCGGACCACCGAAGGCATTGATGCCGGCCGCCAGAATGGAAGAATCGGCCTGAACGGCTGCGGCGGAGAATGTGTCCAGCGTGGTGCCGGAAAAATTCACCTTGGCAACACCATTTGTTCCGAAGGAGGCAACCAGGTCGCCATCGTCGGCCATGGCAGCGCTCGCGCCAAAGCTCAAGGCGATGGCGCTGGCCCAGGCGGCGGCGACATGTCCACGAGCTGCAAAGTTTTTGCTCAACTGCTTCATTCGTTTCTCCAGTAGGTTCTCGGCATCAGGCCGAGTTGGTTGCTCAAGGACGGTCGCGATGCCCCGGTTCCAGGGTTCGAACGCGTCGCCTTCGAGGTTCAATTGCAAAAAACAAACACTCTGCCCTGGGAGACTTCAATCTGCACGCATCCGCGGAGAGCCGGTGGAAGCATGACGATCAGTCGCCGGATCCGAATTTTCCTCAAAATTGCAGCAAACGGATGATTTTCGGGAAAGATTTGGAAGGGTCCCGCGCGACTGGGAGGCACAAACTGCGCCGGGAGCCTGGCTAGGCTGGAACGTCGCCGCTCCAGCATCGTGGGACGTTCGCACGTTTGGAAAGGCATTAGTCCGTCGGAACAGGGCGATCGGTTTGTCAAAGGCTGACTCGCATTGTCACCCCCCCCGGGGGGAGTACCGCCCGCGACACACGGTCGCCATCTGGATGATGAACGGCCAGTTCCGGGAGAAAGGGCGGTCGCGGAACATCGACACCGTTCAGTGCCGGTCAGCGCCGGTCAGTGCCGGCATTCGGGCGCCGCTCCGGGGCAAGTCCAGGATGTAGCACAATGGACGTCTTTCGCACCTGCGCCCTCATGACTGACTCTCTGCCGCCTCTCCGCCTGAATCCCAACGCCGAACGGCGCCTGCGCGTCGGCCACTCCTGGGTGTTCAGCAACGAGGTCGATACGGTGCGCACGCCACTCAAGAGCTTCAAGGCGGGTGATTGCGCGAACGTGGTGGATGCGCGCGGCCGCACGGTCGGCACGGCGTACGTCAACCCCAACTCATTGATTGCGGCCCGCATGCTGAGCACGCGCGCCGATACGGTGGTCAACGCCGAGTGGATCGAGCGCCGCCTGACCGCTGCGCTGGCGCTGCGCGAGGCCCTGTACCCGAGCCCGCATTACCGCCTGGTCTATGGCGAATCGGACGGCTTGCCGGGGCTGGTGGTCGATCGCTTCGGGGACATCTGCGTGCTGCAGAGCGCGACGGCGGGAATGGATCGTCTCCAGTCGCTCGTCGTGGAGGCCGTGCAGAAGCTGCTGAAGCCGAACGGCATTCTGGTGCGCAATGATGGCGGCGCGCGCTCGGCGGAGAACCTGCCGGAAATGGTCGAGGCCATTGGCACCGTTCCTGAGACGCTCGAAGCGATCGAGGCCGGCGCCCGGTTCGAAGTGGCCGCCCGCACCGGCCAGAAGACCGGCTGGTTCTTCGATCAGCGCGACAACCGCGAACGTCTTGTCCGTTACGCCCAGGGCAAGCGCGTGCTGGACGTGTTCAGCTACGTGGGCGCCTGGAGCGTTCGCGCCCTGGTGGCCGGGGCGGCGTCGGCGACCGCCATCGACAGCTCTCAGCCGGCGCTCGATCGGGCGCGCAGCAATGCGGCGGCCAACGGCTTCGAGCTCGAAGCCCTGCAGGGCGAGGCGCTGGACAAGCTCAAGCAGTTGCGGGCCGACGGACGGACGTTCGACGTGGTGATTGTCGATCCGCCCGCGCTGATCAAGCGCAAGAAGGATCACGACGCCGGTCTGGAGCATTACGCCGCGCTCAACCGCGCCGCCATGCAGTTGCTGATGCCCGGCGGCGTGCTGGTTGCCTGTTCGTGCTCGTTTCACCTGGAACCCGAGGAACTCCAGCGCGTGCTGCTGCGCGAGGCGCGAACGCAGAACCGGCGCCTGCAGATCCTGGAACAGGGCGGGCAGGGGCCCGATCACCCGGTGCACCCGGCCATTGCCGAGACGCGCTATCTCAAGGCGTTCTACTGCCGCGTGAACTGAGCGCAACGTCACCAAGGCAGCGCCTCCACACAGGCTTTCCCGATCGCATGCTGATTCACCCCAACTTCAATCCCGTTGCGCTCGACCTTGGCGCCGTCCAGATCCACTGGTATGGGCTGATGTACCTGCTGGGCTTCTACGGCTGCTGGGGCCTGGCGATCCAGCGCGGAAAGTCCGACCACCTGCCGTTCTCCGCGCAGGCAGTGTCGGACCTGCTGTATTTCGTGGCCCTGGGCGTGATCCTGGGCGGGCGCATCGGCTACACGCTGTTCTACAACCTCCCCGGTTTCCTGGCCGATCCGCTGGAGATCGTGCGCATCTGGAAGGGCGGCATGTCGTTTCACGGCGGCTTGCTGGGCGTGATCACCGCGGTGTGGCTGTTCGCGCGCTCGCGCGGGCTGACGTTCTTCTACGTCATGGACTTCGCCGCCATCGTCGTGCCGTTCGGCCTGCTGGCGGGGCGCATCGGCAATTTCATCAACGCCGAGTTGTGGGGCGCGCCCTCCGACCTGCCCTGGGCGATGGTCTTTCCCACCGACTCTGACCACCTGCCGCGCCACCCGAGCATGCTGTACGAGGCCTTCCTGGAAGGCTTCGTGCTGCTCTGGATCATGTGGTGGTTTTCGTCGCGCCCGCGGCCGTCGATGGCGATCTCCGGCTTGTTCCTGGTGGTCTACGGCACGTTCCGGTCGCTCGTGGAGTTCGTCCGCGTTCCGGACGTGCAGATTGGCTACCTCGCCTGGGGCTGGCTGACCATGGGGCAGGTATTGTGCATCCCCATGCTGGTCACCGGCGGCGCGCTCCTGGTGCTGGCCTATCGCAAGCGAACGCCCGCGTGACGCAATTGCCGCAGTGCGGCATGGGCCGGTAAACTCTCGCGCTTTTTACGGGCATCCGGACGCGGTCCGGTGCTCGTGTCCCAGCAAATTTCGCAGGAACAACAGGAACTCATCGTCATGGCGGTTGAACGCACCCTCTCCATCATCAAGCCCGACGGCGTTGGCAAGAACGTCATCGGCCAGATCTACACCCGTTTCGAGCAGGCCGGTCTCCGGATCGTGGCCGCACGCATGACGCACCTCACCGAGAAAGAAGCGGGTGGCTTTTACGAGGTGCATCGCGAGCGCCCGTTCTTCAAGGACCTGGTGAGCTTCATGATCAGCGGCCCGGTGGTGATCCAGGTGCTGGAAGGCGAAAACGCCATTGCCCGGCACCGCGACATCATGGGCGCCACCAATCCCAAGAGCGCCGCGCCCGGCACCATCCGCGCCGATTTCGCGGCGTCCATCGACGAGAACGCCGTGCACGGCTCGGACAGCGCCGAGAATGCCGAGCGCGAGATCGGCTATTTCTTCCGCGCCACCGAACTGTGCCCGCGGACGCGCTGACATCGACGGGAGGCGTGAGGCGTGAGGCGGGAGGCGCACAAGCTGGAGACTGATGAGGTGACGCTTGGCGCAAGCGCTGCCGTCACAGCGCGCGCGCCCAGTGCGTCACCCATGACCAACCTGTTCGGGCTGGACCGCGAGCGTCTGCGCGAACAGTTCGCCTCCATCGGTGAAAAGCCCTGGCGCGCCGACCAGGTGATGCAGTGGATCTACCGCCGCGGGGTCGATGACTTCGCGGGGATGAGCAATCTCTCGAAGGACCTGCGCACGCGGATGGAGGCGAGCTTCGTCGTCCGCCCGCCCGAGCTGCTCACCGGCCAGCTGTCTGCCGACGGCACGCGCAAGTGGGTGCTCAAGGTCGGCGGCGGGCAGGCCATCGAAACCGTGTTCATCCCGGACAAGGACCGCGGCACGCTGTGCATCTCCTCGCAGGTGGGCTGCGCGATGGACTGCGCGTTCTGCTCCACCGGCCAGCAGGGCCTGAACCGCAACCTGACGACGGCGGAAATCGTCGCCCAGGTGTGGTTTGCCGCCAAGGAGCTGGGCGGTGATTTCCAGAACGAACGCGTCATCTCCAACGTGGTCTTCATGGGCATGGGCGAACCCCTGGCCAACTACAACGCGGTGCTGCCGGCGGTGAAGATCCTGCAGGACGACTTCGGTTTCGGCCTGTCCAAGCGGCGCGTCACCGTGTCGACCTCGGGGCTGGTGCCCTTCATCGACCGCCTGCGGGAGGACGTGGACACCGCCCTGGCGGTATCGCTGCACGCCCCCAACGACGAGCTGCGCGACGTGCTCGTGCCCATCAACCGCAAGTACCCGGTGGCCGAACTCATGGACGCCTGCCGCCGCTACACCGCGGGGCGCGACCACAAGATGCACGTGGTCTACGAGTACGTGATGCTGGATGGCGTCAACGATTCCGTGGCGCTTGCCCGCGACCTGGCCAGGCGCCTCAACGGCATGCCGGCCAAGGTCAACCTGATCCCGTTCAACCCGTTTCCGGAGACGCGCTTCAAGCGCTCCAGCCCGGAGGCGATCGAGCGTTTCGCCGACGTGCTGCGCGCCAAGCACATCATCTCCACCACGCGCCGCACGCGCGGCGACGACATCGATGCCGCCTGCGGCCAGCTCGTGGGCAAGGTGCTGAACAAGCAGAAGCGGCGCCTGTCGGACATCCCCGTGAGGGCTGGCTGATGCGGGCCGGCCCTATCGGTGTCGGTCGCCGGGCGGGCTGGTGAGGCCTTATTTTCTCTGCGCGATGCTCGTCCTGATGAGTGCCTGCACCACGACGCAGGACAACGCGCCGGGCGTGCTTCGCCGGCCGCAGCCCGACTTCAAGGAAGCCGCGCGCATCAACACCGAGCTGGGCACGGCCTACACCCGCAACGGCGACCTGGACCTGGCGCTGGACAAGTTCGACCGCGCCCTCGATCAGGACCCTGAGCTCGCCGCCGCGCACGCGGGCATCGCCTTCGTGTACGTGCGCCGCGGAGAGCCGCAGCGCGCCGAGGAACACTACCTGCGCGCACTTCAGCTGGACGCGCGCGACGCCGCCACGCGCAACAACTTCGCCGTGTTCCTGTGTGGCCAGAACCGGGGTCGCGAGGCGGACAGGCAGTTCCAGGAGGCCGCCAACGATCCCCGCTACGGCGAGCCCGAAAAAGCCTGGACCAATGCCGGCGTGTGCGCGCGCCGCGTGCCGGACCTGGACAGGGCCGAGGGCTACTTCCGCAAGGCGCTGGCGATCCGCCCGGAATTTGCCGAGGCGCTGGCGCAGATGGCCTCGCTGAGCGCCGAGCGAGGCGACTACCTGCACGCCCGCGCGTTCCTGCAACGCTATGAGAAGGTCGCACCGCCCTCGGTGCAGATGCTGGCGCTGGGCGCACAGATTGAACACGCGCTGGGTGACACCGGCGCCGCTGCCGAATACGAAAGGCGCCTCAAGGCGCAGTCCCCGTCCGGTTCCGAGGAGAACCCCAGACCGTCCACCCGTCCCGCCCCATGAACGACGCCTACACCCCTGGTCCTTCACCTGCCATCCCCGAGAGTCCCGGCGCGGTCATCAAGGCCGCGCGCGTGAAGATCGGAATGTCGATCGACGCCCTGGCGTCGCGCACCCGCATCGCGCGCAACACGCTGGAGGCCATGGAGAAAGACGCCTTCGACCAGATGCTGGAGCCGGTGTACGCGCGCGGCTATTACCGCAAGTGCGCCCTGGTGCTGGGCATTGCCGACAAGCCGCTGGTAGCTGCCTACGACGCGCTCTACACCGCGCCCGACAAGCCTTCGCTGGCGCGCCTCGGGCTGAGTGGAGGGGGCGGGCGAGGGGCGTCCCATGCCGGCGCCGGGATCAGCCGACTGGTCTATGCCGCCCTGCCGATTCTTGCCCTGCTGGTGTTCGGCATCTGGATCTGGGGAGGGACCAGCCCCAAGACGGAGCCGGCACCCACGGTGACGGTGATCGATCCGCTCGCCCCGGCGGTCGTCAACGAGCCCGCTCCTGCGCCCGCTCCGCAAGCCCCCGGGCCTGCCACCGCCACACCATCCGCAGATCGCGCAGCCGCACCCGAACGGGTTGTGCCACCGGCTGCGACACCGGCTGCGCCCGCACCGCGGGCAGAAACCACGGCGCGTTCGCCGGCCGATTCCGCGGCCGCCAGCGCCCAGGCGGGCAAGCGCCTGGTGCTGCTGTTCAATTCCATTTCGTTTGCGCGCGTGGAAGATGCCAGCGGCCGCTCGCTGCTGTCGGGCGTGATCTCTGCCGGCGAACGCAAGACGCTGGTCGGGCAACTGCCGTACTCGGTGGTGATTGGCAACGCCGCGGCGGTGTCGGTGGAGTTCGCCGGCAAGCCGGTGGATATCCTGCCGTTTGCCAAGACCAATTCGGCCGCACGGTTCACCCTGCCCGCGACGGGCAAGTGAGAGGTTTGCCATGGCAATGAAAGCCCAGCACCAGATCGAACGGCGCAAGTCGCGCAGCATCCGCGTGGGCCGGGTGACGGTGGGCGGCGATGCGCCGATCTCGGTGCAGACCATGACCAACACCGACACCGAGAACGTGCCGGCCACCGTGGCGCAGATCCGCGCGGCGGTGAAGGCCGGCGCCGACATCGTGCGCGTGTCGGTGCCCACCATCGCCGCGGCGGAGGCCTTCGGCAAGATCAAGAAGGAAGTGGGCTACGTGCCGCTGATCGCGGACATCCACTTCAACTACAAGTGCGGGCTCAAGGCCGCCGAGATGGGCGCCGACTGCCTGCGCATCAATCCCGGCAACATCGGCAGCGACCGCAAGGTGGCCGAGGTGATTGCCTGCGCGCGCCACCACGGCGTGCCCATCCGCATCGGGGTCAATGCCGGCTCGCTGGAAGGCGAGCTCCAGGAGAAATACGGCGAGCCGAACGCCGATGCCCTGGTGGAATCGGCGCTGCGGCACATCGAGATCCTGAAGAAGCACAACTTCGAGGACTTCAAGGTCTCGCTCAAGGCCAGCGAGATTTTCATGACCGTGCAGGCCTACCTGAAGCTGGCCAAGCTCATCGACCAGCCGCTGCACCTGGGCATCACCGAGGCCGGCGGCCTGCGCGCGGGGGCGGTGAAGTCCTCGATCGGCCTGGGCATGATCCTGGCCGCCGGCATCGGCGACACCATCCGCGTTTCGCTCGCGGCCGACCCCGTGGAGGAGGTGAAGGTGGGCTGGGACATCCTCAAGTCCCTGCACCTGCGCTCGCGCGGCATCAACCTGGTGGCCTGCCCGAGTTGCTCGCGCCAGAACTTCGACGTCATCAGCGTGGTGAACGAGCTGGAATCGCGCTTCGAGGGCATCGAGGAACCCATCAACCTCGCCGTCATCGGCTGCGTGGTGAACGGCCCCGGCGAATCCCGTGAAGCGGCCATCGGCGTGGCCGGCGGCTATCCCAACTCGATCTACGTGGACGGTGAGATCCGGCACAAGGCGCACAACGCGGACCTCGTGGATGTGTTGGAGCGACTCGTCCGGGAGAAGCTCGCGAGGTCCGGGGAATCGGGAATCGGGAATGGGGAATCGTCAAAACCATGACCGCTTCTTGCTTCCACGATTCCCGATTCTCCATTCCCGATTCCCACACTCCATGAGAGTGCAAAGCATCCGCGGATTCAACGACGTGCTGCCGGCCGACTCGGCGCTGTGGCAGCACCTGTTCGACACCGCCCGCCGCCTGTTCGAGGCCTACGCGTACCGCGAGATGCGCGTGCCGCTGGTCGAATCCACTGCGCTGTTCAAGCGCGCCGTGGGCGAGGTCACCGACGTGGTGGAAAAAGAGATGTATGCCTTCGAGGATCGCGGCGGCGAACAGATTGCGCTGCGTCCCGAATTCACCGCCGGGCTGGTGCGCGCGGGCATCGAGCACGGCCTGTTCCACAACCAGCAGCAGCGCGTGTGGTGCGCCGGCCCAGTGTTTCGCTACGAGCGGCCGCAGGCCGGCCGCTATCGCCAGTTCCACCAGCTCGACGTAGAGGCCTACGGCATTCCCGGTCCGGACGTGGACGTGGAACTCATCGCGATGTCGGCGCGGCTGTGGAAGGCCCTGGGCTTCCGCGACCTGCGGCTGGAGATCAACTCGCTCGGCGGCCCGGAGACGCGGGCGCGCTACCGCCAGGCGCTGATCGAATTCCTGCAGCGCCACGAATCCAGCCTCGACGACGATTCCAGGAAGCGCCTGCTGAGCAACCCGCTGCGCGTGCTGGACTCCAAGGTGCCGACCACGCAGGCCATCGTGAAGGACGCGCCGAGCATCCTCGATCACCTGGACCCGGAATCGGCCGCCCACCTGGACGGCCTGCGCCAGGGCCTGGACGACCTCGGCATCGAGCACCACGTGAACCCGCGGCTGGTGCGTGGCCTGGACTACTACACCAAGGGCGTGTTCGAGTGGATCACCACCGAGCTTGGCGCGCAGGGCACCATCTGCGCCGGCGGCCGCTACGACGGCCTGGTGGAACAGCTCGGCGGCTCGCCCACGCCGGCCGTGGGCTGGGCCTGCGGCGTCGAGCGCCTGATCCTGCTGCTCCAGAAAATCCAGACCGCGGTGTTACCCGCGGAAGCCGACGTCTACATCTGCCGCTTCGGTGCGCAGGGCGAGCGCGCCGGCATCGCGCTGGCCGAGCAGGTGCGCGACATTCTCGGGCCCACGGGTCGGGTTGGCCTGAACGTCGGCGGCGGCAAACCGGCCGCGCAGTTCAAGCGCGCCGACCGCTCCGGCGCCCGCATCGCGCTGGTCGTGGGCGATGACGAAGCGGCCGGTGGCACGGTTAACGTAAAATTCCTGCGCGAAGACCGCCCGCAGGCGGCCATTGCCCGCCCGGAACTGGCTTCCGCCCTGGCGGGTCTGTTCCCCACCACAACATCCTGAACAACACGAAGGCGTGCGCGTGGCAACTCATATCGACGACGAGGAAGAGCTCGAAAAACTCAAGTCCTGGTGGAAGGAGAACTGGATCGCGCTGGTGGGCGGCCTGGCCATCGGGTTCGGCGGCATCGGCGGATGGGAAGCGTATAAGCGGCATCGCGACGGCCAGGCCGAAGTGGCCTCGCAGATGTACGAAGACATGAAAAAGGCGCTGACCGCCTCGCGCGCCGAAGATGCCGGCAAGATCGCCGACACCCTGGCCAAGGACCACTCCGGCAGCCCCTACGCCGCATCGGCCGCCCTGTGGCTGGCGCAGAAGGCGGTGGAGCAGGACAAGCTCGACGAGGCCGGCAAGCGGCTGGATTGGGTGGTGGCAAATTCTTCCGACGAGGCCTTGGTGGGCATTGCCAAGCTGCGGCGCGCGCGCGTGCTGCTGGCGCAGGGCCAGCCCGACCAGGCGCTCAAGCAGCTCGATGATTCCGATACGTCCTACGCGAGCCTGCGCGAGGAACTGCGCGGCGACATCCTGCTGGCCAAGGGCGATGGCGCGGCCGCGCATGACTCGTACGAAAAAGCCCTGGCAGTGACCGAAGAGGGCGCCGCCAACCGCGACCTGTTGCAGATGAAGCTGGACGACCTCACCCCCGCACCGCAGTCATGAACCACCCCTTGCGCAACACCCTGCTGTGCGTTGGCCTCGTCGCGGCCCTTGCGGCTTGCGGCTCCAACAAAGCCTCGGTCCGCGAGCCCGCCAAGCTGCAGGACATCGCCAACTACGACCTGAAGCCCGTCAAGTCGTGGAATGTCCAGGCGGGCGATGGCAGCGGGGGGCGCGTTTCCGGCCTGCGGCTGAACGTTCAGGCCGACGCGCTCTATACCGCCGATATCGACGGCCGGGTGTTCGCCTACGCGCGTGACACGGGCGAGCTGCTGTGGAAGACCAGTACCGGCGCGCGCATCAGTTCCGGCCCCAGCGTTTCGGGCGATGCGGTGGTGGTCGGGACGCTCGACGCCGAGGTGATCTCGCTCAAGCGCGCCGACGGCTCGGAACGCTGGCGTCGCGCCATGTCCAGCGAGGTACTCAGCCCGCCGGTGGCGGACGGTGACGTGGTGGTGGCCCGTTCGATCGACGGGCGCGTGTTCGGCCTCAGCGCCGCCGAGGGCGAGCGCGTCTGGAGCTTCGATCGTGCCGTCCCCAGCCTGATTCTCAGGGGCGGTTCGGCGCCGCTGGTGGTGGACGGGCGCGTGCTCATTGGCATGGACAACGGCCGCGTTGCCGGGCTCCGGCTTTCGGACGGCAAGGCGCTTTGGGAACAGCCCGTGGCGGTGCCCACCGGCCGCACCGAACTGGAACGGCTTTCCGACGTGGATGCCGACCTGGTGGATGGCCCCGATTGCGTCATCGCCGCGAGCTTCGGCGGCGAGCTTGCCTGCCTGAACATGGGTTCGGGCGAGACCATGTGGCGTCGCGCCATCCGCAGCTACAGCGGCATGGTCGTTTCAGAGGACAAGCTGTTCGTCACCGACGACAGTGGGGTGGTCTGGGCGCTGGACCTGCGTACCGGGGCCGCCGCCTGGAAGCAGGATGCGCTGCTCTATCGCAGGCTGTCGGCGCCGGGCTATTTCGATGGCCACGTCGTCGTGGGCGACATGGAAGGCTACGTGCACTGGATTGATCCTTCGAGCGGTGCCATCGTCGCCCGCGTGCGCTCGGGGTCCGACCCGATCATGACCGCGCCGGTGGCGGGCGAGGGGCTGCTGTACGTGATGAACTCGGTAGGCCGCATCGCCGCGTTCGAGAAGCTCAAGCCCAAGTCGTAGAACAAGTTTCGCCCGGCGCCGTTTCACTGGAACGGCGCCGGAATCGTTTTCAAGCCCGCGCCGGGCTTGCGTTCTTCCGGAGCCGGACCCCGGCCGCGGAAGTCCGGCGCCGATCACCTGTAGAGCCGAACCATGTCCATCAGCCTGCCCGTCGTTGTCCTCGTGGGGCGGCCGAACGTCGGCAAGTCCACCCTCTTCAACCGCCTCACCGGCACGCGCGACGCGCTGGTGGCCGATTTTCCCGGCTTGACGCGCGACCGCCAGTACGGTTATGGCAGCTTCGAGGAACGGCGTTTCGTGGTGGTGGACACTGGCGGCCTCATGCCCGAGTCCGCCGACCCGCTCGCGGCGCTGGCCGAGGACCAGGCGCAGATTGCGCTGGAAGACGCCACCCACATCCTGTTCCTGACCGACGCCCAGGCCGGCCGCCACGGTTCGGACGCCGAAATCGCCAAGCTGCTGCGCAAGACCGGCAAGCCGGTGACGCTGCTGGTGAACAAGGCCGAGGGCCTGAACAAGCCGGCCGCGGCGGGCGACTTCTACGCGCTGGGGCTGGGCGAGCCCATCCCGGTTTCCGCGCAGCACGGTGACGGCATCGCCGCGCTGCTGCGCGAACTGCTAGCCGACGTTGCGCCCAGCGACCTGCCGCAGACCGACGACGAGGTGCGCGTGGCCATCGTCGGCCGGCCCAACGTGGGCAAGTCCACGCTGGTCAACCGGCTGATCGGCGAGGAGCGCGTGGTGGCGGCGGACCAGCCGGGCACCACGCGCGACGCCATCCGCGTGCCGTTCGACTACGACGGCAAGCCCTTCGTGCTGATCGATACCGCCGGCGTGCGGCGTCGCTCGCGCATCGAGGAAGTCATCGAGAAGTTCTCCATCATCAAGACCCTGCTCGCGGTGGAACAGGCGCACGTGGTGGTGGTGGTGGTGGACGCGCAGAACGACATCGGCGAGCAGGACGCGCGGCTCATGGGCCTGGTGGCCGAACGCGGCCGCGCCATGGTGCTGGCGGTGAACAAGTGGGACCACCTGGCGCCGGACGAGCGCGAGCAGGTGCGCTACCAGGTCACGCTGAAGATGCCGTACCTGGACTACGTGCCGGTGCACTTCATCGCGGCCAAGCATGGTTCCGGGCTGGGCGAGCTGATGATCGACGTGCAGCAGGCCTTCGAGGGCGCCACCATCGAGATGCCCACGCCGGAACTCACGCGCATTCTCGAGCGCGCCGTGGACGCGCACAGCCCGCCGGCGGTGCTTGGTCGCCGCATCAAGCTGCGCTACGCGCACCAGGCCGGGCGCAATCCGCCCAGGATCCTGGTCCACGGCAACCAGACCGAGAAGCTGCCGGTGGCCTATCGCCGCTACCTTGCCAACGAATTCCGCGCCGCTTTCAAGCTCAAGGGCGTGCCACTGCAGGTGGCGTTCAAGACCGGCGACAACCCGTTCAAGGACAAGAAGAACGAACTTACCCCGCGGCAGGTGAAGAAGCGCAAGCGCGCCATTCATCGCTGGGGCAGCAACTGAAGCCGGGTCAAGCCTGGCACTCCGCTCGATGCGCGCGGGGCAGTGGCTGCCCGCCGCGCGCCGGATAAGTCACTCGCCGCCGCAGCCCGCCAGAAAACGAGCCAGCGTCGCCTGCACCTTGTCCATGCCGCGCTCGATGCTCTGGCGGATCTCGTCGTGGATGCCGCCGCTGCCGATGCCCGCGGCCCAATTCACCGACACGGCCAGGCAGGCGTAGTCCAGTCCCAGTTCGGCGGCGAGCGCGGCTTCCGGCATGCCGGTCATGCCCACCATGTCGCAGCCGTCTCGTTTCAGGCGGGCGATTTCGGCCGGCGTCTCCAGCCGCGGCCCCTGCATGACGCCCATCACGCCGGCACCGCTCACGATGATGCCGGCCGCGCGCGCGGCGGCGGCCAGGGCCTCGTGCAGCGCGGGCGTGTAGGGATGGGTGAGCTCCACGTGGTGGAGCTCGGAGCCTTCGCTGCCGTCGGAATAGGTGTGCTCGCGGCCCCAGGTGTAGTCGATGAAATCCAGCGGCAGCGCGACCTCGCCAGGCGCGAACCAGTCCGAAATGGCGCCCACCGCAGCGATGGCCACCACCTTGCCCACGCCCGCGTCCTTGAGCGCCCACAGGTTGGCGCGGTAGTTGATTTTGTGCGGCGGAATCCTGTGCCCTTCGCCGTGCCTTGCCAGGAACAGGGCAGGGTGCCCGCCCACCGTGCCGGACACGAGCGGCGCGGACGGCGGACCGTACGGCGTGCCGACGGCGCGCTGCGATTCAATGATGAGTCCCGGCCACTGGTTCATGCCGGTGCCACCGATGACGGCCAGGGTCGTCATGCGCCTTTCACGGCGTAGATGCCCGTGAGCTGGCGCCAGTATTCCTTGTAGTCCATGCCGCAGCCGAACACGTAGCGGTCCTCCACCGCCAGGCCCACGTACTCCGCGTGTGCGGCGGGCGCGCGGCGCTGGTGCAGCTTCTCCACCAGCACCACCACGCGCAGGCTCTGCGGGCGGAATTCGGTCAGCGCGCGGCGGATGGCGACCAGGGTGTGGCCTTCGTCGAGGATGTCGTCGATCACCAGCACCTCGCGGCCCTCGATCAGCTGCGCGTCCGGCTGGCGCTTCCACACCAGCCCGCCGCCCTGCGTGGCGCCGCGGTAGCGCGTGGCGTGCAGGTAATCCTGCTCGAAGGCGAAGTCGAGACGGCGCGACAGTTCCGCCGTGGGATACAGCCCGCCATTCATCACGCACAGCAGCAGCGGGTTGCGCCCGGCGTAATCGCGCGTCACCGCCCCGGCGAGCGAATCGAAGGCGTGCGCCACGGCGGCGGCGTCATGCAGGCAATCGGCCTGCGCGCGGACCTGCATGGCATCTTCGAGCCGCGTCATCGCGGGCCCTCCTGTCGATAGAGTCTGGCCAGGCGCCGGCTGGCCGCCGCGTCCGGGTGGATGTCGCGCAGGTCGTCGATGAGCTTCACCGAGGCCGCGCGGTCGTTGCATACCGGAAGCATGTCGCAGCCCGATGACAGCGCCAGGCGCGCGCGCTCGGCCATGCTGCCGATCACCGCCGCGCCGTTCATGGACAGGTCGTCGCAGAACAGGGCATTGCCGAAGCCGAGCGTGCCGCGCAGGTAGTTTTCGATCCAGGTGCGGGACAGCGAGGCCGGGATGTGGTCCACCGCCGGGTAACGCACGTGCGCCATCATCAGCGACTCGATGCCGTCCTCGATCAGCGCCTTGAACGGCGCGAGTTCGGTGCGCTCGATTTCGTCCAGCGGCCGCGGGTCTTCCGGCAGTTCCAGGTGCGAGTCGGCCGCCACGGCGCTATGCCCGGGAAAGTGCTTGCCGGTGGCGGCCATGCCGGCGCGGTTGAGGCCTGCACGGAAGGCGCGTGCCAGGTCCACCAGCACCGCCAGGTCCGAGGCGAACGCGCGGTCGCCGATCACGCCGGACACGCCGATGTCACGGTCCAGCACCGGCGCAAAGCACAGGTCGATGCCGAACGCGCCCAACTCGGCGCCGATGGTGTGGCCGTGCGCCTCGGCCGCGTCGCGCGCCGCCTTGGCGTTCTGTGCGTACTGCTGGCCCAGGCTGCGCATGGGCGGAATGCGCGTGAAGCCATCGCGGAACCGCTGCACGCGGCCGCCCTCGTGGTCGACCGCCAGCAGCAGCCGGGCCGGGCGCGGCAGGGACAGCAGGTCGTCGCACAGGGCCTGCAACTGGGCGCGATCGTGGTAGTTGCGGCTGAACAGGATCAGCCCGCCCACCAGGGGATGCACGAGCAGTTCGCGATCCTCCGCGGTCAGTTCCAGGCCGCCCACGTCGAGCATCAGGGGGCCGATCAGGGCGTCTGCGTGCGTCGCTGCCATTGGCCAGGTTCCGGTGAATTATTCGTGGAGGTCGACTTCGGCGCCCGTCGGCAGGCGGTCGAACAAGGCCAGGATGTCGTCGTTGGCCATGCGGATGCAGCCCTTGGAGCCGGGCGCGCCCAGGCGCGTGGTCGGCGGCGTGCCGTGGAGGTAGATGTAGCGCCGGAAAGTGTCCACACAGCCCAGGCGGTTGCGCCCGACTTCCGTGCCGGACAGCCACAGGATGCGCGTCAGGATCCAGTCGCGGCCGGGAAACGCGGCGTGCAGCTGCGGCGTCCAGATCTCGCCGGTGGGACGGCGCCGCACCAGCACCGCGCCGGCAGGCTGGCCCGCGCCGATCTTTGCGCGCACCACGTGGCGCCCGCGCGGGGTGCAGCCCGAGCCGTTGATCTCGCCGATGCCATTGCCGCCGGTGGACACGCTGCATTCGCTCACCGCGCGACCCTCGTTCCAGAGAAGCAGTCTCTGCCGACGCAGGTCGATCTCAAGGTGCACGCGCGGCCTCCGTCCAGCTCTGGAACGGCGCGAGCGAAAGGCTATGGTTGTAGTAGCGTCGCTCGTCCGTGACCTCGGGCCCCAGCCACTCCGGCCGCGCAAATTCCTGAGCGACATCGTCCAGCTCCATCTCGGCCACGACCAGGCCGGCGTTGTCGCCGTGGAACTCGTCGATCTCCCAGGTCAGGCCGTCGCGCAGCACTTCGTGCCGCGTCTTGTCGATGCAGCCGATGCACAGCCGGTCCAGCATCTCCAGCGCGCCGTCCATGGGAATGGCGTACTCGTACTCCGCGCGTGCCGCGCCGATCACCGCGGCCTTCACGTTGAGATGCGCCACGTCCGACTGCACTCGCACGCGTATGGAAGCGCGCCCGTCGGTGCCACCCAGGTAACCCTGGCGCATCACCCGGCTGCCCTGCACCTCGCTGCGCCAGCGATCATTCGCGAGCAGGAACTTGCGTTCGATTTCCAGCGCCATGAGCTGCGGTCCAGCGGATCGGGGGCGGCAAGGCTACGGCAATCGGGGAGCAGCGCAAAGGCTCAAGTTGGAATTTCTACCTGTGCCAGGCCGTAAGGATGCACCGCGAGGAAGCGTCGCTGGCCGGCAGTGAAATGGGCGACGCCTATGCTGCGTACCGGGCCGAGGTGCGCTACCGCATCGTCCCGTTCGTGTACTGAGCATTCCCTTGAAGCGCCCACTCTCCCGCGAGGATGGAAGCGGGGAGTGCTGGGTGCGGGAGAGCGCCTTGCTGCCATCGGCTGAATCCCGTGGGAGGCCTGGGTGGAGAACGCGATCTGTGGTGGTCCAGGGCAGGTCGTCCGCAGCCGCCGGCTTCCTGCCCTCACCCGGAGCCCGGACACATGACAGTCGACCAGAAATTCAAGAATTCCACCCAGTCGCCCGGCGGTGTGCCTGGGCATCAACCCTCACCGGAAGTGCCGCCGCGCGAGCACCCCTTGCCGAGGCCCGAGGAAGTGCCGATGAGTCCGCCGGTCGAGGTTCCGGCGGAGGTGCCGTCTGCGCCGGGACCTGTCTCCAGAGGCTGGCCAAGGCGTCCATGACGCCGCTGATATCATGCGTAAATGTCCGCCCCGTTCCTCTGGTCCAAAGCATTCGGTCTGCCTGCCTGGGGCAGGGCGCCATGCAGTGGCAGAGCGCCACGCAGCAGCGGCGACGGAAGCGGTCCGGTTCTGCCGATTCGCCCCGGCTCGCGGGCTGGGCTGAGCGGGCGGCGCGCCTGATGGCTCTTTCCGAGATGCTTCCCTGGCACGCCGAGACCTGGGCACGCACCCAGCTTGCGATCCGCGCCGGGCGACTGGGTCACGCCCTGCTCCTGGCGGGGCCACAGGGGGTGGGCAAGCGGCACTTTGCCAGGAGCCTTGCCACCGGCTTGCTCTGCGAGGATCGGCACGATGATGGCACCGGCTGTGGTCGCTGCCGCAGCTGCACGCAGCTCGCGGCGGGCAGCCACCCCAACCTGATCTGGCTGAGCCGCGAGATCAACGAGAAGACCGAGCGCGAGAAGCGCGACATCTCCATGGAACAGCTGCGCGCGGCGATGGAGCGGCTCGCGCTGTCGAGCCATTACGGGCAGTCGCGGGTGGTGGTGATCGACCCCGCGGACGCCCTGAACATCAGCGGCATCAACGCCGTGCTCAAGACGGTGGAAGAGCCGCCCGCGGGATGCTTCATTCTGCTGATCTCGGAGCGGCCCATGGCCCTGGCGCCGACCCTGCGCAGCCGCTGCCAGCGGGTGTCGTTCCCGTTGCCCTCGACGGACGTGGCGTTGCGATGGCTCCGGCAGTTGGCGCCGGATGTGGACGCGCACGCCGCCCTGCGCCAGTCCGGCGGGGCGCCGGTTTCTGCGCTGGAGGCCGTGGAGTCCGGGGACATCTGCCAGCGCGACACCTGGCGTGCGGCACTGCTGGAACTGGCGGAGCGCCGGACCGATCCCCTGAGCGTGGCAGCGCGTGTCCCGAAGGACGATGCCGAGCGCTGGATCCGGACGTATCTAGCTCTGTTGCACGACGTGCTGCGGGCGCTGGCCGGAGCCGCGGATCGCGATCCACGGATCGACCGCATCGCGCCACGGCTGGGGGCGGGACAGATCGAACCGCTGGTGGCCGAGGCCATCGAATCGCAGGTCCGCCTACGCGCCAATGCCAATGCCCAGCTGCTGATCGAATCTCTTATGATTTCCTGGTGGCACCGGGCCGGCCAGCCGGAATCGAACAGCACCCCACGCGCCGCATGAGCTCGACACTGCGGCCCGGCAACACGCAGCCGGGCATTCTCACCCTCAACGTCAAGGACAAGAGCGCCCTGTTCGCGGCGTACATGCCGTTCTTGAAGAACGGGGGGCTGTTCATCCCCACCAACAAGGACTACCGGCTGGGCGACGAGGTGTTCATCCTGCTGACGCTGACCGACAGTTCGGAACGTCTACCTGTGGCGGGCAAGGTGGTGTGGGTGACGCCACGCGCCGCCCAGGGCCGTCGCGTGCAGGGGATCGGGGTGCAGTTCAGCCTTCAGGACGCCGGCATCACCCAGCGCAAGATCGAATCACAGCTGGCCGGTGCCGCCAACGCGGACCGGCCGACGCAGACCATGTGACGGCCGAGTCGCCACAGCCGGCTTTCAGCTGATGCCGATGCCGTCGGCGAGCAGGTAGGCTTCGTAGCCTTTCTGCGTGAGCACGAACGAGGCGACCGCGCTGCGCCGCCCGGTATCGCAGACACAGACGTACGCGCTGCCCGCGTCCTGCGGCGGCAGGCGCAGGCGCAGCATGTAGAGCGGAATGTTGAGACTGTCCGGCAACGCGTAGGCCCCGAATTCGCTGGGAAGCCGCACGTCCAGGTACCGGGCTTTGCCGGCGCGCACCAGGGCGTTGGCCTCTGCGAATGACAGCCGCCGCGTCAGCGGTTCCTCGAGCAGGGCGTTGAAATCGCGCTTGGCCAGCCGCATGAGGCAGCCGCCGGTCAGCAGGGTGACGGTCGCGTTGCGCGGGGCATCGGAGATCAGGGCTTCCTCCCCGAAGCTATCGCCGGCTTCGAGGTCGGCCAGGCGCACGGATTTCTGCCCGGGGCGCTCGCGGGTGACGATGCACCGGCCGTCGACGATGACGTAAAAGTAATCGCCCTCGTCGCCCTGCCGGACCACGATCTCGCCGGCCGTGACGGCAATGCGTTCCATGCGCAGGAAAATGGCCTGGAGGTTGGCGGGAGGCACCATCTGGAACGCCCGGGTATGCAGCAGGCGCATCATCCAGTCGTCAGACTCGCAGCGCGATTCGGCTTCCACAACCCCCACTTCGAGCATGTCGGACTGGTCCCAGGTCAGCATGACGTCGAGCAGGCGGCCATTGACCACGAGGCAGCGGACGTTGGTGGTACATCGAATTCTGGACACGCCGTGAGCCTGCCCCGGGAGCCGCCGCAGTGCTTCGGGACTGCCCGCATTCATCCTCGCCTTGACCTCATCATCGGCGTCGAGGAGTTCGACCGATCCTTCCAGCAGGTACAGGGCCTGATCGGTCGCGGCCGTGCCCTCGGCGAGGACCTGGCCGACGCCATGGTTCTGCACGATGGCCGTGCGCGCCAGATGCGCCCGGCTTTCGGCGCGCAGGGAATCGAGCGGAATCAGGCCTTGCAGGGTTTCATGCGTGGGCTGCACGAGCGGGCTCTGATGGTTGCGCGATGGTCAAACCAGTTGTGCGAGAATTCGGGATTGTTGGGGTGGCGGAAGCTTGCACCGGTCTGTTTTCCTGCTTGAGATTTAAGGGGAATACGCCCCGGCGAGTCGAGCCCCTGATTGTAAATGCCTCCGGAGAGAATGCATGGCGCAGTCCAAGGGAACCAAGAAGGCCGCAACGAAGCCCAAAGCGGCGGCCGGGAAGCCCGTCGCCAAAAAATCGTCGGCCAAGCCGGCGGCGGGGAAAACCGCGAAAATCGCGCCCGCCAAGCCGCCAGCCAAGGCGGCGGCCACCAAGGGTAGTGCGAAGGCAGGGGTCACTCGCGGCTTTGCGCGGAGCACGATCGAGAAGGTCGTGGCGGCGGTCAGGAAGGCTGCTCCGAAGAAGGGAGCGCAGAAGTCCGAACCCGGCAAGAACGCCCCGGCCAAGGAAGCCCCGAGGAAATCCGCGGCGAAGAACGCGCATGCCGCTCCGGTTGCGAAAGCAGTCGGAAAGAAGGCGCCCGCGAAGAAAGTGACCCCGGTAGGGACCAAGGCCGCCTCGGCCAGGCCCGCCGTCGGAAAAGCATCCTCCAGCCAGATCAAGGCGGCACCGCCAGCAGCGCCGCGCCGACGCGCTGTCGCGGTTAGCCATCGTGCCCAGACGGGTGGCGTGTCGGTCATGACCCGCCCGGCGGAGGGCGCTTCACCACCCCCTTTTGAGAAAGCCAAAATGAAACCCCCGGTTGCAAGCAATTTCGAGGCAGTGGCCGCCCTCACCGAGGAGGAGATCCGCAAGGCGCCCGAGTCCGCTTACATGAACGAGAGCCAGCTGGCCTTCTTCCAGGCGCGGCTGCTGGGCATGCGCAGCGAAGTCCTGGCGCGGGAGCTCGACGTGAAGGAACGCCTGCACCAGCGCGAGGTGTTTGCCGATCCTGCCGACCGCGCAACCGCGGAAGAGGAGCACTGGCTGGACCTGCGGCTGCGGGAGCGCGAGTCGCTGCTGCTGAAGAAGATCGACGACGCGCTGCGCCGCATCCGTGACCGCGAATACGGCTACTGCGAGAAGACCGGCGAGCCGATCGGGATTGCGCGGCTGCTGGCCCGGCCCACGGCAACCGTGTGCGTCGACATCAAGGGACAGGACGAGCGGGCCGAGTCCCAGTTCCGCGACCGGTAAGGCCGGAGCCCCACGCCACCCGCGTTGCCCGGCAGCGCCCGGCTGCCTGTCCGGGCTTCCGGGCCTCGTTCAGCGTGCGGCGGCGGTGGCGGCTGGCGCCGCGCGCAGGTTCCGATCCAGGAATGTGGCAGCGGCGGCGAATGCTGGGCCGTCGGTCAGGAACGCGGCGATGTGGCCGCGCCCCCGCAGGATGAACAGCTCGCTGCGTACGCCGGCCTTCACCAGCGCCGCGTTCAGGTCTTCGGCGTGGTCGACCGACACCAGCGCATCCGCACCGCCGTGGTACAGAAAGGTGGGCGGATCGTCGCTGCTGACGTGGCTGACGGGCGAGACGCGGCGGTAGGCGTCGATATCCTTCTGCAGGGTCGTGCCCATCAGTTGCGGCACCAGGGTTCCGCCGGGGAACTTGGTGAAATCGCTGGGCGCGCCGCCCGCCACGATGGCCGCGGGGCGCGGTGTGGCGGCGAGGGGGTCGCCGGGCGAAACCAGGCCCAGCAGCGCGGCTAGATGCCCTCCCGCCGAATAGCCGAAGGTCCCGATCCGCTCCGGCCGCATGCGGTAATCCGCCGCATGGTCCTGCATCCAGCGCAGCGCGAGCTGCACGTCCTGGAGCTGCGCGGGAAACCGGTATTCGGGGGCGAATCGGTAGGTGGTGTTGAACGCCACGAACCCGCGCCTGGCAAGGCGCTCGGCGATGGAGCTCACCTGCGCCCGATCGCCCGACTCCCAGCCACCGCCGTGAATCACCAGCACCCCGGGCCAGGGTCCTTCGCCGCGCGGAACGTAGACGTCGGCCAGCAGCTTCTGCGGCCAGTCCTTCGGGGTGAATACCACGTCGCGAATCACGTCGAACTTCGTGATCACCTGCGCCGAATCGGGCTCCACCGGCTTGCCGAAATGCGAGCTGCACCCCACCAGCAGGAAGCCGACGGCCGACAGCAGGCGATGAACATGGGGCAGGCCGTTCATGAAACGAGCGCGTCCACGGCAATGCCCAGGAAGACGGCAGCGCCGAAATAATGATTGGCCAGGAACGCCGCGAAGCAGCGCGCCGGATCGCGATCGCGGACCATCCGTTGCTGGTGCAGCGCGAGCCCCGCGGCCACGCCGATGCCCACGAAGTAACAGGCACCGCGCGCCTCACCCGCCCAGACCAGCAACAGCAGCGTGGCGAGCTGGAGCAGGGCAGTGATGAGGCGATCGAATTTTCCGAACCAGATGGCGGACGATTTCACGCCGATCTTCAGGTCATCGGCGCGGTCGGTCATCGCGTAGAACGTGTCGTAGGCAACGACCCAGCAGACATTGGCGGCCATCAGCAGCAGGGTTTCCTTCCAGGGGACAGCGTGCAGTACGG
>JBQTJW010000015.1:0-146294 GCA_052386745.1 Panacagrimonas sp. | reverse complement strand
CCTGGTGGGCGACCTGTTCCAGATCATCCCGGAACTCACCAGCAAGGTCTGAGCGCACGCCACACCGCCACACCGCAACACCGCCACACCGCCACACCGCAACATCAAGAGGCCGGGAAACCGGCCTTTTTCATGGGTGCGGCGGTGAGTGCCGGCTATGCCGAACGCGCCAGGATCGCCCGCGCGCGGTCGACCACCGGCCGGTCCACCATCTGTCCGTCGAGCGCAACGGCGCTGCCGGCGGCAGCATCGTCGGCCGCGATCACCCGGCGCGCCCAGGCGATTTCCTTGTCGGACGGCCCGAAGCCGCGGTGCACCGGGGCGATCTGGTTGGGGTGGATGCACAGCTTGGCGGTGAAGCCGAGCGAGGCCGAGCGGCGGGTGTCGGACTCGATGACGGCGGCATCGGAGAAATTGGTGGTGACGCCGTCCACCGGCGCCGGCAGGCCGGCCAGGCGCGAGGCCAGCACCAGCTGCATGCGGTAGGGGTCGAGCACCGGCTCGTCGCCGGGAATGCCCAGGTCCAGCCGCAGGTCGATGCTGCCGAACACCAACCGCTCGGTGCCGCTGCCACCGGCGATGGCGGAAAGGTTCGCCAGCCCCAGCGCGCTCTCGATGGTGGGCAGCACCGGCTTGCCGTAGGTGCCGTGCAGCTCGGCGATCAGCTCGGCCGACTCGGCCTTGGGCAGCACGATGCCGCCGATGCCGGCGTGGGCGCACAGCGCGCGGTCGGCGGCGAACCATGGTGTCTGCGCGCCGTTGATGCGCAGCAGCACCGGCCGGGCGGCGTCGAGGCTGGCCAGCACGGCGGCGCGCGCGGCGTCCTTCTCGGCCGGCGGCACGGCGTCTTCCAGGTCGACGATCACCGCGTCGGCGCCGCTGGCGATGGCCTTGGCCACCCGCTCGCAGCGGTTGCCCGGCACGAACAGGTAGCTGCGCGCCGGGATCATACGAGCCAGTCCCGTACCCCGGCCTCGTTCTGCAGGTTCCAGCAGCGGGCGATGACGGCGGCCATCTCGCGCGGGCTGGCGCCGTCGGCGAAGGCGGCCAGGCGCTGCGCCTTGTCCTCCAGTTCCGGGCGGCTGAGCGTGTTGCCCGGGTCGCCCTTGGGCTCGTCAACGCGCGCCTCGAAGCTGCGGCCGTCGGTGGTCTTGATCCACACCTTGCCGATCCAGCGCGCGGGGTAGGCGCCGTCCACTTCCGGGTCCAGCTGCATGCGCACCTTCTTGCGGAAGGCAACCACGCGCGGCTCCAGGTAGTTGTTCTCGAAGTCCGGCAGCTGCGCCTTGCCGTAGACCGCGAGCAGGCCCAGCACCGTGCCCATGGAGAACTTGGACTGGTGCACCGAGGCCGGCACGACGATGGGCGAGAGCACGTCCAGCGCGCTCTGGTGCACGCCGCAGAGCACGTCGGCGATGTCCTCGTGGCCGAGCTTCTCGCGCGCCATCACCGCCAGCAGCGAGTCGCCTGCGGGATGCGTGTGGCGGCAGGAGGCATGGAACTTGAACGAGGACTCGGCCAGCGTCCAGCGCGTACCCAGGCCGTCGATGAGCTTCGCCGGATCGGGGTTCTCGGACATCGCGGCGCCCATGCCACCGGCGCCTTCCAGCGCGCGGCGCGCGCCGGTGAAGCCTTCGGAGGCCAGCTCCGCCGCCATCATGCCGGCCATGGCCGCGTGCGCGCAGTGCAGCTGCTTGGAATGCGCGCCCTCGCGCAGGTATTCCCAGAGGCCGCCGGCCTGGGTGGCGGCGCTGCCGATGGCCCAGAGCATCTGCTCGGGGTTGAGGTTCATCAGGCGCCCGGCGGTGGCGGCGGCGGCGATGCAGCCGGCGGTGGCGGTGGTGTGGAAGCGCTTGTAGTGCGCCCGGCCCAGGTATTCGCCCACGCGCACGCCCACCTCGTAGCCGGCGACGATGGCTTCGAGCATCTGCGCGCCGCTGGCCTTGCGCGCCTGCGCCACGGCCAGGGCCGGGCCGAACACCACGGCGGCGGCGTGCAGCACCGAGCCGTTGTGCACGTCGTCCTGCTCGGCCACATGCGAGGCACCGGAGTTGACCATGGCGGCGAACAGCGGGTCCACGCGCTTGCGCGAGGTCAGCAGCTCGGCGTCGCCGGGCTTGCTGTGGCGCTCACCAAAGGCGCTGAGGATGCGCACGGGCTCGGCCTTGCGGCCGGCCAAGGCGCAGGCGAACCAGTCGAGGAACAGGTCCTCGGCGCGGCGCAGCACCGGCGCGGGAATACTGGCGACGCTCAGTTCGGCCGCGAAGCGGGCGAGGGTGGCGCCGGGGTCGGATTCGGAGAAGTTCATGGCAGGGTCTCTACGGGAAGCTTGGAAGGTTCAGATGGCGCCGGCCGCGGCCAGGGACTCGATGTCGGCGCCGGTGTAGCCGAGTTCGGCCAGGATGGCGCGGCTGTGCTGGCCCAGCGCCGGCACCGGGCCGAGCTGCACGTCGCTGGCGTCGCGGCGTCCGGGGGGGATCATCGCCGGCACTTCGCCGCCGGGAATCGCCACGCTGGCCCAGCGCTGGCGCGCCGCCAGCTGCGGGTGGTTCCAGACCTCGTGCACGTCGTTGATGCGGCCGTTGGCGATGCCGGCCTCGTCCAGGCGCCGCACCAGCTCGGCGACGCCGATGCCGGCGAAGGCGGCGGTGGCAATCTCGTCGATCAGCTCGCGGTGCGCCACGCGCTGGCCGTTGCCGGCGAAGCGCGGATCGTCGGCCAGCTCGGGCTGCTGCAGCACCACGCGGGCGAACACCTTCCACTCGCGGTCGTTCTGCACGCCCAGCAGCACGCTGCCGCCGTCGCCGGCCCGGAACGGGCCGTAGGGGTAGATGGTGGCGTGCGCGGCGCCGGTGCGCGGCGGCGGGCTGGCGCCGTCCAGGCCGAAGTACAGCGGATAGCCCATCCACTCGGTCATGGATTCCAGCAGCGCGATGTCCACGCGCCGGCCACGGCCGGTGCGGCCGCGCTCCAGTAGCGCCGCCAGGATGCCGCTGTAGGCGTACATGCCGGCGGAAATGTCGGCGATGGAATTGCCGGCCTTGGCCGGCGCATCGGCGGTGCCGGTGATGGACAGGAAGCCGGACTCGGCCTGGATCAGCAGGTCGTAGGCCTTTTTCTCCAGATAGGGGCCGCGGTCGCCGTAGCCGGAGATGTCGCAGACGATGATGCGCGGGTACAGCGCCGACAGCGCCTCGTAGGACAGCCCCAGGCGCGCCGCCGCGCCGGGGGCGAGGTTCTGCACCACCACGTCGGCCTTGGCCACCAGCTTCATCAGCGCCGCGTTGGCCTGCGGATGCTTGATGTCGAGGGTCAGGCTCTCCTTGCTGCGGTTGCACCAGGCGAAGTGCGAGGCCACGCCACGCGCGCGCTTGTCGTAGGCGCGCGCGAAGTCGCCGCCCTCGGGGCGCTCGATCTTGATGACGCGCGCGCCCAGGTCGGCCAGGTGCCGCGTCGCCAGCGGCGCGGCGATGGCGTGTTCCAGCGAGACGACCAGCAGGCCTTCCAGCGGCAACATCAGAACGATCTCGGCAGGCCGAGCACGTGTTCGGCGACGAAGGAGAAGATCAGGTTGGTGGAGATGGGCGCCACCTGGTACAGGCGCGTCTCGCGGAACTTGCGCTCCACGTGGTACTCGGCGGCGAAGCCGAAGCCGCCGTGCGTCTGCAGGCAGACGTTGGCCGCCTCGAACGAAGCCTTGGCCGCCAGGTACTTGGCCATGTTGGCCTCGGCGCCGCAGGGCTGGTGGCTGTCGAACAGCTCGCAGGCGCGCCAGCGCATCAGGTTGGCGGCTTCAACCTCGATGAAGCTGTCGGCGATGGGGAACTGCACACCCTGGTTCTGGCCGATGGGACGGTCGAACACGATGCGGTCCTTGGCGTAGCGCGTGGCGCGGTCCACGAACCAGTAGCCGTCGCCGATGCACTCGGCGGCGATCAGCGTGCGCTCGGCGTTGAGGCCGTCGAGGATGTACTTGAAGCCCTTGCCCTCCTCGCCGATCAGGTTCTCCTCCGGGATCTCCAGGTTGTCGAAGAACACCTGGTTGGTCTCGTGGTTGACCATGTTCGGGATCAGGCGCATCTCCATGCCGTGGCCCAGCGCCTGGTCGAGGTGGACCATGAAGATCGACATGCCTTCGGACTTGCGCTTGACCTGGTCCAGCGGCGTGGTGCGGGCCAGCAGGATCATCAGCTCCGAATGCTGGAGGCGCGAGATCCACACCTTCTGGCCGTTGACCACGTAGCGGTCGCCCTTCTTCACCGCGTTGGTCTTGATCTTGGTGGTGTCGGTGCCGGTGGTGGGCTCGGTCACGGCCATGGACTGAAGGCGCCATTCGCCGCTGGCGATCTTGGGCATGTACAGCGCCTTCTGCTTCTCCGAGCCGTGCCGCAGCAACGTGCTCATGTTGTACATCTGGCCGTGGCAGGCGCCGGCGTTGCCGCCGTTGCGGTTGATCTCCTCCATCACCACGGTGGCCTCGGCCAGCCCCAGGCCCGAGCCGCCGTATTCCTGCGGGATCATCACCGACAGCCAGCCGGCCTCGGTCAGCGCCTTGATGAAGGCTTCCGGATAGCCGCGCTCCTCGTCGATCTTGAGGAAGTATTCGTCGGGGAAGCGGCTGCACAGGTCGCGCAGCGCGTCGCGCATTTCCGGGAACCGCTCGTGTCGTTCAATGGCCATGGCTTGGAGGTGTGGGTCGGGTTCTGGGTATGGAATCGGACAGTCTGGGAATCAGGACGCGGCGCGGCGGCGCAGCATGCGCAGCGGGTTGTACAGCAGCACCGTCTGGCCGTGCTGGTTGACCACGCGGTTGCGCGTGCGCACCAGGCCGCGGTCGGGCTTGGAGGTGGTGCGCGCCTCGATCACCTCGCACTCCACGTGCAGGGTGTCGCCGACGCAGGTGGGCGCCTTCACGTCGAGCTCGGCGTTGAGGAACGCCAGGCCCGTGCGCTGCATCATCGGCGTGAGCAGGCCCTCGGCCATGGCGTAGACCATGGCGCCGGGCACCACCCGCGCCGGCAGCGCCACGCCGTCGCGGCTGGCCATGTCGGTGAAGATTTCCTCGGTCAGCCAGCTGAAGTTGACGAAGCAGACGAGGTCGGCCTCCGTGACCGTTCGCGCGGTGGTGCGGAAGGTGTCGCCGATGGCGACATCCTCGAAGTGAAAGCCGATGCCGATGGTTTTCATGGAGCAGGTGCGTCGGGTTTGAACGCGGGAAGCAGGGCGCGGATGCGGTCCTCGCCGAGGCCGGCCTCGGTCAGCACTTCCACCGTGTGCTCGCCCAGGCGCGGGGCGGGACGGGTAGGGGGCGGCGGGGTCTGCGACCAGCGGCTGGGCACGCCCATGGAAACCAGGCGGCCCTCGCTGGGGTGATCGATCTCGCGGAAGAAGCCCATGGCGCGCAGGTGCGGGTCGTCCAGGATGCTGTCGGGGGTATGCATGGGCATGCAGGGGATGTCGGCTTTCTCAAGCGCGTCCATCCACGCAGCCGTGCTGCGCGTGGTCATGGTTTCGCCCACGAAACGGTAGAGCGCGTCGATGTTGCGGGTGCGCGTGGTGAGGTTCTTGAGCCGCGCATCCTCGGCGAACATTCCGGGCCGGCCGATCAGCGCGCAGAAGTTCTTCCACTGCTTGTCGGAGTAGATGAGCGCGCAGATGTAGCCATCGGCCGTGGCGTAGGGCCGGCGTTCGTGCGCCAGCAGCCGCGCATACCCGGTGGGGCCTTCCGGCGGCACGAACGTGCGGCCGGCCAGGTGATCGCCCATGACAAACTGGGTCATGGTCTCGAACATCGGCACGTCGATGGACTGGCCCTCGCCGGTGCGCTGGCGGTGGAACAGCGCGGCCAGGATCGCGCCCACGGCGGTCAGCCCCACCGTGCGGTCGGCGATGGTCGTGGGCACGTAGCGCGGCACCGGGCTGCCGGACAGCAGGGCCAGGGCCGGCAGCCCGGCGGCGCCCTGGATGAGGTCGTCGTAAGCCGGCTTGTCGGCGTAGGGGCCGCCACGCCCGAACCCGAACAGGCCCACGTAGACGATGCCGGGATTGACCGCCCGCACGTCCTCGTAGGACAAGCCCAGCCGGGCCATGGCCTGCGGCCGCGTGTTGTAGACCAGCACATCCGAGCGGCTGGCCAGCTCCAGCAGCGCCGCGCGCGCTTCCGGATTCTTCAGGTCCAGCGCGACGCTGCGCTTGCCTCGATTGGCGTTGAGGAAGATGGCGCCCATGCCGGCCGAGCGCATGGGGCCGATGCCGCGCGTGCCGTCGCCTTCGGGCGGCTCCACCTTGACCACGTCGGCGCCGTAGTCCGCCAGGATCTGTGTGGCGTAGGGCCCCATCAGCACCGTACTCAGGTCCAGCACGCGGACCCCCTGCAAAGGGCCGGCGGCGGGACCGGAAGCAGCGGGACGATCGGGCGCGGAAGCCGGGTTCATCGCCGCGAACCCGGTTGCCAGCAAATGCCGCCTGCCCATGCGCGACCGTCGGGTTCCGGCGCGAGGATGTTCCACGCCGGAATCAGGAAGAGGGTCGCCAGGGCAGGTCTCACCGGTTCGTCGGCCGCGCGTGCGCCCTACTTCGCGCCGGCGGCCAGCTGTTTGGCCATCTCGCGCAGCTGGAACTTCTGGATCTTGCCGCTGGCGGTGCGCGGGAACGTGTCCAGCACCTCCACCCGCTCCGGCCAGTAGCTGCGCGCCATGCCGTTTTCCAGCAGGAAGGCCTTCATGATGTCCATGCCGAAGGTCTTGCCCGGCTTGACCGTGACGTAGCACACGCCGGTTTCACCGAGGCGGTCGTGCGGCATGCCGACCACGGCCACGTCGACCAGGTCGGGGTGGCGGTAGAGCAGGTTCTCGACCTCCACCACGGGGATGTTCTCGCCGCCGCGGATGATGATGTCCTTGCTGCGGCCGGTGATGCGGATGTAGCCGTCGGCGTCCATGCGCGCGAGGTCGCCGGATTCGAACCAGCCTTCGGGGTCGGTGCCGTAGGCTTCCGGCTTGCGCAGGTAGCCCACGAAGTTGGACGGCGTCTTGATCATCAGCCGGCCTTCCTCGCCGATGGGCTGCTCCTTGCCCTCGGCGCTGAGCACGCGCAGCTCCACGCCCGGCAGCGGGCAGCCGTCCGCGGAAAACACCTTCTCGGCCGAGGCGTCGGGCGGCGTCACCGTCACCGCCGCGTTCTCGGACATGCCGTAGACCGAGATCACCTTGATGGCGAGGCGCTTGGCCGCGTGTTCGGCCAGCGCACGCGGAATCGGCGCGCCACCGCAGACGAAGTAGCGCAGGGGCACCTGCTCGGCCGGCGGCGCCTTGCTCGATTGCGTGAGATCGGCCAGGAAGGGCGTGGCGCCCATCGTGAACGTGACCTTGTTGTCCAGGATGACGGACCAGGCGTTGTCCTTCTCCCACACGTCGGTCAGGACCAGCGTGGTCTTGATGATGATGGGCAGCCACATGCCATAGAGGAAGCCGGTCTGGTGCGCCAGCGGCGAGCCCATGTAGATCACGTCGCGGCCATCCAGCTTGAGCCGTTCCACGAACGGCAGCACGTTGGCCACCAGCGTGTTGGACGTGTGCATCACCGCCTTGGGCATGCCGGTGGTGCCGGAGGTGTAGAGCAGCTGGATCACCTCGTCCGGGCCCATGTTCTGGTCCGGCGCGTCCGGCGCGTCCTCGCCCAGCAGGGCGGCATCGAAGGAATCAGGGCCGCTGCCACCGACCGTGATCAGGCGCTGCATCGACGGCAGCGAACCGGCCAGCGACTGCACCATGGCCTCGTGATCGCACTTGCGGAACAGCTTGGGCACCACCACGATCTTGGCCTTGGCGTAGTCGAGCATGAACGAGAGTTCGCGCTCGCGGAAGATCGGCATCAGCGGGTTGCTGGCGGCGCCGATGCGCAGGCATGCCAGGTGCAGGGCAATGAATTCCCACCAGTTGGGCAGCTGGAACGCCACCACTTCGCCACGGCGCACGCCCATGGCCCAGAGATTGGCCGCGACGCGGCGGCTGAAGCGGTCGAGCTCGCGGTACGTCAGGCGCTTGGGGGCCAGGCCCTCGCGGCAATCGACAATGGCGGTGAGGTCCGGCTTTTCGGCGACCGCTTCGTCGAAGAAACGCAGGAACGGAATGTCCCGCCAGAAACCGGCTTCCCGCATGGCGCGCGCGCGCGACTCTGGAATGTACGGATCAAGTCCCATCGGTGAGGCTCCTCTCGGCTGGTTGGCTGATGCTCTGGTGCGATTTCGAGATTTACCAGCGGTCCGGAACCCTGTCCAGCCAATGAGGAACGGTAGGCACCTCCGGGTGCTGCGCGGAGGGTGTCCAGGTGTCTGTAGAATGCTTTCGCCGGCCCGCTTCGGCTTGCATTAGACTAACAAATGTTTGGTTGAACGACAACGCCGCCAAGGGTGCCGGACAAGGCGGTCCGGACACCTGCTGCCGGTCCTGCGGATGGGGCTGGCAGGCGGGACCATCGCCAGTCAGAACCATTCCGGAGAGAGAATGTCCCTTCACACGCCGTGCTGGATACGCCGTACCGCTGCGACCCTCCTGTTCCTGTCGCCCGCCGCCGCGCTCGCCGCCAACGGCATCAACCTGACCGGCTTCGGGACCGAGTCTTCGGTGATGGGCGGCGCCGATATCGCCCTGGCGCGCGACACCACCGCGCCCGGCACCAACCCGGCCGGGCTGACCCAGATCGATCACGGCGCGTTCGACATCTACGCCTCGCCCTACTCGGTGACGGACGTGTCGCACAACGACTCGCTGGGCAACGACAAGGGCATCAGCAACCCGGTGGGCCTGATTTTTGGTGGCGGATACGCCCACCACACGCCCGGCAGCCCGCTCCATTTCGGCGTGGGCGTGTTCGTGTCGGCGGGCATCGGCTTCGTGTACAAGAACCTGGACAACGTGTTCGGCACCAGCGACACGGCCCGGGCGCTGCTCGGCGTCAGCCGCGTGGCGCCGGCCGTGGCCTGGAAGGTGAACGATCGCCTGAGCCTGGGCCTGACGGTGTCGCCGGTGTACTCGGCGATCCACCAGACCTTCCTGCCCGGCACCTCGGTGGCCAACGCGCAGAATCCGCAGTTGTCGTTCTTCGGGTTCGATTTCGACAAGGCGCAGGGCGTGTCCATGAGTGCCCGCGCGGGCCTGCAATACCGCGTCTGCGACCAGCTGCTGGTGGCCCTGGCCTACGCCAGCCGCACCCCGGTGCGCCTGCGCGGGGGCAATGTGCGGGTCAATTACAGCGCCATCAACGAAGGCATCGTGACCTACAACAATGCGGACTTCGAGGGCCTGAACCTGCCGCAGGAAATCACGATCGGCCTGCGCTATGAGCCGTCCGACCGGTTGATGTGGGTGTTCGAGGTCAACTGGATGAACTGGGACGATGCCATCAACAACACCGTGCTCACCGGTCGCAATCCCAACAATCCCAACGTGGCGTCGCAGTACCGCATCGAATCCAACATCGATTTCCGCGACCAGTTCGTGCTGTCGGTGGGCATGGTGCAGCAGTGGAACGAGAAGACCCGCCTGCGCGCCGGCATCAACTACGCCCACCGCCCGATTCCGGACAAGAACCTGTCGCCCATCTTCCCCATCATCCAGGCGCCGCACATCGCGGCCGGCGTCAGCCGCATCGTGGCCCAGGGTTGGGAACTGGGGCTGGGTCTGGAATTCCAGCCCTTGCAGGCGGTCAACTACGACACGCCCGGTGGCGTCTTCGGCGAGCAGGCCGAGGAGCGCAACGAGGCCTTCCTGCTGCACATGATGGTGAGTCATCGCTGGTAGGAACGGGGCGCGCCCGGCGCCAATCCCGGGTGAAAATGGAAGGCCTCCAATCCACCTCTCACTGCCAGGAGCAGAACGCTGATGAACCGTCCCGTCGCCCCCGAGGCTGATTTCGACTGGACCCCGACGCCCGAGCTGATCGCCGGCAGCGTGCTGAGCGCCTTCCTGAAATCGGTGGGCGAGGCGAGCTTCGAGAGCCTGGGCCGCCGCGCCGACGCCGACCCGGCCTGGCTGATGGAACAGGTGTTCCGCTTCTGCGATTTCCGCTTCTACCAGCCGTACACGCAGATGCTGGATGTCTCCGGCGGCCAGCCTTGGGGTCGCTGGTGCGTGGGCGGCACCACCAATATCGTGCTCAACTGCCTGGACCGCCACCGCGGCACGCCGGTGTGGAACCAGACCTTCCTGGTCTGGGAGGGCGAAAACCCCGAGGAGCACCGCCAACTCAACTACGCGGAGTTCGACGCGGAGGTCTGCCGCCTGGCCGGCGCCCTCAAGGCGCGTGGCATCGGCAAGGGCGACGTGGTGGGCATCTACATGCCCAACCTTCCGGAAACCTTCGTCGCGTTCTTCGCCATCCTGAAGATCGGCGCGGTGGTGATGCCGCTGTTCTCCGGCTTCGGGCCGCAGCCCATCATCACCCGGCTGCAGGATGGCGGCGCGCGCGCGGTGATCACTGCCGACGGCACCTGGCGCCGCGGCAGCGTCGGCGCCATGAAGCCGGTGCTGGACGAGGCGCTCAAGGAACTGCCGCTGGTGGAGCACGTCATCGTCGTGCGCCGCCTGGGCGACAGGCTGCCCGTGGCCATGCAGGCCGGCCGCGATGCCTGGTGGCACGAACAGCTCGCCGCGCAGCCGTCCGACCTGCCGACCGAGCCGATGGACACCGAGGCCGCGGCCGTCCTGCTGTTCACCTCCGGTACCACCGGCAAGCCCAAGGGCTGCGTGTGGACGCACGTGAGCTTCCTGGGCTCCATGGTCACGCGCGACATGCACCTGTGCGCCGACTTCCGCGGCAGCGACCGCTACTTCTTCCTCAGCGACATGGGCTGGATGGTCGGCGCCATGTGCGCCTGCATCCCGAGCTACTTCGGCGGCAGCCTGCTGGTGGCCGAGGGCACGCCCGACTACCCCGACACCGGCCGCTTCTGGCGCCTGGTGCAGAACCACCAGGTCACCTACCTGGGCGTGGCGCCCACGCTCATCCGCGGCCTGATGCGCTACGGCGACGAGGAAGTTGAGCGCTACGACCTGTCCAGCCTGCGCATGCTGCACTCCGGCGGCGAGGCCTGGACCGCCGCGCCCTGGCGCTGGTTCTTCGAGCACGTGGGCAAGGGCCGGTTGCCCATCCTCAACATCGTGGGCGGCACCGAGGTGGGCGGCTGCAATCTCATCAGCACGCTGCACCATCCGCAGCGGCCCAGTTCCTTTGCCGGGCCCGCGCTCGGCGTGGGCCTGGGCATCGTCAACGAGTCCGGCGAGCCGGTTCCCGACGGCGTGGTGGGTGAACTGGTGCTGCGCCACCACAACATCGGCATGACCAAGAGCCTGTGGAAAGACGACGCGCGCTATCTCGACAGCTACTGGAACACGCTGCCCGGCCTGTGGGTGCACGGCGACTTCGTGCGCCACGACGCCGACGGCATGTACTACGTGCTCGGCCGCTCCGACGACACCATCAAGGTGTCCGGCAAGCGCACCGGCCCCACCGAGATCGAGAACCTGCTGACCGCCACCGGCACCGTCTCCGAAGTCGCCGTGATAGGCGTGCCGGACGAGTCCAAGGGCTCGGCCCTGGTCTGCGTGTGCGTGGTGATGCCGGGCGTGGTGCCCGACGAGGCGCTGCGCCAGCGCCTGTCCAAAGCCGTGGTCGACGGCATGGGCACGTCCTACCGTCCGAAGTCCGTGATCTTTGCCGAGGAACTGCCCAAGACCCGCAACCTGAAGGTGATGCGCCGCGTGGTGCGGGCGGTCTACCAGGGCACCGACCCTGGCGACCTCTCCGCGCTGGTCAACCCGCACACGGTGGAGGATCTGCGCCAGCGGCTGGCGTGAACCGGCCCGCCCGGCGCAGAACCCAGCACTCGCCACCCCTGGCACAGGCCCGAACCGGAAGCCGCCATGTCCAAGCCCGAAGTTCCCAACGAAGTCAGCGTCGAATCCAAGGTCGAACCCAGCCCGCTGCTGCTGCACCAGGACGGCGGGCGCCTGTACGTCACGTTCAACCGCCCGGAGCGGCGCAATGCGATGAACGACGGCATGCTGCTGGCGATCGAGCAACTGCTGGCGCGGCTGGAAGACGACCGCAGCGTGCGCGTGGTGATCTTTCGCGGCGCCGGCGGGCATTTCTGCGCCGGCGGCGACATCCGCGAGCGGCGCCAGCAGACCCGCGCCGCCCATCCCGGCGAGGACGTGGCCATGCAGCGCAACCAGCGCGCCGGCCGCATGTTCCTGCGCCTGGCCAACCTGCCGCAGACCACGGTCGGCGTGGTGGAGGGCTTCGCCCTCGGCGGCGGATTCGGCTTCGCCTGCACCTTCGACATCACGCTGGTGAAGGCCGACGCGCAGATCGGCATGTCGGAGACGCGCATCGGCGTGGCGCCGGCGCAGATCGCGCCGCACGTGGTGCGCCGTGTCGGCCTGTCGCTGGCGCGCTACCTGGCGCTGAGCGGCCGGCGCATCGACGGCGCCGAGGCGCTGCGCATGGGCGTGGCGCACGAGGTGGCCGATACCACCGAAGAACTCGACGCGCGCCTGGCGCGCCTGCTCGACGACATCGACGCCTGCGGGCCGCTGGCCTGCGCCGCCACCAAGGCCATCATGAACCGCGTCGGCGAAATGCCGCTGGACACGCTGATCGACTACGCCGGCCGCCGCTTCGGCGAGCTCAACCGCGGGCCTGAAGGCGTGGAGGGCCAGCAGGCCTTCCTCGAAAAACGCCGGCCGCGCTGGCCCAGCCTGGAGCCGCAGGCATGAGCTTCACCACGCTGCTGATCGCCAACCGTGGCGAGATCGCCTGCCGCATCGCGCGCAGCGCGCGCCGGCTCGGCTACCGCACCGTGGCCGTGTATAGCGAGGCCGACCACGGCGCGCTGCACGTCGACAGCGCGGACCTCGCCGTGTGCATCGGCGCGGCGGCGCCGTCGGCGAGTTACCTGAACATCCCCGCGCTGATCGAGGCGGCGCGCCGCACCGGCGCGGATGCCATCCATCCCGGCTATGGCTTCCTGGCCGAGAACGCCGGCTTCGCGCGCGCCTGCGCCGAGGCCGGCATCACCTTCGTCGGCCCCTCGCCGGAGGCCATCGACGCCATGGGCAACAAGCGCGCGGCGCGGCGGCGCATGGCGGCGGTGGGCGTGCCCTGTGTGCCGGGCTACGACGAGGGCTCGCAGGACGAGGCGGTGCTGCTCGCCGCCGCGCGGCAGATCGGCTACCCGCTGATGGTCAAGGCCGCGGCTGGCGGTGGCGGGCGCGGGCTGCGGCGCGTGGCGGACGCGGCCGCGCTGCCGGCGGCGCTGGCGGCGGCGCGGGCCGAGGCGCTGTCGGCCTTCGGCAGCGGCGAGCTGATCCTGGAGCGCGCGGTGGAAGGCGCGCGCCACGTCGAGGTGCAGGTGTTCGGCGACCGCCACGGCAACCTCGTCCACCTGGGCGAGCGCGACTGCTCGGCGCAGCGGCGCAACCAGAAGGTGCTGGAGGAATCGCCCTCGCCGGCGGTGGACGCGGCGCTGCGCGCGCGCATGGGCGAGACCGCGGTGGCGGCGGCGCGGGCCATCGGCTATGTCGGCGCCGGCACCGTGGAGATGCTGCTCGGCGCCGACGGCAGCTACTACTTCCTGGAAATGAACACGCGCCTACAGGTGGAGCACCCGGTCACCGAGTGCGTCACCGGGCTGGACCTGGTGGAGCTGCAATTGCGCGTCGCCGCCGGCGCGGTGCTGCCGCTGAGCCAGGACCAGGTGCATCTACGTGGCCACGCCATCGAGGCGCGGCTGTACGCCGAGGACCCGGCCGCGAACTACGCGCCGCAGACCGGCGAAATCCTGTGCTGGCGCGCGCCGGACGAGCCGCTGGCGCGCACCGATAGCGGCATCGCCACGGGCCGCCGCGTCGGCGTCGACTACGACCCGATGCTGGCCAAGATCATCGCCCACGGCGCGGACCGCGAGGAGGCGCGCCGCAAGCTGGCGCGGGCGCTGGAGCAGACCGTGCTGCTGGGCCTGCGCAGCAACCGCGCGCAGCTGATCGAGCTGTTGAACGACCCGGTGTTCCGCAGCGGCGGCGTCACCACGCGCTGGCTGGACACGCGCCTTGCGCCGGAGCGCGACGACGCCCGCGCCGCGCGCGAGGCCGCGGCCCTCGTCGCCGTGCTCGCCAGCCGCGTGCCGGCCGCCAGCGGTTGGCGCAGCACCGGCGCGCTGGCCTGGCCGGTGAAGCTGCTGCCGGCCGGCGCCAGCGCCGCGCTGAGTTGCATGGTCGGCCTGTCGTCCGAAGGCTATTGCGTGACCGGCGCCGACGGCACGGCGACGACGCTGCGCATCGTCCGCGAGGCCGCGCCGCAGTACGTGGTGGAGGTCGACGGCCTGCGCCGCAGCGTGCACGTCGCGCGCGCGGCCGATGGCACCTGGCATTGCCAGGACGGCGCCGGGCTGTGGCTGTTCGAACTGCCGGCGGCCAGCGGTGCCAGTGCGGCGGCGCAGGTCAGCGGCCCGGTCGCGCCGATGAGCGGGCGCGTGGCGGAAATCTTCGTCGCCGCCGGCGAGGCGGTGGAGAAGGGCGGGCTGCTGATGACGCTGGAGGCGATGAAGATGTTCCACGAGATCCGCGCCGGCCGCGCCGGCCGCGTCGCCGAGCTGCTGGTCGCAGCGGGTCAGCAGGTCGATCCCCGGCAGGCGCTGCTGCGGCTGGAGGACGTGGCGTGAGCTCGCGCACGGTGCGCATTGGCGGCGCGGCCGGCTACTGGGGCGACACCGCCAACGGACCCGAGCAGCTGGTGATGCAGGGCGAGGTGCAGTACCTGGTGTTCGACTACCTGGCCGAAGTGACGATGGCGATCCTGGCCAAGGCGCGCGCCAAGTCGCCCGACGCGGGCTACGCCACCGACTTCGTCACCCAGGTGATCCGGCCGCTGGCTGCCGAGATCGCCAAGCGGAAAATCCGCGTGATCGCCAACGCCGGCGGCGTGAACCTGCAGGCCTGCGCGCGTGCGATCCGCGCCGCGCTGGACGAGGCCGGCGTGGCGCTGAAGGTCGGGATCGTCGAGGGCGACGAGCTGCTCGACCGTACCGAGGAGCTGCGCGAACGCGGCGTCCGCGAGATGTTCAGCGGCCAGCCGCTGCCGGCGAAGCTCGCCAGCTGCAACGCCTACCTCGGCGCGTTCCCGATCGCCGCGGCGCTCGGCGCGGGCGCGGACATCGTCGTCACCGGCCGCGTGGTCGACAGCGCCGTCACCCTGGGCGCGCTGATCCACGAATTCGGCTGGCAGGCCGACGACTGGGACCGGCTCGCCGCCGGCACGCTCGCCGGCCACCTGATCGAATGCGGCTGCCAGGCCACTGGCGGCAATTTCACCGACTGGGAGCAGGTCGCGCCGGACTGGGACCGCATGGGCTTCCCGATTGCCGAGTGCTCGGCCGACGGCAGCTTCGTCATCACCAAGCCGGCCGGCACCGGCGGGCTGGTGTCGCCGCTCACCGTGGGCGAGCAGCTGGTGTACGAGATCGACGATCCGCAGGCCTACCTCGTGCCCGACGTGGTCTGTGACTTTGCGAACGTGCGGCTGGTGCAGCAGGGCGCCGACCGCGTGCACGTCAGCGGTGTGCGCGGCCGCCCGCGCACGGCCGACTACAAGGTCTGCGCGACGCACGACGACGGCTACCGCGCCACCTTCATCCAGACCCTCACCAGCTTCGATGCGCCGCGCCGCGCGCGCGCCAACGCCGAGGCCATCCTGTCGGTGGCGCGACGCCGGCTGTCCCGCGACGGCCTGCCGGATTTCCGCGACACCGCCATCCACCTGATCGGCACCAACACGCTGTGGAACCCGGCCTACCGGCCGCCGGTGGACGCCAACGAGCTGGTGCTGCGCGTGGACGTCTGGCACGAGCGCTACGCCGGCTGCGAGGTCTTCTCCAAGGAGGCCGCGGGCGCGGCGCTGTCGATGACCACGGGCCGCTGCGCGGCGGGACCTACCGGGCGCCCCAAGACCACGCCGGTGGTGCGGCCGTTCTCGTTCCTGCTGCCCAAGACCGAGGTGCCGGTGCGCGTCGCGGTGGACGGGCAGGCCGTGGCCCACGACTGGCAGCACTTCGCGGCAGCGCCGGCCATGCAGCCGGCGCCGCCGCTCGCCGGCGTGGAACCGCGAAGCGCGCAGGGCGACGCCGTGACCGTGCCGCTGCTGCGCCTGGCCGTGGCCCGCAGCGGCGACAAGGGCGACAAGGCCAACATCGGCGTGCTCGCGCGCCGGCCCGAGTACCTGCCCTACATCAGCGCGGCGCTCAGCGCCGACGCGGTGCGCGAGTGGTTCGCGCACACCGGCACGCCGCGCGTGGACCGCTACGAGCTGCCGGGCCTGCACGCGCTGAACTTCCTGCTGCACGACGCGCTCGGCGGCGGCGGCGCGGTGTCGCTGCGCCTGGACGTGCAGGGCAAGACCTACGCGCAGCAGTTGCTGCACCATCCGGTGACGGTGCCGCGCGCATTGCTGGACGCCGCGGGCTGAGCCGCAGGCCTCCTGAGGTGCTGCTGGTATTCTTACGTCCGTTCTTACTTCTTGGGCGCGCCATGTTCCAGTCACAGGTTTCCAGCAAGGGCCAGGTGGTGATCCCCAAGCCCCTGCGCGAACGGTGGGGAATCGCCGAGGGCACCGTGGTCTCGTTCTCTGAGGATGCCCGCGGCCTGCACCTGCAGGTGCAGCGGCCCGGCACGCGTGCCGACCTGCTCCAGTCGCTGGAGGAGGGGCTGGGTCTGGCCGCATACGCCGGCCCGGCTCGCAGCCCTGCCGACCTGCGCGCGGGCGTGAAGGCTGCGTTCCAGCGGAAGCGTCGTTGATGTGGGCGGCCGACACCAATGTGCTGGTGCGCTATTACACCCGCGATGACGAGAAGCAGACGGCGCGCGCCCTGCAATGGTTGCAGAACCATGCACCCTGCTTCGTGCCGGTGACCGTGGTGCAGGAGCTGTACTGGGTGCTGGAAAGCAGCTATGGCCTGGACTCCCGCAAGGTCCTGTCCGTGCTGCAGCACCTGGTCCACAGCCCGGCGTTCGAAGTGGAATCGGGGCCTCTGGTGCAGAAGGCGCTACAGGTGGCGCAGCGGGGCATCGAATTTCCGGACGCGCTGCATTGGGCGTTGAGCGGCGCCTGCGAGGGACTGGCGACGTTCGACGATCGCGGCTTCGCCCGCAGGGCGCGAAGGCTGGGTCTCAAGCCCGGCGTGGTGCTGCCGGCCTGATGCCGACGCAGGGATCAGCCACCGGCAAGCCGCGCCAGCGCATCGGCAAGACCGCGCTGCACGGCGCAGTCGGAGAAGTCCAGCAGCATGTGCAGCACCAGGCCCAGGCCGACCAGGCGGGTGCGGGGGATGAACGCGAGCACGGTGTAGACCGCGATGGCCGGCACTGTGTGCAGCGGGTGGAAGCCGATGCTGCAGCGGTTGGGGTCGTAGATGGGGTTGGCGAGCAGGTGGTCGAGGTCGACGATCATCGTCGCCAGCATGACCAGCCAGGCGCGCCGCCAGCGCGGGCGGAAGAACAGCCCGGCAACGAGCGCGGGAACGGCAGCGTGCAGGACCAGGTGCAGGACCGAGGCAAGAGACATGGAGGCGTGCAGGTGAGGAGAGACGGAACAGCGACGTGGAGCGTCGACGCTAAGCGACAACGGCCGGCTCGGCCAGCGGGCGGGCAGGGTGCGCGGAGGCAAGACGCATGAGCTATCGCAGCGCCCTGCGGCCGGATCTGCTCGCCGGGCACGTGGTGATCGTCACCGGCGCCGGCTCGGGCATCGGCCGCTGCACGGCGCACGAGGTGGCGGCGCTGGGTGCCACGCCGGTGCTGGTGGGCCGCAGGATCGAGAAGCTGGAACGGGTGCGCGAGGAGATCGCGCAGGACGGCTGTGCATCGACGGTCCGCGTGATCGACATCCGCGACGGTTCCGCGGTGCGCGATGGCGTGGCCGCCATTCTCGCTGAGCACGGCCGCATCGACGGCCTGGTGAACAACGCCGGCGGCCAGTTCCCAAGCCCGCTGCGCGACATCTCCGACAAGGGCTGGGACGCGGTGGTGCGCAACAATCTCAACGGCGGCTTCGCGATGATGCGCGAGGTCTTCCAGCAGTGGATGGAGGCGCACGGCGGGGCCATCGTCAACGTGGTGGCCAGCGTCGAGTTCGGCATGCCGAGCATGGGCCACACCGGCGCGGCGCGCGCAGGCATGATCAACCTCACCCAGACCGCGGCGCTGGAATGGGTGCACCGCGGCGTGCGCGTCAACGCGGTGTCGCCGGGGTCGATTGCAACCAGCGGCATGGGCACCTACCCGGCCGATTTCCAGGCGCGGCTGAAATTGCGCCGCAGCCAGATTCCCTACCAGCGCATGGGCACGGAGGCCGAGGTGTCGGCGGCCATCTGCTTCCTGCTGTCCGAGGCCGCGGCCTACATCACCGGCGTGGCGCTGCCGGTGGACGGCGGGCTGCGCCTGGCCAAGCACATCCACGCCGTGCCGGAACATCAGGCCATGCCGGCCTTCGATCCCTTCGGCAAGACCACGCTGCCGGACTTCCTGAAGCCGCCCGGCGACGGGTAAGGGTCGGCACGAGGATCAATCCGCGGCGAACGAAACTAGAATCCGGGAGCAAGCGCCTGGCAGGCGCCGAAGGCCGGCCAGGCCATCCCACTGGAAGCGCCATCTCATTAGAACTGGAGGAGAACCCCCATGAAGCAGACCCAGTCCCCGCAGCAGGTTGACGCGGTCGTTGTCGGCGCCGGCTTTGCCGGCATGTACGGTCTGTACCGGCTGCGCGAGAAGGGCCTGACGGTGCAGGGCATCGAGGCCGGCAGCAGCGTCGGCGGCACCTGGTACTGGAACCGCTATCCCGGCGCACGCGTCGACTCGCAGTCCGAGATGTACCAGTACTGGTTCTCCGATGAGTTGCTGAACGAATGGGACTGGAGCGAGCGCTTTCCCGCGCAGCCGGAAACCGAGCGCTACCTCAACCGCGTGGCCGACAAGTTCGGGCTGCGCGACCTGATCCGCTTCAACACGCGCGTCACTTCCGCCGTGTACGACGAGTCGGCCAGGCGCTGGACGGTGACGACCGACGACGGCAAGACCGTGAGCGCGCAGTTCCTGCTGATGAGCACGGGCGGGCTGTCGGCGCCGATGGTGCCGCCGTTCCCCGGCCACGAGAAATTCAAGGGGAAGACGTTGCACACGGCGCACTGGCCCAAGGAGGGCGTCGATTTCGCCGGCAAGCGCGTGGGCGTGATCGGCACCGGCGCCACCGGCATCCAGGTGATCCAGACCATTGCCGAAAAGGTCAAGCAGCTCACGGTATTCCAGCGCACGGCGAACTTCACCGTCCCGATGCGCAACCCCAAGTACGGCGATGCCGACCGCGCCGCCTTCCGCGCGCAGTACCCGGACATGAAGGAGAAAGTGCACAGCACCTTCGCCGGGTTTGCCCACGATTTCGACGAGCGCTCGTTCTACGACCTGTCACCCGCCGAGCGCCAGAAGGTGATGGAGCAACTGTGGGCCGACGGCTCGCTGTCGTTCTGGATCGCCGGTTTCCGCGAAGTGTTCTTCGACGCCAAGGTCGCCGACGAGTTTTCGCAGTTCGTCAACCAGCGCATCCGCGCGCGCGTCAAGGACCCCGAGGTGGCCGAGAAGCTGGTGCCCAAGGGCTACGGCTTCGGTTCGCGCCGCGTGCCGCTGGAGACGAACTACTACGAGGCCTACAACCGCGACAACGTGCAGCTGGTGGACGTCAACGAAGAGCCCATCGAGTGCATCACCGGGAAGGGCATCAAGACCTCCAAAGGTGAATACGAGCTGGACATCCTGGTGTTCGCCACCGGTTTCGACGGCTCCACCGGCGCGCTCACGCAGATCGACATCCGCGGCCGCAACGGCGTCTCGCTGCGCGAGCAGTGGGCCGAGGACGTGCGCACCACCATCGGCATGCAGGTGCACGGTTATCCCAACATGTTCCTGACCATGGCGCCGTATTCGCCGGCCGCCGCGTTCTGCAACGTGCCCACCTGCCTGCAGCAGCAGGTGGACTGGATCAAGGACTGCATCGACTTCGTGCGCAACAAGGGCAAGCAGACGGTGGAGCCGACCGTGGCCGCCGAGGAAGCCTGGATCGCCCACCACGAGGCCGTCGCCGCCATGACCCTGGTGGCCAAGACCGACTCCTGGTACACCGGCGCCAACGTCAAGGGCAAGCGCCGCCGCCTGCTGCCGTACCCGGGTGGCGTCAACAACTACAAGGCGGCCTGCGACGCGGTGAAGGCCAAGGATTACGAAGGCTTCGAGATCGCCTGAGACCAACGGCACGCTGCATCCGGGCCGGGCACTGGAAGGCGCCCGGCCTTTCGATTCTTGACCAGTGCAAACAGGGCACTTTGATGTCTCTCTCGCTGATCTCGCAGCAGGCAACGCTGCGCGACGCCGTCCGCAGGCTCTCACAGGCCGTTGTCGCGCCGATCGCGCGCAATGGTGATGGCGAAATGCGCCTTCCCAAAGATGGAATCCGCCGCCGGGGCGACACGGACCTGATCGGCATCCGCCACCCGCAGGCCGACGGTTGTGGCCCCGCGAAGCAGAAGACCCGGGACTTCGCGCCATCGCTGCGCCAGGTCCGCAGCGGCCTGGTCGTTGCCGCGCTGGTCACGCTGCTCGGCGCCTGCGGACGCGAGCCGCCTCCTGCTGCGGCCGGCACGCCCCTCCGGACCTGGACGCTGCCGCTGACCACCGCCGCGCCGGGCAGCGCGGAGGGCTACGCGGTGACCGGCGCCGTGGTTTCCGAGCAGCGCATCGACCTGGCCTCGCGTCTCAGCGGCCACATCCGCGAGATGCCGGCGCAGGAAGGCGACCGCGTGAAACGCGGCACCCGGCTGGTGCTGCTGGACGCACCGGAAGTGGAAGCCGGCGTGCGCCAGAACGAGGCGGCGCTGCTCGCGGCGCAGGCCGCGCTGGAGGACGCCCGCACCGACACCGAGGCCTTCGACGACCTGCGCGAGCGCGGCAGCGCGTCCGACAACGAGATGCGCAAGACGCGGCTGCGATACGAGGCCGCGCGGGCGGCGTTCGACGGTGCCCGCGTGGCGCTGGATGCCGCACGCGCGCAGCGGCCCTACGCCGATATCCGCAGCCCCATCGACGGCTGGGTGGTGGCGCGCCACCGGCGCGTCGGCGAACTGGTCACGCCCGGCGTGCCGCTGCTGACGGTTGAATCTGCCGGCTCGCTGATTTTCGAGGCGCATGCCGCGCAGAACCGCGCAGCGGCGCTGCACGAGGGTGCGCCGGTGAGCGTGTCCATCGACGGTCTCGAAGCCCCGCTCCCCGGCACCATCGCCCGCGTCGTGCCTTCGGCCGATCCGGTTACGCGCAGCCAGCTGGTCAAGATCGCGCTGCCCGAGCGGCCGGACCTGCGGCCCGGCATGTTCGGGCGGGCGCGTTTTTCCAGCGCCGACGTGCCGGCGCTGGTGGTCGGGCGTGCCGCGCTGCTGGAGCGCGGCGGGCTGTGGGGTGTGTTCGTGGTGGGCGCCGACTCCGTGGCGCGGTTCCGCTGGCTGCGCACCGGCCGCGAAGATTCCGGAGGGGTGCAGATCCACGCCGGCCTGGAGGCTGGCGAACGTTACGTCGGCGTGGCCGAGGCCAGCCTGCGCGACGGTGACCGCGTGCAGCCGGCCGGTGCGCCGCCGGCCGAGTCCGCCGCCGGCCCGGCCGACGCCGCGCGATGAGCGGCAACATCCACAATTTTGCGGGACGGCTGGCCGACCAGTTCGTCACCTCGCGGCTCACCGCGCTGTTCATGCTCGGTTGCGTGCTGTTCGGCCTGCTGGCGCTGGCGCTGACCCCGCGCGAGGAAAACCCGCAGATCATCGTGCCCGGCGCCGAGATCGTGGTGACCCTGCCCGGCGCGTCCGCGGCCGAGGTGGAGGAACTCGTGATCCGCCCGCTCGAGGGCATCGTCAAGCAGATCAGCGGGGTCGATAAAACCTACGCGGCGGCGACCAACTCCGTGGGCGTCCTGTCCGTGCAGTTCGAGGTCGGCGAGGACAAGGAGAAGTCGCTGGTCAAGCTCTACGATCGCGTGCTCGGCCAGCGCGACCACCTGCCGCCGGAAGCCGGGGCGCCACGCATCCGCAGCATCGACGTGGACGACGTGCCCATCGTCACCGTCACGCTGGCCTCCGAAACCTACGGCGACGACGCGCTCAAGCGTCTGGCCGACCGCCTGCTCGAAGGCGTGCGGACCCTGCCGTCGGTGTCGGCAGCCGAGGTGCGCGGCGGCCGCGATCGAGAGATCCGCATCGAATTCGAACCCGAACGCCTGCAGGCCTACGGCATTCCGCTGGACCTGATGCGCGCGCAGCTGGACACCGCCAACCTGTCCCTGCCGCTGGGCGGCGTGGTGCGCAACAACCGCGTGCTGCCGGTGTTTCTCGACGGGCAGATCACCTCCGCGGACGAGCTGAAGACGCTGATCGTCGGCACCCACGAGGGGCGCCCGCTGGTGCTCGGTGATCTGGCGCGGGTCACCGACGGCGCGCCCGAGGAGCGCGCCCGGCTCAGCCGTTTCGCCTTCGGTCCGGGTGATCCACGCTTTGGCCGCGATACGCTGCAAGAGCGCCCCGCGGTGACGCTGGCGGTGGCCAAGCAGCGCGGCACCAACTCGGTGGTGGTGGCCGAACAGGTGCTGGAGCGCGTCGAGCGCCTGCGCAAGCAGCTGGTGCCGCCCGAGGTCGAGCTGATCGTGACCCGCAACGACGGCCAACGCGCCGACGCCGCCGTCAACCACCTGATCGCGCACCTGGGCATCGCGGTGCTGGCCGTGTTCCTGGTCGCCGCGGTGTTCCTGGGATTGAAGGAGGCGCTGATCGTGGGCATGACGGTGCCGCTGATCCTGGCGCTGACGCTGGGCGTGGCCTGGCTCGCCGGCCTGACCATCAATCGCGTGTCGCTGTTCGCGCTGATCCTGTCACTGGGCCTGCTGGTGGATGACGCCATCGTGGTGATCGAAAACGTCCATCGCCACTACACCCACCACGGCGGGCCGGACCGGCGCCTGACCACGCTGCGCGCCGTGGCCGAGATCGGCAGCCCCACCAACCTGGCCACGTTCGCGGTGGTGCTGGTGTTCGGCTCGCTGCTGGTCATCAGCGGGGTGATGGGCCAGTACTTCTACCCCATTGCGATCAACGTGCCGGTGGCCATGGTGGCCTCGCAGCTGGTGGCCTACACCGTGGTGCCCTGGGCCGCGCACCGCTGGCTGAAGGTGCACGATTCCGCCCGCGGCGCCGGGCAGCCCGCCGCCGCCGACCGCCTGATCCGCTTCTACCGCCGGGTGATGGTGCCCTGCGTGGATCAGCGCGGGCGCCGGCGGAAAGTGCTGCTGCTGTGCTGCCTGGTGATCCTGCTGTCGATGTTCCAGCCGGCCTGGCAGTTCCTGCGCCCGTCGGGGCTGGCTGGCCCGCAGGCCTGGTTCGGCGTGGAGCTCGCGATGATGCCCAAGGACAACAAGAACACCTTCAACATCGTGCTCGACCTGCCGTCCGGCACGCCCGTGGAAACCACCGACCGGCTGGCGCGCGAGATCGGCGCGCTGCTGCGCGAGCAGCGGCTGGTGCTGGATTACCAGAGCTGGATCGGTCAGCCCGGCGTGATCGACTTCAGCGGCCTGCTGCGCGGCAGCGGCGGCCGGGCCGGCGAGAACGTGGGCGAGATCCGCGTCAACCTCATCGACAAGGACACGCGCAGCCAGGGCTCCTACGAATTCGTGCGCGAGCTGCGTCCGGCGGTGCAGCGCATCGTCGCGCGCTACCCCGGCACCACGGTGCAGCTGGTGGAAGACCCCCCAGGGCCGCCGACGCGGGCCACGGTGCTGGCGGAAATCTACGGCCACGATCCGCGGCAGCTGCGCGCGTTCTCGGACATCGTGAAGGCCGAGTTCCAGCAGACCTGGGACATGGTGGACGTGGCGCGTTCCGAACCCGCCGACCAGCCCCAGTTCCGCCTGCAGCTGGACCGCGAGAAGGCGGCGCTGTCGGGCCTTTCGACGGTGGCGGTGGCGGCGGCGCTGCGGCGCCTGGTGGATGGCGAAACCCTGGGGCGCGCGCACCTGCCCGGCGAAAAAAACCCGGTGCCGATCCGCGTGCAGGTGCCGCGCCGCGAGAGCCTGGATCCGGCGCTGCTGTCGCAGCTCACGCTGAGCAACGCGCAGGGCCGCGCCGTGCCGCTGTCCGAGGTGGTGCGGGTGGTTCCGGCGCTGGCCGACCGCCCCATCCTGCACAAGGACGGCGAGCGCGTGACCTATGTCGGCGGCGAGCTGGGCTCCACCGCGCCGGTGTACGCCGTGCTGGACCTGGATCGACGGCTGGACGGCCGCACCCTGGATGACGGCACGCGGCTCGGCACCGCCAACCTGCGCCTGACGCCGGTGGCGCCGGACGTGCTCGGCGGTCCCCAGGTGCTGTGGGAAGGCGAGTTGCGCCAGACCCTGGACATGTATCGCGACATGCTGATCGCGCTGGGACTGGCCATCGTCTTCATCTTCCTGATGCTGGTGGCCTACTACCAGTCCTTCGGCCTGCCCGTGGTGGCCATGTCCGCCATTCCGCTGGGCCTGGCCGGCGTGTTTCCCGGGCACTGGCTGATGGGACAGCCGTTCACCGGCAGCTCCATGGTGGGCGTGATCGCGCTGGCCGGCATCGTGGTGCGCAATTCGCTGCTCATCATCGATTTCGTGCTCGACTACCAGGGCCGCGGCCTTTCGGTCCGCGACGCGGTCCTTGAAGCCGGCTCGGTACGCCTGCGGCCGATCGTGCTCACCGGCCTGGCGATCATGCTCGGCAGCGCGGTGATGCTGGCCGACCCGGTGTTCGGCGGCCTGGCCATCTCGCTGATCTTTGGCACGCTGGCTTCCACCCTGCTGTCGGTGGTCGTGGTGCCGCTGCTGCTGTACCGGCAGCTGTCGCGCGCGCCGGCGGTGCCCCGCGCCATGCCGGTGACGCCGTGAAGGGCGCGACCTGGTGCGCGCTTCGACCGCTGCCGCGGCTGATGCTGGGTGGCTGCGCGCTGTGGTGCGCGGGCTCGCTGCGCGCCGAGTCGCTGGCGCAGGCCTGGGACACGGCCCTGGCCGCCGACCAGGGCCTGAGGAGCGTGCAGGCGCAGGCCGCCGCTGCCGCCGAAGCCGCCGACGCGGCACGCGGCGGGCGCTGGCCGCAACTCACCGTCGAGGCCGGACGCACGGCGCTGGCGGACGCGTCCACGATCCAGACCGAATTCGCCGGCCAGGCGCTGCAGATCCCGGTGTCCCAGCGTTACAGCACCGCCTGGCAGGCCATGGCCACGCTGCCGCTGTACAGCGGCGGCCGCGTGGTCCAGGGCATTGCCGCGGCCGATGCCACGCTCGATGCCGCGCGCCTTGCGCAGCTCGGCGCGGTGCAGGAGCTGCGGCTGCGCGTGGCGGAGGCCTACGTGGGCGTGCTGCGCGCCACGCGGCTGGCCGCGCTGGCCGGCAAGCACGGCGCGACGCTGGAGGCGCACGCGCGCGATGTGGAGAACTATCTGCAAAAGGGCCTGGTGTCGCGCAGCGACCTGCTGTCCGCGCAGGTGGCGCTGGCCGACGCGCGCCAGCAGTCGCTGCGCGCGGACAACGCGCTGGACCTGGCGCGAGCCGTCTACAACCGGCTGCTGGGTCGGCCGCTGGACGGCGCGGTGAGCGTGGACGAAGTGTCCATCGATCTGCCGCTGGTACAGCCCCTGGACGTGCTCTCCGCGCGTGCCGCGCGCCAGCGCAGCGAACTGGGCGCGCTGGACCGGCAGGCCGCCGCGCTGGAGAACCAGGCGGGCGCGGCGCGTGGCGAGCGCCTGCCGCAGATTGCGCTGTCCGGCGGCTACGTCTACCAGGAGAACCGCTACCAGGTGTACGAGGAGCAGTGGATGGCCACGCTCGGTGCGCGCTGGAGCCTGTTCGACGGCGGCAGCGCCGGGCATCGCGCCGCGGCGCTTGCGCAGCAGGCCGCGGCGGCGTCCGCGCAGCGCGCGGACCTGGCGTCCTTGGTGGAGCTCCAGGTGCGCCAGGCCTGGCTCGACGTGGCCGAGACCGCGCAGCGCCTGCACGTCACCGAATCCGCCGTGGCCCTGGCCGAGGAGAACCTGCGCCTGTCGCGCGACCGCTATGCCCACGGCCTGTCCAGTCATACCGACGTGCTGGACGCCGAAGCGCTGCGCGCAGGCAGCGAGTCCAACCAGGCCGCGGCACGCTACGACAGCGTGCTGGCACGCATGCGCTTGCGGCGCGCCGTTGGCGAGCTGTGAGTCAATCCCTCAAATCCAGAACCCACAATCCCCGACATGGACTTCACCCTCACCCCGCAGCAGGAACTGCTGCGCGACACCGTCCGCAAGTTCTTCCAGACCGAGGTCGCGCCGATCGCGCGCATCTGCGATGACGAGGAGCGCTTCCCCAAGGAGATGATCCGCACCTGGGGCGACATGGGCCTGATCGGCATCCGCTACCCGGAGGCCGACGGCGGCTCGGGCTTCGACAAGCTCGGCGAATGCCTGGCGCGCGAGGAGATGAGCCGCGTCAGCCAGGCGTTTGCCTCCACCTGGTCGGTGCAGGCGCACATGGGCAGCTGGCCGATCTGGCGCAGCGGCACCGCCGAGCAGAAGGCCCGGTACTTCGCGCCGTCGCTGCGCGGCGAGCTGATCGGCTGCTTCGGCCTCAGCGAGCCCGAGGGCGGCTCCAACATCCGCGCCATGCGCACGCGCGCCACCAAGGTGCCGGGCGGTTACCGGATCAGCGGCAGCAAGCTGTACATCACCAATTCGCCGATCGCCGACTTCATGCTGCTGGCGGCGCGCACGCGGCCGGAACTCACGCCGGAAGCGGTGAGCATGTTCATCGTGGACCTGCCCAATCCCGGCATCGTCATCCACAAGCTGGCCAAGGAGGGCATCCGCGCGTCCGAGACCGGGCTGATCCACATCGACGAGGCCTTCGTGCCGGACTCGGCGCTGCTGGGCGGGCAGGAGGGCACCTATCCCATCATCCTGGAGTCGCTGTCGGAGAACCGCGTCGGCGTCGCCGCCAACTGCGTGGGCATGGCGCAGGGCGCGCTGGATGCGGCGGTGGCCTACGCGCGCGAACGCGAGGTGGGCGGCAAGCGCATCGGCCAGTACCAGGCCATCGCCCACAAGCTGGCCGACATGGCCGCGCAGATCGAGGCCGCGCGCTGGTTGGTGTACTACGGCGCCTGGCGCATCGACCAGGGCACGCTGGATTCGGCCACGGCCGCCAAGGTCAAGCTCACCGCCAGCGAATGCGCGCTGCACGTCACCGAGCAGGCCATCCGCATCCACGGCGGCGCCGGCATCATGCGCGACCACGCGGTGGGCCGCTTCCACCGCGATGCCTTCGTCTACGTGATCGGCGAAGGTACCAGCGAGATCCAGCGCAACATCATCGCGCGCGACCTGAAGCTCTGACCGGCAAACCGCCTGTCCTGGCGAAGTAGCGCCGCCTGAACCCCATACCGAGGCACCCGACCGATGACCGCACCTGCTGCCCCGGCGCCCGCCAAGCTCGCCTCCACCGTCCTGCTGCTGCGCGACGGCGCGCAGGGGCTGGAAGGGTTCATGGTGGTGCGCCACCACGAGAGTGATTTTGCTTCGGGCGCGCTGGTGTTTCCCGGCGGCAAGCTGGCGCCGGGCGATGGCGAGGCCGAGGCCCTGGCCCAATGCAGCGGCATCGACGGCCTTGCGCCGGAAGCGGCAGCGCTGCGCGTGGCCGCGATCCGCGAAGCCTTCGAGGAATGTGGCGTGCTGCTGGCGCGTGAACGCGGCAGCGCGCGGCTCGTCGGAGCGCAGCGCCTGGCGCAGCTGGAGCGCTACCGCGGGCCGCTGGACCGCGGCGAGATCGGCATCGCGCAGATGCTGCGTGACGAACAGCTGGAGCTGGCCTGCGAGGAGCTGCTGCCCTTCGCCCACTGGATCACGCCAGTCCGCATGCCCAAGCGCTTCGACACGCTGTTCTTCCTGGCGCTGCCGCCGGCCGAGCAGCTGGCCGTGCACGATGGCCGCGAGGCGGTGGACTCGGTGTGGATTCGCCCGGCCGATGCGCTGGCGCAGGCCGACGCGGGCCAGCGCACCATCATTCCGCCCACGCGGCTGAACATCCAGCGCCTGGGCTTCAGCCGCACGGTGGACGAGGCCTTCAGCGCGGCGCGCGGGCGGCCGGTGGTCACGGTGTTTCCGGAACTGGTGCGCACGCCCGGGGGCCCGCGCATGCGCATCCCGCTGGAAGCCGGCTACGGCGTCACCGAGTTCTTGCCGGGCGTTCCGACGCCGCCAGCCTGAGTCCGGTGCGGCGGACTGGCACCGAACCCGGCGCCGGTCGCCGTGTTCGCCGGGCTCGCGGGATATTGGGGATCGCGTTCCGATAAGGCCGCTTACGGTGCGGCCGTTGCGCGCAGGAATTCGCGCCGGGCCTCCGCCGCGGTATCCGGGTTGTCGGTGAACAGGCCGTCCACGCCCAGGGCGTAGAACTGGCGGTACTCGTCGAATGCGCGCCCGTAGAAGCCCGGGAACGCCGGGTGGCTGCTGTCGCCCACCCTCAGCTCCAGTGGCAGGAAGGTGTTCTCGGAACGGAACGTGTACGGGTGCACGAGCAGCCCCGCGGCGTGGGCGTCGTCCACCAGGGTGGTCGGTGCCAGCGAGCGGCCGGAAGCGTCGCGCGGCACGATCGAGGTCTTGGGCGGACCGATGCCGTCGGCATAGGTGCGGATCTGCGCCAGCCCCTCGGGCGTGGCGAGGTCGGCGTAGGTGCGCGCGTCGTTGGTCAGGACAAGATCGAACGGGCGAGCGGTGGGCCCGCCGAGCAGCTGGACCCGGCGTACCCGGTGCAGGCCAGAAAGCGGCAACAGGCGCGAAAGCTCCCGCAGGTTCCCCACTTCGAACGACTGGACGAAGACCGGCACAAAGCGCGGGTCAAGCTTTGCGCGGCGCAGGACGCGAACCAGCGGCTCCTCCAGCGACAGGCCGATGCCGTCGAAATAGCTCGGGTGCTTCGTCTCCGGGTAGATGCCGATGGCGCGCCCGGTCTCCAGACGCTTGCGCCGCACCAGCCGGATGATTTCCTCCAGCGTGGGGATGGGGTAGCGGTCGTCGTAGAGCGTGTTCTCCTCCCGCAGTTGCGGAATGCGCTCGCGCGCTTTCAGGGTCTTGAGTTCTGCGAGGCTGAAATCCTCGGTGAACCAGCCGGTCAGCGTGACGCCATCGATCACCTTGGTGGTGCGCCGGCCGGCAAATTCTGGGTGATCGGCCACGTCCGTCGTGCCGGATATCTCGTTCTCGTGGCGTGCCACCAGTTGATGATCCCCGGTGCTGACAAGGTCCGGTTCGATGAAGTCGGCGCCCAGGTCGATGGCGAGCTCATAGGCGGCGAGCGTGTGCTCCGGCCGGTAGCCACTGGCCCCGCGATGTCCGATCACGGTGATGCCGGCAGCCAGGCGTTTGCCGGGCTCGGCGGCTTGCGCCACCGCCGGCTGGGCAGAGAGCGCAAAGCCCAGGCACAGCAGGATCGGTGCAAGGCTCGGTAGGTGTGGCATGGGCGGCTCCGGTGGATAAGGGCTCGCACGATCGTGAGCGCCGGGCATGACGTCGCGGTGACGGTTGCGTGGCACCACCCCGCCTTGCCGCGAGAATCCGGGTTTTAGACAGCTTCCAGGCGCCGGTGCATGCTGCCGGCCGCCTCGACGGCCCAGTGCAAGCGACGATGTCCGGAACGCCAGCGCCACCACCCCATCCGCCCGCTCAACGATCCGTTCAGGACCCGCGGCTGCTGGCCCTGGCGATTGCCCTGGGCGTGCTGGCCGTGCACGCCGTCCCGCAGCTGGCCGGACTTGGGCTGCTCCTGGCGGGGTGCGTGCCGGCCCTGATTCCGTGGCGCGGCCGGCTGCCGTGGTCGGCCGCAATGCTCGGCGTGCTGGCCGCCACGCACGGCGGGCAGGCGTACCTCGACCAGCGCTGGCCAGCATCGGATCACGGCCAGGAGCGGGAACTGAGCGGGCACGTTCGCAGCCTGCCCGAACGCGCTCCGGGCTTTGGCCGCGACGGATCGGTGACCTGGCGCTTCGACTTCACGCCCATCGACGAGGCGTCTCCGCGGCGGATCCGGGTCGCGTGGTACCGGAGCACGGCACCGGTGCGCGCGGGCGAGTGCTGGACCCTGCGCCTGCGGCTGCGCACGCCGCATGGCTCGTTCAATCCGGGCGGGTTCGATTACGAAGGCTGGCTCTACCAGCACGGCATCACCGCCACGGCGACGGTGCAGGACGCTTCCCGCTGCTCCATCGATCGCGCGCAACCCGTTCTGGGGCTGCGGCAGGCGGTGAAGGATCACCTGGATGGCCGCCTGGGATCGCATCCGGGCAAGGCGCTGATCGCGGCCTTGGCGATCGGGGACGACGCCGGATTCTCCGACCACGACTGGGCCGTGTTTCGCCAGACCGGCACCAGCCATCTGGTGGCCATTTCCGGGTTCAACGTGGCGATCATCGCCGGCCTGGCATTCCTGCTCGTGCGCTGGACCTGGCCGCTTTCGCCCTGGCTGGCGCAACGCATTCCCGCGCAGAAGGCCGCGATGGTGCTCGCAGCGCTCGCGGGGCTGGCCTACGGACTGCTCGCAGGCTGGGAATCACCGGCGCAGCGCGCGGCGCTGATGCTTGCACTGCTCCTGCTGGCCGCCTTGCCGGATCGCCGCGCAGCGCCCTCCCGCGTGCTTGCGCTGAGCTTTTCCCTGATGCTGCTGGTGGATCCGGCCCTGATCCTCGCGCCCGGATTCTGGCTCTCCTTCGGCGCGGTGATCGCGATCTACTACGTGACGGCAGGGCGCATCGGGCACGAGCCCTGGTGGACACTCGCGATCCGCCTGCAGGTGATGCTCGGCGTGCTGCTGGCGCCGCTGACGCTGTACTTCTTCCACGGCGCGGCCTGGCTGGGGCTGCCGGTCAATCTGGTGGCGGTCCCGGTGATGACGGTGCTCACGCCCGTGGTGATGGGCACGGTTGGACTGTCGCTGGCCGCCCCTTCGCTGGGACAGCCGCTGCTGGTGGCCACCGCAAACCTGATGCAGGGCTTGCAGTCGGGCCTGGCGTGGCTGGCCCTGCATGCGCCCGCCGCCTGGATTCCGGCGAGCCCGCCAGCCCTGGCCCTGGCGCTCGCCCTGTTCGGTGCCGCCCTGCTGTTTGCACCGCGTGGTCTGCCGCTGCGAGCGCTGGGGGCCCTGTGCTGGCTGCCGATGCTGTGGCCATTGACCACCCGCACGGCGGCGCCGTTTGAAGTGACGGCGCTCGACGTGGGCCAGGGCCTTGCGGTGCTGGTGCGGACGTCCCATCACGCCCTGCTGTACGACGCCGGGCCCGCGTTCGAGGATGGCTTCGATGCGGGCGAATCGGTGGTCGCGCCCTACGTTCTCCAGCTGGGATTGCGCAGAGTCGATCGCCTGTTCCTGTCGCATGGCGACCGCGATCACGCGGGGGGTGTGCCCGCCGTGCGACGGCTGCTGCACGTCGCCGATGAACTCGGCACACCGGGCCATGAACCCTGCCGCGACGGCCAGACCTGGACCTGGGATGGGGTGGTGTTCTCCGTGCTTCACCCCGATGAAACGGGACACACCGACAACAACCGGTCCTGCGTGCTGCGCGTGTCCGCGCCGGGGTTCGCCGCGCTGCTGACCGGTGACATCGAACGGGAAGCGGAGATCCGCTTGCTCACGGAGCATCCCGATCTATTGCCCGCGGACCTGCTGATTGCCCCGCACCACGGCAGTGGCACGTCATCCACGCCCGCGTTCGTCAGCGCGGTTGGCCCGCGGCTGGTGATCTACGGAGCAGGCTGGCGCAATTATTATCGCCATCCCCGGCCAGAAGTCGTCGCCCGCTATGCCGATGTGGGCGCGCGGCAGTTGGTGACGGGCGTGGAAGGCGCCGTGCGCGTCTGGAGGGATGGAAACGGCCGGCTGCAAACCGAATCCTGGCGCCACCGGGCGGCGCGCTTCTGGAACGCGGCGGCGGAGTCCTGAGCCTGCTGCTCAGAGAATGGTCGGATTGGGAGCGTCGCCGTAGACCTTCTTCGGGTCGAAGCTTTTCTCGCTCTCTTCGAAGCGCAGTTCGCGGGCAGCCTCGCCTGCGCCGGTCGGAACCGAGCGGTAGAAGCAGGAGCGATACCCCACGTGGCAGCTGGCGTCGCCGGGGATTTCCACGCGCAGCCAGATGGCATCCTGGTCGTCGTCGATGCGCATCTCCACCACGCGCTGCACCAGCCCGGAGGTGGCGCCCTTGTGCCACAGCTGCTTGCGGCTGCGGCTGAAGTAGTGCGCCTCGCCGGTGGTGATGGTCTTGCGCAGGGCCTCGGCGTTCATGTAACCCAGCATCAGCACCTCGCCCGAACCGGCGGCCGTGGTGACGCAGGGAATCAGGCCGTGCTCGTCAAACTTCGGCGCCAGCTCGTGGCCTTCTTCCACCTGCTCGATGCTCAGGCGCTTGGAGAATTGGACGTCGGAGGAGGACATGGCGCAGCTCGGCAAAAATTGAGGGCGGAAATTATACGTGGCGGCGACCCTGCGGCCATTCAATGGCGCCTGGCGTGCATGGGGAGGGCGGCCCGATTGTGGAACAATCGGACCGCGCTGCCACCGGGTAGCGCCGACAAGCGTGAATCGCTTGAGTCATCAAATTTCGGGAGGAACGAGTACCCATGAACGCCGCCTACAGCGTCTCCACCATCCACGATTTCGTTGGCCGCGAGCTCGGCGTGACCGACTGGGTGCACGTCACCCAGGAGCGCGTGAACGCTTTTGCCGATTGCACCGAGGACCGGCAGTGGATCCACGTGGACGTGCCCCGTGCGAAAAAGGAAAGCCCGTTCGGCGGGCCGGTCGCGCACGGCATGCTCACCCTGTCGCTGCTCGCCAACTGGCTGCTGGCCCTGCCGGCTGTGCCGAAGGATGCCGGCGTCACCGTCAATTACGGGTTCGAGAAGGTGCGGTTTCTCACGCCCGTGCCGGTGGGGAGCCGCGTGCGAAGCCGGATCAAGCTGCAGTCCGCCACCCCCAAGGACAAGGGCCGCGTCCTGCTGTCGTTCGAGCACACGGTGGAAATCGAGAATCTGCCCAAGCCCGCGCTGATTGCCGAGATGCTCATCATGATGATGCCCCTGGCCTGAAGCGTTCCGGGCAGCGTCCTTCGCCGCAGGCTAGGTCGATCGAACCGGTGCACGCCGCGTGCGTGCTCGTTGCGCCGCATCGGCCCGTCCCCTAGACTGCGCGCCCCTTTTGCCGGCCTGCCCGGGAAAAGGTCCTGTCCCACCGGTACGTTCGGGGGACTGTCCCGGGGCCCCGGCCCCGACATCCACAGGAGTTTTCATGCGTCATTATGAAATTGTGATCATGGTGCACCCGGACCAGAGCGACCAGGTCCCGGCCATGATCGAGCGTTACAAGTCGATGGTCGAAGGTGATGGCGGCAAGGTGCATCGCCTGGAAGACTGGGGCCGTCGCCAGCTCGCCTACGCCATCGCCAAGCTGCACAAGGCGCACTACGTGCTCATGAACGTGGAGTGCACCGACAAGGCCCTGGGCGAACTCGAGAACGCGTTCCGCTTCAACGACGCGGTGATCCGCAAGCTGGTCATCCGCAAGGAAGCCGCCGAAACGGTGCAGTCGCCGCTGTTCAAGGCGCCCGAAGAAGACAAGAAACCCGAGTACAAGCAACGCCAGCAGGCCGAACTGGCCGCGGCCGATGCCGAAGCCGGCGAAGAAGCCACCGAGGAGGGCATCTGATGTCCCGCGTATTCCGTCGCAAGAAGTCGTGCAAGTTCACCGCCGAAGGCGCCACCACGATCGACTACAAGGATCTGGTCACGCTCAAGCAGTACATCGGTGAGAACGGCAAGATCGTGCCCGCGCGCGTCACCGGCACCAAGACGCGCTTCCAGCGCCAGCTCTCCAGCACCATCAAGCAGGCCCGCTTCCTGGCCCTGCTGCCCTACACCGACAAGCACGAGTAAGGAGAAGAGAACACGCCATGCAAGTGATTCTTCTTGAAAAGGTGAAGGGGCTGGGTGATCTCGGCGATTCGGTCAAGGTCAAGTCCGGCTACGGCCGCAACTTCCTGCTGCCGCAGGGCAAGGCGCTGCCGGCAACCGACTCCAACCGCAAGGTGTTCGAGTCGCGCAAGGCCGAGCTGGTGAAGAAGTCGGCGGCCTCGCTCAACGCCGCGAAGATCCGCGCGGAGAAGATCGGCGGCAAGACGCTGACCATCAAGGCGCTGGCCTCGGAAGAAGGCAAGCTCTACGGTTCCGTCGGCCCGGCCGAGATCGTGCACGCGGCCGCTGCCGCCGGCCTCGACGTGGAGAAGGGCGAGATCGACATGGTCACCGGCCCGATCCGCGCCACCGGCACCTTCGCCGTGGCGGTGCGCCTGCACTCGGAAGTCGAGACGAGCCTGAACATCGTGGTCGAGGAACAGCGCGGCGGCTGATGTTTTTTCCGCTGCGTGGTGACGACGGCCCGCCTCGCGCGGGCCGTCGTCGTTATGGCGCCGGTTCGATGCGGGAAATTCCCAAGCGCAGCCGCGGGTGGAAGATTCAGTTTCCACGCGGCCGCAATCCCACACGCCCCGCACATCTTTCACACAGGCTTATCCACGGGGCCGCGGTCGCGGTGGCGGTAAACTCCCCGCTTCCCCCTGCGTTGCGAGGCGCGTCATGGCACAGATTCGAACGCTTCCCGCGCAGGCCCGCCAGGCGCCGTATTCCATCGAGGCGGAACAGTCCGTTCTGGGCGGACTGCTGCTGGACAACCGCGCCTGGAACGACATCGCCGACCGCCTGGCCGAGCAGGACTTCTACCGCGCCGATCACCAGCTGATCTGGCGCGCCGTCTCCGACCTGATCGGCGCCGGTCGCCCCTGCGATTTCGTCACGCTCACCGAGCACCTGCGCGGGCGCGACCTGCTGGACGAGGCCGGCGGGCTGTCCTACATCGGCTCGCTGGCAAACGACACGCCGAGCGCGGCCAACGTGATCGCCTATGCCGACATCGTGCGCGAGCGTGCCGTGCTGCGCAGCCTGGTCGGGGCGGGCGGAGACATTGCGGAGCTGGGCTATCGGCCGGACGGGCGCGAGACGGCGGAGCTGATCGACCAGGCCGAGCAGAAGGTGTTTGTGATCCGCGAGCGCGGCGCGCGCACCCGCAGCGACTATTTCCGCATGCCGGCCGTGCTGGACCAGGTGTTCGAGCGCATCGACACCGTGCGCCGCAACCCGATGGGTTCGGCGGGGCTGCCCACCGGCTTCGTGGAGTTCGACAACAAGACCACCGGCCTGGGGCCGGGCGACCTGATGATCCTGGCCGCGCGCCCGTCGATGGGCAAGACCAGCTTCGCCATGAACATCGCCGAGCACGTGGCGTTCGACCGCAAGGAGGCCGTGGCCATGTTCAGCATGGAAATGAGCGCCGAGCAGCTGGGTTTTCGCGTGATCTCGTCGCGCAGCGGCATCCCCCTGCACAAGCTCAAGGGCGGCGAACTCAACGACCAGGAGATGGACCAGCTCACATGGACCATCGGCCGCCTGCGCGAAGCGCCGCTGTTCATCGACGAGACCGGCGGCCTGTCGCCGATGGACCTGCGCGCCAAGGCCCGGCGCCTGGCGATGCGCGAGAACATCAAGCTGCTGATCGTGGACTACATCCAGCTGATGCAGGTGCCTGGCAAGGGCGACAACCGCGTTCAGGAAGTGAGCGAGATATCCCGCCAGCTCAAGGCGCTGGCGAAGGAACTCAAGATTCCCATCATCGCCCTGTCGCAGTTGAACCGAGGCGTGGAAAGCCGCGACAACAAGCGCCCGCGCATGTCGGACCTGCGCGAATCCGGCGGCATCGAGCAGGATGCGGACCTGGTGGTGTTCATCTACCGCGACGCGGTGTACGACAAGAGCGCGGACGAGCGGGCGGCGGAAGTCATCATCGCCAAGCAGCGCAATGGGCCTCTGGCGACGATCCCGGTGCAGTTCATCGGCGCCAATACCAAGTTCGAGAATCCGGGCGGGGTTGGATACGGATGATCCCCCGCGTCACGGCGACGGTGAACCTCGCCGCCATCCAGCACAACCTGGCGCAGGTGCGCCGCCTGGCGCCGAAGTCGCGGGTCATGGCGGCGGTGAAGGCCGACGCCTACGGCCACGGCGCGGTGCCGGTGGCGCGCGCCCTGGACGACGCAGGCGTCGACACCCTGGCCGTGGCCTGCATGGAGGAAGCGCAGGTGCTGCTGGAAGCGCATCTGAGCGCGCCCATCGCCCTGCTCGAAGGCGTGATCTCGTCTGACGAGGCCGCGCTCGCGGCCTACGAGGGCCTGCACGTGGTGGTGCACGACTTCTGGCAGGTGGACCTGCTGGAGGCGATGCCCGCCGGGTCCAACATCGCGGTGTGGTTCAAGCTCGACAGCGGCATGCATCGCCTGGGATTTCCGCTGGACGCGGTGCCGCGCCTGCGCGAGGTGCTGCGGCGCCACCCCGCCTGGCGCTTCCAGGGCTGGATGACCCACCTGGCGCGGGCCGACGAGACCGATTCCAGCGCCACGCCGGAGCAGATTGCCGCCTTCGACGCCGCCCTGCTGGGCGTGCCGGGCGCGCGCTCCATCGCAAATTCCGCCGGCCTCATCGCCTGGCCCGAGGCGCGCCGCGACTGGGTGCGGCCGGGCCTTGCGCTGTACGGCGCCAGCCCCCTGCCGGGCAAGACCGGCGCGGATGTCGGCTTGCGGCCGGCGCTGCGCCTCACCAGCCGCCTGCTCGCCATCCGCACCTACGAGGCCGGGTCGGCCATCGGCTACGGGGCGGCCTACGTCTGCCCGGAGCGCATGCCCATCGGCGTGGTGGCGGTGGGCTATGCCGACGGCCTGCACCGCTCCCTGCCCAACGGCTCGCCCGTGCTCATCCGCGGCAAGCGCGTGCCGCTGTCCGGGCGCGTGTCCATGGACATGATCACGGTTGACCTGCGCGGGGTGCCCGAGGCGCGCGTGGGTGATTCCGTGCTGCTGTTCGGCGAGGAGCTTCCGGCTGAAATCATCGCCGGCTATGCCGGCACGCTGGCCTACGAGCTGTTCTGCGGCCTGACCAACCGGGTGCGCTTCGCCTACCCGGGCGCGGACAACCACTGAGCCGTGGTCAAGTCCCGCACCGCGTATGTCTGCCAGAACTGCGGCGCTGCCGCCTCCAAGTGGGCAGGGCAGTGCAGCGACTGCGGCGCCTGGAACACGCTCGTCGAAACCTCGGTGACGCCGGGCAAGTCCGCGCCACGCCCTGGTGCCGCGGCGGGCGCGGTGCGCCGCCTGCACGAGGTGGACGCCGAGTCCGCGCCGCGCCTGCCCTGCGGGCTGATGGAGGTGGACCGCGTGCTCGGCGGCGGGCTGGTGCGCGGCGCGGTGATCCTCATCGGCGGCGATCCGGGCATCGGCAAGTCCACGCTGCTGCTGCAGGTGCTGGCCGCGGTCGAGGGGCGCATGGACACGCTGTACGTGACGGGCGAGGAGTCGCTGTCGCAGGTGGCGCTGCGCGCGCAGCGACTGGGCCTGCCGCGGATCGACCTTCCGGCGCTGGCGGAGACCGGCGTGGAGAGCATCCTCGCCACGCTGTCGGCCACCCGTCCGGGGCTGGTGGTGATCGATTCGATCCAGACGCTCTATACGGAGGCGCTGGATTCGGCGCCCGGGTCGGTGTCGCAGCTGCGCGAGTGCTCGGCGCAGCTGGTGCGCTACGCCAAGGCGACCGGCACCGTGGTGATCCTGGTCGGGCACGTGACCAAGGAAGGCGCCATTGCAGGGCCGCGCGTGCTGGAACACATGGTCGATACGGTGCTGTACTTCGAGCACGATCCGGGCTCGCGCTTCCGCCTGATCCGGGCCGTGAAGAACCGCTTCGGCGCCGTGAACGAGCTGGGCGTGTTCGCCATGACCGACGGCGGGCTGAAAGAGGTGAGCAACCCTTCCGCCCTGTTCCTGTCGCGCCACGAGCAGCCGGTGCCGGGCAGCGTCATCACCGTCACGCGCCAGGGCACGCGGCCGATGCTGGTGGAAGTGCAGGCGCTGGTGGACCGCTCGATGGTCGGCACGCCGCGCCGCGTGGCGCTGGGGCTGGAGGCCAATCGCCTGAACATGCTGCTGGCCGTGCTGCACCGGCACGCCGGCATCGCGCTCGGCGACCAGGACGTGTTCGTCAACGTGGTGGGCGGCATGCGCATCCAGGAACCGGCGGCGGACCTGCCGCTGCTGCTGGCGGCACTGTCCAGCTTCCGCGGCCGGCCCATGCCCACCGACCTGATCGTGTTCGGGGAAGTCGGCCTGGCCGGCGAAATCCGCCCGGTCCAGGCCGGGGAGGAGCGATTGATTGAAGCCTCCAAGCAGGGCTTCAAGCGCGCCCTGGTGCCGGAAGCCAACCGCCCGCGCAAGGCCACCCGGCTGGACATGGACGTCACCGCGGTCAGCCGGCTGGACCAGGCCCTGAGTCTCGCGGACTGAGCGCGTACGACGCCAGCGATCGGGCCGTCGAGGGCCCCACCGGGTTGGCAAGCAGCACTCGTTTGGTTAGAGTTTTGGCTCATGTCGATCCAGAGCGCCCCTTTTGCCGTGCTGAGCCCCGCCCTTGCGGTGGGCCAGTGCTCGGCCGCGCTCCTGCTGCTGCTGCCCTCGGGCAGATAACGATCACGGCCGCACGGGGCCATCACCCGTGACACCCCCCAAGCTTTCATCCCAATCCCAGGCGACGTGCGCGACAATGGCGCACGCGCAGCCGCCACAACCGGCAAGGAACCGCTCATGAGCATGCTCAAGAATCCCGCAAGCAAATACCGCCCCTTCGCGCCCATCGGCTTGAAGGACCGCACCTGGCCCAATCAGGTCATTACCCGCGCGCCCATCTGGGCCAGCGTTGACCTGCGCGACGGCAACCAGGCCCTGATCGAGCCGATGAACCGCCCGCGCAAGTTGCGCATGTTCGAGATGCTGTGCCGTCTCGGCTTCAAGGAGATCGAGGTGGGGTTTCCGTCCGCCTCGCAGACCGACTTCGATTTCGTGCGCTGCCTCATCGAAGAAAACCGCGTGCCGGAAGACGTGACCATCCAGGTGCTGACCCAGGCGCGCGAGCCTTTGATTGAACGCACCTTCGAGTCGCTCAAGGGTGCGCGCCGCGCCATCGTGCACTACTACAACGCGGTGGCGCCGGTCATGCGCCGCGTGGTGTTCAATTTGAGCAAGGCCGAGGTCATCGCCCAGCTCGCGGTGGAGCACGCGCGCATCGTGCGGCAGCTGGCGCAGGCGCAGCCGGGCACCGACTGGGTGTTCGAGTATTCGCCGGAGATGTTTTCCGGCGCCGAGCTGGAATTCTCGCGCGACATCGTGGACGCCGTGACCGAGGTCTGGCAGCCCACGCGCGAGCGGCCGTGCATCATCAACCTGCCGAGCACGGTGGAGCATTCCACGCCCAACATCTTTGCGGACATGATCGAGTGGATGCACCGCAATATCGCGCGGCGCGAGGCCGTGGTGCTGTCGGCGCATCCTCACAACGATCGCGGCACCGGCGTGGCCGCGGCCGAGTTCGCGGTGATGGCCGGCGCCGATCGCGTGGAAGGCTGCCTGTTCGGCAACGGCGAGCGCACCGGCAACGTGGACGTGGTGAACCTCGCACTCAATCTCTACTCGCAGGGCGTGGACCCCGGGCTGGATTTTTCCGACATCGACGAGGTGCGGCGCGCGGTGGAGTTCTGCAACCAGCTCCCGGTGCATCCGCGCCATCCGTATGTCGGCGACCTGGTGTTCACCTCGTTCTCGGGCTCGCATCAGGACGCCATCAACAAGGCGTTCCACGCGCGCAAGGACGGCGACATCTGGGAAATGCCCTACCTGCCCATCGACCCCATGGACCTCGGCCGTTCCTACGAGGCGGTGATCCGCGTCAACTCGCAGTCCGGCAAGGGCGGCATCGCCTACCTGCTCGAAGCCGAGTACGGCCTCACCATGCCGCGGCGCCTGCAGATCGAGTTCAGCCAGGTGGTGCAGGCGGTGACCGACGAGTCCGGCAAGGAAGTGACCGCGTCCGACATCTGGGACATCTTCTCCAGCGAGTACCTCGCGCCGGTCACGCCGTACGCGTACCTCGCCCACTTCCTGGTGGAAGACTCCACGCGCGACCAGGTCCAGCTCACCACCGAGGTCATGGGTGACGGCACGCGCCACAAGCTCAACGGCAAGGGCAACGGTCCCATCGACGCGTTCGTGCAGGCCATGTCCAAGCTTTCCGGCGAGACCATCGCCGTGGTCGACTACCACGAGCACGCCATCAGCAAGGGCGCCGATGCCAAGGCCGTGACCTACATCGAGCTCAAGGTGGGCGACGGCCGGCCGATGTTCGGCGTGGGCATTGACTCCAACATCGTCACCGCCTCGCTCAAGGCCATCCTGTCCGGCCTGAACCGCGCGGCCGCGGTGCGCGCCAAGGCAGCCGCGCCGGCGCGTGCGGTGGCTTAAGCCAAAACCTGCGAAACCGGTCGCGGCCGCCCCTGCAGCGCCGCGACCGGTGGCGCTGTCGACGGCCCGGCTACGCCTGCTGCCGCTGGGCGAAAGCCATGTCGACGCCCTGCATCGCCTCTGGACGCATCCCGGCGTGCGCCTGCACCTGTGGGACGATCGCGTGCTCGCCTTCGAGCAGACGCGCGACATCGTCATGCAGAGCGGCTATCTCATGGAGCAGCACGGCTTCGGCCTGTGGGGTGCGTTCGACTCGGCGGGTGAGCTGGTGGGTTTTTGCGGGTTCTGGTTCTTCCGCAACGAGCACGAGCTCGAATTGCTGTACGGCGTCGAGGCCTCGCACTGGCTAAAGGGCTATGCGCGGGAAATGGCCGCGGCGCTCGTCGCCTACGGGTTCGAGCACCTGAACCTGGCCGAGATCCGCGCCAGCACCGACGCTGCCAACCAGGCATCGCAGCGCGTGCTCAAGCGGCTGGGATTCGTGCCTGAAAACAGCTTTTTCCGGCCCGACGGCAAGCTGGTTTTCCGCCTGCCGCGGGAGCGCCGCAGCGTCGGCGGCGACGGATGGGAAGCGGCCTGAACGGGCGTGATATCGTCGCCGCATCCCCTTTCGCAGCACGCCCATGGACGCGGTACGACGCAAGACATATCTCAAGGCCATGGGCGTCGATATCTGGGTTCCGCGCACCCGGCCGGCGGCCGCGATTACAGTCTCAGAACCCGGCGTCGAAGACGCACCGCGCGCCGCGCCGGTGACGGTGGATGTGCCGCCGCCGCAAGCCGCAGCGCCGGCGCGTCGCGCACTGCCTGAAATCGAGGTTTCCGCCACATCGGCCGACGCTGCGCCCGAGCACGGGCCGGTCCCCACGGACTGGGCCGGACTGCGCGCCGTGGTCAAGGATTGCCGCCGCTGCAAGCTGTGCGAGACGCGCACGCAGACCGTGTTTGGCGTGGGCCCGGAGGACGCGCCGCTCATGGTGGTGGGCGAGGGCCCCGGCGCCGACGAGGACGCCCAGGGCGAACCGTTCGTGGGCCGTGCCGGCAAGCTGCTCGACGAAATGCTGGCCGCCATCGGGCGATCGCGGACCGCGGAAGCGCCGGCCAGGTCGGTGTTCATCGCCAACGTGGTCAAGTGCCGGCCGCCGGGCAACCGCGACCCGGAAGTGAGCGAGGTCGAAGCCTGCCGCCCCTACCTGGAGCAGCAGATCCGCCTGGTCCGGCCGCGGCTTATCGTCGGCCTGGGGCGCATCGCGGCGCAGCGCCTGCTCGCCACCGACCAGCCGCTGTCCAGGCTGCGCGGCCCCATCCACGCCTACGGTGCCGAGCGCACGCCGCTGTTCATCACCTACCACCCGGCTTACCTGCTGCGCAGCCCGCGCGAGAAGGCCAAGTCCTGGGAGGACCTGAAGAAGGTCTGGCGGTTCCTGGAGCAGCGCGATGCTTGAGCCGGCGCGGGCCGAGGCCTGCTTCGACGCCGTGCCGCAGGTGGCGCAGGTTTCCTGGCGCCTGGTGCCGCTGGACGAAGCGCACCTGGCGCAGGTGATGGAAATCGAGCGCCGCGCCTACGAGTTCCCCTGGACGCTGGGCATCTTCCGCGACTGCCTCAAGGCCGGCTACGCGGGCTGGCTGGTGCAGGACGGCAGCGGCCAGTTGCTGGCCTACGCCGTCATGACCATGGCCGTGGGCGAAGCGCACATCCTGAACCTCGCCGTCGAGCCCGGCCTGCGCCAGCAGGGCCTGGGCCGCTTCCTGCTGAACCACCTGCTGGTCCTGGCGCGGGCGACGCTGTGCACCATCGTGCTGCTGGAAGTGCGCCGCTCCAACAAGGCGGCCATCCGCCTGTACCACGGCGCCGGGTTCCAGCAAGTGGGCACGCGCCGCAACTATTACCCGGGCCAGGCGCAGCGCGAGGATGCCTTCGTGCTGGCACTCGATCTTGCCTGAGCCCGCGTGATCAACCGCGCGCAGTGGGCCTGGGCGTTCAACGACTGGGCCAATTCGACCTTCGCCACCACCGTGCTGGTCGCCATGTTTCCGCCGCTGTTCAAGGACTACTACGCGGCCGGCATGGCGGCGACCGACAGCACCTTCTACTTCAGCGTGTTCGGCAATTCGCTGGCGGCGCTGGTGGTGGTGTTCCTGGCGCCCACGCTGGGCGTGATCGCGGACCGCCGCGGCTGCCGCAAGCTGTTCCTGGGCCTGTTCACCCTGCTGGGCGCGGCCGCGACGGTGGGCCTGTGCTTCGTGGGCAAGGGCCAGTGGCAGTGGGCCATCGCGCTGTTCGCGCTGGGTTCCATCGGCTTCTTCGGCAGCCTGGGCTTCTACGACTCGCTGCTGGTCAACGTGGCGCCGCCGGAGCAGCGCGATCGCGTGTCCGCCTTCGGATACGGCCTGGGGTACCTGGGCGGTGGCCTGCTGCTGGCGGTCAACGTGGCCATGGCGCTCCAGCCGGCGTGGTTCGGGCTGCCCGATGCGGTGGTCGCCACCAAGGTCGCGTTCGCCACGGTCGCAGTGTGGTGGCTGGTGTTTTCCCTGCCCCTGTTCCTGCGCGTGCCCGAAAGTGCCGCGCACGCCGCGACCACCCTGGGCTGGCAGGAGCTGCGCCACACCCTGGGCCGCATCCTCGGCATGAAGCCGGTGGTGCGGTTCCTGATCGCGTACTGGCTGTACATCGACGCGCTGGGCACGGTGGCGCAGCTGGCGGTGGACTTCGGCAAGAACCTGGGCTTCGGCACGCCGGCGCTAATCAAGGCCATTTTGCTGGTGCAGTTCGTCAGTTTTCCGGCCGCCATTGCCTTCGGCTGGATCGGCGAGCGCATCGGCGCCAAGCGCGGCATCTACATCGGGCTCGCCGTCTACGTGGGCGTGACCTCCTGGGCCTGGTTCATGCAGACCGAGCTGGATTTCTACCTGATGGCCGCAACCGTGGGGCTGGTGCAGGGTGGGGTGCAGTCGCTCTCGCGTAGCTATTTCGCGCGGCTGATTCCGCAGGATTCGGCCGGCCAGTTCTTCGGTTTCTACAACATGCTCGGCAAGTTCGCCGCCGTGCTGGGCCCGCTGGTGGTGGGCGTCACCGCCACGCTCACGGGCAACCCGCGACTGGCGCTCTTCATGCTGATCTTCTTCTTCATCGCGGGCGCCGTGCTGCTGTCCCGGGTCAAGCCGGACGCCGATCCCGCCGCCTGCCTGCCGCACTGCCCATGACCGCCGCCGACTCCGACTTCCGAACTGAAACCCTGACCGAAACCGTGTCCGAAACACTGGTCCAGACCCTGGCCGCACTGCTGACCGCCCGGCGCGCGCGGGTGGCGTTCGCCGAGTCCTGCACCGGCGGGCTCATCGCCAAGCTCGCCACGGATCTGGCCGGTTCCTCGGCCTGGTTCGAGCGCGGCGTGGTCAGCTACAGCAACGAGGCCAAGCACGAGTTGCTGGGCGTGGACCAGGACGTGTTCCGCGCCGACGGCGCGGTCAGCGAGGCCTGCGTGCGCGCCATGGTGTCCGGGCTCATGCAGCGCTCGCCCGCGGACTGGACGGTGGCCGTGACCGGCGTCGCCGGCCCAGGCGGCGGCAGTACCCGCTGCCCGGTCGGCACGGTGTGGATGGCGTGGATGCAGCGCGGGCAGGGGGTGGAGGCGGAGTGCCACCACTTTGGCGGCGACCGCGCCGCGGTGCGCCAGCAGACCGCGGAAACGGCGCTGGCGGGACTGGTCCGGCGCCTTCAGGCCGCGGCCTGAGCCGCGCCCCGATTTACGCCCTGCACTACTTGGCCGCGGGCGCGGCGCCGGTCTCGGTGAATGCCCACTTCAGGTTCACCTTCACGCTGCCGTCGATCTTGCCGGGCACGCCCCAGTCGCCATCGATCGGCTCCGGCAGCGGCAGCGTGGTGCTGGCCGAACCGGAGAACGGCGCATAGCGCAGCGTGCTGAAAACCCAGTTCATCACCGCGCTTGGCACCGGGAATTCCTGCTCGGTGTGCTGCGTCACCTCGCCGTCCTTGAGCACGGCCACGCCGATGGCGGCGGGGATGTAGAGGTTGTCCCAGTACATCTTCTGTTCCTTGGTGTCGATGGTCGCGGTGTAGTGCGAGCACAGCGCGCGCTGGTCCAGGGCGCTGCCGGCGGAATTGGCATCGCGCTGCAGGACGAAGGGCCGCAGCTTCTTGCGCTCGCGGTCGCGGGCGATGATGCCTTCGACGTGCGCCGTGTACTTGCTGATGATGCGGCTGGGGCAGCCATCGAACGGGAAGAAGATCAGGTAGCGGCCTTCGCCTTCCAGGATGTCGTCCGGCGCCTCGGCCTCGCTGCCGTCACCGGACTCGGCCGTGGCCAGGATGAGCGCGTACTTCTGGTTGACCTTGTTGGTGCACAGGATGTCGCCCTTGCACTTGAGCTTTTCGGTGAGCAGGTCCGTGGCCAGGGCCTGCTTTTCCGCCTGCGTCACCGGCGCGCGCTGGGTGCCGGCCATGCCCTCGCGCTTCATGTAGGCGAGCTTGATGCGCATGCGCCGGTCCATGTCGGGGTCGAGGTAGTTGACCGCTTCGAGCCGTCCGCTGGAGCGCAGCACGGTCACGAACTGGTAGCTCTGCGTGGTGGAGCCGCGCGAGCCTTCGGGGTCGGCCCTCCAGGTCTGCTGGCCGTCCACGCTGATGGTCACGGACAGCTGGCGGTCGATTTCTGCCGCCCCGCCCGCAGGCGCTGCGAGCATCAGAAGCGTGCCCAGGAGCGGCAGAAGCAGGTGGCGTGGAGCGGCTGAAGTGTTCATGGGACTTTCCCGTCGGTGAAGGTAAAACCCGGAGCAACGTCACGCCGCAGAGCATGCCGCCGCGGCCTGCAAAGTCCAGCGCCTTTCAGCGAAGGGCGGCTGTCAGCGCGGCGAGCCAGCGGCGCAAGTCCAGTCCTGTTCATGATTGATTTTGACCTTGATGCGTGCCGCGCCGGCCCCATCGTGGTGGATCGTGCTGCGCCGTGGCCCCGCGCGAACTGTGGGAAACTGGGCCACCCCCTCGCTGCATCCTTGGACCGCGCACGCGGCTGTGAAAACCATCAAAAGAGAAACAGGCATGGAAGACAATCGTCGCAAGGCCCTGGAAGCCGCGCTCGGGCAGATCGAGAAACAGTTCGGCAAGGGCGCGGTGATGCGCATGACCGGCGCCGATGCCGTGCGCGACGTGGAGGTGATCTCCACCGGCTCGCTGACCCTGGACATGGCCCTGGGCGTGGGCGGCCTTCCGCGTGGCCGCATCGTCGAGATCTACGGGCCGGAATCCTCGGGCAAGACCACGCTGACCCTGCACGCCGTGGCCGAATGCCAGAAGGCCGGCGGCGTGGCCGCGTTCATCGACGCCGAGCACGCGCTGGACGTGAACTACGCCGCCCGGCTGGGCGTGAACATTGACGAGCTGCTGGTCTCGCAGCCGGACACCGGCGAGCAGGCGCTGGAAATCGCCGACATGCTGGTGCGCTCCAACGCGGTGGACATCATCGTGGTGGACTCCGTCGCCGCGCTGGTGCCCAAGGCCGAAATCGAGGGCGAGATGGGCGACAGCCACGTGGGCCTGCACGCGCGGCTCATGAGCCAGGCGCTGCGCAAGCTCACCGGCAACATCTCGCGTTCCAAGTGCATGCTGGTGTTCATCAACCAGATCCGCATGAAGATCGGCGTGATGTACGGCTCGCCGGAAACCACCACCGGCGGCAACGCGCTCAAGTTCTACGCCTCGGTGCGGCTCGACATCCGCCGCATCGGCAGCGTGAAGAAGGGCGACGAGGTGGTGGGCAACGAGACGCGCGTCAAGATCGTCAAGAACAAGCTGGCGCCGCCGTTCCGCGAGGCGCTGTTCGAGATCCTCTACAACGAGGGCATCTCCAAGCTGGGCGAACTGCTGGACCTGGGCGTGGAGAACGGCCTGGTGGAGAAGTCCGGCGCCTGGTACGCGTACAACGGCGACAAGATCGGCCAAGGCAAGGACAAGGCGCGCGAGTTCCTGCGCGATCGCCCCGAGATCGCGGCCAGCCTGGAAGCCGGCCTGCGCGCGAAGTTGCAGGCCAAGCGTGCCCCCGCCGAAAAAACCTGAAGACCTGACGCCGGCCGAGGCGCGCGCCTCGGCCATGCGCATCCTGGCACGGCGCGAGCACTCGGTCGCGCAGATCCGGCGCAAGCTCGCGGCGCGCGGGCACGACGCGCAGACCACGGCCGACGTGGTGGAGAGCCTCACCGAGGCGGGCTGGCAGTCCGACGCCCGCTTTGCCGAAACCCTGGCCCGCTCGCGCGCCAACCAGGGCTACGGCCCGCTGCGCATCCGGGCGGAACTCAAGGAGGCGCGCGTGCCGGACGAGCAGATCCGCGCAGCGTTTGCGGCGCTGGATTGCGACTTCGCCGCCGAGGCGACGCGCGTGCGCACCCGGCGTTTCGGCGCCGTGCCGGATCGCGGTCCCGAGTGGCAGAAGCAGTACCGTTTCCTGGCCACGCGCGGCTTCGACTCCGAGCAGATCAAGGCGGCCATGAACGGGGACGCGGAGCCGAACGGGTAGCTGCGCCGCTCCTGCGGCCGCAAGCGCGCAGGCTTGCTGCCGTGCCGTGCCGTGCCGTGCCGGGCCGGGCGCGGACGCCACGATCGCTCATGCGTTCTGAATCCCGCAGGTCCGCTGCGTCTGGAAATTGAACGGGCCGGGTTCCGGCGCCTACCGCGACGCGGAACGCGCCGCCCTTCGCGCCTCGCGCTGGAGCAGCTGCATCGCGAGCTTTTCCACCTTGCGCGGATGCGCCTTCAGGTCCTGGCAGATCACCTTGTGCAGGCGGCGCTCGCGCCAGGCCTCGAAGATCACCGGGTTGATGTAGGACTTGCGGCACACCGCGGGCGTGTTGCGCAGTTCGCACGCCACTTCGCGGATCGCGGCGACGATACAGCCGTTGAGGGCGCGCTCGCTCGGCGGCTCGGGCAGCGGCGTGCAGGCCATCAGCGCAATGGCCTTGAGGCTGGCGCCCCAGGTGCGGAAATCCTTGGCGGTGAAGTCGTGGCCGGTCGCCTCGCGCAGGTAGTCGTTGACCATGCCGGAGTCGATGCCGTGGCGCTCGCCGGCGTCGTCCAGGTACTGGAACAGCGGCTGGCCGGGCAGGGCGTGGCAGCGCCGGACCACGCGCGCCAGGCTGCGGTCGTCGACCACCAGCTGGTGGTCGGTGCCGCCCTTGCCGCGAAAGCTCAGGCGCAGGCGGCCCGCCGCGAACTTCGCGTGGCGGTTGCACAGGGTGGTGAGGCCGAAGCTGCGGTTGTTGCGCGCGTAGCTGCTGTTGCCGATCCGCACCAGGGTGAGGTCGAGCAGCGCCACCATCAGCGCCAGCACCTTGTCGCGCGGCAGGCCGCGCACCGCGAGGTCGCGCCGCACGCGGCGGCGCAGGCGCGGCAGTGCTTCGCCGAATTCGATCATGCGGCCGAACTTGGTGCCGTTGCGCGCGCTGCGCCAGTGCGCGTGGTAGCGGTACTGCTTGCGCCCGCGCGCGTCGCGCCCGGTGGCCTGCAGGTGGCCGCGCGCCGAGCTACAGATCCACACGTCGGTGTAGGCCGGGGGGATGGCGAGCTTGCGGATGCGATCGAGCGTGGCCTCGTCGGTGATCGCCTTGCCGTCGGCCCCCTCGTAGTGAAACGCGCCCGGCTTGCCCAGGCGGCGGATGCCGGCCCGCGTGTCCGACACGTAGCGCAGGCCGGCGGCGCGCGCGGTTTCTTCCGCGTCGAGTTGCGCGGAGGCGTCGGCGGAGTCGGATCGGACGGAGTCCATCAGCTTGAAGGCGATCGGCAGGAATTGGCGGCGTGGTCGTCACGCGGGTCGCAGGAAGCGGTCCCGGATGGCGGCCCCTAGCGCTCGCCCGTGGGCGGCGGCGTTCGACCTCAGCGTCCGAGCAAGGGGCGCAAGGCCCACAGCCCGAGCAGCGGCCCGGCGCCGAGCCAGGGCAGCAGCTGGGTCAGCGGCACGAAGCCGGCCAGCCACACGAACAGCTGGATGCTGATGATGGAGATGGCAAAGCCGATGCTGATGGTCAGCGTCAGCACGCTGCCGACCAGCGCCGGCGGTGCGTGGGTGGCGGTGAGCGCGGAGAACTGCGGCGAGTCGCCCGCGGCCGTGGTTCCCCACAGCAGCAGCCAGGCGAGGAATAGCGGTAGCGGCGCCGTCAGCATCCACGGCGAGACCAGGCAGCACAGCCCGCTCACGGCGAGCTGCGTGGTGGCGACCCGGGCGCTGCCCACGCGCGTGGCGATGCGTCCCCCCACCGCGCAGCCCAGCGCGCCCGCGCCGATGGTGCCGAACGCGGCCCACGACACGTCCACGCCCGTCAGCCGCGTGGCGACGATCACCGGCGCCAGCACCCAGAGCGTGTACAGCTCCCACATGTGGCCGAAGTAGCCCAGCACCGCGGCGCGCGCCCGGCGGTCTGCCATCACCGTGAACAGGGCGCGCAGTTGCAGGGCCTTGGCCCTGGCCGGGGCGGCGGACGGCGGCGGCTCGGGAATCAGCACGAACAGCAGTGCGCCGGCAGCCAGTGCCGTCAGCGCAATGGCGTGCAGCACCGTGGCCCAGTGCCAGCCGGCGGACAGGGCGCGCAAGGCATGCGGACTGGCGCTGCCCAGCACCAGCGCGCCCACCAGCAGGCCCAGCGCGGCGCCGAGTCCTTTCGGGAACCACTGCGCGGCGATCTTCATCCCCACCGGGTAGATGCCGGCCAGGAAAAACCCGGTGAGCGCCCGCCAGAAGCACAGTGCGGGGAACGAGCTGGCGAAGGCTTCCGCGCAGACGGTGCAGGCGGCCTGCGCGCAGGAGCAGAGCAGGAACACCCGGCGCGTGGAGAATCGGTCGGAGATCGTGAACACGGCGAACACCAGCGCGCCGAGGATGAAGCCCAGCTGCACCGCCGAGGTCAGCGTCGCCACCGAGCCGGCCGGCCAGCCGAACCCGGCCCGCAGTTCCGGCATGACGGCGTTGACCGCGAACCAGGTGGACGTGCCCGCGAGCTGCGCCAGCACCAGCACCGGCAGGATGCGGCGTGGCGCGCGGCCGCGGGCCTCGTGTTCGGCAGCGGCGTGGACCGGGTGCGGCATGTGGAAGTGGAAGTTCCCGGGAATTCTCTTTGCCCGCCACCCTAGCAGCTGGCACCGCGCCTGCACGAGGCTCGTCGCCGCATGGCGGCGTGACGGCCGCCCGGCTTAAAATCGCGACCCTTTGGTCTGCGGCCTCTCATGAACAGCAACGAGCTGCGTGCGCGTTTCCTGGAATTTTTCAGGAGCCACGGTCACACCGTGGTGCCGTCGAGCCCGCTGGTGCCCGGCAATGACCCGACCCTGCTGTTCACCAACGCGGGCATGGTGCAGTTCAAGGACGTGTTCACCGGCCAGGACAAGCGCCCCTACGTGCGCGCCGCCAGCAGCCAGAAATGCGTGCGCGCCGGCGGCAAGCACAACGACCTGGAGAATGTGGGCTACACCGCGCGGCACCACACGTTCTTCGAGATGCTGGGCAACTTCAGCTTCGGCGACTACTTCAAGGACGACGCGATCCGCTTCGGCTGGGAATTCGTCACCGGCAAGCAGTGGCTGGGCATCGATCCTTCGCGCCTGCTGGTCACCGTCTACCACACCGACGACGACGCGCACGCGCTGTGGAAGACGGTGGGCGTGCCCGAGTCGCGCATCGTGCGCATCGGCGACAACAAGGGCGCGAGGTTCGCGTCCGACAACTTCTGGAGCATGGGCGACACCGGCCCCTGCGGCCCCTGCACGGAAATCTTCTACGACCACGACCCGGACGGAACCAAGGGCATCGCCGGCGGCCCTCCCGGCTCGCCCGACGAGGACGGCGACCGCTGGATCGAGATCTGGAACCACGTGTTCATGCAGTTCGAGCGCGCTGCCGACGGCAGCATGACCAAGCTGCCCGCGCCGAGCGTCGACACCGGCATGGGCCTGGAGCGGGTGGCCGCGCTGATGCAGGGCACCAACGACAACTACCAGACCGATACCTTCCGCGCGCTCATTGCCGCGGTGGCTGACCTTGCCAAGCAGAAGCCCTACGCCAGCCCGTCGCAGAAGGTCATTGCCGACCACATCCGCGCCACCAGTTTCCTGATTGCCGACGGCGTGCTGCCGTCCAATGAGGGCCGCGGCTACGTGCTGCGCCGGATCATGCGGCGCGCCATCCGCCACGGCTACAAGCTCGGCATCAGTGACACCTTCTTCAACCAGCTGGTGGCGCCGCTCGCGGCAGAAATGGGCGACGCCTTCCCCGAGCTGCGCACGCAGCAGGCACAGATCGAGAAGACCATCCGCCAGGAGGAAGAGAGCTTCGCCATCACGCTCGACAAGGGCATGAAGCTGCTGGAGGAAGCCGTCGGCAGGATCAGCGACGGCGTCATTCCGGGCGAGGTGGTGTTCAAGCTCTACGACACCTACGGCTTCCCGCTGGACCTCACTGCCGACATCGCGCGCGAGCGCAAGCTGCATCTCGACGAGGCCGGCTACGAGGCGGCGATGAACGAGCAGCGCAGCCGTGCGCGCGCCGCCAGCAGCTTCAAGTCGGGCGGCACGCTTGCCTACGACGGCGCCGAGAACGCGTTCGTGGGCTACGAGGTGCTGGGCGTGGACACGCGCGTGCTCGCGCTATACCGCGACGGCGAGCGGGTGCAGGCGCTCAACGCCGGTGAAGCCGGCGTGGTGGTGCTCGCCGAAACGCCGTTCTATGCCGAGTCGGGCGGGCAGGTGGGCGACAAGGGCGTGATCGGCGGCTTCGTGGTGGGCGATACGCAGAAGATCCGCAACGGCGTCTACGGCCATCACGGCACGCTCGAATCCGGGTTGCTAAAGGAAGGGGACACGGTACACGCCAAGGTCACCGACAGCACGCGCCGCGCGAGCATGCGCAACCATTCGGCCACGCACCTGATGCACCGCGCGCTGCGCGACGTGCTCGGCGCGCAGGTGGCGCAGAAGGGCTCGCTGGTGGACGAGCAGCGCACGCGCTTCGACTTCTCGCACACCCAGCCGGTGACGGCGGCGGAGATCGTGGAGATCGAGAACCGCGTGAACCACGCGATTCTCGCCAACGTGCCGGTCGCCGCGCAGGTGATGAAGTACGACGAGGCCATCAAGAGCGGCGCCATGGCGCTGTTCGGCGAGAAGTACGGCGACGAGGTGCGCGTGCTGGCGATGGGCGACTACTCCACCGAGCTGTGCGGCGGCACGCACGTGTCGCGCACCGGTGACATCGGCCTGTTCAAGATCGTGAGCGAGTCCGGCGTGGCGGCCGGCGTGCGCCGCGTGGAGGCGATCACCGGCGAGAACGTGTTGGCCTACCTGCGCGACAGCGAGCAGCGCCTGCGTCAGGCCGGCGACCTGGTTCGCGCCGGCCGCGACGACCTGGCGGACAAGGTCCAGCAGGTGATCGATCGCGGCAAGGCACTGGAAAAGGAATTGGCTGCGCTCAAGAGCAAGCTCGCATCGAGCACCGGCGGCGACCTGGTGTCGCAGGCGCGCGAGGTCAAGGGCGTCAAGCTCATTGCCGCGCGCGTGGATGGCGTGGACGGCAACGAGCTGCGCAGCCTGATGGATCAGCTCAAGGACAAGCTCAAGAGCGGCATCGTGCTGCTGGGCAGCGCCAACGCCGGCAAGGTGAGCCTGATCGCGGGCGTCACGCCCGACCTGACCGGCAAGGTCAAGGCCGGCGAGCTGGTGAGCTTTGCGGCCGCGCAGGTGGGCGGCAAGGGCGGCGGCAAGCCGGAGATGGCACAGGCGGGCGGCACGCTGCCGGACAAGCTGCCCGAGGCAATCGAGTCGGCATACGGATGGCTGGAAGGAAAATTGTAAGCAACCCATGGCACTGATCGTTCAGAAGTACGGCGGCACCTCGATGGGCTCGGTCGAGCGCATCGAGCACGTCGCGGGCAAGGTGAAGTCATTCGTGGACCAGGGACACCAGGTGGTGGTCGTGGTCTCGGCGATGTCGGGCGAGACCGACCGCCTGCTCAAGCTCGCCCGGAGCATCAACCCCAAGGGCAGTGAGCGCGAGTACGACCAGATCGCCTCCACCGGCGAGCAGGTGACCATTGGCCTGCTCGCGCTCGCCTTGCAGAAGGCGGGCCTGAAGAGCCGCTCGTACACCGGTCCGCAGGTGGCGATCCAGACCGACGAGGCCTTCATGAAGGCGCGCATCCAGAGCATCGATGGCGACAAGCTTCTTGCCGCGTGCAAGCAGGGCATCGTGCCCGTTGTGGCCGGCTTCCAGGGCATCGCGCCGGATGGCTCCACCGCCACGCTCGGCCGCGGCGGCTCGGACACCACCGGGGTGGCGATTGCGGCCGCGATGAAGGCCGACGAGTGCCAGATCTACACCGACGTGGATGGCGTCTACACCACCGACCCGCGCGTGGAGCCCAAAGCACGCAGGCTCGACAAGATCACGTTCGAGGAGATGCTGGAAATGGCATCGCTCGGCTCCAAGGTCCTGCAGATTCGCTCGGTCGAATTCGCGGGCAAGTACAAGGTTCCCCTGCGCGTGGTCTCCACCTTCGTGGATGGCCCCGGCACCCTGATCACGCTTGAGGATGACAACGTGGAAGCGCCCCTGGTCTCCGGCATTGCCTTTAATCGCGACGAATCCCAGCTCACGGTGGCGGGCGTGCCCGACCGCCCCGGCATCGCCGCGGCCATCCTCGGGCCCATTGGCGATGCCAACGTGGAAGTGGACATGATCGTGCAGAACGTGGGCGCCGACGGCACCACCGACTTCACCTTCACCGTCAACCGCAACGACTTCGACAAGGCGCAGGACATTGCGCGGCGGATCGCCACGTCGCTCGGCGCCAAGGGCGTGCTCACGGCCACCGACATCGTCAAGGTGTCGCTGGTGGGCGTGGGCATGCGCAGCCACGCCGGCATCGCCAGCAAGATGTTCAAGACGCTGGCGCAGGAGGGCATCAACATCCGCATGATCTCCACCTCGGAAATCAAGATCAGCGTGGTGGTGGAAGACAAGTACCTGGAACTGGCCGTGCGCTCGCTGCACAAGGCGTTCGGACTGGAATCGGCGACTGCGGCCAAAGGCTGATTCAAAGCTTGTGACGCCTGGGTTGGGTCGTTACAATCCGCGCCCGCAGGCGGGCCGTCAGCCGCTTTTTCTGCATTCGGAGAGTTGGCCGAGTGGACGAAGGCGCGCCCCTGCTAAGGGCGTATAGGGTTTATAGCCTTATCGAGGGTTCGAATCCCTCACTCTCCGCCACATGCACCGGCGGATATGCTGTAAAACGTTTCACGCTGTGGGCCCGTAGCTCAGCTGGATAGAGTACCTGGCTACGAACCAGGTGGTCGGGAGTTCGAATCTCTCCGGGCCCACCATTTATGCATCGAAAAAGGGGCACTCGTTCAGGAGTGCCTTCTCTCGACAAGGTCGCAGTCTCAGTGAGCCTCGGCGAAGGGCTTCGATCAAGGCCGTTTCGGCATTGGCCCGACTGCTTCGCGAACAGGCCCAGAAAGTTTTTTGGTGAGGGGCCCTGTTTTTAGCGGTGAATCCGTGTCGAAGAATTGGTGACGACCACTGACTCGAAGATGGATTCCGGGCGCGGTACCTAGTTTCTCAGGTCATTAATTCCCATGATCAGGCGCTTCTGAGCAGGCGTTTCAGCTTGAAGGCACGACACACCTCGACGCTGGCGATCTCTGCCATTCCTGTCGGCGACTTGATTTCCCTACGCTTGATTTACAGTGAACGACGAGAATCGGCCAAGCCTCTCAACTGCTCCAAAGTCAGGCAAGGACCTCGAACAGGTCCACGAGAGCGCTTGAGGGGAGCGTGAGGCTCTCCGCATCCATCCAACACCATCCAAGCAGAGGAGAAGTCTTCCCCTTCCGTGTTTGCGTTGGTCGTCACGATAGTGGGAACGCCTGCTGCAACTGCCGCGGCAAGTCCCATCTGCGAATCTTCCAGAGCGATACATTCACCGCTGCACACGCCGAGTTTCGACATTGCCAGAAGGTAGGAATCTGGCGAGGGCTTCTTTCTTTCGACGTCATCGCCGCTGACGATGACATCGATCCGGGCGGCAAGATCCTCGCCCAATCCATACTTTAAGACCGGCGCTAAGCTTGCTCGGCTGGCGTTGCTGACAAGCGCCACGCTGAGACCGGCGGCATCTGCGTCACGAATCAGTCGTGCAACACCGGGGCGTAAGGGTACTTTTCCGGACCGCAAGTACCGCTGGAAATATCTCGATTTCACAAGATGCACCTCGCGAACCCAATCCATCGGATCGCGTGCAAAGGCAGGTGCATGGATGCCGAGATCGGGTCGGTACTGGTGAACGTAGTGCAGAATGCGCTCCTTGCCGCCAGGCTGCTCGAGGAGCTTGCGGTAGAGCTTCGGTCCCCAACGGAAATCAAGCCCCAACTTGCGGAAGGCACGGTTATAGGCCGGGCGGTGCCCGTGGCGCTCGGTGTCTGCGAGCGTCCCGTCCACATCCAGTAGTAGTGCCTTAAGAGTCACCAGACGCCCATCAAGCAAATCACGACAAGAGGTCGCCAATGTTGAGACGCCCAATTCAGGAGTAATTGCCTCGTCATATCGCTGCAATTATAAGCATTCCCGATCTAATCGTCTGATTGATGATGTTTTTCGCGTGAAAATCTGATGCCGCTGATGCGCTGACTTCCACCTTTTGTCGTCATGCCTTCTTGCGCAGGTCGATTCGCTCCCACGCCATCCGGCCCGCTTCATCTCGGGTCGCTTGTCACTGCGCTCGGCAGCTATCTGTGCGCTCGAGCGGCGAATGGCTTATGGTTTCTCAGGCTGGATGACCTCGACCGTCCGCGCGTTGTTGTCGGTTCCGAAGCGATCATTCTTCGCCAGCTTGAAGAGCACGGACTACATTGGGACGGAGCGCCACGCCGACAGAGTGAACACATCGAGGAGTACGCGGCAGCCGTCGAGCAACTCCAGAAGAAAGGAAGAGTTTATGCCTGCCGGTGCACGCGCTCGGAATTGCGACCGACTGCCGTGGACAGTGAGCCCATCTATCCGGGACATTGCCGCTCGGCCGCGCACCCTGACGCTGAAGCCTCGTTACGCTTCCGCGTACCAGCAGGACTTTCCATTCTGGCGGACCCGGTGCTGGGCCGGTTGGAACGACGTCTCGATGTGGATCTGGGTGATTTTATCGTTCGTCGCCGCGATGGGTTGTTTGCCTACCAGCTCGCAAGCGCAATTGACGAAATGGCGCTCGGCATCACCGATGTCGTCCGCGGCGCTGATCTAGTGGACTCATCGTTTCGGCAGAAGGCCCTCCTCGAATCTCTGGGCGCCGACGTTCCAAAGTTTTGGCATCTTCCATTAATCGTCGGTTCCACCGGCGAAAAGCTGAGCAAGCGGGATGGAGCCGCGCACATTAGAACCGATCGGGCGACGGCGAATCTCATCAAGGCACTGGGGTGTCTGGGCCAAAAAACAGCGCCCCTTTCTGCCGGGTGTCGCGTTGACGAATTGCTGCAGCACGCCATCGCGACCTGGGATCCGGAAAAGATCCCGTCTAGACCCCAGGTTTTGACGTAAGCCTTTGATCCAGGCTGCGGTATCTGTCATTCTTTGCGCACTGCAACATGGCCGTGACTATGAGCGACATCCGTGTCATCAAGAAGTATCCCAATCGCCGTTTATATGACACGGAGGTCAGCCGCTACATCACCCTGGAAGAGGTGCGCCAACTCGTTCTACAAAGCGTTCGCTTCCGTGTCGAGGACAAGCGCACGCGGGAGGACATCACCCGAAGCATCCTGCTGCAGGTCATCGCTGACCAGGAGGAAGGCGGGGACCCGATTTTCACCTCCCCCCTGCTGACCTTCATCATCCGGTTTTACGGCGACCCCATGCAGACCAGCATCAGCCGGTATCTGGAGTTGTCGCTTCAACTGTTCATGCAGCAGCATGGAAATTTTGCCGACCAGTTGCGGCAGAAGCTTGGCCAGGCCCAACAGCCTCTGCATGTGCTGAAGGATCTCGCGGAGCGCCAGGTCCCGATCTGGCGGCTGGTTCGCAAGGAGTTTCTCAAGAGCCTGTCGCGAAGCAAGCTGACAAAGCTGGCACGCAGTGAAGGGGAGACGGCTTCGTCTTCCGACTAAAGTCCACTTGCCGTCTGAGCCAGACTTGCGTCGCTTTACGCGGTACGGAATTGTGATGGACGTCACAGTCCCTGCGCAATGAAACGTAAGACCATGAGTGTTGTGGTGTTTTTTAAACCGCAAATTCTTTACGAACGCGAGGCCTGATTTTATACTGCACTGCAACATCGCCATGCCAAAAGAAGAGCGCCTCGGGCGCTCTTTATGAAGATCAATCCCTCTCTCCTCCAGAAAGGCCTTGCGCCTTTCTCACACTTCGCCCCCGTTGACCGGGGGTATTTTTTGCGCACGTCCAGGGTCCATGGCCTTTAGATCGTTCGCTTTCACCTTCGGTTGATTTTGCGTGAATGGCTATTCTTGTTCAAGCCATTCACGCAAGGTTCAGCAATTACGCGACATCGACAGCCTTCATCGACAGGCGAATGCGGCCCTGCTTGTCGACTTCCAGGACCTTGACCCGTACGTTCTGGCCTTCCTTGACCACGTCTTCGACCTTTTCGACGCGCTTGTCGGAGAGCTGCGAGATGTGGACCAGCCCGTCCTTCCCGGGGAGGATCGTGACGAAGGCGCCGAAGTCCATCAGCTTGGCGACCTTGCCTTCGTAGACCGTGCCGACCTCGACGTCGCGGGTCAGCGCGTGGATGCGCGCAATCGCCGCATCGGCCTGCGCCTTGTCCACGGCAGCGACCTTGATGGTGCCGTCATCGTCGATGTCGATCGACGTGCCGGTTTCCTCGGTGATGGCGCGAATGGTGACGCCGCCCTTGCCGATGACTTCGCGGATCTTGTCCGGGTGAATCTTGATGGTGGTGATGCGTGGCGCCCACGAGGACATCTCCGAACGCGGCGCAGGCAGCACCTGGTCCATCTGGTCGAGGATGTGCAGGCGGCCCGCCTTGGCCTGGGTCAGGGCCTGCTTCATGATCTCGGCGTTCACGCCGGTGATCTTGATGTCCATCTGCAGGGCGGTAATGCCGGCACGCGACCCGGCGACCTTGAAGTCCATGTCACCCAGGTGATCCTCGTCGCCCAGGATGTCGGTCAGCACCGCGAACTTGCTGCCTTCCAGGATCAGGCCCATCGCCACGCCGGCCACCGGCGCCTTGAGGGGCACGCCCGCGTCCATCATCGACAGGCAGGAGCTGCACACCGAGGCCATGGAGGAGGAGCCGTTCGATTCGGTGGTTTCCGCCACCACGCGCACGACGTAGGGAAAATCCTTTTCCAGGTCCGGCATCACGCCGGCCAGGCCGCGCTTTGCAAGCCGGCCGTGACCGATCTCGCGGCGCTTCGGCGCATTGAGGCGACCGGTTTCGCCGACGCTGTACGGCGGAAAGTTGTAGTTGAGCATGAACGGCTCGCGCCATTCGCCTTCCATCGCGTCGATCAGCTGGGCGTCCTTGCTGGTACCCAGGGTGGTGACGGCCAGCACCTGCGTTTCACCGCGGGTGAAGATGGCCGAACCATGCGTGCGCGGCAGCACGCCGGCACTGATGCTGATGGCGCGCACGGTGCGCGTGTCGCGGCCATCGATGCGCGGCAGGCCGTCCAGAATGCGGTTGCGGACGACGGAGGCCTCCAGGTCGTGGAACGCGTTCTTGACCTTGTCAGCGGGGTACTTCGGCGTCTCCCCGCTGCACAGCGATTCCACCAGCCTGGCCCGCACCGCGCCCACGGCGTCGTGCCGGGCCTGCTTGTCCACCACGGCGTAGGCCGTGACGACCTCGGCACGGCAGGCCGCGACCGCTTCACCGAGCCCGGCGAGCGCAGCAGCGGGCTGCCACGTCCACTTCGGCTTGCCGGCAGCGGCCGCCAGGTCGTTGATCGCCTTGATGGCGACCTGCATCTGCTCGTGTCCGAACAGCACGGCGCCGAGCATGACGTCTTCAGAGAGCTGTTCGGCTTCCGATTCCACCATCATCACGGCGTCACGCGTACCGGCGACCACGAGATCCAGCTGGGACGTGGCCTGCTGCGCGACCGTGGGGTTGAGCAGGTACTGACCGTCGGCATAGCCGACGCGCGCCGCGCCGATGGGGCCTTCGAACGGAATGCCGGAAATTGCCAGCGCGGCCGACGCGCCGAGCATGGCGGGGATGTCGGCATCCACGTCCGGATTGAGCGACAGCACGGTCGCCACGATCTGGACTTCGTTCAGAAACCCTTCCGGAAAGAGCGGCCGCAGCGGGCGGTCGATCAGGCGCGAGGTGAGCGTTTCACGCTCGCTGGGACGCCCTTCGCGCTTGAAGAAGCCGCCCGGGATGCGCCCGCCAGCGTACGTACGCTCCATGTAATCCACGGTGAGCGGAAAGAAATCCTGACCCGGCTTGGCCTCGCGCTTGCCGACGACGGTGACGAGAACCACCGTGTCGTCCGCACGGACGATGACCGCGGCGTTCGCCTGGCGGGCAATGTGACCCGTCTCGAACGTGACGGTGTGCGGCCCGTACTGGAAGGACTGGGTGACGGGCGTGGCAGGCAGGGCAGGAATTCCCATTTTCAAAGGCTCGCGCAGACGAATAGGTGGATGAAACGCTGGTGCGGCAACAGCCGCCTAGCGGCGCAGACCGAGCTGGGTGATCAGCTGGTTGTAGCGCGATTCATCCTTGCGCTTCAGATAGTTGAGCAGGCTCCGGCGCTGGTTCACCATCTTGAGCAGGCCACGGCGCGAGTGGTGATCCTTGGAGTGCTTCTCGAAGTGGCCGCTCAGGTCCGTGATGCGGGCCGAAAGCAGGGCAACCTGCACCTCGGGCGAGCCCGTGTCGTTCTGGGCGCGGGCATTCTTTTCGACCACGCCACGCTTCTGTTCTACCGAAAGAGTCATCGAAACACTCCAAACCTTCTGATTGATGTCATTACAAAGCCCCCCATTCTAGCGGGCGGCACCTTCTGCCTCAAGCCGAACCGTCCCGCCGAGCCAGCGCTTCGGGACCAGTTGCGCATCCGCACCCAACTGCGCAAGCGCCTTGAGCTCGCCGCCCAGGTTCATCACGGCCACCTGCCTGCCCTGGCTCGGCTCGGGCAGGTCCAGCATTCCATCGGATTCCGGGGAGAGTGGCATCGACTGACCCTTCGCCAGGCGAGCAAGCTGCGCATCGGGCAGACGGACCTGCGGCCAGTCGCTGACGGCGCTGGACAGCGGCTCCAGGCAGGCGTCCAGGGCCGGCAGGTCGGCATTCTCCGGATCGCCGGCAATCCGCTCCAGCTCCTCGTACGACCACATCCGCATGCGCCTGAACGGGCCGACTTCCAGGCGCCGCAGCATGCTCAAATGCGCCTGCTGGCCGACCGCGGCGGCCAAGTCCTCGGCCAGCGTCCGGATATAGGTGCCCTTCGAGCAGGAGACGCGGATGTCCAGCCTTGCGTCGGACAGCGCCAGCAGATCGAGGCGGCGAATGGTCACTTCGCGCGGCGCGCGGTCCACTTCTTCTCCAGCGCGGGCGAGCTCGTACAGGCGCTGTCCCTGGTGCTTGAGGGCGGAGTACATGGGCGGCACCTGGCGGATCGGTCCGAGAAACCGGGACCGCACCGACTCGAACGCCGCCAGGTCCAGCCCCTGTGGATCGGAGCGGGCAACGATCTCGCCCTCGGCGTCGCCAGTGGTGGTCCTCTGCCCGAGGGCAATGGTGGCCGCGTAGCACTTGTCGGAGTCCAGCAGCTGGCCGCACAGCTTGGTGGCTTCGCCGAAACAGATCGGCAGCATGCCGGTGGCCAACGGGTCGAGGCTGCCGGTGTGCCCGGCCTTTGTCGCGCGGAACAGGTGCCGCACCATCTGCAGGGCGCGGTTGGAACTGATCCCCAGCGGCTTGTCGAGCAGCAGGATGCCGTCGACATCGCGCCACCGCGTCCTTGACGCCGGAATGACCCTAGTCCTCGCGGCGGTCTTGCGCGTGGGCGCGATCGATCTGCACCGACTCGCGGATGAGCTGCGTCAGCCGGTCGGCCTGGCGCAGCTGGGTGTCGGCACGAAAATGAAGATGCGGCGTGTAGCGCATCCGCAACCGCGCGCCCAGGTGCTTGCGCATGAGCGGCGCCGCGTTGTTGAGCACGCCCACGGCCGCGGCCAGTTCCGCGTCCGGCTTGAGGGAGCTGACCAGGATGGTGGCGTTGCGAAGGTCGGGCGCCGCATCCACCTGGGTAATGAAGACGCCTTCCAGGCGCGGATCAGTGAGCACGTCGGTGATCAGCTCCGACAGCTCCCGCTGCAACTGGGTGTTGATGCGCAGCTTGCGCGGAAATTCTTTCATGTCCGGATGGGCCGGGGGCCGGCGGCTGGCACTGACACGTCAGCCGCGCGCGCCGCCGGCTTCAGGCCTCGGCCTTCACGGTGCGGCGGATCTCGATGCGATCAAAGCATTCGATCTGGTCGCCCACCTTCACGTCGTTGTAGTTCTTCACGCCGATGCCGCACTCGGTCCCGGCCTCGACCTTCTGCACGTCGTCCTTGAAGCGCCGCAGCGATTCCAGCACGCCCTCGTAGACCACGGTCTGGTTGCGCAGCACGCGGATGGGCAGGTTTCGCTGCACGCTGCCTTCCACCACCAGGCAGCCGGCAATGTTGCCGAGCACCGAGCTGCGGAACACGTCGCGCACCTGGGCAATGCCCACGATCTGCTCGCGCATCTCGGTGCCGAGCATGCCGGCGATGGCCGCGGTCACGTCGTCGATCACCTGGTAGATGATGGAGTAGTAGCGCACGTCGACGCCCGCATCCTGGATGCGCTTGCGCGCCACGCTGTCGGCACGCACGTTGAAGCCGATGATGATGGCCTTGGAGGCCACGGCCAGGTCCACGTCCGACTCGCTGATGCCGCCGATGGTGGACGACAGCACGTTCACCCGCACCTCGGCGCTCGGCAGCTTGCGCAGGGCATCGGCCAGCGCTTCGGCCGAACCCTGGACGTCGGTCTTGATCATCAGGTTGAGATTCTTGATCTCGCCCTCGTTCTCGCCCATGCGCGCGAAGATCTGGTCCATGCGCACGGTCTGCGACTGCTCCATCTTGCGTTCGCGCTGCTTGCCTTCGCGCAGGATGGCCAGCTCGCGCGCCTTGCGCTCGTCGGCCACCACCACGATGTCCTCGCCCACATCGGGCACGCCCGAGAGCCCCAGCACCTGCACCGGGATGGACGGGCCGGCCTGCTTCACCGGCTTGCCGCCCTCGTCGAACATGGCGCGCACGCGGCCGAAGTGCGGGCCGGTGAGGATCACGTCGCCCTGGCGCAGCGTGCCGGCGCGAACCAGCACGGTCGCCACCGGTCCGCGGCCTTTCTCGATGGACGATTCCACGATCTGGCCGCGCGCCGGAACGTCCACGGCAGCGGTCAGTTCCAGCACCTCGGCCTGCAGCAGGATGGCGTCCAGCAGCGCATCGATGCCCTGACCGCTGACCGACGACACGCCCACCACCTGGATGTCGCCGCCAAAATCCTCGGCCACCACCTCTTCCTTCAGCAGTTCGTTCTTCACGCGCTGAAGATCCGAGCCTGGCTTGTCGATCTTGGTGACCGCCACCACCATCGGCGCGTTGGCGGCGCGCGCGTGCTGGATGGCTTCGCGCGTCTGCGGCATCACGCCGTCGTCGCCGGCAATGACCAGGATCACGATGTCCGTCACCTGGGCACCGCGGGCACGCATGCGGGTGAAGGCGGCGTGGCCCGGTGTGTCCAGGAACGTGACCACGCCCTTGGCCGTGGTCACGTGGTACGCGCCGATGTGCTGGGTGATGCCGCCGGCCTCGCCCGCGGCCACGCGGGTCTTGCGGATGTAGTCCAGCAGGGAGGTCTTGCCGTGGTCGACGTGGCCCATGATGGTGACCACGGGCGGCCGCGTTTCCTGCGGTACGTCGCGCTTCTCGCCCTCGACCGCCTGGATCAGGCCCTCTTCGAACTCGGTACCCTTGACGACGCGCGCCTTGTGGCCGAGCTCTTCCACCATGAGCACGGCCGTGTCCTGGTCGAGCATCTGGTTGATGGTGGCCATGACGCCGTTCTTCATCATGACCTTGATCAGCTCGGTGGCCTTGACCGCCATGCGGTTGGCGAGGTCGGCCACGGTGATGCCTTCCGGCACCTCCACCTCGCGCACGACCGGCGCAATCGGCCGCTCGAACTGGTGGGCGTTGTCCACACGCACCTGGCCGGTGGGCTTACGCTTCTTCTTGTCGCGCTTGCCGCCCTTGCCCTCGGCCACGTGCAGTTCCTGGCGGCCATGGCCGCGACCGCGATCGCGATCGCCCTTGGCATCGGCCGGGGCCGGCGCGGCGGCGGGCTTCTTGGCGGCAGCGGCCGGAGGCACCGTCGGCGCGGGGGCTGCTGCCGGCTGGGCCAGGCGCGCTTCCGCGGAGCGACGCAGGTTCTCGGCGGCGCGGCGGCGCGAACTTTCCGCCTCCATCCGCGCGCGATAGATCGGATCGTTCTTGAGCTTGTCCTCGTGTTCGCGGCGCGCCTGTTCGGCGGCTTCGGCCTCTGCACGCACCTTGGCTTCCGCCTCCTGGCGCAGGCACTGCTCGGCTTCGTCGCGCTGACGCTGGGCCTCGGCTTCCGCGGCGGCATGGGCCTCGCGTTCCGCCTGCTGCTGCGCCAGCCGCTCGGCCTCGCGCGCAACGGCCTCGGCGTCGGGCGCGTCCAATACGGGCTCGGGCTGGACCGGCTCGGCGACGATGGGCGCCGGCTCCAGCGACTCCAACACTTCGGCCTCGATCTCGGCTTCGGCCTCGATCGGCGCCAGCACTTCGGCCAGTGCCGCTGCGGGCCGCGGCATCATGGGCGGCTCGGCGGTGAACACCCGCTTCTTGCGGACTTCCACGCTCACCGTCTTGCTGGGCAGACCCCGCCCGACCGCCAGCTTCAGCTCGGAGGTTTCCTTGCGCTTCAGGGTGATGCGGTTGGGATTGACCGCACCCGAGCCGCTCACGGTGGCGATGGGCGCACGCGTCTTCTGCCGCAGGTAGCTGAGGAGTGCGAGCTTGTCGTTGGACGACAGGGGCGACCGGGCGTCTTCGGCCTGCACGCCGGCCTCCTTCAGCTGGATCAGCAGCTCGGCCACCGGCCGCTTGAGCTCTTCGGCAAAATTCTGGACTGTGACGGTGGACATGGCGGCGTAAGTCAGTGTGGGGCGGTGGTCGTTCAGGCGTAGACCTTCTGCCGGGCGGCCATGATCAGGGCCTGGGCGTCATGTTCATCGGTGTCGATGAGGTCGAGCAGCTCATCGGTGGCGAGGTCCGCCAGGTTCTCGGCCGTGACGATGCCGAGCTGGGCCAGGTTGAAGGCCAGCTCCTCGGTCATGCCTTCGACCGCCAGCAGGTCGTCCGCCGGCGCGACATCGGCGGCCGTTTCGGCCTTGGCGATGGCCTTGGTCAGCAGCACGTCCTGGGCGCGGCTGCGCAGCTCTTCGACGATGGACTCGTCGAACTCCTCGATGTGCAGCAGCTCCTCGGCGGGCACGTAGGCCACTTCCTCGAGCGTGGTGAAACCTTCGTCCACCAGCACGCCGGCGACTTCCGCGTCCACGTCCAGGTCGCGCATGAAGCTTTCGAGAATGCCGCGGTTTTCCTCGTCCTTCTTGGACTCCAGGTCGCCGGTGGTCATCACGTTCAGCACCCAGCCGGTGAGCTCGGAGGCCAGGCGCACGTTCTGCCCGCCGCGGCCGATGGCCTGGGCTAGCTTGTCCTCCTGCACGCCGATGGACATGGCGTGGGCTTCTTCGTCGATGACCACGTTCTCCACTTCCGCCGGGGCCATGGCGTTGATGACGAACTGCGCCGGGTTGTCGTCCCAGGGGACGATATCCACGCGCTCGCCGGCCAGCTCGTTGGATACGCTCTGCACCCGCGAACCGCGCATGCCAACACAGGCGCCCACGGGGTCGATGCGCTTGTCCTTGGCCTGCACCGCGATCTTGGCGCGCAGGCCGGGGTCGCGCGCCGCACCCTTGAGCTCGATCAGGCCCTGCGCGATTTCAGGCACTTCGAGCTTGAACAGTTCCAGCAGGTACCTGGGCAGGGTGCGCGACATGAACAGCTGCGGCCCGCGAACCTGGGCGCTGACCTCGTACAGGTAGCCGCGGATCCGGTCGCCCGGACGCGCCGGCTCGCGCGGGATGAGGTGCTCGCGCGGGATGATCGCCTCCACGTTGCTGCCCAGGTCCACGATCACCGACCCGCGCTCCATGCGCTTGATGAGCCCGGTGAGCAACTCGCCCACGCGATGCTTGTAGGTTTCGACGATCTGCGAGCGCTCGGCGTCCCGCACCTTCTGCACGATGACCTGCTTGGCCCGCTGCGCGCCGATGCGGCCAAAATCCACCGACTCGATCTTGTGCTCGATCACCGCGCCCGGCTCGATGCCGGGGTTTTCCTTGCGCGCGTAGGACAGCTTGATCTGGCGCTCGGGGAACTCGAAATCCTCGCTGTCGTCCTCCAGCACCGTCCAGCGGCGGAAGGATTCGTACTCGCCCGTGTGGCGGTCGATGGCCACGCGCACGTCGGACTCGTCGCCGTAGCGCTCCTTGGTGGCCGAGGCCAGGGCCGCTTCCAGCGCGCTGAAGATCGTGTCCTTGTCCACGCCCTTCTCGTGGGAAACCACGTCGGCCATCAAGAGTATGTTTTTGCTCACGCCTCACCCTCAGCAGTTTTCGTTGAGTAATCCGGAACCAGTCGCGCCCTGGCAATGGACGAGTAAGCCAGCTCCACCTCGCCCCGCTCTACCGCCAGACGCACACCGTCCGCCGACGTTCCGCAAATCGTTCCCACAAATTTCTTCTGCCCGTTGAGCGGCACCGCCAGCTCCACCCGGGCCTTCTTCCCCGCAAAGCGCTCGAAGTGCTGCGGCTTCGCCAACGGGCGGTCGAGCCCCGGCGAGGACACCTCCAGCTGGTACTGCGAGTGGATGGGGTCTTCCACATCCAGCAGGGCGGCCGTTTCGCGGCTGACCCGCTCGCAGTCGCCCAGCGTTACGCCCTCGGGCGAATCCAGGAACAGCCTCAGCACCGCCGACCGGCCATGCGTGCCGAATTCGAGCAAGACGAGCTCGTAGCCGAGTGACTCGACCAGCGGTTCGATCAGCGTTATCAGGCGTTCCTGCAGCACCGGGGCATCCAGAAAAAACAACGAAAAAAGGCCCGCACGGGGCCTGGTTCCAACATGTAATTGGTAGCGGGGGCAGGATTCGAACCTACGACCTTCGGGTTATGAGCCCGACGAGCTGCCAGACTGCTCCACCCCGCACCAGACAGACGACCAGTATATGGAGCGACCATACGGGTGGCAACGGGCGGTCTACAAATAGTTCGGCATGAAGGGATGACGTGGTCCCTGCGCACTTTCGGATTTGTGAATCGAGAGACAGGTGCGGCGCAAAAAAAGGCACGCGAATGTCCGGAGCGAGCGGCTCTGCGATCAAGGCAACGGACGCATCTACCCGCCTGCTCGAAGCCGCAGCATCTCCTGTGGCGTGGAACCGCGGTTCATCAGCCTTCAGCCCCAATATTCATGGCAGGGGCCGCGTCGAGTCGATGAGTCGCCAGTCGGCGCGACAGCGTCACCCCCAGCAGGCCGATGGCGATGCACACGGTCACGAACACGGTGCGGTAGCCAACGTGGTCCACGATCAGGGCCGACCCCACCACGCCCAGCGACTGGCCGAAGAACAGCGCGGCGCCGAACAGCGAGACGGCGGTGCCCCGCAGCGCCGGTGCCATCTGCGTGGCGTGCGCCTGCAGCGTGCTGTGGAGCATCGCAAAGCCGAGTCCGGCCGCGGCGCAGGCGGGCACGGCCATCTGCCAGCTTGGCGATGCGGCAATGGCGAGGTAGGCCACCGCGAGCGTCCCGGCGCCGCAAAGGACCAGCCCCGGCTCGCCCAGCCAGGCGATGAGGAACCGGGCGCGCGCGGTGTAGATGAGCCCGCTGAGCGCAAACAGCGCGGCAATGGCAGCTGCCCCGTTCAGCGACAGCCCGAAGCGGCCGTGCAGGTAGGCTGGCACGAAGGCGAACGCGCTGAAGGCAAAGGCGCCCTCGACCGCGGTGAACAGCAGAATGGTGCGCGCCCAGGGGCTGCGCAGCACGGTCACGGTGCCCTGAAAAAAGCTGCGGCCGGGAACAGCGGGCGGGCGCGTGGACCGCGTGCGCCCCATGAACACCATGCGCAGCGCGGCCACCTGGAACAGCGTCGCCAGCAGGCCGAACACCCAGCGCCAGCCGACGGTCTCCGCCAGCACTGCGGACGACCACTGGCCGAAGGCATTGCCCAGCAGCGTCGCCGTCATCATGTAGGCCAGCACTTCCTGGCGGCGCTCGTAGGGCACCGAATCGCCGATCCACGCCATGGACATGGGGATAATGCCCGCCGCCATGCCACCCGAGACGGCGCGCGCCACGCTGAGCATGTACAGGTTGCCCGACATCGCGGCCAGGGAATTGCCCACCGCGCAGCCGGCCACGGCCACCGTGATCATGCGGAACTTGCCGTAGCGGTCACCGAGCGGGCCGTACACCAGCTGCATCACGCCATAAGCCACCGCGAACCAGGAGATGGTCTGCGCCGCCTGCCCGGTGGACACCGCAAACGTGCTCGCGAACAGCGGCAGCAGCGGGTCGCAGGCGCGCATGGCCGACATGCTCAGGAACGCCGCGAGGCACAGCATGACCAGGCCCGGAACATCGGGAATGCGGGCAGCGCCGTTCATGCGTGGAGGCCATGAGGAAAAAAAGGGGCGCAAGGATAAACGCTGCACCCGGCGCCCCGTGACGCAGCACGGCCCCAGGCGGCAGCGGTCGGCAACTTATAATCGGCCGATGCAACCTGCCGATTTCGTCTCCGCCCTGCGCGCGTCCGCGCCTTACGTCCACGCCCACAACGGCCGCGTGTTCGTGGTGTCGTTCGGCGGCGAGGTGGCGGATCGGCCGGACTTCGAGACCTTCGTCTACGACCTCGCCCTGCTGCACAGCCTGGGCGTGAAGCTGGTGCTGGTGCACGGCTCGCGCCCGCAGATCGACCGCGAACTGTCCGCGCGCGGCCTGACGACGCGCTACGTGGGCGAGGTGCGCGTGACCGATCGCGAGACGCTGGAATGCGTCAAGGCCGCGGTGGGCAGCCTGCGCATGGACCTGGAGGCGCGGCTGTCCACCTCGCTCGCCAGCACGTCCATGGGTGGCGCGCGGCTGCGCGTGGCCAGCGGCAACTGGGTGACGGCGCGGCCGCTGGGCATCCGCCAGGGCGTGGACTTCCAGTACACCGGCGAGGTGCGCCGCGTGGATGTGGACAGCATCCGCGAAGTGCTGGCGCAGGACCGCATCGCCCTGGTGTCGCCGGTGGGCTATTCGCCGACGGGGGAGATCTTCAACCTGCGTTCGTCCGACGTGGCCACGGCCACGGCCATCGCGCTCGGCGCCGACAAGCTCGTGCTGGTGTCCAACTCCGACCCCGACAGCTGGAAGCTGGCCGACGACACCGGCGACGCCGGGCAGCTGTCGCTGGCCGAGGGCGAACGCCTGCTGGCCGCGGCCAACGGCGTCAGCGAGCAGGACCGCCGCTACCTGGGCGCCGCGCTCGCGGCGGGCCGGGGCGGGGTCAAGCGCGTGCACCTGGTCGGCGCCGAGGCCGAGGGCGCGCTGCTGCGCGAGCTGTACACGCGCGACGGCGTCGGCCTGATGATCTACGCCGATGAGCATTACGAGGCCGTGCGCGAGGCCACCATCGAGGACGTGGGCGGCATCCTGGCCCTGATCAAGCCGCTGGAAGTGGCGGGCGTGCTGGTGCCGCGTTCGCGCGAGCAGCTGGAGCTGGAGATCGGCCAGTTCGATGTGATGGTGCGCGACGGCCTGGTGGTGGCCTGCTGCGCGCTGTTCCCGTTCGCGGCCAACGCCATGGCGGAGTTCTCCTGCGTGGCCGTGCACCCGGACTACCGCCGCTCCGGCCGCGCCGCGGCGCTGCTGGCGCGGGCCGAGGAGACCGCGCGCAAGCTGGGCATCAAGAGCCTGTTCGCCCTCACCACGCATACCCCGCACTGGTTCCTGGAGCACGGCTTCAAGCCCGCGCGCATCGACGACCTGCCCATGCAGAAGCAGCAGATCTACAACTACCACCGCAATTCCGCGGTGCTGCTTAAAGCGCTCTGAACCGATGAGCAACGCCGAGTGGTCCGCGCGCAGCCTGGCGCACGTCTGGCACCCGTGCACGCAGATGCACGATCACGCCGGTGGCGCCGAAGCGCCGCTGCCGCTGATCCCCATTGCGAAGGCAGAGGGCGTTTGGCTGGAAGATTTCGAGGGCCGCCGCTACCTGGACGCGGTGAGTTCCTGGTGGACCAACATCTTCGGGCACCGGCACCCGCACATCGTCGCGTCACTCAAGAAGCAGCTGGACGAACTGGACCACGTCATCTTCGCCGGCTTCACCCACCAGCCGGCCGTCGAGCTGGCCGAGCGCCTGTGCAAGCTGGCGCCGCCGGGGCTGGAGCGCTGCTTCTTCGCCGACAACGGCTCGGCCGCCGTCGAGGTGGCGCTCAAGATGAGCTTCCATTACTGGCGCAACGTCGGCAGGCCCAGGAAGACGCGCTACATCGCGCTTACCAACGGCTATCACGGCGAAACGCTGGGTGCGCTCGCGGTGGGGCACACCGGCCTGTACCGCGACACCTACGCGCCGCTGCTGCTGCAACCGCTGCACGTGCCCTCTCCGGACTGCTACCTGCGCGCCGCCGGCGAGTCCTGGGAGGACCACACGCGCCGCCGCTTCGCCGACATGGAGGCCACCCTCGCGGGTCACGCCGACGAGGTCTGCGCCGTCATCATCGAGCCGCTGGTGCAGTGCGCCGGTGGCATGCGCATGTATCACCCCATCTACCTCACCCTGCTGCGCGAGGCCTGCAATCGCCACGGCGTGCACCTGATCGCGGATGAAATTGCCGTCGGCTTCGGCCGCACCGGCAAGCTGTTCGCCTGCGAATGGGCGCCGCAGAACCAAGGTCCGCCCGGCATCACGCCCGACTTCCTGTGCCTGTCCAAGGGCATCACCGGCGGCACGCTGCCGCTGGCCTGCGTGCTTACGCGCAGCGCCATCTACGAAGCCTTCTACGACGAGTACCGCGCCGGCAAGGCCTTTCTGCACTCGCATTCCTACACCGGCAATCCGCTGGCCTGCCGCGCCGCGCTGGCCACCCTGGACGTGTTCGCCGAGCAGGACTGGCCCGCGCGCGCGCGCCTGCTCGGCCAGTTCCTGTGGTCGGCGGTGGCGCCGCTGCGCAGCCATCGGCACGTGGCCGACGTGCGCCAGCAGGGCCTGGTCCTGGCGGTGGAACTGGCCAGGAACGCGCGCACGCGCGAGCCCTTTGCCGCCGCCGAGCGCCGCGGCCTGCGCGCGTACCGGCACGCGCTGAAATCGCACAAGGACTTCGGCGTGCTGCTGCGGCCGCTGGGCGATGTCATCTACTTCATGCCGCCGTACGTGATCGAACCGCGCGAGGTCGAGGCCATGGCCAAGATCGCCATCGACAGCATCGACGCCGCCACGCGCGATGAGTGACACGCGCGTTCACCTGGACGCGCCGCTCGCCCCCGGCCTGAGCCTGCCGCTGCCCGAGAACGCCTTCCGCCACCTCGTGCAGGTGCTGCGCATGCAGGCGGGTGAATCGCTGGTGGTGTTCGACGGCCGCGGCGGCGAGTACGTCGCGGTGATCGAGAGCGTGGCCAAGCGCGGCGCGGTGCTGGCGGTCGGCGCGCATCGCGAGGTGGACCGCGAATCGCCGCTGGCCGTGACCCTGGTGCAGGGCATCTCCAAGGGCGACCGCATGGACTGGACGCTGCAGAAGGCGGTGGAACTGGGCGTGTCCGCCGTCGTTCCCGTGGTCACGGAGCGCTGCAACGTCAGCCTGGATCGCGAACGCCAGGACAAAAAGCGCGAGCACTGGCTGGGCGTGATGGTTTCCGCCTGCGAGCAGAGCGGCCGCACGCGCGTGCCGGTGCTGCACCCGGTGCAGCGGCTCGCGGACTGGCTCGCGCAGCCGGCCGAAGGTCCGCGCGTGATGCTCGACCCGGACGGCGACGTGGCCCTTCCCGATCTCGCCGCGGACGGCGCCCACGTGAGCCTGGTGATCGGCCCCGAGGGCGGGCTGAGCGCGAACGAACTCGCCCTGGGCGCGGCTGTCGGCTGCCGGCGCGCGCGCCTGGGGCCGCGCATCCTGCGCACGGAAACGGCCGGCGTCGCGGCGCTCGCGGTGCTGCAGGCGCACATTGGGGACCTGCGGTCCTGAGCAGGCGCCGAGGCATGGGGTGGGTTCAGCCAGCGGTGGCTGATCCCGTTCCGGATGCGGTTGCGCCAGCGCCTTAAACTAGCGGTCCGCTCAAACGGGAACGAGTCCGTGCCAACCACTCTCATCACCAACGCCCGCATCGTCAACGAAGGCACCGTGCTGCACGGCGACGTGCTGATCGAAGGCGGCCGCATCCGCAAGATCGGCCCCGCGCTCGCCGCGCCGCAGGGCGCACAGGTACACGATGCGCTCGGCAAGCTGCTGCTGCCGGGCATGATCGACGACCAGGTGCACTTCCGCGATCCCGGCCTCACGCACAAGGGCGACCTGGGCACCGAGTCCGCGGCCGCGGTGGCCGGCGGCATCACCTCGGTGATGGACATGCCCAACAACGTGCCGGCCATGACCACGCGCGCGCTGCTCGCGGAAAAATACGCCAGGGCCGTGGGCCGTTCGCACGCCAACTACGCGTTCTATTTCGGCGGTGCCAACGACAACCTGGACGAGATTGCCGCCCTGCAGCCGGACGAGGCCTGCGCGCTCAAGGTGTTCATGGGCGCGTCCACCGGCAACATGCTGGTGGACGACCCGAAGACGCTCGACGGCATCTTTGCGCGCTCGCGCGTGATGGTGGTGACGCACTGCGAGGACACGCCGTCCATCCTCAAGAACGAGGCCGCGGCCCGCGAGAAGTACGGCGAGAAGGTACCGTGGTCCGAGCATCCGCACATCCGTTCGGCCGAGGCCTGCTACGCCTCCACCGATGTGGCCACGGGCCTGGCCAAGAAGCACGGTGCGCGGCTGCACGTGCTGCACCTGACCACCGCGCGCGAGCTGGGCTTCTTCACGCCGGGGCCGCTCGCCGGCAAGCGCATCACGGTGGAAGCCTGCGTGCACCACCTGTTCATGGACGAGAGCGAGTACGCCACGCGCGGCAGCCTCATCAAGTGCAACCCGGCCATCAAGACTGCGGCCGATCGCCGCGCGCTGGTGCAGGCGGTGATGGAAGACCGCATCGACGTCATCGCCACCGACCACGCGCCGCACACCCTGGAAGAAAAATCGCGCGACTACTTCAAGGCGCCCTCCGGCCTGCCGCTGGTGCAGCACGCGCTGCTGATGGGCTTTGAACTGGTGCGGCGCGGCGAGCTGGACCTGCACACGCTGGTGCGCAAGACCAGCCACGCCGTGGCCGAACTGTTCGGCGTGCGCGATCGCGGCTACATCCGCGAAGGCTGCTTTGCGGACCTGGTGCTGGTGGACGACCAGGCCAGCACGCCGGTGCGCCGCGAGGACGTGCTCTACAAGGTGGGCTGGTCGCCGATCGAGGGCGTGACCTTGCCCGGCCGCATCGCCGCCACCTGGGTCAACGGCCACCTGGCCTGGGACGGGAAGCAGGTGTCCACGCCGCAGGGCCAGCGCCTGCGCTTTGCCTGAGCCGGCGATGGAGGCGCCGCTGACGCGCTGCGGCTGGTGCCTGGGTTCGGACGCCTACATCCGTTACCACGACGAGGAGTGGGGCCGGCCGCAGCACGACGATCGCGTCCTGTTCGAGTTCCTGGTGCTGGAAGGCGCGCAGGCGGGGTTGTCGTGGAGCACCATCCTCAACAAGCGCGACGGCTACCGGCGCGTGTTCGCCGGCTTCGATCCGGCCAAGCTGGCGAAGTGGTCCGACGACTGCCTGGACAAGGCCCTGCTGGACCCCGGCATCGTGCGCAACCGGCTCAAGGTGTTTTCCGTTCGCGCCAACGCGCGCGCCTTCCTGGAGGTGCAGCGCGAGTTCGGCAGCTTCGATCGCTACCTCTGGAAGTGGGTGGACCAGCAGCCCATCCGCAACCGGTGGTCGGCGCTGGGCGAGGTGCCGCCGCGGACGGAGCTCTCGGACCGCATCAGCAAGGACCTGGGCAAGCGCGGCTTCAAGTTCGTGGGCAGCACCATCGTCTACGCCTACCTGCAGGCCATGGGCGTGGTCAACGACCACCTGCTGGGCTGCCATTGCAGCAGGGATGGATAGCGATCGCTTAGCCCCCGATCCGCGAGCTCCGGTTCAGGAATCGCTGTCCTTCACAGGAACCGTCACCGTGATCTCGTTTCCGTCCGAGATCCTGAATCGCACTTCGAGGCTCTGGCCCGGCTTCAGGGGCCGTTGCAGACCCAGCAGCATCAGGTGCCGCCCGCCCGGCTCCAGGCGCGCGGTTGCACCGGCCTCGATGCTCAGGCCCGCATCCAGCGTGTGCATGTGCACGACTCCGGAGTGCGTTGTCACTTCATGGATGGCCGCCGAGGTTGCCGCATCGCTGCTCGCCGCCAGAACGGTAAGCGGAACGCCAGAATCGTTGTGGAATGTCGCGTAGACCGCACCCACATCACTGCCTGGAACGGAGCTGCGCGCCCAGGCGTCCGTCACACGCACGCCCGCGTCGCGCTCGGCCCGCACGAGTGAAACGAGCAAGCCGGCGGCAAGTACCAGTACAGCCACAGCAGGACCCCTGAAACGGCTCATCATCGGTTTCCTCGATTCCGCATCGGCACACATTTCGTTTCTGGGGACACGCACCCGGAGCGAGCGGCGGCTGGCTGGATGCCGCACAAGGATAGAGCGAAGTCCGATTGTCCGCCGTTTCGCCAGCTAGGGCGGCGATCGCGTGGCGGATTTCACCCTGGGTCGTGGCTTTACGTCGCGAACCACGGGACAGGTTCGGATCCGGGCAGGTCCGATAACTCCAACTGCGGAAATCCGGGAACGATGGTGGCTGAATACTCGATAAGCGAAGTCAGGAATGTCGCCGTCAGGTTTCGGGCAGATTGCTCATTCCGATAGAAAGCAACTGTCTGAAGGCCGTATAGCACCGCAGACCGCGCCAATACTGGTCAAGGTTTCTCAAGCGTGCTTCTTCCATGTCGAGCGGCTGGATCGCCCCGTAGCCGTAGCTCGCCGCTGTCATGCCGGGGAGGGGAACAAAATCCATCGTCCCATCTGGTTGAATTTCGGGACGGGTCGCCACAGAAACGGGTCTCGATTCCGTGCAGGAGGTCGCCCAGGCCTGTGCAGTCCGCCACTTGCGCCACCGTGGCCACCAGCGCGGGGGTCAGCTTGGTCTTGCTGTCGACGCCGATATGCGCCTTCACCCTGAAGTACCACTTCTGGCACTTGCGGGTCTGGTGCATGTGGGGGTCGCGTTGCTGCTCCGTGAGTCTTGGACGAACACTGAGCGCTGATGATTGTGGCGCCTACTAACGTCCCAGCGCTGATCTTCAAGCCTTGGCGCTGCAAATGGGCGTGCACCTGCTGGAATAGCGTCGAGCCCACCTGACACTTCTCCAGCGGATGCCAGAACTTGGCGAGTGCGAGATGGAAGGCGAAATTCAGAAAGCCCGAAAGCCCGAAAGCCCGAACGCTCGAAGGGACGCCGGCACCCAAGCTTCAAAAAAATTTCAGCCGCCCCTTGAAACCCCGCGAGGCGTGACCAAGAATTAGCAGCCTTCGGGGGAGAGTGCTAACAGAAAGGGTTCGGGGAGTTCCTTCAAGGCCCCTTTCTGCTGGTTCCGCTCTCGCGAAACATCCACCAAGTTACTGAACAAACAGGAGTTCATTATGGCATTGCGTCCCCTGCACGATCGCGTGATCGTCAAGCGTCTCGAAGAAGCAAAGAAGACTGCCAGCGGCATTCTGATTCCCGACAGCGCCGCGGAGAAGCCTCTGCGCGCGCTGGTCGTGTCGGTTGGCCCGGGCAAGCGTTCGGACGACGGCAAGATTCATCCGGTCGGCGTCAAGGAAGGCGAAACCGTGCTGATCGGCAAGTACTCCGGCACCGAAGTGAAGATCGACGGCGACGAGCTGGTCGTGCTGCGCGAAGACGACATCATGGCCGTGATCGCCTGATCGTCTCCATCACCATTCATTAGAAGAGGAATTCATCATGGCTGCAAAAGACGTTAAGTTCGGCGACGACGCGCGCGCGCGCCTGGTCTACGGTGTCAACATCCTGGCCAACGCGGTCAAGGTCACCCTGGGCCCCAAGGGCCGCAACGTGATCCTGGACAAGGTGTACGGCGCTCCCACCGTCACCAAGGACGGCGTGTCGGTTGCCAAGGAAATCGAGCTGAAGGACAAGTTCGAGCACATGGGCGCCCAGCTGGTGAAGGAAGTGGCGTCCAAGACTTCCGACGCCGCCGGCGACGGCACCACCACCGCCACCGTGCTGGCCCAGGCCATCGTCAACGAAGGCCTCAAGGCCGTGACCGCGGGCGTGGACCCGATGGACATCAAGCGTGGCATCGACAAGGCCGCCGAGGCCATTGCCGCCGAGCTCAAGCGCATCAGCACGCCCTGCAAGGACCGCACGGCCGTTGCCCAGGTCGGCACCGTTTCCGCCAACGCGGACGAGGCCATCGGCAAGATCATCGCCGACGCCATGGACAAGGTCGGCAAGGAAGGCGTCATCACGGTTGAAGAGGGCAAGGCCCTGGACAACGAGCTGGACGTGGTCGAAGGCATGCAGTTTGACCGTGGCTACCTCAGCCCGTACTTCATCAACAACACGCAGAGCCAGGCCGTCGAGCTGGACAACCCGCTGATCCTGATTACCGAGAAGAAGATCGCGAACATCCGCGAGCTGCTGCCGGTGCTGGAAGGCGTGGCCAAGCAGGGCCGTCCGCTGCTGATCATTGCCGAAGACGTCGAAGGCGAGGCCCTGGCCACGCTGGTCGTCAACAACCTGCGCGGCATCCTCAAGGTCTGCGCCGTGAAGTCCCCGGGCTTCGGCGACCGCCGCAAGGAGCAGCTCAAGGACATCGCGCACCTCACCGGCGGCACGGTCATCGCCGACGACGTGGGCCTGAGCCTGGAGAAGGTCACCATCGGTGAACTCGGCCACGCCAAGAAGGTGGTGGTGGAGAAGGAAAACACCATCATCGTCGACGGCGCGGGCGAGAAGTCCAAGATCGAAGGCCGCATCGCCGAGATCCGCATCCAGGTCGAGGCTGCCACCAGCGACTACGACAAGGAGAAGCTCTACGAGCGCCTTGCAAAGCTCGCCGGCGGCGTGGCCGTCATCAAGGTCGGTGCCGCCACGGAAGTGGAAATGAAGGAAAAGAAGGCACGCGTCGAAGACGCCCTGCACGCCACGCGTGCGGCCGTTGAAGAAGGCATCGTGGCGGGCGGCGGTGTTGCGCTGGTGCGTGCGGCCAAGGTTCTGGACACCCTCAAGGTGGCCAATTCCGATCAGCAGATGGGCATCAACATCCTGAAGCGTGCGCTGCAGGAACCGCTGCGCCAGATCGTGAAGAACTCGGGTGACGAGCCCAGCGTGGTGCTGGCCAAGGTTGCGGCCGGCGAAGGCAGCTTCGGCTACAACGCCGCCAATGGCACCTACGGCGACATGATCGAGTTCGGCATCATCGACCCGACCAAGGTGACGCGCCTGGCGCTGCAGAACGCCGCATCGGTTGCCGGCCTGCTGCTGACCACCGAGGCGATGGTGGTGGAATCGCCCAACAAGGTGGATCCGGGCCCGGTCCCGCCCCCGGGCGGCGGACCCGGCGGCATGCACAACCCGGACAACTACTAAGTCCAGCCGGTTGGCTGCCGGCGCACTGCGCCGGCAACAGCAATCCAATCAGGGCGCCGCAAGGCGCCCTGATTTTTTGCGTTGCGCGCGAGGTCGGCCCGGGCGATGGTCGCGTCGATCAGGGCCAGGAACCGAGCGAGGACAGCTCCCGCCCCATGCGTCGGCAGGACCGGTTGGCCACACCGTCGCGCAGGCCGCTGCGGATCACGGGCGCCAGCCAGCGCAGGCGCAGGCGCGCGAAATGGTCCCGCGCGCGGCGCGTGCGACCTCGGCGCATCAGGGTGCTGGCCCAGTCCGGCAGCAGCGCGGCGCCGCTGCCCAGGAACAGCTCGCGCACCGGCCCGAGCGCCAGGCCCGGCAGGCGCACGTTTTCCAGCACCTGGATCACCGTGGCCGAGCGCTCGGTGAATTGCAGCTCGGGCTGCATCCGTAAGAAGTAGGCCTCCACCTCCGCCCGGCTGCGCGGCACGCCGCGGGCGCCCAGGGCCTCGGCCACGCGGCGCGTCTCGTCGAAGTAGCGGTCGGCCATCGCGGGGGGTACGCGCTTGCCGCGGTAGGCCTCGTAACCCCGCAGAAAGCTCCACATCTCGGTGACGTGCACCCAGGTGAGCAGCGCGGGGTCGTTGGTGGAATAGGCCCGGCCATCCGGCAGCGTGCCGTGCACATGCGTGTGGACGCGTCGCACGCGCTCGATCTCCGCCCTGGCGTGGGCGCGCGGTGCGTAGGTGGTCGCGGCCACGAAACCGGTGGTGCGGCGCAGGCGGCCGAGCAGGTCCGTGCGGAAGTTGGAATGGTCCCACACGCCGGCCAGCGCGAGCGGGTGCAGCGTCTGCAACAGCAGCGCGCAGAGCCCGCCGGCCATCATGCCGGGGAAGTCCGCGTGGATGCGCCAGGTGACGCTGTCGGGCCCGAACAGGCCCGGGTCGCCGGCCGGCTGCTCGTAGACGCGCAGGCCGTCCGGCTTGCCCGCGAAGATGCTGCGGACGATCTTCCGCACCAAAAAATCGGACGGCAGCCGCATGGCTCAGGCGCTCAGAGCAGGCCCGACAGCAGCGTGGCAATGCCGAGGAACGAGAAGAACCCGGCCACGTCGGTGACGGTGGTGAGGACGATGGACGACGACTGCGCCGGGTCCTGCCCCAGGCGGGTCAGCACCATGGGCACGATGGCGCCGGCAAACCCGGCGATGACCATCGCCAGCACCATCGACGAGCTGATGACCAGCACCAGCCCGAACGATCGGCTCCACACCCACACCGCCAGCCCGCAGGTGAGGGCCACGGCGATGCCGTTGAGCAGGCCCACGCCCACCTCCTTGGAAGTCACCGCAAACCATTGCCGCGCGGTGACTTCGCGCAGCGCCAGCCCGCGCATGGTCACGGCCAGCGCCTGCGCGCCGGCGTTGCCGGACTGCCCGGCCACCACCGGCAGCAACACCGCCAGGGCGGTGAACTTGGCGATGGTGCCTTCGAACAGCCCCACCACCGCGGCCGCGAGGAACGCCGTCAGCAGGTTGATCTGCAACCACGGCAGGCGCTTGCGCACCGCGAACCACGGCCGGGACAGCGCGCGCTCCTGGCGGCTGACACCCACCATGGTGCCGATGTCGGCGGCCGCTTCTTCCTGCAGCGCCTGCACCAGCATGCCGTGCTGGATCAGGCCGATGAGCCGGCCATCCAGGTCCACCACCGGCAGGTCGGTCAGGCGATGCTTCTCCACCGTCTGCACCACCTCGTCGCGCGGGTCCATGGCGCTCACGGCGGCCGGCACTGGCTGGGCCAGGTCGCGCAGGCAGGCCTCCGGGTCGGCAATGGCCAGCTGCTGGATGGGCACCTGCCCGCGCAGGCGGTTGTGCTCGTCCACCACGAACAGCGTGCGCGCCGCGCGCGTGCGCGAGTTGCGCAGCTGCTGCAGCGCGGCGGCGGCGCTCATGTCGGGGCGAAAGGTGATGACGCGCGTGTCCATGAGCCGGCCGGCGGTGTCGTCCGGGTAGGTCATGAGTTCGAGCAGCTGCGTGCGCAGGTCCGGCTCCAGGCCATCGACCAGGCGCGCCCGGTCGTCCTCGTTCATCGCGCCCAGGAAGCGCACCGCCTCGGTCGGCAGCAGGCTGGCCAGGACGTTGCGCGCCAAGGGTTCGGGCATGCGTGCCAGCAGCGCGGCGCCGCGGTCCGCGCCCAGGCTGGGCCAGGCCGCGACCAGGGCGTCGGCCTTCAGCGTGCAGACCTGCTCCACCGCCTCGTCCAGCGGCAGGCCCTCGATGCGCCGGGCCGCCGCGGCGGGATGCTCGCGCAGGAAGCGGCGGTTGAGCCGGGCCAGAACCTCGTCGAGTTCGGAACTCATGGCTCCTCGCGCCCCTTGCCGGCCGACAGGCTCAGGCCGCGCCCGATCATCAGGCGCAGCACGTCCGCGCCGGTGTGCAGGTAGGCGGTGAACAGGTGCGCGATCAGCGACTGCGGCTGCGTGGCCGCGGGCTGCGGGAACACCGAGTGCAGCGCGCGCCGCATGCTGGCGCGCGACAGCCCGCCCAGGAAATTGCCGTCGGGCGCCGTCACCGGCAGCACCACGCTGCGGTCCCAGTCGTCCAGGTTCTGTACCTCGTCCACGTCGAGCGCGTCCGACAGCGCGCGGATGCTGCGGTCGGCGATGCTCGCCAGCGTGGCGTCCGCGGGCGCGTGCAGCAGCGCGGGCAGCATCACCACGCCCGCGTAGTGCTGGCTGGCGCGCAGCACGAACACGATGTTCTCTTCGCGCTGGCCGCGCTGGCGCAGCATCTGCAGGGCCTCGGCCACCTTGCGATGGCCGGACATGGCCGCCACGTCGTAATCCACCCAGGCGCCCACCGCGTCCAGGGTGTAGGCCAGCGAGCGGCGGAAATGCTGGACCAGGCGCGGCGGCAGTTCCGACAGGATGGCGCGGCGCGGTTCGGGCGCGCACACGCGCAGGATCGCCACGCAGTCGCGCCCGCCCACTTCCTCCAGGAACGCCCCGGCCTGCTTCGACGGCAGCAGCGCCAGCCGGCGCGCGGCCGAGCCCGAGGCCATGTGCGAGATCAGCGGCCCGGCCAGCTTGGGCGGGAGTTCGGCCAGGAACAGCGCGGCCTGCTCCGAGGGCAGTTCCTCCAGCGCGCGCGCCGCCGCCTCGGGTTCCAGCTCCACGAAGCCGGACGCCAGTGCCAGGCCCTCAGCCATCGTCGCGCTCGGCGGCCATCAGCACCGTCACCTGGTCGGCGAACATGCGCGCGGGAATGAACGCGCGGCCGCGGTCGGTCTCGATCACCACGTTGGTGGGGTTGATCTCCAGGATGTCGCCTTCCACCTCGCCCACGCGCACGCGCACCCCGGGCTGGAACTGTCGCCGCAGGTAATGCGTGCCGATGAGATTGGCCACCAGGCTGCGCGCGCCCAGCCCAAAGGCAAGCGAAAACGCCAGCAATACCGAGCCCAGCGCCACGCCGATCACCAGCGTGACGAAGCTCACGTTCACGCCCACCTGGTGCACGCCGATGATCAGCGCCGTGAGAAAGGTCACCACCTGCGCCAGCCGCGCCACCACCTCGCGCTGCTCCACCTGGGCCGAGGCCAGCGCCTCCAGCAGCAGGTCGCGCACCAGCAGGCTGATGAGATGTCCCGCCACGATGATGACCACGCCGAACAGCAGCGTCGGCAGGTAGCGCAGCACGCTGCGCAGCCACTCGGTCACGCCGTCCAGGCCGGCCAGGTCCGTGGCCATGGTCAGGAACAGCAGCAGGATGATCCAGAACAGCGCCGTGCCCAGCAGCCGCAGCATGGTGGGCGAGAGGCGCAGGCGCGAGGCGCGCTCGGCGCGAAGAATCTGCTGCAGGCCGCGGTTGAGGCGCGAGCCCAGCCCGCGGATGGCCGCGCGCACCGCGTGCGCCACCAGCCAGCCGAGGATGACGATGAGGATGGCGCCCACGAAATCGGGCACGCGCTCGATCAGCCAGTGGCCGAGCGCCGCGGCGCGCTGGTTGAGCGAAGCAAGGGCAGGGGTCAGCAGGTCCATGTCGGGTCCGTCTCGTTCCGGGGCGAAGGATAACCATCCCGCGCCGTGAGCCAACGCGCCGCGGCCTGCCCCGCGCGCCAGCCGCTGGCAAAACTCGCCGTCAGCAGGTACCCGCCGGTCGGCGCTTCCCAGTCCAGCATCTCGCCCGCACAGAACAGTCCCGGATGCCGGCGCAGCATCAGGTGCCCATCCAGCGCCTCCAGGCGCACCCCGCCCGCGCTGCTGATGGCCTCGGCAAGCGGCCGTGGGCGCAGCAGGTCCAGAGGCAGACGCTTGATGCGCTGCGCCAGAAGCTGCGCGTCGGCAAGCTCGGCCTTGGGCGTCTTCTCGAACACCAGCGCCGCGCGCACGCCGTCGAGCCCGGCGCCGCGGCGCAGGTGCTCGCCGACCGATCGTCCCCTGCGCGGGCGCGCCAGCGCGGCGGCGAGGTCCGCGGCGTCGCGCCCGGGTGCCAGGTCCAGGTGCACGCGTGCGCCAACTCGCGCCGCACATTGCGCGCGCAGGTCGGCGGAAGCGGCGTAGACCAGGCTGCCTTCCACGCCGCTCTCGCACACCACGAACTCGCCCTGGCGTCGCTGCGCGCGGCCGTCCTCGCCCAGCCAGCACAGCGCGACCGGCTTGACCGCCGCACCGGAAAACCGCGAGCGGAAATGCGCGCTCCAGGCGACCTCGAAGCCGCTGTTGGACGGGACCAGGGGCGCGACGTCCACGCCCGCGCGCGCCATCCAGTCCACCCAGCTGCCGTCCGATCCCAGCGCCGGCCAGCTGCCGCCGCCGAGCGCCAGCACCGCGGCGTCGGGTTCGACCACGCGCTCGCCTGCCGGGGTCTCCAGGCGCAGGGCAGGGCAGGCGTCGGCGCGGATTTGCAGGCCCAGCAGCCGGTGCTGCGCGTGAAAGCGCACGCCCTGCGCACGCAGTCGCCGCACCCAGCCGCGCAGCAGCGGCGCGGCCTTGAGGTCGGCCGGGAACACGCGGCCGGAACTGCCGACGAAGGTGTCCACCCCCAGGCCGCGCGCCCATTCGCGCAGGGCCTCGGCGCCGAACTCGCACAGCCAGCCTTCGACCTCGTGCCGGCGCTCGCGGTAGCGCGAAACGAAGTCCTCGAAGCCCTCGGCGTGCGTCAGGTTGAGCCCGCCCTTGCCGGCCAGCAGGAACTTGCGGCCGACCGAGCCCATGCGCTCGTAGACATCCACCTCCAGCCCGCGGGCGCGCGCCACCTCCGCGGCCATCAGGCCGGCGGGGCCGCCGCCGACGACGGCCAGGTGCGGAGAGTCGGCTATCCGCGGCATGCGGCTTCAGGGCGCCGCGGGAATCTGCATCGTCACGCAATGCAGGCTGCCGTATTGCTGGATCAGCCAGCGGCAATCCACGCCCAGCACCGCGCGTCCGGGGAAGCAGGCACGCAGGCGCGCCAGGGCTTCCTCGTCCTGCGGCAGGCCGTAGACCGGCACCAGCACCGCGCCGTTGAGGATGAGGAAGTTGGCGTAGCCCGCGGGCAGGCGCCTGCCGTCGTCGTCGTGGATGGGCGAGGGCATGGGCAGCGGCACCAGGCGATAGGGCGAGCCGTCGCGTCGGCGCAGGGCGCGCAGTTCGTCCTGCATCGCGGAGAGGTCGGCGTGGTGCGCGTCGCCGCGGTCCTCGCAGGCCTGGTAGGCGATGGTCTGCGCGTCGCAGAACCGCGCGATGGTGTCGATGTGGCCGTCGGTGTCATCGCCCAGCAGGTCGCCGTGCTTGAGCCACAGCACGCGGTCGACGCCCAGGCGCGGTTTCAGGAAGGCTTCGATGGCGGTTCGATCGAGATGCGGGTTGCGCGTAGGAGCCAGCAGGCAGCGTTCCGTGGTCAGCAGGCTGCCCTCGCCGTCGACCTCGATGGCGCCGCCTTCCAGCACGAAATTCTGCGTCTCCACCGGCGCGTTCCAGGCGCCCTGTTCGGCCAGCCGGCGCGTGAGCGCATCGTCGCGCTCGCAGGCGAACTTTCCGCCCCAGCCGTTGAAGCGGAAATCCAGGTGCACCAGCTTTCCATTGCGCACCACCGTGATGGGCCCGTGGTCGCGCGCCCACACGTCGTCGGAGTCCACGCGGTGAATGCGGATGCGCTGCGTCACCGCGCCCGCCGCCGCCAGCCGCGCCAGCAGCGGGGCCGCGTCCAGCCCGTAGTTGATGTGCACCGGCTCGAAGCGGCTGATTGCGCTGGCGATGCCGATGAAGTTGTCCTCCACCGGGGCAAAGTGCTGCGCGAAGTCGCCCTCGGCGCGCGGCCAGGTCAGCATCACGGAGGATTGCGGCGCCCACTCGGGCGGAAGGAAGTCGGTCATGCGGGCGGGCTCGTCAGGTCGGCGCGAAGCCCGCAAGCGTAACCGACGCCCATGTCCGCCTGCGGACCGCGTCTACTCGGCTTTCTGCAGGTCCTCGATCATCGCCACCAGGAAGCGCGCCGCCTCGCCGCCGGTCACCGCGCGGTGGTCGAAGGTGAGCGACAGCGGCAGCACGCGGCTGATGGCGATCTGCCCGTTCACCGGCACCACCGCGTCGCGCGCCGAGCCCGCGGCGACGATGGCCACCGTCGGCGGCACGATCACCGGCGTGGTGTATTTGCCGCCGAAACGCCCGACGTTGGACAGGGTGATGGTGTAGCCGCGCAGTTCCTCCGGCGGCACCGTGCGGCTGTAGGCGTCGGCCTTCATCTTGTCCAGGCCCAGGCGCAGCGAGGGGTTGTCGCGGCTGCCCACGTCCTGCATCACGCAGACGAACAGGCCCTCCGGCGTGTCCACGGCAACGCCCAGGTGAACCTTGTCCAGCAGCCGCCGGCCGATCTCCACGTGGTCGAACCAGGCGTTGAGGCTGGGCTCGCGCCGGGCACCGGCGACGATGGCGCGGATCAGCCGCAGCGTCACGTCCTGCGGCGCGGTCCAGGCGTGCAGCACGGCGTCGTCGCTGATGGTGGTGGGCATCACCTCGTCGCGCGCCTGGCTCATGGTCTGCGCCATGGCCTTGCGCGCGCCCTTGAGCTTCTGCAGCGGGCCGACCTCGGTGAGGATCTTGTGCACGCGCTGCACGTCGGCCGCGGTGATGATGCCGTCCGGCCCCGAGGGCGTGATGATGGTCAGGTCCACGTTGAGCCGGTGCGCCAGCGCGCGCACGGCCGGCGCCACGCGCAGGCCCGCCGCCGTGCCCACGGAGGTGCTCTTCTCCGTGACCACGTCGTTGCTCTGGGTCATGGCGCCCACCACGACGCCGGTGTCGCGGATGGCCTCCGCGTCCTTCTTCGGCGGTTCGGGCGTGCCGGTGGACGGGGACGGGGACGTGGCCGGTGCCGGCGCCGCCGCGTCGCCCTCGAAGCTCACCAGCGCCTTGCCGACCTCGATGGTGTCGCCGACCTGGCCGTGCAGCTTGAGGATTTTGCCGGCCTGCGGGCTCGGCACCTCCACCACCGCCTTGGCCGTCTCCACCGCCACCAGCGCCTGGTCCACCGCCACCACGTCGCCCTCGCGCACGTGCCATTCGCGGATTTCCGCCTCCTGCAGGCCTTCACCGAGATCGGGCAGCTTGAACACCGTCATGTGCATCTCCAGTGGGTTTGAACGGGGTCGCCCGCGTTGGGCAACGCCCCAGGTTCAGATGGGCGCCATCTCCAGTACCTTGCGCACCGCATCGAGGATGCGGCCCAGGTCCGGGATGTAGAGCTTTTCCTGGCGCGCGTGCGGCATCACCGTGTCGTAGCCGGACACGCGCATGACCGGCGCGAACAGGTTCAGCAGGCCGTGCTCGGCCAGGTTCGCGGCAATCTCGCTGGCCGGGCCGTAGGCGCGCGGCGCTTCCTGCACGATCACGCAGCGGCCGGTCTTGGCCACGCTGGACAGGATGGTGCCCATGTCCAGCGGCTTGAGGCTGGCCACGTCGATCACCTCGCAGCTCACGCCTTCCAGGGCGAGGCGGTCGGCGGCCAGGCGGGTGTCGTGCATCATCGCGCCCCAGCTCACCAGGGTCAGGTGCGTGCCCTCGCGTTCCACGAAGGCCGTGTCCAGCGGCAGGGCCTCGCCGGTGTCGTCCACCGCCTGCTTGAACAGGCGGTAGCAGCGCGTGGGTTCGAGGAAGATCACCGGGTCCGGGTCACGGATGGCGGCCAGCAGCAGGCCGTAGGCGCGCGCGGGGTTGGACGGGCTGAGCACGCGCAGGCCGGGCACGTGCGCAAACGCCGTTTCCAGCGACTCGGAGTGATGTTCCGGCGCATGGATGCCGCCGCCGTTGGGCGCGCGGATGACCAGCGGGCAGGTCAGCCGCCCGCGCGTGCGGTTGCGGTAGCGCGCCGCGTGGTTCACCACCTGGTCGATGCAGGGGTACATGAAGCCGCTGAACTGGATTTCGGCGACCGGCCGCAGGCCCTGCGTGGCCAGGCCAATGGCCATGGCCGAGATCAGGTTCTCGGCCAGCGGCATGTCGATCACGCGCTCCTCGCCGAAGGCGTCGAGCAGCCCGACGGTGGCGCGGAACACGCCGCCGTTGCGGCCGATGTCCTCGCCAAGCACGAGCACGTTTTCGTCGCGCGCCATCTCGGATTTCAGCGCGAGGTTGATGGCCTCGATGATGTTGAGATCGGCCATGGCTCAGTGTCCCTTGGGGCCGGCGGCCATGACTTCGGCGCGCTGCCATTCCATGGACTGCGGCAGGGTTTCGTAGAGCGAATCGAAGATGCTCTCGGGACGGTCGGGCTTCATGGCGAGGTAGTCGCGCGCCGTGGCCTCGGCCTTCTCGGTGGCCTGGGCGGCGAGCTGTTCCTCGTCGCTTGCGCTCCAGCAGCCCAGGGTTTCCATGCAGGCGCGCAGGCGCTTGATCGGGCAGCGCGACCAGGCCTCCTTCACCTGCGCCTCGTCGCGGTAGCGGCGGGCGTCGTCGGCCGTGGTGTGATCGTGCAGGCGGTAGGTGACGGCCTCGACCAGGCGCGGCCCCTGCCCTGCGCGGGCGGCGGCGATGGCGCGCTCCAGCACGAAGCGCGTGGCGATCACGTCGTTGCCGTCCACCTGCTCGCCGGGGATGCCGCCGGCAATGGCCTTCTGCGCCAGGGTCTGCGCGCCGGTCTGGCGCGATGCGGGCAGGGAGATGGCCCACTGGTTGTTGGTGACCAGGAACACCAGCGGCAGGTTCCACACCTTGGCGCTGCTCACGGCCTCGTAGAAGTCGCCGCGCGAGGTGGCACCGTCGCCGCAGCTGGTGAGCACCACCTTGGCCTGCTTGCGCAGCTTGGCCGCGTAGGCCACGCCCACGGCCTGCGGCACGTGGGTGCCGATGGGCACCGAGAACGGGAAGTCGTGGTGCGAAGGCGTTCCCGCGGGGAAGGCCATGGAGCGCTCGTCGCCGGCCCAGTACAGCATCACCGACGCCAGCGGCGCGCCGCGCAGGAACTGGGCGGCGTAGTCGCGGTAGGCGGGAATGAGCACGTCCTCGTCCCGCAGCGCCAGGCCCGTGGCGGTGCCGATGGCCTCCTGGCCGAGGCACGATGCGTAGGTACCCAGCTGGCCGGTGCGCTGCAGGGCCACGGCCTTGCGGTCGAAGGCGCGGGTTTCCACCATCACCCGGTACATGCGGCGCAGTTCCTCGCGGTCCTGCGCAAAGTCGGGAAAGGTGCCGACGATCACGCCGTCCGCATCGACGATGCGCGTCAGCCGGATCTCGAATGCTGCGACCACGTTTTCCGCTGACGACGTCGGTTCGTTCACAAGATTCGATGGCGAGTGAAGGGCGAGCCAAAGGTAGCAAAGAATTGCTGCGCGTCGCGGGACGCTGATTTTTGCTGCGGGTGCCGCATGCATCGGAATCCGCCGGCAGGCAGTATCACCCGCCATGAATCGATGGGGCTCGCGGACCAGATGCTAGATGCGGCGCAGGCGTCTGTGCCGGGTGCGGCTGCAACGCGGGCGGTGGGCGTTCGCAACGGTCTGCGCCCGTGGCCCGCACGGCTTGGCTGGGCCTGCTGCTGGGTGTTGACCGGTATGGGCGCATTGAGCCACGGCGCATGGGCGGCCGCCCCGGACAGCGACCCGGTGGGCCGCAGACTCGGCGGCGTCGGCAGCGTGGAGGTGGACGGCGAGCAGGCGTTTTCCATGCCGGCTGCAGGGCTCTCCGACGCGCTGCTCAAAGCGTTCGCGCAGGGCCGCACGCTGTTCAACAGCGACTGGAACGTCGCCCCCGGTCGCATCGAGACGCTGGACGGCATCGGCCCGCTGTTCAGCGATACCTCCTGCGAACGCTGCCACCCGCGCAGCGGCCGCGGCCAGCCGCCGCCGTACGAAGGCGCGCTGACCCGCTCGCTGCTCGTGCGGCTCTCGATCGCCGGCAAGGACGCGCATGGCGGCCCGCTCCCCCACCCGGTTTACGGCGAGCAACTGCAGGACGATGCCATCCCCGGCGTGCCGCGCGAGGCCGAGGTGCGCGTCCGCTGGCAGGAACAGGTGGGCCGTTACCCGGATGGAATGCCGTACACGCTGGCGTCGCCCACCACCGGCTTCCACCAGCCGGGCTACGGGCCGCTGGGCGAGGGGCTGCGGGTATCGCTGCGCATCGCGCCCGCCATGATCGGGCTGGGCCTCCTGGAGGCCGTGCCCGACGCCGGCCTCCTTGCAAACGCCGATCCGGACGATGCCGATCACGACGGCATTTCCGGGCGCGCCAACCGGGTCTGGGACATCCCCACGCAGCAGCACCGGCTCGGGCGCTTCGGCTGGAAGGCCAGCGTCGCCACCCTGGTCACGCAGACGGTCACCGCCGCGGCGCTGGACATGGGCATCGTCAGCCGCCTGTTCGCGCGGGACGATTGCACCGCGACGCAGACGGCCTGCCGGTCCGCGGTGAGCGGTGGACGACCGGAGATGTCCGACTCGCAGCTTGATGCCCTGGCGCTCTACAGTCGCGTGATCGCCGTACCGCTGCGACGCTCAGGCGACAACGGCGAGAACCGGGACATTCAGCGCGGCGAGCACCTGTTCCAGGCTGCTGGCTGTGCCGCCTGCCACGTCCGGACATTGCGCACCGGGGACCATGAGATTCCGGCGCTGGCCAACCAGACCATCCATCCCTACACCGACCTGCTGCTGCACGACATGGGCGAGGGCCTTGCCGATCACCGCCCCGACTTCGAGGCCGATGGCCGCGAGTGGCGCACCCCGCCACTGTGGGGCCTGGGACGGATTGCGGCGGTCAACGCTCACACCCGCCTGCTGCACGACGGCCGCGCGCGCAACGCGGAGGAGGCCATCCTCTGGCACGGCGGCGAGGCCGAGGCGGCGCGGCAGACCTTCATGCGGTGGGCGGTGCGGGACCGCGCCGCGCTGCTGGCGTTTCTGGATTCGCTGTAGAACGGGTGTTCCGGCCGGTCCCGGGTGAGCGTCGTCCATTGTGCCGGGCGTGCCGACCAAGGTGATCCGATCCGATTGGAGTTCGCCGGGCGCGCTCCATGCGAGATCGGGCGCGCTCCACGCGAGCTACCGTGGTCCGGGCCGTCCGATCAGCCGCCCCGTGCGAAATCCGCCGGGACTTGTCTGGACACGGCGCGAGCGCTCAGCGCAGCACCTTCCCATCCGCGTCCAGCACCTTGACCTCGCCCAGGTCGAGGCCGCGGATGGGTGCTTCGATCCTGGCCAGGTCGCCCACGATCAGCCAGGTGAGCGCATCGGGCTTGATCAGCTTGACCGCGGCGGCGTTGACCTGCGCCGGCGTCAGGGCCTGCACCTCGGGTACCAGGTCGTTGTAATAGCTGTCCTTGAGCCCGTATTGCAGGATGTTGAGGTAGGACGAGGCCACCTCGCCGCTGGTCTCGTTGTCGCCGGGCAGGCCGACCACGAAGTTGTCCGCCGCCAGCTTCACCTCTTCCGCCGAAATCGGTTTGCCGCCGCCGGTGGCACCGCGCAGTTCGCTGATGATTTCCTTGATGCTGTCGGCCGTACGGTCGGCCTGCACCTGGCTGTACACCACGAACGGGCGCTGCGCGCGCGCGCTGCCGAGCTGGCTGCCGGCGCTGTAGCTCCAGTGCTTGGCCTCGCGCAGGTTCATGTTGAGGCGCGAGGTGAACAGCCCGCCCAGCGAGGCACTGGCCAGGTTCATGGCGGCGTCGTCCGGGTCGGACTTGGGCGGGGCCACCTGGGCCGCCAGCAGCAGCGTCTGGCCGGCGTCGGTCTTGTTGACCAGGAACACGCGCGGCCGGGGCGGCAGCGTAACGGTGGCCACGTTCTTGGCGGGCAGCGCCTCCTGCGGCGGCTTCCAGCCGGCGAACTGCTTTTCCAGCAGCGGCTGGATGGCGGCCAGCGTGGTGTCGCCCACCACCAGGATGCGCACGTTGTCCGGCCGCATCCAGCGGCGGTGGAAGGCCTGCAGATCGCCCACCGTCAGGCTGCTCACGGCCGCTTCCGACCCGCTGCCGGAGCGCGTGCCCGCGTAGGCGTGGCCCTTGCCGAAGATCAGCTCGGGATACAGCCGCCCGGCCAGACCCATGGCCTGCGATTTTTCCTGGCGAATGCCGGCCAGCCGCTGCTGCTTGAGGCGTTCGAGTTCCGCAGCCGGAAAAGTGGGCCGCAGCACCATGTCCGCCAGCAGGTCCAGCGATTCCGGCAGGCTGCGCACCAGCCCGCTCATCACCACGTAGGAACTGTCGACGTTGGACTGCGCACCGATCTGCACCGCCAAATCTTCCTTGCGCAGCGCCAGCGCCACCGAGTCACGCTTGCCGGCCCCCTCGTTGAGCATGTCCAGCGTCATGCGCGCGGTGCCGGGCTTTTCCTGGTCGGCCGCGTAGCCGCCGTCGAACAGCATCGCCAGCTGCACCACTGGCGCGGCGTGGCGTTCGGCCAGCATCACCTCGATACCGTTGGACAGATGCCCGCGCTGCAGCGGCGGCAGTTCCAGCGCGGGCGCCGGGCCCACCTCGGGCAGCCTGGAGCGGTCGGCGCCCTTGTCGGCGGCCTGGTACTCGGGGAAGGGTTCGGTGGTCAGCACGAACTGGCCATCGGACAGCCAGTCGCGCGCCACCGTGCGCACGGTCTGGGGCGTGGAGCCGGCCAGCCAGGCGAATTCGCGCTTGAAGCCGTCGGGCGAGCCGCAGTACACCTGGTACTGCGCCAGCATCTCGGACTTGCCGTGGAAGCCGTCGATCTGTTCCAGGCCGCGGATGAAGTCGGCTTCCAGCCCGGTCCGGGCGCGCGCCAGTTCCGCCGCGGTGGGGCCCTTCTGCAGGAACAGGGCCAGTTCCTGGTCGATCACCGCTTCCACCTGGGCCGGGTCCACGCCGGGCGCCACCAGCGCATCCACCTGGAACTGCGAGGCGATTTCGAACGGCCCCACCGCAACGCTCACCTGGGTGGCAAGCCGGTCGCGGTACACCAGCCGCTGGTACAGGCGGCTGGTCTTGCCGCCGCCCAGCACGTCGGCCGCCAGGCCCAGCAGGTTGGTGTCCTTCTCGCAGAAACCGGGGATGTTCCAGACCTTGGTGATGCGCGCCTGCGGCACGCGGTCCTGCAGGGTGGCGCGCTTGGTACCGGTCATCTTGGCCACCCAGGGGCCGTGGCGCATCAGGGTAGGTCCGGGCGCGATGTCGCCAAAGTACAGCTCCACCTTCTTCTTCACCTCGTCCGGCTTCACGTCACCGGCGATCACCAGCACGGCGTTGGCGGCGCCGTAGTGCTCCGCAAACCAGCCTTTGACGTCATCCAGGGTGGCGGCGTTGAGGTCGGCCTCGGAGCCGATGGACGTCCACGAGTACGGGTGACCGGCGGGGAAGGTGGCGGCGGCGATGAGGTCGTCCGCCTTGCCGTAGGGCTCGTTCTCGCCCTGGCGCTTTTCGTTGAGCACCACGCCGCGCTGCTCGTCGAGCTTGGCCTGCGAGATGGCGCCGGCCAGGTGGCCCATGCGGTCGGACTCCAGCCACAGCGCCAGGTCCAGCGCCGAGGTGGGCACGTTCTCGAAATAGTTGGTGCGGTCGTACCAGGTGGTGCCGTTCATCTTGGAGGCGCCCACGGCCTCCAGGGGGCGGAAGAACTCGTCGTCGAAATGCTCGGAGCCGTTGAACATCAGGTGCTCGAACAGGTGCGCAAAGCCGGTGCGGCCGGGGCGCTCGTCCTTGCTGCCCACGTGGTACCAGACGTTCACCGCCACGATGGGCGCCTTGTGATCTTCGTGGATGATCAGGGTCAGGCCGTTGGGCAGGATATGCTTCTCGTAGGGCACGTCCGGAGCGAACGCGGGCGCCGCGGCGGGTCTGGCAGCCAGCGCCAGACCGGAGACAAGGCACAGCAGCACGGCGCACGGCAGACGGACCATGAAAAGACTCCTGGACGACGGGGGGACAGGGCTTGAGGACGCGAAGTAGAACATGAGGCCTTCGGCAAGTTCCGCGATGCGGGTCAACGACGACCACCGGCTGGAGCCGGATGTGCGTCGCCTGGACTCGCCGCACTGCGACGACCGTCCGCAGCCGGACGACGTGGCGCTGGTGGTGATCCACAACATTTCGCTGCCTCCCGGTGAGTTTGCGGGTCCGTGGATCGACCAGCTGTTCTGCGGCACGCTGGACACTACGCAGCACCCGTACTTCCAGACGCTGGCCGGCCTGCGGGTGTCGGCGCACCTGTGCGTCTTCCGCGACGGCCGCGTGACCCAGTACGTGCCCTTCCACCGCCGCGCCTGGCATGCGGGCGTTTCCAGCTGGCAGGGGCGCGAGCGCTGCAACGACTTTTCCATCGGCATCGAGCTGGAGGGTAGCGACCACGTGGCATTCGAGGCGGCCCAGTACGCGCGCCTGGTGCAGGTGCTGCTGGCGCTGTTCCAGCGCTACCCGCGGCTCGGCTCGCGCCGGCTCACCGGGCATTCGCACATCGCCCCCGGCCGCAAGACCGACCCCGGCCCGCATTTCGACTGGGCGCACCTGCACGCCCTGCTGGCGGCGGCATGACGCTCATCGCCATCATCGTGGCGCTGCTGGCCGAGCGCGTGCTGGGGCACCTGCCGGTGATGGGGTCGCTGCACCTGGTGCGCGGCTACCTTGCCGTGCTGCGCCGCGCGCTGCCGGTGCCCGCGGTCTGGCGCGGCTGGCTGGCGGTGCCCGTGGTGGTGGCGCCGCCGGTGCTGCTCACGCTGTGGGTGCAGCGCGGCATCTACTCGCCGGTGCTGGGGATGATCGTGTCCGGCGCCGTGCTGTTCCTGTGCCTGGGGCCGCGCGACCTGGCCGATGACGTCAAGCGCTGGCTGGCCGCACGGCGCGCCGGCGACCGGCCCAGCGCCGACCGCCTGGCCCGCCTGCTGCAGCAGGGCCCTGCCTGGCACGAGACCGACGAGGCGCCCGAGTCGCGCAACCTGGTGGGCGCCCTGTTCATCCAGTCGCACGAGCGCGTGTTCGGCTCGCTGCTGTGGTTCCTGGCGTTCGGTGCCGCGGGCGCGGTGTTCTACCGCCTGGTCAGCCGCCTGCCGCGCCTGCTGATCGAGGACGAGGATCTGGCCGCCGCCAGCGCCGCCGACACCGTGCACGCCTGCGCCGCATGGGTGCCGGCGCGGCTGACGGCCGTGCTGTTTGCCCTAGCCGGCAGCATGGACGACGCCATGAAGGAATACGGCCGCCTGCGCCGCCAGCCCAGCCACGGCTGGCGCCACGACACTTGGGCGGTGCTGGCGGAGGTGGGTTCCGGTTCGCTGGAATACGAATCGCCCGATGGCTTCACCGAGGTACCGGCCACGGTCGAACTGGCCGCGCACGAGGTGGTGAACTTGCAGCTGCGGGCACTGGGCATCCTGCTGGCGGTGATCGCCATCCTCGTCATCGGCGACTGGTTCGGGTGAAGCCGCGGCAAGAGTGGATGGCCGCGCTGGCCCTGCTGGTGCTGGCGCTCCCGGCGCAGGCGGCGCGCGTCATCACGCTGGCGCCGCACCTGGCCGAACTGGTGTGCGCCGCGGGCGCCTGCGAGCAGCTCGTGGGCGTGGTCAAGTACAGCGACTACCCGGAGCGGGCGAAGACCCTGCCTCAGGTGGGAGATGCGGTTGCGGTCAACGCCGAGGCCGTGCTGGCGCTGCGGCCGGACCTGATCCTGGCCTGGGACGGCGGCACCCCGCTGCGCATCATCGAGCAGCTGCGGCGGCTCGGCCTGCCGGTGCGGCTGATCCGCGTGCAGACGCTGGAACAGGTGGGGCTGGCGCTGCTGCGCGTGGGCGCGCTGCTCGGCACCGAGGACGCCGCCTGCGCCGCCGAGCGCGACTTTCGCCAGCGCATCCTGGCCCTGCGCCAGCGCTACGCGAAGGCGCCGCCCATCCGCGTGATGTTCCAGCTCGAGCCCGAGCCCATCTTCACCGTCAACCGCCTCTCGCCGATCAGCGAGGCCATCCAGCTCTGCGGCGCCACCAACGTGTTTGCCGACTACACCCAGCTCGCCGGCCCGGTGAGCCGCGAGGCCGTGCTCGCCACCGACCCCGACGCCATCGTCTTCGGCCTCCAGGACAGCGTGGACCAGATTCGCGCCGGCTGGACGCGCTTTGCCTCCCTGCGCGCGGTGCGTGCGCGCAACCTCATCGCCGTGAACGCCGACACCCTGGCCCGCGCCACGCCCCGCATGGCCGAAGGCGCCGAGGCCCTGTGCACGGCGCTGGACGCGGCGCGGGGTCGGCTGGCGAACCTGAAATGAGGGGCCGGAAAGGGCGGATTTGCCTGCGGTTTCCGGCCGCCGGCGGGCCTGCCAGCCGGCAGCGCAGACGCTGGTCGGCAGGCCGGCCAGTGGCTACAGCAGGGCGGTCCGGCGCCAGATGACGGTGAAATGGCGGTATAAACCCTAGAAAAATCAAGGCATTCATAAAAATGTCATCTCAGGTTCACAAAGCCATCATGCGATGAAAATAGTGTGACAGGCCGATTTCGCCACCTACTCGCACGCATGAAAAAAAACTTGCTGTCCGCGTTCCTGTTTTCGCTGCCGGCCATGCAGGCCGCTGCCGCTGCGACGCCGCTGGATCTCTTCGTCGATCGCGCCACGCGGCAGATTTATGCCGAACCGGGGCCGGGCCGCGACAAGCTCGGCACGTTCGTTCCCGCGCCGGAGCCGGCGCCAGCCGGCAAGCCAGGCGAGGCTCCTTCCGCTGCGGCGCCTGCGGCGGCAGCCCCGGCAGCCGCCACCCCGGCCGCGCCCGCACCCAAGACCGCCTCCACCGACAAGAAGTGGTACGAGCGGCTCGGGCTGCGCGGTTACACCCAGTTCCGCCTCGATGAGCCGCTCAACGAAGAGGGGTACCGGCTCAGGGCGCCGGGCGACCGTTTCATCGGGGACAACCAGAGCCTGGGCATCCGGCGCGCCCGCGTGATCCTGAGCGGCGACCTGAGCGACCACGTTTCGCTGTACCTGCAGCCGGACTTCGCGAGCACGCCCACGGGTTCCAGCACCAGCAATTTCGGCCAGCTGCGGGATCTCTACGCCGACATCTACTTCGACAAGGCAAAGGAATTCCGCGTGCGCGCGGGCCAGTCGAAGATTCCCTATGGCTGGGAAAACCTGCAATCGAGCCAGAACCGCCTGACGCCGGACCGCTCCGATGCGCTCAATTCCGCCGTGCGCGACGAACGCGACGTGGCGGCGATCTTCTACTACACCCCGAAGGTCGTGGCCGAGCGCTTCAAGCGCCTGGTCAAGGATGGCCTGAAGGGGTCGGGCGATTACGGCGTGTTCGGTCTGGGCGTGTACAACGGCCAGGGCGCCAACCGCGCCGAGACCAACGACAGCTTCCACACCGTTGCCCATATCACCTATCCCTTCGAGTTTGCGTCCGGGCAGATCGTGGAATTCGGGGTCGACGCCTACACCGGGCACTTCCTGAGCAGCGTGGGTGCCATCACCCTCGACGGCGCATCGGTCACGCCAACCTCGGACGCCCGCGTCAATGGGTTCCGCGACCAGCGTGTGGCCGTGCACTTCATCATCTACCCCCAGCCCTTCGGCCTGCAGGGCGAATGGACGGTGGGCAGCGGCCCCGAGCTGGACCTGGAAAACCGCAACATCTCCGTGCAGTCGCTCAACGGCGGCTACCTGCAGGCGATGATGCGAATCCACTCGTCGCTGGGCGTCATGACGCCTTACGCCAAGTTCCAGACGTACGACGGCGGGTCCAAGTTCGACACCAACGCGCCGCGCATGGAAGTGGACGAGGTGGAAGCGGGCCTGGAGTGGCAGTTCCAGCCCGAGCTCGAACTGACCGCCGCCTACGCCCACATGGAGCGCACCAACGTCACCGCCGCGCCCTATGACGTGGTCGATGGCGACCTGCTGCGCATCCAGCTCCAGTGGAACTATTGAGCTGAGCGAGCCACCGGGGCCATCCGGCCCGAGCGGCTGAATGAAGAAGGGCGCGGTGTCCAGGACACCGCGCCCTTTCTATTGGCAACTGCCTTGTCGGCTGCCGAATGCCCGTTGCACCGGGGTAACCACCGCCGGCTTATCCCCGCTTCCAGCTCGATTCCTTTGCCCCGTCCTCGCGGCCCAGCACGCGGGCGACCACGAACAGGTAGTCCGAGAGCCGGTTGAGCAGCTTCATGATGGGCGCGTTGACCGGCTCGGTGGCGTGCAGCGCCCACACCGCGCGCTCGGCGCGGCGCGCCACGGTGCGGGCCACGTGGCAGGCGGCGCAGGCCGGGCTGCCGCCGGGCATGATGAATTCCTTGAGCGGCGGCAGGGTGTCGTTGAGGTCGGCCAGGGCCTGGTCGAAGCCCAGCACGTCCTCGTCCTTCACCAGCGTGCCGCCGGGCCAGGACAGCTCCCCGCCCAGGTTGAACAGCAGCTGCTGGGTGCTGGCGAGCTTGTCGCGGACGACGGCCGGCAGCTCGTGCGTGAGCACCACGCCGATCTGCGAATTGAGCTCGTCCACGTCGCCCATGGCGCACACGCGCAGGTGCTGCTTGGGCACGCGCGAGCCGTCGGTGAGGCCGGTGGTGCCCTTGTCGCCGGTGCGGGTGGCGATCTTGCTCAGTCGGTGGCCCATGGGGCGGTGCTCCAGGTTAGCGGGCGCCAAGGCTGGCGCCCGCGTGGCGCGGCGTCCAGTTACGGCGTGGGTGCGGTGACGAAATCGATGTTGATGGGCGTCTGCACCGTGTCGATGAGGTCTTCCACCACGGCTTCGCTGGCCACCGACACGTCCAGCACGGTGAGGCCGGGCGCGGCGGTTTCCGTGCGGCCGATCCACAGGCGGCCCTCGCCGTCGTAGGCCAGGGCGCCCATCTTGATGCCCTGCGCCGCGGCCACCGGCTGGGGGGCGGCGGTACTGGTAGGGTCGAAGCGGTACAGGTCCTGCGCGCCAAAAAAGCCCTCGCTGCCGATGAAATAGGCGCGGTGCAGGTCGGTGACCGCAAGGTCGGTGAACTGGCCGTAGGGCGCGGCGCCGACGGTGCCGTCGTCCACCAGCTTCTGGACGGTGAGCGCCACGGTGTCCACGCGCAGGATGCCGCCGTCGTACACCGGGTTAAAGGAGCTGTCGTAGCCGCCGACCGCCAGCACCAGCAGGTCGTCGTTGGCCGGGTTGGCGACGAGGCTGGACGGGTTGCGCACCGGCAGCCGCAGGCCGTCGAGGTTGCCGATCTTGTCGTCGGTGTCGATCTCCTGGTCGGTCACGGTGTCGATCACGGCCAGGAAGCCGTCGCGGTTGGCGGCGAAGTTGTCCAGCCGCTGCATCAGCACGTAGAGCAGGCCGTCCTTGATCAGGCCGGCGGTCATTTCCGGCACGCCGTCGGAGTCGTAGGCCGACAGGTCGATCTCGCCGGTCTTGAAGTCCTGCTCGCGGGTGGCGGACGGGTTGACGATCCACAGCTTGCCCGAGCCGTAGCGCAGCAGGTAGGCCTTGGTCGGGCTCAGGATCACCAGGTCGGAGGGATTGCTGTCCGCCGAGTCGCCGGCGTCCTGGGTGGAGTAGGTGTACTCGGGCGTGTCCGGGTCGGCCACGGAAAAGCGCAGGATCTTGTCGCTGCCGAAGCGCTGGACCACGAAGTAATGATCGCCGCCGCTGCGCACGAAGATGTCGGAGGTGTCGTTGGGCGGCAGGTTGTTCTGGGCCGCGAATGGCGCGGTGAGGTCCACCAGCGACACGGCGCCGCTGGAAAAGTCCGGCGCCCGCGCGGCCACCACGGCCGCCGTGGCCGGCGGGGTGGACACACCGCCGCCGCCCCCTCCACCGCCGCCGCCGCAGGCCGCCAGGGTGAGGGACATCAGGGCCAGCAAGGGTACGGTCTGCTTCATGGTGCTACTCCTTTGGAGATGATTCTGGATAGGTCAGCGAGAGCAGCAGTTGCCGCCCCGGCGTTGGAAAACCGTTGAACTGCTCGGCGTTGTCGTCGCGCAGGTTCAGCGCCTGCACCGACCAGCCGACGGCCTGGACGGCGCCGCGCACGCCCACGTCGTGCCGGCGCAGCGGCTCGGCCGGCAGCAGGTTGCTGCTGTCGTAGAACTGGCCGGATTCGAAGCGGAAGGCGTAGAAGTACGCCAGAGCGCCCCAGCGCCGCTCCAGGCGCGTGAACACCTGGTTCTCGAACCGGCCCGGCAGCTGCTGGCCGCGCAGGGCGCGCACGTCGCTGCGGTCCTCGGTGTGCTGGGTGGTGGCGCCCAGTTGCCAGTCGAACCCGGCCCAGCGGCCGCCACCGCCCAGCTCGATGCCGCGGATCACCGCCCGCGTGGTGTTCTCGGACCGCCCCACGCCCTGCGCGTTGTAGGCCGGGCTGATGGCGTCGCTCAGGTCCTGGCCGAAGAACGTCAGCTCCACCCGCCGCACCACGGTGCCGGGCACGCAGCGCATGCCGGCGTCGGCGTAGGTGGCCGATTCCGGGTCCAGCTTCGGATTGCCCTTGAACTGGCCGCGGTCGCCGTAGCGCTCGAAGAACGTGGGCAGGCGCTTGCGGTGGCCCAGGTTCACGGCCGCCACGCAGACGCCGAAGGTCCGCGTGGCGCCGATGCCCGGGTCCAGCTGCCATTCGTCCTCCTGGCGCTGGTCGGAATGTTCCTGCGACCAGCCGGCGTTGAGGCTGGCGTTGGCGTCCAGGCCCAGGGGCAGCCGCGGCCCGGTCTGGTACTCCAGCCCCTGGCCCAGGGCGAAGCGCCGCGCGGCGGCGGTGGGCGCATCGCTCAGGCGGTCGTGGGAGGTGTAGTCGGTGAACTCCGCCGTGGACGCGGTCTGCCAGATTTCGAACTGCCGGCCCAGGCGCAGCAGGCTGCGCCTGGTATCCGATTGCGAGTCCTGGCCGCCGAGACCGATCTGACTTTCGCGGTCCATGAACCGCTCGCGCGTGAAGCGGTGCGAGAGCACCGCCTGCCAGTCGGCGTCTTCGGGCGTGGCCAGGCTCAGGCCGTAGGCGCGGGTGTCGAGCTCGGCATTGTCGGAGGCGTTGTTGGCGCGCGTGGGCAACTCCTGCCGGTCGTCCAGCAGCTGCGCGTCCACCCGCATCGCGCCCTGGTAGCGCAGCAGCGCGACGTTCTGGGCGGTCGCCGCGTTTTCTCGCTCGCGCTCACGGCTGCGGTTGGGGTCGCCGGGGTCGAAGGCCCCGAAGCCGTTCACATACCGGAAGTCGTTGTCCGCCGCCTGCGTCGCCGCCGACAGCTGCACGGTGCTGGACAGCTGCGCCGCCGCGCCCAGCTGGCGCTGCCCAAAGCTGCCGATGCTCGCGCTGCCCACCACCGGCGCCGGCAGCACGCGGCGCGTGCGCAGGTTGAGGGTGCCGGCCAGCCCGGCGCCGAGGTTCACCGGCACGCGGCCCTTGTAGATGTCCACGCTCTCCAGCAGCAGCGGGCTGACCAGCGAGAGCGAGGTGGCGTCGCCGCCGCCGGTGTCGAGCGGCAGGCCGTCGAGCAGCAGGCGCACCTGCCGACCGCTGCTGCCGCGCAGCGAGGCCTCGCTGTAGCTGCCCAGGCCCCCGCTGCTGCGCACCTGCACGCCCGGCAGGGCGCCGAGCAGGTTGGCGAGGCTGGTGGCGCCCAGCGGGTCGACTGGTACGCGAATGCTCACGCCGCTGGTGTGCAGGGCCACCTGTTCGCCCACCACCGTGACTTCCGGCAGTGTCACGGCGCCATCCTGCGCACGCGCGGCCGTGGCTGCGCCCAGCACTACAACCCACCAGCAGACAGAGAGAGGAAACTTGGCCAACGCACGGTCCCGGCAACAGCAACGCAGATGACGCCCGTGGTCGGCATGGCTTGGCCATCCGCTGGGTCGCCCATCGCGACCACGGAGAAGTGTGCAGGCCGGTCTCCGGACTCGCGGGCGTTTTGGAAGCGCCTTCCCAGGCCTTGGGGCCCAGTGGCGTTTTCGCTTCGTTTTCCCGCTTACCGTTGCGAGGGCAGTGTCCGCTTTGCACGGACTTCCCGGTTATCGCCGAGGCCTGAAAGCGCCCCGACGCACCTGCGCCGCGGAGTCTATCCGCTCAAAGGACTTTGCGCCGCGGCAGGCGGTTGCAGATCGGCCAGCGCCCAGCGCGGCGTGGTGAACAGTCCGGCCTCCGGCGGGCGCCCTTCCGCCCTTCGCGCCCAGCCGGCGCAGGCGATCATGGCGGCGTTGTCGGTGCAGAACTCGGGGCGCGGAAAGAACAGCTCGAAGCCGCGCTCGCCGGCCAGGGCGCGCAGGCGCTCGCGCAGGCGCAGGTTGGCGCCCACGCCGCCGGCCACGATCAGGCGCGTGTGCCCGGTCTGCCGCAGGGCGCGTTCGCACTTGATGGCGAGCGTTTCGGTGGCCGCGTCCTCGAACCCGCGGGCGAGGTCCGCGCGGCCCTGGTCATCCGTGGCCCGCGGAAGCGCCACCAGCACCGCCGTCTTGAGACCGCTGAAACTGAAGTCCAGCCCGGGCCGGTCGGTCATGGGGCGCGGAAACCGGAACACGCCGCTGCGCCCACGTTCGGCCAGCCGCGCCAGGTGCGGGCCGCCGGGATAGGGCAGGCCAAGCAGCTTGGCCGTCTTGTCGAAGGCCTCGCCCACCGCATCGTCCAGGCTCTCGCCCAACAGCTGGTAGCGGCCCACACCTTCCACCGCGATCAGCAGCGTGTGCCCGCCGGACACCAGCAGCGCGGTGAAGGGGAATGCCGGCGCCGGGCTTTCCAGCATGGGCGCCAGCAGGTGGCCCTCCATGTGGTGCACGGGGATCAACGGCAGGCCGCGCGCGGTGGCGATGCCCGCCGCCACCGATGCACCCACCATGAGCGCGCCAATCAGGCCCGGCCCGGCGGTGTAGGCCACGGCCTGAAGGTCGGCAAACCCCACGCCGGCCGCCGCCATGGTTTCACGCAGCAGGGGCGCGATGCGAGTGACGTGGTCGCGCGAGGCCAGTTCCGGCACCACGCCGCCATAGCGAGCGTGGAGGTCCACCTGCGAATGCAGGCGGTGCGCCAGCAGGCCGCGTGTGCCGTCGTAGAGGGCGCAGGCGGTTTCGTCGCAGGAGCTTTCAATGGCCAAGATGGGCATGGCCGCGCAGTGTCGGGCGGGTGGCGTGCGGCGACAAGCCGCCGACCCTCGGCAAGGCCCTCAACCGGCCATGCCATTCAGCGGACTGCGCACCCCGCGACCAATGCGGCTGAGTTGAAGGGCAGAGGCCGGCCGCGATGCCAGCGGCCGCCGCATCACGCTTCGCGTGACACGAGATGGTGAAGTAACCAGCGTCGATCCTGTTTTTCTGGGATTGCTGGATTTGTGGTTGCGGCAACGAGAATCTACACCGGCAGCCAGAGCGAGACCCGGGCGCCACCCCACTGCGATCGACCCAATTCGATGCGTCCCTCGTAAGCCTTGATCACCTCGAAGACCGCTGCCAGGCCAATTCCCTGGCCGGGGGCCTGGACATCGGCGCGTACGCCACGGAGAAGGAGATTTTCTGCTTCTTCTGGAAATCCAGGGCCATCGTCGTCGATCTGTATGAGATTCCACGGCGTGTCTTTAATACATCTAACCTCTACCCGATGCGCGCCATACTTGCACGCGTTGTCCAGCAGGTTTCCGAGCAACTCGTATAAATCGCCACTATCCATGCGCAACTTGAATTGGGGAGGAGCACGAAATTCGAAACGAACCGCATGGTCGGCGTAGACCTTGGCCAAGGCCTGCCCGATTTTCTCGGCGATCGGCCCCAACGAAACGGGCTCTGACAGGCCACGCCGACCCGCCATGGCGGCCTTGCGCAGCTGATAGTCGGTGATCTGCTGCATGACGCCGACCTGTTCCTGCAGCGGGATGCGCGAATCGTCGAGCGAGCGTGGATCCTCCGACATGCCACGCAGGACGGCCAGGGGCGTTTTCAAGCTGTGGGCGAGATCGTCCAACGCGTTGCGGTACCGAGTCTGCTGGTTGCGCTCGTTTCGAATCATGGTATTGAGGCCCTGAGCGAGCGGGAGCAATTCGTCCGGATACTGCGTCCGGATTTCCGCTTGGCCGCCCCTTTCGATGGCGTCGAGTTCTCCAACCAGCCTTCTCAAAGGTGCGAGGCCCCAGCGGAGCACCAGATACTGAACCAGAAGCAGGCCGCTGGCAGCAGCAGCAAGCCAGAACCACAATTCCCTCCGATACGTGCTCAGCTGCCGGTTGAAGCTGGTGGCGTCCTCGACAACAGCAAAGGTGTAGCGCTCGGGGTCGTCCGCCAGATCGATCCAGCGCAGGCCATAGCTCAAAGCAAAAACCGGTGGCTGGGAGTACTGCTGGAACATCCATTGCCCGACATCCGGCATGGGGGGAATCTGAAGTTCCCGATAGTCGTGGGATGTCCAGACGATTTGCCCTTCCTCGTCGAGCAGCGCAGCTTGCAGCCCGCTGGCGGGTTGCATGAGCCGCCTGTCGGAAATGTCATCTGATGCCACAGTCAAGCTGCCATCAGCGGTCGTTCTCGCCGCAGAAAGCAAAGAGTATACCAGCCCCTCCAATTTGTCCCGCTGTGCTTGCAGGGTGCTGTCGCGAAATGCACGATCCAGCACCAGGGCAGTTAGAATGAAAAAGGCCGTGAGCACGATCGAGGCCACTGCCAGGAGCCGGGCGCGAAGCGATGTCATGTACTTTGAGTCGCGTGCATAACGAAGAGCAACTATTTGCGCTCATCAGCCACTGAATGGCCGAAAAAATGATCCTTTGTGGCGCGAGAGCCATACAAAATTCGCTTGAACCGATACTTGGGTTCGTAAACCACCAGCGTAGGTAATTTGCATTGTGGTGTGCATAGCTTGTCATCATTCATTGATGTGCATCGAATTTTTCTTGGGAAGAGCGCCCTGAATGGCCCCAGTAAACAACAATAAAATGAGACTAGTGTCACGTGTCACGATTGCTTAAGGAAGAATTCATTCAGAAGTGATTGCGCTGGCACGCAACGTGTTATACGGTTTACTGGTGCGAGGAATTCAAGTCCATTGATCGGGTTGGTTCCTCCGTTTAGCGGGGTTCTGGTGGGCTCGAGGAGCTGTGGCGTGACCTCGGGTCAATATTTTCTCAAGGAGACGCGGCATGAAAACGGGTAAGTTATTGAAAGTAGGCAGGAGGGCGCTCATTGGAGTCTGCGCCTCATTGGGGCTCGGTCTAGCGCCCGGACTCGTGATGGCCGACGGAACCGAGGCGCTTGGCGTCCCCAGCATCCCCATCCTGAATGGTTCGGAAGCCGCAACGACGGCGACGAGCCTCTCGGGTGGCAATGGGTTGCTGACAATCAATTTGCCAGCCAACGCGACCATCAAGCAGGTGCTCCTGTACTGGGAAGGCCGGCGCTTGGACACCGAGAGCGGGCAGGATGAGAACTCGCTGTTCCTGATCAGCGACTCGTTCGAAGGCGCTGTTGTCGGCAAATTGATTGGCGGCCCCAGCGCCGAGTTCGATTCGCTCGCCGCTACGAACGCCCGTCCTCGCTCGTTCAGAGCCGATATCACCAGCACGGGCGCAGTAGTCGCTGGCAACCAGTTCATTGGCGTGGTCAGCGGCAACCCCACGACCCAATCGGCGTCGGTGGTCGTGATCTACGATCAGCCCTCTGTTGCTTACTCCGGTCGTGCGATCGGGGTCGTGTCCAAGGTCTTGACGAACATCACCCGCGTAGTTGACACCGGCGCACTGCCGCCCAGCGGAGGTTCGCTCATCCCCGCCCCGGTAGTGAACATCAAGGGTATTCCAGGATTGCTCGCGTCCAAGACGCTCAGTGCTTCGACGCTGGGCGCTGGCGGCGGCGTGATTTCCACCGCGGAAGTCGATGGAACAAAGATCAACGCGCTGGGCAGTCTGATTTCTGCCGAGGTGATCAGCTCGACGGCAATTGCAGAATGCAAGGCCGATGGCACTGCGCGGGCCATTGGCTCATCGACGTTCGCGGATCTGAAGGTGGCAAATCTTCTGCATCTCCCCATCACCTTCAAGCCCAACACCACCCTTCTGAACCTGCTTGGCCTGGTCAAGGTCGTTGTGAACCAGCAGATCAAGACGGGCACGGGCGGTAGCAAGACCATCACCGTCAACGCGCTCCGGGTGACGACGCCATTGACCAACAAGCTGCTTGGCAATCTGCTGGGATTGGTTCCGAATGGCACGGTGGCCGATATCACCGTGGCGTCGGCAAATGCCGGAGTGAAGTGCTCCACGATCACGGGACCGGCGCTGACGCTGGTTGACGGCGCGGACTTCGCGTTCAAGGGGTTTGATTTCAAGCCGAATCTCGGCACCACGGCAGAAAAGACGTTCACCTTCCCGGCCGCATCGGTTGACCGTACCGCACGAATCGGCCTTTACGTGGCGGATGCCGAGCATTCCCGCCCTGACACGATTGTCGTGAAAGTTGGTGGGAACGTTGTGAACACCATTTTCAACGATCTTGACGGCTTCTTCGGCCCTAACGCCGATCTGGAAAGCATCCCGGTATCAATTCCGGCCGGAGCGACCAATGTCAGCGTGCAGCTCCTGTCGGAAGGCAATTCAACGCCGATTGGCACGGCTCTCCCCGACTCCATCGTCTGGGTGTGGTCGTTCCTCTCGCTCCCGAGTGGAGTCTCCAAGGCCAATCTGTTCAGTGGCCAGGCAACGGTGCTGAGCGCCAGCGTACTCGGCGTGATCAATGCCGTGGTTGGAGATACCGGGCCCATCCCGAGTGTTGGCGGGGAACTCGATGCAACCGTGAACGTCCTGCCGCTGCTGCCGCTGCTGGCTTCAGTGACCGGTGAAGCCAATGTGAAGTCGGCCGGTGAAGTCAGTGAGGCCAGCGCGTCGGTCGAAAAGCTCGGCCTGAACGTCCTTGGCATCGGGATTTTTGCTGATGTCCTGTCGACGACTGCCAAGGCGGAATGCAACCCGGATAACACGGTCGCCCTGTCCGGAACGTCGACTGTGGCCAATCTGCTGGTTGGCGGTCTTCCGGTCGCGCTCACCGGTCCTCTGCAGATCGACATCCCGCTCTTGGGCGGCAAGATCGTGCTCAACGAGAAGATCGTTGGACTGGGCTCGATCACGGTCAATGCGCTGCACATCGTTGTGCCAAACATCATCCCCATTATCGGTGGGGACGATCTGGTCAACGTGACCGTTGCCTCGTCTCACGCGGACATCGTCTGCAACTGATTTTTAGCTTCAGCTAGTAGTCGAGCGGCGGCATGAAAATGCCGCCGTTTTTTTTGGCCCGGATCCCCGCTCAACTGATCCTTGTGCCTGCCGTCGTACGAAGTTTTTGGCGACGACGTCTTCGCTTGCGAATCTGATAGTTTGCCGCCCGTGGCCTGGAGTACTCCCCAGCGCTGATTTTAGGGAATCCTCCTAGGACCATCACGAGAGGCCTGATTGATTTGTAACCGGAGTAACGCAGGTTGGAGACGTGCAATTTCGCTTTCGAGCGACCAGAATTGCCGAGGCCGTTGCGCCAAGCTACGGCGCCAGCTCAGGTAAAAGGGCAGCCGCGGTACTAAAGAGCTACCCGTAGAAGAGGCTGCCGTCGAGCAGCGTCTGCGAGGAGGAGAACGGTGTCTGCCACGCGGGAAGCCGGACTGAGCACGACGCGCGACCTGCGCGGGGCCCTCGCGGAGCTCCAGATCATTTTTGACAATGTTTTCATCGGGATCTGCTACACGCGCGACCGCGTGATCGTGCGCTGCAATCAACGCTTCGAGCAGATGTTCGGGTACGGTCCGGGGCAACTGACCGGAGAGAGCATGCTGAGGCTTTACCCAAGCCGCGAGGAGTACGAACGCCTCGGCCGGCTGGGTTACAAGCACCTCGAAACGCACGACAGCTACACCGACGAACGCCTGATGCGCCGGATTGACGGCGAACTGTTCTGGTGCCAGGTGTCCGGCAAGCTTCTTGACCGGGAACAGGCCACGCGCGAAGGGATCTGGCTGTTCCAGGATATTTCCGACAGCAAGCGCGCCGCGGAGGCGCAGCAGCGTGCGAGTGAACGTCTTGAGAGCCGCGTCCAGGAGCGGACGGCTGACCTTCGTCGCGCGTACGAGGCGCTGCGCGAGGAGATGGCAATCCGCCGGAAGGTCGAAGAGGAGCTGCGGGCGAGCCAGGAAAAGTATCGAGCACTGTTCGAGAGCTTTCCCATCGGCATTTCGATCACGGACGAGTCAGGGCAGATCATCGAGATCAATCGCAAACTCGCTCGCATCAGCTCGCTGCCGACGGTTGCGAGAATCACCAGCGAGCTGGAGCTGAGCTCCATCAATGCGATGCTGATTCACCCGAATGGGGCCGCGATGAAGCTCGACGAGCTGCCGAGTTTCCGTGCCATTGCCGACCAGAAAGTGATCCCGGACGTGGACCTGGGCGTGCGCTATGCCAACGGCCGCATACGTTGGTTCCGGGTGACCGCCGCGCCCATCCCGGTGAAGGGTTATGGAGCGATGGTGGCTTACACCGAGACCACCGAACGCCATCGCATGGAGGAGCGGGAGCGCGTGCAGCAGGCCGAGCTGGCCCGGGTGTCACGTCTCAACACCATGGGCGAAATGGCCGCCGCGCTGGCGCACGAACTGGGGCAGCCCCTGGCCTCGGCGCTCAACTACCTGCACGGGTGCCGGCTGCGCTTGTCCGATGGCGATTTCGATCGCGAGCTGTTCGACTCCGCCATTTCCCAGGCCATTTACCAGGCTGAACAGGCCGGCGGCATCGTGCGGCATATCCGCCAGTTCGTGCGCAAGCACGAGCCCGAGACGGCCCCGGTGGAAATCAATTCCCTGATCGAGCAGATGCTGGCGTTCCTCGATTTTGAACGGCGCCAGTCGCAGACCACGCTGCACCTCGATGCGGCGCCCAATCTCCCGCCGGTGTGGGTCGATCCGCTGGAGATCAAGCAGGTGCTGGTGAACCTGTTCAAGAACGCGGTCGAAGCGATGGTTGACCTGCCACCCGAGAATCGCATCATCGACGTGGAAACCCGCCAGCGTGGCGACCGGGTGGAGGTATCGGTGTCCGATCGGGGGCCGGGCATCGGCAAGACCAAGTTGACCCAGATCTTCAATCCGTTCTACACCACCAAGCCCAAGGGAATCGGGCTGGGGCTGGCGGTGTGCCGATCCATCGTCGAATCGCACGGTGGACGCCTGACCGTCACGCGCAACGTTCACGGCGGAGCCCACTTCGCCTTCACTCTTCCAATCAGAGAATGCGGATGAACAACGACCATGGCGCACCCAAGCGCGAAGAGGAGCCGACCGTTTTCGTCGTGGACGACGAGGAATCCGTTCGGAGTTCGCTGCGCTGGCTGCTGGAGTCAATCCGGCTGAAGGTGGAGACCTTCGAGTCTGCCGAATCGTTTCTCGCCAAGCAGGTGGGGGACCGGCCCGGTTGCATCGTGCTCGACGTGCGCATGCCGGGCATGAGTGGCCCCGAGTTGATGGACCAGCTCAACCAGATGCACATCACCATGCCCATCATTTTTCTTTCCGGACATGGGGATGTGCCGCTGGCGGTGCGGACCATGAAGGGCGGGGCGCTCGATTTTCTTCAAAAGCCGTACAACAACCAGCAGTTTCTGGAGCGCGTCCGGCAGGCCCTGGAACTCGACGCACAGAACCGCAGCGCACGCCGCCTGCAGGGCGACACGGCGACGCGCATCGACGGCCTGAGCGGGCGCGAACGTGAAATTCTCGACCGGGTCGTGCTCGGCGAGAGCAACAAGGTGATCGGTCGCGCGCTGGGGATCAGTTACAAGACGGTCGAGGCGCATCGCGCGCGGCTGATGCGCAAGATGGGCGTCGCCAATTTCGCCGAGCTCATGCAGACCGTGCTGGCGTTTCGCGCTGCACCCTGAGCGCGGCCCCGGCACCTCGCGCCCGACGAACGGCCGGGCGCGGGCTTGCCCTGTTGCTCAGCCCAGCTTCTTATGCCGCGCGCGGCGGTTGACGCCGGGCTCGGAGCCGGTTCGGCGGCGGAAGTCGTCCTCGTACTCGCGGTAGTTGCCTTCCAGGTAGACGATCTCGCCGCTGTCCTCGAACGCGAGGATGTGCGTGGCCACGCGGTCCAGGAACCAGCGGTCGTGCGAGATCACCAGGGCGCAGCCGGAGAAATCCAGCAGCGCTTCTTCCAGCGCACGCAGTGTTTCCACGTCGAGGTCGTTGGTGGGTTCGTCGAACAGCAGCACGTTGCCGCCCGAGAGCAGCATCTTGGCCAGGTGCAGGCGGTTGCGCTCACCGCCGGAGAGATCCTTCACCCGCTTCTGCTGCGCCTCGCCCTTGAAGTTGAAGCGGCCGATGTAGGCGCGGGCCGGCATCTCGAAGTTGCCGATGCGCACCAGGTCGCTGCCGCCGGACACTTCCTGGAACACGGTCAGTTCGCCGTTGAGGGCGTCGCGGCTCTGGTCCACGTAGCCGAGCTTCACTGTCTCGCCGATGCGGATGCTGCCCTCGTCCGGCTTCTCCTGGTCCAGCAGCATGCGGAACAAGGTGGTCTTGCCGCGGCCGTTGGCGCCCACGATGCCCACGATGGCGCCCTTGGGCACTTGGAAGTTCAGGCCCTTGTACAGCCAGCGATCGCCGTACTTCTTGCCGACGTTGTTGACCTCGATCACCAGGTCACCGAGGCGCGGGCCGGCCGGGATGTACAGCTCGCGCGTCTCGGATCGCTTCTGGAATTCCTGGCTGGCCATTTCCTCGTAGGCCTTCAGGCGCGCCTTGGACTTGCTCTGGCGGCCCTTGGCGTTCTTGCGCACCCACTCCAGCTCTTCCTTCATCGCCTTGGTGTGGGCGTCCTCCTGCTTCTGCTCGGTTTCCAGGCGGTTGCCCTTCTGTTCGAGCCAGGACGAGTAATTGCCCTGCCAGGGAATGCCGTGCCCTCGGTCCAGTTCCAGGATCCAGCCGGCTACGTTGTCGAGGAAGTAGCGGTCGTGCGTGACCGCGATGATGGTGCCGGGAAAATCCTTGAGGAATTTTTCCAGCCAGGCCACCGACTCGGCGTCGAGATGGTTGGTGGGCTCGTCGAGCAGGATCATGTCCGGCTTGCTCAAGAGCAGCCGGCACAGCGCGACACGGCGTCGCTCGCCACCAGACAGGCGCTCCACGTTGGCGTCCCACGGCGGCAGGTTCAGCGCCTCGCCGGCCTTGTCCAGCACCACGTCCAGGTTGTCGCCGCCACCGGCCGCGAGCTTGGCCTCCAGATCGGCCTGCTTGGCGGCAAGCTTGTCGAAGTCCGCACCCTCCTCGGCGTAGGCCGCGTACACGGCATCGAGTTCGGCCTGGAGGTCGGTGACGTCACTCAGGGCCTCCATCACGTTTTCGCGCACGTTCTTGGCCGGGTCGAGCTTGGGCTCCTGCGGCAGGTAGCCCATCTTCAGGCCGGGCTGCGGGCGCGCCTCACCGATGAAGTCCTTGTCGATCCCCGCCATGATCTTGAGCAGCGTGGACTTTCCGGCGCCGTTGTAGCCCAGCACGCCGATCTTGGCGCCGGGGAAGAACGACAGGGAGATGTTGCGAAGGATTTCCTTCTTGGGGGGCACGATCTTGCCCACCTTGTTCATCGTGTAGACGTACTGGGCCATGACGCAACTCACATCGAAGCGAAAAAGGGCGCGCATTATCTACCGGTGGTGGTTCGAATGTCGTATCTCTAGCGGGCACACCCTCCACCCATCCGGAGCCCACGATGAGTTTCTGCCGCCACATCGTTCTCATGGCCGAGTACAACGAGTGGATGAATGACAAGCTCTACGCTGCGGCCGCCCGCCTGCCACCGGAGGCGCTGGCCCAGGATCGCGGAGCGTACTTCGGCTCCATCTTGGGCACGCTCAATCACCTGGTGGCGGCCGACACCATCTGGCTTCAGCGTTTCGCCCAGCACCCGGCCCGGCCCGCCGTGCTGGCCGCGGTGTCCGACTGGCCGCAGCCCGTGTTGCTGGATCATCGGCTGTTCGAGGATTTTTCCGCCCTGCGGGAGCATCGGCAGCGCATCGACCGGACCATCCGCCGCTGGGCAGCATCGCTGGTGGAAAACGATCTCGAACAGACCCTGCACTACGCCAATTTCCGCGGCGTGGTGGCGCGACGGCGCCTGTCCAGCCTTGCGCTGCACTTCTTCAATCACCAGACGCACCACCGCGGCCAGGCCACGACCCTGCTGACCCAGGCCGGGCAAGACGTGGGCGTCACCGACCTGGTGACGCTGATTCCGAATGAGCTCGACGGTTGAGCCGGTGAGCCGACCACGCCGCATGGACGCCAGTTTCCGGCACCTGTGCGTCCTCTGTGCGATGGGCCTTGCGTGTGCGTGGCCGGTTGCCGGCGCCGAGGTCTATCGCTGCGAAGTCGGAGGTTCGCCGGTGTATACCGACAAGCCCTGCGGCGCCGGTGCCGTGCCCCGGGCGCTGCCGCCGCTGGGCACGATTCCCCCCGCCGAAGCCGCAAGGCTCCCGCCTCGTCATGCCGCGACGGGTGCCGCGCGTAGCGCCCGCGAGAAGTCCGACGCGGCCTGGCTCAAACAGCACGAGGCACGCAAGGCGCAGGAGGCGCGCATGAGCGCCGCGATCGCGGACGGGCGCGTGCTGAAGGACATGACGCCCGACCAGGTTCGGCGAGCGCTGGGCGGTCCGGATGAAGTCACGCGCCGCGCGGGGTCGGAGGAATGGGTCTACGGCAGCGGCAAGAGCCGCCAGGTCGTGCTGATCGAGAAGGGTCGGGTGACGCGGATTTCAGGCCGCAAGCCGTGAGCATTCCGGTCTACTTCGGCGGGCCAGCGCTTGATGCTTGTGGCGCCCTCTTGAGAAAATAAGCGTTCCACCCATCTCAGGTGGTCTGAAGAACCGAGTTCCCGCCACCCATGCCTCTTTACGAATACCGCTGCTCGGCCTGCAACAAGGTCTCCGAGATCAACCACCGCATGTCCGACGCCGCGCCCACGGATTGCCCGGTATGCGGGGCGGCCGCCACGCTGAGCAAGCAGATTTCTGCAGCCAGTTTTCGCCTCAAGGGCGCGGGCTGGTACGAGACGGACTTCAAGGGACAGGGCCAGTCGCAACGCAACCTCGCCGGCGATGGCGGGGCAGGGGATGACAAAACCTCCCCGGGAAAGGCCGAGCCCAAGGCGGACGCCAAGTCCGAAACCAAGAGCGAACCCAAGGTGGTGGCGCCCAAGACCGAGTCGAAACCCGCCGCCCCGGCCGCAACGGCGGCATCAACCTCGGGCGGAAGCGGCTCGGCCTAGGCGGCCAGTTTCACGCGGGCCGGAACTTCACGTCGGCGATAAAACCAAATCGGCTCGTCACTCGGTCTGGTAGCTGGGCGATCGGGGGCCGTAGAGCATGCCCCCCGGTCTCCCCGCCGCGAGCAGGCGTGTGCTAGTGACGCCCGCCACGTTGTGGCTGGCATTCGTGGACTGATCGACGATCTGGTGGACCAGCGCCTCGATCAGGAGCCCGATCAGCCCTCCGTTCCCACCTGCACGGCCCTCGTTGCTCGACGCGCTCGCCTTGCCTTCCCACAGCAGAGCGCCGGTCCGCAAGTCGACCAGGCGGGCCTCGGCCGTCACCACGCTGGCGCTGCTGAGCACCACGTACACGGTCCCGTACTCCTTGATCCGGACATACAGCGCCGCATCGGCACCGAAGATTTCACGCAGCTTGGCCACGGGTACGGCGGCCACGTCTGCCGGGTTGCTGAGCCCGTTCTGCCTGAATGTTTCATCCGCCAGCGCCACCGGAAGGACGTAATACCCGGATTCCGCCAGGGGCAACGTCATCTGCGACAGCACGCTGTAGGTGGCTTCGACCGCGGGAGAGTCGTTCACCGGCGGCAGGATCAGGATTGAACTCGGCCGGCTCTGGCGGAAAGCCGCATAGTCGTAGCTGGCGGGCGTCGCACAGCCGGCGAGCGTTAGCGCCGCCCAGCACAGCACAGATGCAGAGGTGATGGTTTTCATCGGACGTCGCTTACTTTCTGCTGCTCGAATTTCTTGAGGAGGAAATCCATGTATGCCTTGGACTCCGGAAACTGGGCCTCTTCAAGTTGAAAGGCCGTTCGCGCCTTGTCGGCCTGCCCCGCCTTCAGGTACAGCAGGCCGAGGTGCGCGTTGAATCCTGGCGGGAGCGGGTCGCCCTTGGCCTGGGCCAACTGCGCGGTGGCTTCGAGTTTGATCCGCTGCGCGTCCAGGCTGGTGCCGTCCCCCTTCAGGTGTGCATAGACCTGCGGCTGGTAGTCGCCCCAGTAGTAAAGCGTCTTGGGTGGGGTCGCACAGCCGGTTGCGGCTACCGCCACGATCAAGGCGAGCGACAGTCTGGCGTATGCGATCCGGACCCTTTTCATCCCGATGACCCCGTTCACTTGACCGGCTTCCACGCGCCGGAATCGACGTTGGCGACCAAGCCATTGACCGCCTCGCGGATCGCCAGGTCCAGCACCTTGCCGTTGAGGGTCGAGTCATAACTGGCGGTTCCGCCAAAACCGAGGACCTCGCGGTTGGAAAGGGAGTATTCGCCACTTCCCTGCGACGAGAAAACCACCTCGGACGTGCCCACGTCCACGATGTTCAGATTCACCTTGGCGTAGGCGATCTGCTCCTTGCCCCGGCCCAGAATGCTGAACAGTTGCCGGTCTCCGACTTCCTTGCGGCCGAATTCGGTCACGTCGCCCGTCACCACGTAGTCCGCGCCCTTGAGCTTTTGAGTCGCGCCCGAGAGCTTCGCCTCCTGGCCGATCTCGCTCATGTTGTCGCGGTCGAGCACGTTGAACCGGCCGGACTGTTGCAGGTGGGTGAGGAGGATGGTCTTGGCCTGACCCCCGAGCTGGTCCGCGCCATCGGAAAAAATCCCCCGAAGGTAACTGGAGCGGTTGTCAAACTTGCCGACGGAGATGGGGCTGCGCTGTCCCTGGTAAGGGGTGCCCGCGGATACGACCTTGGCAACCTCGAGCGATCGCGAGCTTTCCGTTGCACATCCGCTCAGCGCGACTACTACGATCGCCGTCGCTGCGACGGGGAAAAAGGTTTTCATGGGCCTGGATCGGGGGAACTGGTTGGAAAAAACGGGTGACGGGAGGCGCGAGACTTTCACGGCAAATTGCATGGCGAGCATAGGGTTCGGCATTCGATTTGCAATGGCGGTTGCAGTCCGAATGGTGAACTGCTTCACAAGATTTCCCGCTTCGGCACGCGGTGCCGGACCTTGTCGTCCCCGCAGCGCTTTGTGAAGGTCTTTCCGGACGAACAGAACATTTTCCTTGGTCCGACGGCGGTGCGTTCGGAAGTGCGGCAAGCAGGAGGCGAAGCACGTCGCTACAACCCGCGACTCTTTTTTCGCGGTATGGCACTTCTCCATGCGCTCCCATTACGGCGGTCAGGTCATGGAAGCCCTGACTGGTGAGACGGTTTCGGTCTGCGGCTGTGTTCATCGGCGGCGCGACCACGGCGACGTGATATTCATCGACCTGCGCGATCGCAAGGGCCTGCTCCAGTGCGTGTTCGACCCGGACACTGCGTTGGCTGGGTTTCCTGGTGACCGAATCGGCGGTTGCTTTCCTTCATTTCAGAATCTGCTTTTGGCGAGCGGGACGGGCCTGGAACCCAAAGCTGGAGTAAGCCGCTCGATGGCCTGTGGCCGCCTGTCTGATCGAGTCCGCCTCAGCCATTCTCATAACTGAGGCTTGGATCCATTACGACGCATTCCGGTGGAATTGGTTGTGGCCGTCCATTGAAGCAGGCGCCAGCACGTTCCCCGCAGCGTCCTGAGTCGGGGGTTTTGTTCAGCCTGGGCGGCCAGTCACTTCGCTCAAGGCGGGGCCGCTGGGGCGGGAAAGGCCTGTGCCCGCCGCGCGGCCATGTCTTCTCCGGCAGCCTTTGCTTCCGCTGGCGAGGAAAGTGAGACCTGTCCACTTGGCCCCTTGCGAACGCAGAACAGAACGGCCTCGCGGATGGTTTCGAAGTACAGGCTCGAATCGGCACCGGAACCCCTGCCGACATGGATTTCGGGACAGAGGACAGCGCCGTCGTTCAAATCCGGCGGCACCTCGAATTCGAAATTCGCCAGGGTGCTGCCGCCCGGTGGCAAGGAGAAGCGCTGGGGAACGCCGGTCTGGAACAGCGTCTGATTGACCGGCGAGCCGATCTGGGTTCCGGCCACCAGGCTCCAGGCCCCGCCTTCGATCGGCGCACTTGAGATGCTGGTGATCCGCGCCGAGTAGGCACAGGACCCGCCTTCCACAGGAGGCGCGCCGCAGGGCCGGATCTCGGACAGTCGCACGGGGTATTGAGAGCGCAGCCGGAACGGGGTGCGATAAGTCTGGCCTTCTCTCAGCGTGATCGTCGGCCCCCTCTTGATGGGGTGCTCCTGCGACTGCGCTTCGATGCGGTAGGTACCGGGCCGAAGGAGAGATTGCCCGTTGTTTCCGGGGAATTTCACGATGCCTTCGCCATCCGGGTTGCCGCTGCGAACAAAATTGCAGTTGCGCCCTTCGTCGTCGCAATGAAACAGGCGCACGTCGGCAAAGGTTGGGGACGAGCCGCTGATGGGAATGCCACTGGTCGCTTCGAGCAGCCGCACCTGAACCAGGCGAACCACGGGGATCGGCGTCAGTGCGAGATCACCCAGGTCGATCTCGCCGTTGACGGTGACCTCGATCTCCGTCACCCGGTCCTCGAAGCCGAAGGCGATCGCCGCCACGCGATAGATCGGCCCCTTGCGCAGCGGCGGCTGCGTACTGGACTCGGGGAACCTGAAACGTCCTTCGGCGCCGACGCTGCGACTTTCAATGGTGACGCAGGACGCGAAAGGGCCGCGCGAATCGCATTGAATGATGTCGACGCGGGCGTTCTGCGGAGAACTGCTTTTCAGCGGAGCCCCGGTACTGGCGTTGATCAGGCGACCGCGCACCGTGGCCTCAACCGCTTCTGCAATCTCCAGCCGGTAGGCGCCGCTTTGAGAATGGGCACCGACGAAGCTGGCATCGAAATACCCGGAGGCGGCGGCGATCACGATCCCGTCTGCCGGCACGGTGACGCTCAGGCGGGCGGTCCCGAAGCTGCCCGAGCCAAAGCTGTCGGAGTATGCCTCCAGGTTGCAGCCGGTCCCCGAATTGAGGAACAGGCCAAGGACAGGATTGTCCAGAGGCGCCGACGCTGCGGCATCACCCTGTAATGCGAAGGACACGCGTGCACCGGGAGTGAGCGAAACCCGGTGGAAATCCACGTCGTTTGGCTGCTCTCCTGCGGACGCAAGCGCGCCGCCGACAAGGGCGGGCAGCGTCAAGGCGCCGAGATCGGTCGCGGTTGCGCAGCTGTTGTTGGGCTCGACTTCCTGGGCCGTCGCCGCCGGGGGCAGCGCCGCGGCGAACAGGCCCAGCAGCGCTCCGAGACAGGCAGCGTGCGGCATGCGAAGCAGGTCGGATGTGGTTCCCATGGCTCTTTCTCCTCGGGGCATTAGGGGCGCTGAAATGGACGGCGTCGCGCCCTTGGAAACGAGCTTGAACCCTGACTGAATGGCCGGGCGTCCGCAAGACGAGGTCCGGGTTGCATTGAGGACTGGATCACGAAACCGATGGGTGATTTTCTGCCGGGCGCTTGTTACGGCAGCGGCGAAGCCCGCCCAAGCACGTGAGTGACCGCGCCGCTACAATCCGCGACTCTTTTTTTGCGGTATGGCACTTCTCCATGCGTTCCCATTACTGCGGTCAGGTCACGGAAGCCCTGACTGGTGAGACGGTTACGGTCTGCGGCTGGGTTCACCGGCGGCGCGACCACGGCGGCGTGATCTTCATTGACCTGCGCGATCGCGAGGGCCTGCTCCAGTGCGTGTTCGACCCGGACACAGCCGCCGCCTTCGCGCTGGCCGACCGCTTCCGCTCCGAGTACGTGGTGAAGCTCACCGGCCGGGTGCGGCCGCGGCCGTCCGGCACCGAGAATGCCAACCTCACCACCGGCAGGATCGAGGTGCTGGTGAAGGAGGCCGAGCTGCTCAACAGCGCGCTGACCCCGCCGTTCCAGCTCGATGACGAGAACGTGGGCGAAGACACGCGCCTCAAGTACCGCTACGTGGACCTGCGCCGCCCAGCGCTGCAGAAGAACCTGCGCCTGCGCCACGAGGTCATCCGCCGCATCCGCCATTACATGGATGCAAACGGGTTCGTGGACGTGGAGACGCCGATCCTCACGCGTGCCACGCCCGAGGGCGCGCGTGACTACCTGGTGCCGTCCCGCACCCACGCCGGCCATTTCTTTGCCCTGCCGCAGTCGCCGCAGCTGTTCAAGCAGCTGCTGATGATTGGCGGCCTGGATCGCTACTACCAGATTGCGCGCTGCTTCCGCGACGAGGACCTGCGCGCCGACCGCCAGCCCGAATTCACCCAGCTGGACGTGGAGACCTCGTTCCTGACGCAGGCCCAGATCATGGAACTGATCGAGGGCCTGGTGAAGACGCTGTTCAGCGAGGTGCTGGGCGTGGACCTGGGCACGCTGCCGCACATGTCCTTCGCCGAAGCCATGGCGCGCTACGGTTCTGACAAGCCGGATCTGCGCAACCCGCTGGAACTGGTGGACATCAAGGACTTGGTGGCGAGCTCCGATTTCAAGGTGTTTGCCAGCCCGGCCAAAGACCCCAAGTGCCGCGTCACCGCGCTGCGCGTGCCCGGCGGCGGTGAGAAACTCTCCCGCGGCCAGATCGACGCCTATACCGGTTTCGTGGCGCAGTACGGCGCCCGCGGGCTGGCCTGGATCAAGGTCAACGACAAGAGCCGCGGCCGCGAGGGCTTGCAGTCGCCGATCGTGAAGAACCTGTCCGACGCCGCGCTGGCCGGCATCCTGGAACTCACCGGCGCGGTGGATGGCGACCTGCTGTTCTTCGGCGCGGACAAGGCCAGCGTGGTCAGCGACGCGCTCGGCGCGCTGCGCCTGAAGGTGGGCCGCGACATCGGCATCACCGCCGAGGGCTGGCGCGCGCTGTGGGTGGTGGACTGGCCCATGTTCGAGCACGACGACAAGGACAATCGCTGGGTCTCGCCGCACCATCCGTTCACCGCGCCCAAGCAGTTCGACGCCGCGGCCATCCGCGCCAACCCCGGCGAGATCGTCTCGCAGGGCTACGACATCGTGCTCAACGGCGTCGAACTGGGCGGCGGCTCGGTGCGTATCCATCGCGCCGACGTGCAGCAGGCGGTGTTCGACCTGCTGGGCATCACGGCCGAGGAGCAGCAGGAGAAGTTTGGCTTCCTGCTCGAAGCGCTGGCCTACGGCGCGCCGCCGCACGGCGGGCTGGCGATCGGCATCGATCGCCTGATCATGCTCATGGCTGGTGGCGCGTCCATCCGCGAAGTCATTGCCTTCCCGAAGACGCAGACCGCCCACGATCCCCTGACCAACGCCCCCGGCCTGGTCGATGCCAAGAGCCTGCGCGAGCTGAACATCCGCAGCACCGTTGCCAAAAACCACGAAACCACGGAGCCCCGGTGAAGGTCCAAGCCGCGCTCATGCTCCCAAGGAATACGATGTCCATCACGCGATTTGCCACGACCTGCCTGGGCGTTGCGGTGCTTTCGGCCTGCGGAGGTATCGGAGACGGGAGCAAGCCCGAGGAAATCAGGATAGTGGCCGTATCGGCCACCACCGGGCTGTCGGGCAGGGATTTCGTAAAGCTGTTCGACGCCCCGCAGAAACCCGTTTCCACCTATACCTGCCTGCGCGACCGGATGGCGGCGTTCGTTCGATTCTCCGACGGCGACATCGGCGACTTCACCCGCCGCGTGAACTGGACCAGCGACAACCCGGCGGTTGCCACGGTCAGCAATGGCGACGAGCCGGTGCCGGGCCTGGACAAGCGCTTCTTCGTCCCCGGATCGTTCAAGCCCGTATCGGCCTCGACGGTCAACATCACGGCGGAGTACCTGGGGGTCACCACCACCATTCCCGTGACGGTGCGCGAGATCGACAAGTCCAGCATCGAGCTGACACCCACCACGGCCGCGGTGGCGCCGAGAGCGCTCCAGACGTTCCAGGTGTTCGCGATGATCGACGGCGTCAGGACGGCACTCACCGGAACCCGGTCGCGGTTCCTGGATGCATTCAATTTCAAGTTCCAGGCGCCCAACGAGGAGATTGTGCTCATCGATGGCACCGATGCCGAAGGAGTCCAGGTTCTCGGCGTCGCCGTCCCGGAGGCAGGCGCTGCCCCCATGGTGCTGGACGCGAACCTGACCTCGGAATGCCCGGGCGTGACGCTGACCGCGCCGGTGCAGGTCGCCGACGTCACCTCGCTCAAGCTGGGCTACGAGGAAGGATTTCCGAACGGACGTCTCATCACCGGCAGCACCCAGGTCGTGCGCGTCATCGGAAGCTACGCAGGCGTCGATCTTGACGGCAATGGGGAGGATGACACCCAGGATCTGAGCGAGCAGTGCACTTTCGAATCGAGCAATCCCGTGGCCGTGGTTCCCGGCAGCATCTTTTCCGGGTTCAACCGCTTGGTCGCGCTCGCCGGCACCAGCACCACACAGCCCGCGCGTGTCGGGTCAGCAAAGCTCGTGGCGACCTACGGCGCCATTCCGGACCCGGACGGTGAAGGGCCCGAAGTCGAGGACCCCGGCCTGAAAAGCAACGAGCTCGACTTCAGCGTGGTGAACGTGGTGGTCGATGCTCTGGAGATCGGCCCGCGCGATGCCGCAACTCCGACCCCGGTCACGATCGCACCGCGAGGCAGCACGCAATTCAAGGCGGTTGGAACCTATACCTTCGACGGCCATGTCAGGACCATCGACCTGAGTCGGCACGTCATCTGGGAAGTCACCGAAGTGGATGGCGTCCCCATCGTGAAAGGCGACGAGCCCGTCGTCGCGATTTCCACCGGGGGCAACAAGACGGCAGGCCTCGCGCAATCGGTGGTCGGGGTCGACGACGCCGATCAGGAAAGCGTCGTGACCATTCAGGCACGCCTGGTTCGGGGCGTGAACGACACCGGCCGATCGGTGCCACCGGATGATCTCGAGGACCTGGTCGAGACCACCACGCTGACCGTCGAGCAGCCGTAGGGAATGTGATGTCCGCCTGGCTGGACGCCTTTCAGTCGGCGCGGTACGCCCGCATGCGTCCTCGCGCCAGCACCAGCTCGATCCGGGCGCGGGAATCGACGGCTTCGGCGTCACGGATCACCTGGCCGGATTCCGCCAAGGCAATCGCGTAGCCCCGGTTCAGGACGGTCTGCGGACTCAGGCTCTGCAACAGGGCGTGCCGGCGCTCCCAGCGCTCGCCGTGCAAGCCGAGCCCCGATAGGGCGGCTCGCCTCAGGCGTTGCTGGAGGTGCGAGACGAGCGCCCGGCCATGGCCCAGACGCTCGGATGGCGCACGCGCATGGAGTCGCTCGACCGCGCGACGCAGTCGATCCCGGCGGCTGAGCAGGGCGTGAGTAAGGGCTTCGCGCAGCCGCAGATCCTGCTCATCCAGTCGCTGGGCGCGCTGGAACACGACGCGGTTCGGGTGCTGCTGGGCGAGGCGTTGGATGTGCTGCGCCAGTCTCCCCGCCAGCGTGGTCGTCCGGGCGCGCATCGCCCGCAGCAGAGCGGCTCGGCTGGCCGTCAATCCACGTCTGAATTCTCCGCCGTCGGGGCTTGCCAGCTCCGCCGCGGCGGTGGGCGTGGGCGCGCGCAGGTCGGCGGCAAAGTCGGCGATGGTGAAGTCGATCTCGTGGCCCACGCCGGTCACCACCGGCACGCTGCAGGCGCGGATCGCACGGGCAACCGGCTCCTCGTTGAACGACCACAGGTCCTCCAGCGAGCCACCCCCGCGCACCAGCAGGATGGCATCCACGGCCATGCGCGCGGGCAGTCCGCCAAGAGCCTTGACGATGGCGGGCGCCGCCGCCGCGCCCTGCACCGGCACCGGCCACAGGCCTACCGTCAGCAGCGGGAAGCGGCGGGACAAGGCGGTAAGCACGTCCTGCACCGCGGCGCCGGTGGCGGAGGTGATGACGCCCAGGCGGCGGGGCAGGCGCGGCAACGGGCGCTTGAGCGCGCTGTCGAACAGGCCTTCGGCGGACAGCCGGCGCTTGAGGTCTTCAAACGCGCGCAGTAGGGCGCCTTCACCCGCCGGCTCCAGGTGCTCGCAGATCAGCTGCAGGTCGCCGCGCGCGGTGTAGAAGCTCACCGAGGCGCGCACCAGCACGCGGTCGCCATTTTTGGGCTGCGGCCGCACCAGGTAATTGGCGTTTCGGAACATGGCGCTGCGGATCTGTGCCTGTTCGTCCTTGAGGGTGAAGTACCAGTGCCCGGAGGCCGGGCGGCTGAAGTTGGAGATCTCGCCCTCCACCCACACCCGCGGCAAGGCGTTTTCCACCAGCGCGCGGAGCACTTCGGCGAGACCGGAAACGGCGTAGATGGTGCGCGGCGAGGAGTCGTTCACGAAATGGCAGGAAGCGCGAAGGCACGATCCGTATAATAGTTTCTCGACGGAGTCCTCCATGCGCATTCAAACCGAGGCCCTGACGTTTGACGACGTCCTGCTTCAGCCGGCCTATTCCGAAGTTCTTCCCCGCCAGGTCAACCTGACCACGCGGCTCACCTCGCGGATCACGCTCAACATCCCGCTGCTGTCGGCCGCCATGGACACGGTGACCGAATCCAAGCTCGCCATCGCGCTCGCGCAGGAAGGCGGCATGGGCATCGTGCACAAGAACATGACGGCGGAACGCCAGGCTGCCGAGGTGCGCGCGGTCAAGAAGTACGAGTCCGGCGTGATCACCGACCCCATCACGGTGCCGCCGACCATGACCATCGGCGAGGTGCTGGAACTCACCCGCGCCAACCGCATTTCCGGCGTGCCGGTGGTGGATGGCGATCACCTGGTCGGCATCGTCACCAGCCGCGACCTGCGCTTCGAGTCGCGCTACGGCGAGCCGGTGAGCATCGTGATGACGCCCAAGAACCGCCTGGTGACGGTGCGCGAAGGCGCGTCGCGCGAGGAGGTCATCGCCAAGCTGCACCAGCATCGCATCGAGAAGGTGCTGGTGGTCAACGCCGGCTTCCAGCTGCGCGGCATGATCACGGTGAAGGACATCCAGAAATCCACCGATCACCCCCTGGCCTGCAAGGACGACCGCGGCCGGCTGCGCGTGGGCGCGGCCGTGGGCACGGGGCCGGAAACCGACGAGCGCGTGGCCGGGCTGGTGCTCGCAGGCGTGGACGTGGTGGTGGTGGACACCGCGCACGGACACTCCAAGGGCGTGCTCGACCGCGTGGCCGCCATCAAGCGCCAGTACCCGGACCTGCAGGTCATCGGCGGCAACATCGCCACCGGCGAGGCGGCCATCGCCCTGGCCGATGCGGGCGCGGACGCGGTGAAGGTGGGCATTGGCCCCGGCTCCATCTGCACCACGCGCGTGGTGGCCGGCGTGGGCGTGCCGCAGATCAGCGCGGTGATGGCCGTGGCTGAGGTCCTCAGAAACCGCAACGTGCAGCTGATTTCCGACGGTGGCGTGCGCTATTCCGGCGACTTCTCCAAGGCGCTCGCCGCGGGCGCGCACGCGGTGATGGTGGGCTCCATGCTCGCCGGCACCGAGGAGGCCCCGGGCGAGGTGGAGCTGTTCCAGGGCCGCTCGTACAAGTCCTACCGCGGCATGGGCTCGCTGGGCGCCATGTCGCAGACGCAGGGGTCGAAGGATCGCTACTTCCAGGACACTACCAGCGAAGTCGAGAAGCTGGTGCCCGAAGGCGTGGAGGGCCGCGTGCCCTACAAGGGCCCGATGGCGGCCATCGTCCACCAGATGGTCGGCGGCCTGCGCGCCTCCATGGGGTACACCGGGTGCAGCAGCGTGGAAGAACTGCGCACGCGGACGCGGTTCGTGAAGATCACCGCGGCCGGCATCAAGGAAAGCCACGTGCACGACGTGACCATCACCAAGGAAGCGCCCAACTACAGGACGTAGCGGATCCTGGCGGCGCCCGGGTCGGGTGCAGCCCTTATCATTTCCGGCCCTCTCATCCCTCAATCCCCGGAGCAAGCCTCATGGCCATGGACGTCATCGATTACAGGATTTACGGCGAAGACATGCAGTTCGTCGAGATCGAGCTGGACCCGGGCGAGGCGGCTGTGGGCGAGGCCGGGGCCATGATGTTCATGGAGGACGGCATCGCCATGGACACGGTGTTCGGCGATGGTTCGGCCCAGCAGAAGGGCTTCTGGAACAAGCTCGCGGGTGCCGGCAAGCGCTTGGTCACGGGCGAGTCGCTGTTCACCACGGTGTTCCAGAACCAGGGGCAGGGCAAGCGCAAGGTGGCGTTCGCCGCGCCGTACCCGGGCACGCTGATCCCGGTGAACCTGCCGGACGTGGGCGGCATGCTGATCTGCCAGAAGGATTCGTTCCTGTGCGCGGCCAAGGGCGTGGCCCTGGGCATCGCGTTCCAGAAGCGCCTGGGCGTGGGCCTGTTCGGCGGCGAAGGCTTCATCATGCAGAAGCTGGAGGGCGATGGCTTGGCCTTCATCCACGCCGGCGGCACGCTGTACGGGCGCGACCTTGCGCCGGGCGAGATCCTGCGCGTGGACACCGGTTGCATCGTGGCGCTGACCAGCACGGTGAGCTACGACATCCAGTACGTGGGCAAGCTCAAGTCGGCGCTGTTTTCGGGTGAAGGCCTGTTCTACGCCGTGCTGCGCGGGCCCGGCAAGATCTGGCTACAGTCACTGCCGCTGTCGCGCATGGCCAACCGCATCGTGATGGCGGCGCCGGCACTCGGTGGGCGTGGCGGCGGCGAGGGCTCGATCCTCGCCGGCGGGGCGGCCGGCGGCCTGCTCGGCGGAATCCTGGGCGACAGCGAGTAATTGCGGTGGCGCTTCGCGCCCTGGTGTTCGGGCCTGGCCTCGCACCCGCGGGCGTGCGCGTGATGGCCAATTTCGACGCCCTGCAGGTCTGGTTTGTCCTGCCCGACGGCGGTCGCCGCGCGCGGCCTTACGGCCTGCTGCACATCGCCCGCGCCGGCTTCAACGACACCTGCCTGGCGCTGTCCTGGGACGAGGGCAGCGCGCGCTGGAGCCTGATGCTGGACGATCCGGCCGACGTCAAGAGCCTGCTGGCCGCGCCGCCGGCCGCGCTTGCCGAACCATTGGCGCAGCTGAAGTCGCAGGACCGGCGCACGACCCGGCGGCGCGCGCTGGGGCTCAGCGCTGTTGGCCTGTGGCTGGCGGCGCCGCTGCTGCTGATCGTGGCTTTGGTGTTCGCGGCCGGGCCGCTGGTGTCGCTCGCCACCGGGCTGGTCAGCGTGCAGCGCGAGCAGCAACTGGGCGCGGCGCTGTTCAAGGCACAGCGCGCCGGCCTGCGCCTGGTGGAGAACACGCAGGCGAACGTGGCGGTGGAGGAAATCGGCAAGCGGCTGACGAAAGGCTCGGCCTACGAGTACCACTGGTTCGTCACGCGCGATCCGTCCATCAACGCCTTCGCCATGCCGGGCGGCTACGTGGTGGTGAACACCGGGCTGATCGAGGCCGCGGGCAGCGCCGAGGAACTGGCGGGCGTGCTGGCGCACGAGGTGCAGCACGTGGAACAGCGGCACAGCCTGCAGCAGATGGCGCGCAGCCTGGGCCTGTCCGCCGCGGTGGCACTGGTGTTCGGCGACGTGGGCTCGCTGGGCAAAATCGGCGGCCAGCTCGCCGGGCTGAAGTTCTCGCGCGACCACGAGACCGAGGCCGACCTGCGTGGCCTGCAGGCGCTGCGCAGGGCCGGCATCGACGGCGCCGGCATGGCGACGATGTTCCGCAAGCTCGAAAAGGCGGCGGACGGCGTCCGTCCCCCGGCGATCCTGTCGTCCCACCCCGCGACGTCGGAACGGGTGGCGGCCATCGAGGCCGAACTCAAGCGCGAAGCCGCCAGCGCGTCGCCGCTGCCCTACGACTGGAGCGCGGTCCAGGCAGACCTGGGGAGCGGCCGCACGCGGTTCGTCGCGCGGTAGGTCCGCGCGCTCAATCGCTTATCCAGGCCAGTTGCGTCGCGGCCACGCACACCAGATACGATCGAAGCGGCTTCGACCGTTCCGGCCCGTCGCCTTATTTCACCTGCATGCCCGGCTGCGCGCCGCTGTCCGGCGTGAGCAGGTAAGGGCCGCCGCGCTCGTCGCTCGCGGCCAGCACCATGCCCTCGCTCAGGCCGAACTTCATCTTGCGCGGGGCGAGATTGGCCACGCACATGGTCAGCCGGCCCACCAGATCTTCGGGCTTGTAGGCGCTCTTGATCCCGGCGAACACCTGCCGCTCGCCCAGCGGACCCAGGTCGAGCTTCAGGCGCAGCAGTTTCTCCGCGCCCTCGATGTGCTCGGCCGAGACAATGCGGGCAATGCGCAGGTCCACCTTGCCGAAATCGTTGATGGAAACGGGCCCGGAACCGGCCGGCTCGGCCGCGGTGGTGGTCGCCGGAGCAGAGGGCTCGATGGGTTTTGCCGGCGCAGCCGCCGGCGCCGCTTCGGCCGCCATCATCGCATCGACGGTCTTATGCTCCACGCGGCTGGCCAGCGGCTTGTAGGGCCTGATCGCGTGGTTCGGCGGCATGGGGTGTTCAAGATCGCTCCAGCGCAGTTCGCCGACGTTCAGGAACTGCTCGGCCTGATGCACGAGGCCGGGCAGCACCGGCTTCAGCAGGATGCTGACGATGCGGAAGCTGTTGATGGCCGCGGTGCAGATCTGGTGCAGCTTCCAGCGCGCCTCGTCGGACGCATCACCGGCGAGCTTCCACGGCGTGTGCGTCTGCAAGGCGGCATTGGCCTTGTCGCACAGCATCATGGCCTTGCGCAGCACCGCGGACATCTCGCCCTGGTCGTAGAGCGCGGTCAGTTCCGCATCGTGCAGGACCGAGTCGTACTCCGCGGCGTACGCGGGGCTGATCTCCGCCGCCAGCCGGCCGCCAAAGACCTTTTCGATGAACCCGGCGCAGCGGCTGGCAATGTTCACGTACTTGCCGACGATGTCGCTGTTGACCTTGGCCAGGAAGTCCTTGAGGTCCAGGTCCAGGTCCTCCACGCCGCTGCCGAGCTTGGAGGCGAAGTAGTAGCGCAGGTATTCCGGGTTCAGGCCGGAGTCGAGCCAGGTGCGCGCGCGCACGAAGGTGCCGCGGCTCTTGCTCATCTTGGCGCCGTTGATGGTCAGGTAGCCGTTCACGTGCAGCCGCGTGGGCGTGCGGTGCTGCGAGCCGTGCAGCATCGCCGGCCAGAACAGGCCGTGGAAATTGATGATGTCCTTGCCGATGAAGTGGTGCAGCTCGGTCTGCGCTTCGGAGCCGGCGTCGAGGAAGCGGCCCAGTTCCTTCTCCACCTCCGCGTCCGATTGCAGGCGCAGCTTGCACAGGGCGTGGAACGAGGCCAGGTAGCCGATGGGTGCGTCGAGCCAGACGTAGAAGAACTTGCCCGGCTCGCCCGGGATGGGGAAGCCGAAATAGGGCGCATCGCGGGAAATGTCCCAATCCTTCAGGCCGGCCTCGAACCATTCGCGCAGCTTGGCCTTGACCGAAGGGTGCGCCACGTCGCCGTCCAGCCAGCGCTGCAGAAACGGCTGGAGCTTGGGCAGTTCGAAGAAAAAATGCTCGGAGTCGCGCATTACCGGCGTGGCGCCGGACACCACCGAGCGCGGATTCTTCAGGTCGGTGGGCGAATAGGCCGCGCCGCAGTTTTCGCAGTTGTCGCCGTACTGGTCCGGCGTCGCGCAGCGGGGGCACTCGCCCTTGATGTAGCGGTCCGGCAGGAACATGTCCTTGACCGGATCGTAAAGCTGCTGGATGGAGCGACGGGCGATGAAGCCGCCATCGCGCAGGCGCGAGTAGATCAGCTCGGCGAAGCGGCGGTTTTCTTCCGAATGGGTCGAATGGTAGTGATCGAATGCGACGCCGAAATCGGCGAAATCGCGCGCGTGCTCGAGGCGGATGCCGTCGATGAACGCTTCCGGCGATACGCCGGCCTTTTCCGCGGCGAGCATGATCGGCGTGCCGTGGGCGTCGTCGGCGCAGACGTAGGTCACGGCGTTTCCGCCCATGCGCTGGAAACGCACCCAGATGTCGGCCTGGACGTAGCCCACCATGTGGCCCAGGTGCAAGGGGCCGTTGGCGTAGGGCAGGGCATTGGTGACAAGGATGGTTCGCGACATGAGCGGCGCAGCGAGATGAAACGGGGCGCCCAGTATCTCACGCACCCTCGGCGGCGCCTCAATTCACGACGGATTCAGCGCGTTCGTTCAAACTCCTTCCCAGCTTGCTCCAAGGGACTTCCATGAACACTCGAACCATTCTCCTCGCGCTCTGCGTCGGCATGCTCACTCCGGTGCTGGCGGCGCCGCCCCCCCACGCGCCCGCACACGGCTACCGTGCCAAGCATCAGTACATCTACTACCGAGATCGCGAGATCTATTACGAGCCGGAGCGCAGGTTGTGGTTCTGGATTGATGGAGGGGACTGGCGCGTAGGTGCGAGTCTTCCAACCTACTTCCATCAGTTCACCAGTCGCGGTATCGCGGTCGAACTCGCGTCTGATACTCCCTACGCAGAGCACCGCGATGTGGTGCGGAAGTACGGCAAGGGCTCTAAAGGCGGCAAGAAGGGCGGCAAGGGCTGGGACAAGCATCACGACTGATTTCGCAAGGACTCCGTGCATGCATCTCGCGGGCGCCGGGCGAGATGTTTCGGCGATGGAACAGCTTTGGCCGAGAGCGACGTGTTCGATCGCTTCATGATCGCCTCCGGACCAGCGTCCTACGGAACGCCGATCTAGCGGGAATTGGCCTGTTCGCTGTGGTCACGGCGCGAGCACTGGATGTCCGCGGCGCGTCGGCTCAATGTCCCGGCGCGAAGGCGGAAGTTAAAGGTGCGGGGATTCCATTCACGGGAATTTTGTGTCGACTTGTGGCCGCCGCTCTCTCGTGAAGCCATCGCCGTAGTGCCCTGTGTGGCCAGCGCCACGCCAAAAGCCTGTGCATGGACGCGGCGGGGCACCAAGGCACCGGGGTAGCAGGACGACGAGCGGCGCAAGTGCATCCGCCTGTCATCTGCGGCAGCAGGTGGCGTTGTTAAACTCCCGGTTTTACAGATCACGAACCTGATGGCTACAGAACGCACCAATACTTCGCTGGGACCGCTTCCCACCATCATTTTCTCGTCGCGCTGGTTGCAGTTGCCGCTGTACCTCGGACTGATCGTGGCGCAAGGCGTGTATGTCATCCTGTTCGTCAAGGAGTTGTGGCACCTCATCCACGGTGCGTTCCAGTTGGGCGAGCAGGAAGTCATGCTGATCGTGCTCGCCCTGATTGACGTCGTCATGATTTCAAACCTGCTCATGATGGTCATCGTGGGTGGTTACGAAACGTTTGTGTCGCGCTTGCGCCTGGAACGTCACCCGGATCAGCCGGAATGGTTGAGCCACGTCAATGCCTCGGTGCTCAAGGTCAAGCTGGCGATGGCGATCATCGGCATTTCGTCCATTCACCTGCTCAAGACGTTCATCGAGGCGGGGACATTGGGGGCGCTGCCCCCGTGCATCACCGCCGCGGCGGGCACGCGCTGCGGGATAGCGACCGAGGCCGGCGTGATGTGGCAGACCATCATCCACATGGCGTTCATCCTTTCTGCCATTGGGATCGCCTGGACTGACCGCTTGATGCTCGCCACCGCTGGCCACGCCAAACGGCATGGCGATGACGCCCACGGAGCATGACTGCCGCTGGCGCCCTGATCGGGGGCGCCGAGGTAAACGACTGACTATCCAGGCATTCTCTCGAATGTGGCCACCCCGGCGGGAATCTGGTGAAAAGGTTGCTGATCGACCGTGAAGATGGCAACGGTCGGATTGCCGAACGACGCAGGCTGGTCGAGCGTACCGAGCTTCACGAAGGCAACGCCCGGCACGATGGGCGCCCGGGTTGCCAGGTGCGTGCCGCATTCGGCGCAGAACTCGCGGGTAACGGGGTTTGCAAGATCCTTTCTGCTGAACCGTTTGGGTTCTCCGCTGCTGTAGCTGAACCCCGCTTCCGGAACGGCGACAATGACATTGGGGCTGCCGCCCGAGATGTACTGGCACTCGCGACAATGGCACTGGACGTTCATGACAGGGGCCGCCGTCACCACATATCGGATGGCACGGCAGTAGCATCCACCTTCAACCTTCATTTGAATTTCTCCTCGCTGGACGTGATCTGCAAAACCCGCAAGTGCTGCGCTGAACGATACCTGCTCGCGCATGCCTGATCCATTTCGCTACTTCCTGCGCGTGCGCTACGGCGAGTGCGATGCGCAGAAAGTCGTGTTCAACGCCCGCTATGGCGACTATGTGGATCTCGCGACCACCGAGTTCCTGCGATCCCTCGGCTACGGGGCGGAGCTCGCGTCTGGAGAGCTCGATTTCCAGCTGGTCAAGCAGACCAAGGAATGGCGCGCGGCGGCACGCTTCGACGATGTGCTCGAAGCGCGCGTGCACACGGTAAAGACGGGCAATACCTCGTTCTGTCTGGCCGCCGAATTCCGCCTGGCGGGGTGCGATCCGGTGATCTTCACATGCGAAACGATCTACGTGCTGATCGATCCGTCGACGATGGCCAAGCGTCGAATGCCCGATGAACTGCGAGGGCGGCTGGCACATGGAGCGCCAGGGATCATCGTAAACCATGCCGGCCATTGCGCCTGAACGCGTGCCGTTTTCGGCTGTAAGGCGCAACCAATCGAAGTATTACTGACACAAAGTCGAATGCAGAGCAGCGAACGCAAAGCGCCCGGCGCTATCCTTCCAACGGTTCAGATCCTCCGTGGTGTCGCCGCGCTGATGGTCGCTTACCTCCATCTGTATGCCGTGTCCGGCTATGAAGCCGAGCTGTGGCCCTCGTTCTGGCCCGCCGATGTCGAAGTTCTGGCCCGTGGTGTCGATATCTTCTTCGTCATCAGCGGCTTCATCATGCTGGTGACGAGCCGGTCCATGGCTCCGGGCGACTTCATTCTTCGCAGACTCGTCCGGATTGCCCCGCTTTACTGGTTTTTTACCTTGCTCATCGTGGTGGCTGCCACGACCAAGCCGGATCTGTTCCGAACGACCGTGGTGACGCTCGGCGGCGCGATCAAGAGTCTCGCATTCATCCCGTATGTCAACGAAGGCCGTCCGGACGAGATCTCTCCGCTGTTACCGCCCGGGTGGACCCTGAATTACGAGATGATGTTTTACGCTGTGTTCACCGGCGCACTGTTCGCGCCCCTTCGTTACCGGGTTGCCTTGTGCACCGGCATCTTTTCGATACTGGTTGCCAGCCGCATCACGGCTGCCGATGAGCAGAGCGCGGTCGTGCGCTTCTATTCCGACCCGATTCTTTTCGAGTTCGTGGGCGGCATGATCGTCGGGCACCTGTACCTCTCGTCGTTGAAGCTGTCGAAGGTGACATGCTGGTCGATGATTGCCATCGGATTCGGCTTGATTCTGACGGCCGTTCTGGATGTGTATCCAGGGGACATCACCTGGCGTCCCATTGCGTATGGCTTGCCCTCCTGCCTCATCGTCCTGGGTGGTGTATGTCTCGACAAGGGCGGGACCGGCCAGGGCACCTGGCGAGTTCCTGCGTTGCTCGGTGACGCCTCGTACTCCATCTACCTCAGCCATATGTTTGTCCTTGGCGCCGAACGTTCCGCCTGGAAGGTTCTTGGCCTGGCGCAGCACACGGCTTGGCACGCAGCGGGTTTTGCACTGGTCGGGATGGCCGGGGTCTGCGTTGGCGGCGTGCTGTGCTACTGGTACATCGAAAAGCCGCTCCTGCGTTCCTGTCAGGGGCTCGTAAGGCGGTTCCAGCTTCGTCGCCCTGCCGCCAACCGATAGTTGGAGTCGTGGTCAGGACAGGCAGCTAAACCGCCCTGGGTTCAGGCAGATTCCCGCCGCAGTTCGTCGCCGCCGTGTGCAGCATATCGAGCGTGGTGACGTAGCCATTACTCGGGCCTGGATACTCCGTATTGGCCAGGCGCACGACAGAAGCGTGCGATCTGCCGGTCCTGCACCCGCGACAGCAGGACCAGCGCGGTGGTGGCGCCGATCAGCGCCATGAACATGTCGGACTGCGTGTCCCAGGGGTCGCCCTGGGTGCCGAGAAAGTCCTCGGAACCGCCGCCCAGGGCCAGCGCCGCGGCCCATTCGATGAGCTCGTAGGTGGCGCTCACCGTCATCACCATGCAGATCACCACGAAGGCGAGCATCCGCCTTCCGCGCACGTAGGCGCCGCGCACGAGGATCTCGCGCGCGACCAGCGCCGGGACCAGGCCCTGGAAGAAGTGGCCAATCTTGTCGTAGGGGTTGCGCTCCGTGCCCAGCCAGTCCTGCAGCTGGAAGCCCAGCGGCACGCGGGCGTAGGTGTAGGCGCCGCCGGCCATCAGCACCACCGCGTGCCAGAAGATCAGCACGTACAGCAGCGAGCTCAGCGGAAAGCGCCGGTAGGTGGCCCACAGGAGGGGCAGGGCGATGACGACCGGCAGCACCTCCATCACCCAGGTCCTGCGATCGTAGGGATGCAGGCCCGAGATCACGAGCAGGGCGACCAGCGCACCCGAAGCGGCCACCAGCACCGGCGTGCGCGACGCGCTCAAGGCTTTCGCGCGCCGGCCGCCGGTTTCGCGAATCGCCGGGCCGATGCCGCGATTAACCGGGCGCGCTCCTCCGCGCGATCCTTCGGCGGCGCGGTGGTGACCAGGCCATGGACCAGGGCGCGGGCTGCATCCGTCACCTGCTCCACGGCACGGTTGAACGCGGCCTCGTTGATCCTGGACGGCGCGCTGAAGCCGCTGAGCTTGCGCACGAACTGGAGGGCGGACGCCTGGATTTCAGCGTCCGTGGCCGGCGGCTCGAAGTTGAACAGGGTCTTGATGTTGCGGCACATGGCAGCTCCGGTTGCGGCGCCGTGACTGCCGGCGGGCGGGAGTCACTTCAGGCTGAAGGCCGGCAGCTTGCGCGGCACCGCGGTGTTGCGCAGCTTCACGTACACCGGCAGGCCGTCGCGGAACGGCGGGTAGTCCTCGCCCTGGATCAGCGGCGCGAGGTAGCGGCGGCAGGCTTGGGTGATATGGAAGCCGTCCTCGCTGATGAATTCGCGCGGCATCTTGCGCTCGACGTTGGCCACCTGGTCGAGCGGCGCCGAGCCGATTTCCCAGACGTAGGGGGCGTCGCTGCGGCGCTCGATGGTCACCATCAGGCCGGACTTGCCGGCCACGGCCAGTTCCACCGCGGCCTTGCCCACGGCGTAGGACTGTTCCACGTCCACGCCGCTGGCGATGTGGCGCGCCGCGCGCATGAGGTAGTCCGCCACCGCGTAGTGGAACTTGTACTTGAGCTTGTCGCTGACCATCTGCGCCAGCAGCGGCGCCAGACCGCCGAGCTGGGTGTGGCCGAACGCGTCCTGTCCGCCGGCCTCGGAAAGAAACTTGCCGGACGGCAGGCGGATGCCCTCGCTCGCCACGATGGTGCAGTAGCCGTGGCGCTTCACGCTGGCCTCGACCGCGGCCAGGAAACGCGCCTCGTCGAACACGATCTCGGGGAACAGGATGAGCTGCGGGGCTTCGCCTTCGGCTTCCGCCGCCAGGCCGCCGGCGGCCGCGGTCCAGCCGGCGTGGCGACCCATGACTTCCAGGATGAACACCTTGGTCGAGGTCTTGGCCATGCTGGCCACGTCGAAGCCGGCCTCGCGGATCGACACGGCGGTGTACTTGGCCACGGACCCGAAGCCCGGGCAGCAATCGGTCAGCGGCAGGTCGTTGTCCATGGTCTTGGGCACATGGATGGCCTGCACCGGATAGCCCAGGGCGGTGCTGATCTGGCTGACCTTGAGGCAGGTGTCGGCCGAGTCGCCACCGCCGTTATAGAAGAAGTAGCCGATGTCGTGGGCCTTGAACACCTCGATCAGGCGCTCGTACTCGGCGCGATGCTTGTCCAGCCCCTTGAGCTTGTGCCGGCAGGAGCCGAAGGCGCCGGCCGGCGTGTGGCGCAGCGCGGCGATGGCTTCGTCTGATTCCACCGAGGTGTCGATCAGGTCCTCGGTCAGTGCGCCGATGATGCCGTTGCGCCCGGCGTACAGCTTGCCGATCTTGTCGGGATGCCGCCGCGCCGTCTCGATCACCCCCTGGGCCGAGACGTTGATGACGGCGGTGACGCCGCCGGACTGTGCATAGAAGGCATTGCGCGGCATCGTCGTCTCTCCCTTGCGTGTTGGTTCAGCCCTCGGCGTGGTACCGCACGAGGCGCTCCACTTCGTTCTTCGACCCCATGATGACCGGCACGCGCTGGTGCAGCTTGGCCGGGGCGATGTCCAGGATGCGCTCGCGCCCGGTGCTGGCCGCGCCGCCGGCCTGTTCCACCAGCAGTCCCATGGGATTAGCCTCGTACAGGAGGCGCAGCTTGCCGCCCTGCTTCAGGGTCTTGCTGTCGAGCGGGTACATGAACACGCCGCCGCGGGTGATGATGCGGTGCACGTCCGACACCATGGACCCCACCCAGCGCATGTTGAAGTCCTTTTCCCGCGGGCCGTCCTTGCCGGCCTCGCATTCCTGGATGTAGCGCTTCACCGGCGCTTCCCAGAAGCGCGCGTTGGAGGTGTTGATCGAATATTCCTTGGTGTCTTCCGGGATCTTCAGGTTGCGTTGGGTCAGCATGAAGCTGCCCAGTTCGCGGTCCAGCGTGAACACGTGCACGCCCGAGCCGATGGTCAGCACCAGCTGCGTGCTGGGGCCGTACAGCGCGTAGCCGGCGGCCACCTGGGTGGTGCCACGCTGGAGAAACGACTCTTCCAGCGAGCCGGTGTTGCGGCGCGGAACCCGCAGCACCGAGAAGATGGTGCCCACGGACACGTTGACATCGATGTTGCTGGAGCCGTCCAGCGGATCGAACAGCAGCAGGTAGCCGCCCTTGGGGTACTGCTCGGGCACCACCTGGGGATCGTCCATTTCCTCCGACGCCAGTGCGGCCAGATGTCCGCCCCAGGCGTTGGCTTCCAGCAGGATGTCGTTGGACAGCACGTCCAGCTTCTTCTGCGCCTCGCCCTGCACGTTGCCGGTCCCGGCCTCGCCCAGCACGCCGCTGAGCGCGCCCTTGCCGATGGCAATGGAAATGCGCTTGCAGGCGCGCGCCACCACCTCGATCAGCAAGCGAAGATCGGGCATCTGCTCGCCGCGTTCGCGCTGTTCTTCGATCAGGAACTGGGTCAGGAAAATCGGTTTCATCGGGATAACGGATGGATGGGAAAGGTGCCCGTGGCGGACGCAGAAGCCGTGCCTATTCCTGCGCCCAGCGTTCCAGCATGCCGGCCATGTAGTGGATGTCGTGCTCGCCCTTCGCGAAAGCCTCGTCGCGCATGATCCGCTGCTGCAGGGCCACGTTGGTGTCGATGCCTTCGACGATCATCTCGGACAGCGCGCCCTTCATGCGGTTGATGGCCGACTCGCGCGTGTTGCCCCAGCAGATCAGCTTGCCGATCATGGAGTCGTAGTGCGGCGGCACCCGGTAGCCGGAATAGATGTGCGTATCCATGCGCACGCCCGGGCCGCCGGGCGCGTGGTACTTCACGATCTCGCCGGGGCTCGGCACGAAGGTGCGCGCGTTCTCGGCGTTGATGCGGCACTCGATGGCGTGGCCGCGCATGCGGATGTTGCTCTGCTTCTTGGTGAGCTTCTTGCCATCGGCGATGCGGATCATCTCGCGGATCAGGTCCACGCCCGTCACCATCTCGGTGACCGGGTGTTCCACCTGGATGCGGGTGTTCATCTCGATGAAATAGAAGCGCCCGGCGTCGTACAGGAACTCGAAGGTGCCCGCGCCGCGGTAGCCAATGCGCTTGCACGCCGCCACGCACAGCGAGCCGATCTCGTCGCGCTGCGCGTCGGTGATGCCCGGCGCCGGCGACTCTTCCACCACCTTCTGGTTGCGGCGCTGCATGGAGCAGTCGCGCTCGCCCAGGTGGATGGCGTTGCCCTGACCGTCGGACAGCACCTGCACTTCAACGTGACGCGGCGTCTCCAGGTACTTTTCGAGGAACACCGAGGCGTCCTTGAACGCATTGAGCGCCTCGGTGCGCGCAATCTGGATCTTCTCGATCAGGTCTTCGGACTTGCGCACCACCTGCATGCCGCGCCCGCCGCCGCCGGACGCGGCCTTGATCAGCACCGGGTAGCCGACCTGGTCGGCAATTTCCAGGCAGGCCGCCTCGTCTTCCGGCAGCACGCCGTCGGACCCCGGCACGCAGGGCACGCCGGCCGCAATCATCTCGGCCTTGGCGTTGGTCTTGGACCCCATCAGGCGGATGGTGGCCGCCTTGGGCCCGATGAAGATGAAGCCGGATTTCTCCACGCTCTCGGCGAAATCGGCGTTCTCTGACAGGAACCCGTAACCGGGATGCACGGCATCGGCCTGGGTGACTTCCGCGGCGCTGATGAGCGCCGCCATGTTGAGGTAGCTCTTGCCGGCCGCGGGCGGACCGATGCATACCGCCTCGTCCGCCAGCAGCACGTGCTTCAGGTCACGGTCGGCCTGCGAATACACCGCCACCGTCTTGATGCCCATTTCCCGGCAGGCGCGCAGGATGCGCAGCGCAATCTCGCCGCGATTGGCGATAAGGATCTTCTTGATGTCCCTCATCGCGCTGCACCCGGCTTCAGCCCACGGCTCCCTTCTGATTGATTGGCCATGGCCGGCCTCACTCGATGGCGAACAGGGGCTGGTCGAATTCCACCGCCAGCTCGTTGTCCACCAGCACTTCCACCACCACGCCGCTCTTGTCGGACTCGATCTGGTTGAGCATCTTCATGGCTTCGATGATGCACAGCGTCTGGCCGGCCTTGACCGTCTGCCCGATCTCCACGAAAGGCTTGGCGCCCGGCGAAGGCGAGCGGTAGAACGTGCCCACCATGGGCGCGCGCACGATGTGGCGCGTGTCGATCGCCGGCTTTGGCGCCGCGGCGGCGGCGGGAGCAGCGGCGGGGACCGCGGGCAGCGCTGCGGCAGCGTGCGGCGCCGAATGCGACTGCGCCGGTCCGCCCGAGTAGTAGTTGGACACCGGGCCGGTATTGCGGCTGATGCGGACGGACTCCTCGCCCTCCTTTACTTCCAGTTCCGAGATGCCGGATTGTTCGACGAGGTCGATGAGCGTCTTGATCTTGCGAAGATCCATTTTGGTTATTCCCCCTTGTAATTCTTCAGGTGCTGGTCTGCGGCGTGCAGGGCCAGGCCGTACCCGATCGGACCCAGGCCCACGATCGCGCCCACCGCAATGTCGGTGAAATACGAGCGATGCCGGAAAGGCTCGCGCCGGTACACGTTGGACAGATGCACTTCGATGAACGGGATGGCCACGCCCAGCAGGGCATCGCGCAGCGCGATGCTGGTGTGCGTGAACGCGCCCGGGTTGAACAGGATGAACTCCACGTCGCCGCGCACGGCGTGCAGGCGGTCCACCAGCACGCCCTCGTGGTTGCTCTGGAAGCAGCTCAGCTCGTGCCCCAGGGCCGCGGCGCGGCGGACCATGTCGGCCTCGATCTCGGCCAGCGTCGCCATGCCGTAGACCCCGGGCTCGCGCGTTCCGAGCAGGTTGAGATTGGGGCCGTTGAGAAGCAGCAGGTGGCTCAAGCGAGCGGTCGGGTCGGCGAAGAGTGCGCGGATTCTGCACCAAGCGCCGCGCGAAGGAAACTTGCCGCCCGATCGGTGCGACTTCGCGACCGTTTGCCGCAGGATGCGCGCGGCGGACCGCCTGTGCCTCAGCCCGGGGGCAGGTTTTCCTCGACCAGCCGGGTCAGTTCTTCCGGCTCGAATTCGCCGTGCTTGCGCTCCACGATCTCGCCTTGGGCGTTGATGAGCACCGAGAACGGCAGCGCGCCGAGGGTGTCCCCCAGGGCGTCCATGGCCGGCGGGATCTCGGACTCGCCGATCAGCACCGGGTACTGGATCTTCAGGCGCGGCAACGCGGCCTTGACCGCCTCCGGGTCATCCATCGCCGGCCCCAGGATTTGGAGGCCGCGCACGGCGTACTGGTCCTGCGTCTTCACCAGCAACGGAATTTCCTTCAGGCAGGGCGCGCACCACGTGGCCCAGAAATTCACCAGCACCAGCTTGCCCCGGTAGTCGGCGAGCCGCGCGGGACTGCCGTCCAGCGTGCGCAGGCTGATGTCCGGCGCCGCCGAAGCGCCGCCCGCAATCGGATGTCCGAAGAACTGGTATGCGCCAAAGCCGGCGACTCCGGCGACGACGGCGAGCAGGAGCAGCGGCAGGATTCTTTTCACGATGGAGGTGGGACCCAAGGGGAGGCGAAAGCTCAAGGTTTGACTGCGCTGACGAGGCGCGTTCGGACGGTATAGCAGACCTTGCCTTCCGCGCAGCCCCTGTGGCGGACGCGCAGGGACTTGGGCGGCGTTTGGGCGGCGTGCCGGACGCGGGCCGGAACCGCAGTTCGGCGTCGTTGCGCAGGATCACCACGTTGCCGAAATGCTCGTCGTGGTGCGTCGGCCCCTGGGCAATGGGCGCAACGGCTTCCACCACGACCTTGTCCCGGTACACGTAACAGGCCGGCCCGATGCGTCAGCCGACGACGACTTCCTTGCCGTCCCATGGCGCGGGCTGAAACACGAAGGCCTGCTCGGCGGAGAAAATGTCCTGGTCGCGCCCGCACACGCCGGGAACGTCAGCGCGAGGGCAGCGAGGCTCAGGCGGACGAGCGGACGCATCCGGCAATCCAGGCGAGGTAGGGCAGGTGTCCATCGGCGATGTCGAGCGCGACCACCTCGGGCAGCTCGTACGGGTGCCGCGCCAGCACCGTGGCCTTCAGCGCGTCGAAGGCAGCGGCCGTGGTCTTGATGAGCAGCAGCGACTCCTCATCGCGCTGCACTTCGTCCTGCCAGCGATAGACCGAGGCGATGCGCGGGACGATGTTGACGCAGGCGGCGACGCGCTTCTCCACCAGGTGCCGCGCCAGTTCATCCGCCACGCCCGCGGGGCAGGTGACCAGCACGATGCGCGCGCCGCTCACCTCAGCGGCGTCCCCGGCCGATGGCGTAGTAGGCCAGGCCCGCCTTTTCGACGAAGGCCGGCTCGTACAGGTTGCGCCCGTCGAAGATCACCGGCGTGCGCAGCAGTTCCTTCAGCCGGCCAAAGTTGGGCGAGTGAAACACGCGCCATTCGGTGACGATGGCCAGCGCGTCTGCGCCGCGGACCGCGTCGTCCGGCGAGCTGGCCAGGTACAGGCCGGCGCGCTCGCCGTAGAGCTTGCGGGTTTCGTCCATCGCCACCGGGTCGTAGGCGCGGATGGCGCCGCCCGCGGCCCATACGGCTTCCATCAGTTCGCGCGACGGTGCCTCGCGCATGTCGTCGGTGCGCGGCTTGAAGGCCAGGCCCCAGAGCGCGATGGTCTTGCCGTTGAGATCGCCGAAATGCTTCAGCAGTTTGTCGAACAGGCGATGCTTCTGGCGCGCGTTCACGGCCTCCACGCCGTTGAGCAGGCGTGCCTCGAAGCCCACCGTCGATGCCGTGTGCGCCAGCGCCTTCACGTCCTTGGGAAAGCACGAGCCGCCGTAGCCGCAGCCGGGATAGATGAAGTGAAAGCCGATGCGCGGGTCGCTGCCGATGCCGATGCGCACCTTCTCGATGTCGGCGCCCACGGCCTCGGCGAGGTTGGCCATTTCGTTCATGAAGCTGATCTTGGTGGCCAGCATGGCGTTGGCGGCGTACTTGGTCAGCTCGCTGGAGCGCACGTCCATGACGATCATGCGGTCGTGGTTGCGGTTGAACGGCGCATACAGGGCATGCATCAGGTCCGCCGCCTTGTCGCTGGAGACGCCCACGACGATGCGGTCCGGCTTGTTGAAATCCGCGACCGCGGCGCCCTCCTTCAGGAATTCCGGATTGGAGACCACGTCGAACTCGATGCTCGCCTTGCGCGCGGTAAGAGCTCCGGCCAGCGCCTCGCGCACGCGGTCAGCCGTGCCCACCGGCACTGTGGACTTGCTCACCACCACGCGGTACTCGCTCATGTGCTGGCCGATGGATCGCGCCACGGTCAGCACGTACTGCATGTCGGCCGACCCGTCCTCCTGCGGCGGCGTGCCGACCGCGATGAACTGGTACAGCCCGTGGGCCACGCCCTCGGCCGCGGACGTTGTGAAGCGCAAACGCCCGGCCGTGGCGTTGTTCACCAGCAGGGCCTCCAGTCCCGGTTCGTAGATCGGGCACTCGCCGCGCTTCAGCCGCTCGACCTTGGCGGCGTCCACGTCCACGCACAGCACATCGTTGCCGGCATCGGCAAAACACGCTGCGGTCACGAGTCCGACGTAGCCGGAACCGAAGATGGTGATATTCAAACGCGCCTCCTTGTGAAGTGGGTGCTGGCGACGTGCCACGTGCCGCCCTGGAAAGTGTATGGGGCCGTTCGCACGGCCGTCATGTCGGACCATGCAAGAACGTCGCGCGCAGTCGCTCCTGAGATAATGCGAGCTCATGGAACTGCAAACGAAACCTTGATCTACCTCGATCACGCCGCCACCACGCCGCTCGCCCGCGAAGCCTGGGACGCCATGCGGCCGTGGCTGGAACCGGGCGGCTCCTTCGCCAACCCGGCCTCGGACCATGCGCCCGGCCGCGCGGCGCGGGACGCGGTGGAAGCGGCGCGCGCGCAGGTCGCCGCCCTGCTGGGCGCGCAGGCAGACGAGATCATCTGGACCAGCGGCGCCACCGAGTCCAACAACCTGGCGATCAAGGGCGCGGTGGAATTCCATGCCCGCGGCAGGGCGCACGTCATCACCTCGCGCATCGAGCACAAGTGCGTGCTCGACAGCGCCCGTGCGCTGGAGGCCGCGCCCGCCCGTAGCGTGCGCGTGAGCTACCTGCAGCCCGACCGCCTGGGCCGCATCGATCCCGAAGCGGTGATGGCCGCGATCACGCCGGAAACGGTGCTGGTGTCGCTGATGTGGGTGAACAACGAGATTGGCAACGTCACCGATATTCCGGCGCTGGCCCAGCGTCTGCGCGAGCGCGGCGTGCTGTTCCACGTCGATGCGGCCCAGGCCGCGGGAAAGCTGGCCATCGCCCTCGACGCCGTACCGGTGGACCTGCTGTCGCTCTCGGCCCACAAGCTCGGCGGTCCCAAGGGCGTGGGTGCGCTGTTCGTGCGGCGCCGGCCGCGCGCGCGCGTGGCCCCGCAGATGCACGGGGGCGGCCATGAATGGGGCATGCGCTCGGGCACGCTGGCCACGCACCAGATCGTCGGCCTGGGCGCCGCCTGCGCGCGCGTGTCGCCCAGGCTGGAGGCCGAAGCGCGCCACATGCAGGTGCTGCGGGAGCGCCTGTGGACCGCGCTGCGCCAGTTGCCCGGCGTGCATCGCAACGGCGACCCTTCGCAGGCGGCACCGCATCTTCTCAACGCAAGCTTCGAGGGCGTGCACGGCGAGTCCCTGCGCGCGGGGCTGTTCGACATCGCCGTCTCCAGCGGCGCGGCCTGTTCCTCGGCTTCCGCTGAGCCGTCCTACGTGCTGCGCGCGCTGGGTCGCGACGACGAACTGGCCAACGCCTCGCTGCGCTTCTCCTTCGCCGCGAGCACCACGCCGGACGAGATCGACATCGCGGCGCGCCGCGTCATCGAAGAGGTACAAAGATTGCGCGCGCTTTCACCATTCCCGTCGCCCTGAGCCGCAGTCGCGGACGGTGCCGGGGATGAAACAAGAATAGGGGTTCGGGGACCGGGTTCATGCAGAAATTCGACGTGGTGGTGATTGGGTCGGGGCCGGCAGGCGAGGGTGCCGCGATGATGGCGGCCAAGAATCACCAGCGCGTGGCGCTGGTGGAACGCTTCACGGAAGTGGGCGGCGGCTGCACGCACTGGGGCACCATCCCCAGTAAGGCGCTGCGCCACGCGGTGAAGACGCTCAACGACATGCGCCACAACCCGCTGCTGCGCGATTTCCAGTCGCAGAATCCGCCGCTGTACCCGCAGATCCTCGCGAATGCGGACAAGGTGGTGAGCGCCCAGGTGGCGAGCCGCCGACGCTTCTACGAGCGCAACCTGGTGCCCGTGTTCGGCGGCGCGGCGCGCTTTGCCGACGCGCATCGCCTGGAGGTGATCGAGCGCGGCGCGGTGGTGGAAACGCTGGAGGCCAAGCACTTCGTCATCGCGACCGGCTCACGGCCGTACCACCCGCCCGACCTGGATTTTTCGCAGCCGCGCATCGAGGACAGCGACAGCATCCTGCGCCACAAGCACCATCCTTTTTCCATCACCATCTACGGTGCCGGCATCATCGGCTGCGAGTACGCGTCCATCTTCATCAACCTGGGCGCCAAGGTCACGCTGGTCAACACGCAAGAGCGGCTGCTGTCGTTTCTGGATGACGAGATCGCGGAGGCCCTGTCGTACCACCTGCGCGAGCGCGGCTGCATCATCCGCCACGAGGAGCAGTACGAGCGCGTTGAGGCGCGCGACCGCGACGTGCTGCTGCACCTGAAGTCCGGGCGCAGGATCAAGTCGGACGTACTGCTCTGGGCCAATGGCCGCAGCGGCAATTCCGACGGCATGGGGCTGGAGGCGCTGGGCATCAAGCCCGATTCGCGCGGCCAGATCAAGGTGGACGAGGTCTTCCGCACCGCGCTGCCGCACATCTACGCCGTGGGCGACGTGATCGGCCCGCCGGCCCTGGCGAGCGTGGCCTACGTGCAGGGCCGCTTCGTGGCCCAGCACATGCTGGATTCCGGCGCGCGGCCGGAGTCGCTGGACACGATCCCGAGCGGCATTTACACCATTCCCGAAATCTCGTCCGTGGGCCGCACCGAGCGCGAACTGCGCGCGGCCAACGTGCCGTTCGAAGTGGGCCAGTCCTCGTTCAAGAACATTGCGCGCGCGCAGATGACGGGCGAAACCACGGGTATGCTCAAGCTGCTGTTCCACGCCGATACGCTGGAGGTGCTGGGCATCCACTGCTTTGGCGACCGCGCGTCCGAGATCGTGCACATCGGCCAGACCGTGATGGCCACGCCCGCCCTCAACAGCATGCGCTACTTCATCAACACCACGTTCAACTACCCGACCATGGCCGAGGCCTACCGCGTCGCCGCGCACAACGGCCTGAACCGGCTCGCGTGAGCGTGACGCCGCTCGGAGCCGGCGCGCCGGCTCCGCCGTATCCAGCCGAGGCCTGGCGCCTGTTCCGGCAAGCGCCGCGGTCAGGACGGCTGGAGCATGGGCCGAAAGTCTCTGCAGAAGCGCGTTCGGCGGCGGGAAAATTCCGCCTGCGCCTGGAGGTGACGATAATACATGGCACCGTGAACGATGCCCGGTTCCAGGCCTATGGCTGTCCCTACACGATTGCGGTGGGGGCCTGGCTCGCGGACTGGTGCATCGGCCGCACCACCGCGGAGCTGGCTACGGCGCCGCTGCCGCAACTGCGGGCCGCGCTTGAAATCCCCGAGGATCGGGCCCACTGTTGGCTCATGGCGCAGGACGTTCTGCGCGATCTCGCATCGAGAGGGTCATGAGCCTGCAACTGTCACCGGCCGCCGCACAACGCATCAACGCCCAGATTGCCAAGCGCGGCAAGGGCCTGGGCCTGCGCGTCGGCGTCAAGAAATCCGGCTGCTCGGGCTGGGCCTACACCATGGATTACGCCGATGCCGCGAACGCGGGCGAGCAGGTGTTCGAATCCAACGGCGCACGGCTGGTGGTCAGCGACGATCACCTGCCCATGCTCGCCGGCATGATCCTCGACTGGCAGAAGCAGGGGTTGAACGAGTCGTTCAAGTTCATCAACCCCAACGTGAAGGCGCAATGCGGCTGCGGGGAAAGCTTCGCCGTCTAGCCCTCCACGGCGCCTCGCCGGCGTTGCCCTTTCCCTTCGAACGCAGCGCCCATTCCGGAACACGCGATGATCGAGGTCCTTTTCTGCAACGCCTGCGGGCAGAAGGTTGAGCACCGAATTCCCGATGGCGACCACCAGATGCGGCACGTATGCCGCTCGTGCGGGCACATCCAGTACTTCAATCCGCGCGTCATCGTGGGCTGCATTCCGGAATGGGAGGACGGCCGCATCCTGATGTGCCGGCGCAACATCCAGCCGCGCATGGGCCTGTGGACGTTTCCCGCCGGCTTCATGGAACTGGGCGAGACCACCGGGCAGGGCGCGGCGCGCGAGGCGCTGGAAGAATCGCAGGCCGACGTGGAGCCGCTGGACGTGCTCGCCATCCTCAACGTGCCGCACGTCTCGCAGGTGACCGTGGTGCATCGCGCGCGCATGCGCGGGCCGCATCACGGCACCACGCCCGAGAGCAGCGAAACCCGCCTGATGACGGAAGCGGAAATTCCCTGGGACGAAATCGCCTTCCCCACGGTGTGGCACAGCCTTAAATTCTTCTTCGCGGACCGTGCCGCCGGCCGCAAAGAGATCCACGCCATCGACATCGCCTACAAGCCCAGGCCGCGCGACCTGGAAGCGGCGGCCCAGGCGCCTGCGCAGACCTAAAGCTTTTCCCCGCATTCGCCCGCCCGTCCGCACGCGCCGGGTCGCAAAGCGTTCAGCTTGAGCGGCTACACTCGTTTCGCATTTTTTGCCCGGGTATTTCAGACATGGCGAAGCCGTTGAAGATCATTCTTGCCGTCGTCGGCGTGGTGCTGGTGCTCGTGGTGGGCGCCATTGCCATCGCCGCCACGTTCATCGATCCCAACGATTTTCGCGGCAAGATCACCCAGGCCGTCAAGGAGCAGACCGGGCGCGACCTGGCGCTGGGCAACATCAAGCTGAGCGTGTTTCCCTGGCTCAACGTGCAGGTGGCGGACGTGAGCTTCAGCAACGCGCCCGGCTTCGGCACCACGCCCATGGCGCAGGTGCGCGAGGCTTCCGTCGGTGTGCAGCTGCTGCCGCTGCTGCTGCATCGGCAGGTGCAGGTCAGCACCGTGAAGCTCGACGGCCTGAAGCTGCACCTGGCCAAGGACGTGGCCGGCAAGACCAACTGGGACGACCTGGTCAAGCCCAAGGAAGACAAGCCCAAGGAGGAGAAGAAGGACGGCACCAAATCTTTTGATCCCAAGAGCATCGACATCGCCGGCGTCACCATCACCGACGCCGCCATCAACTACCGCGACGCGGCGGCCAGGAAGAGCTACCGGCTGGACAAGGTGAATCTTGAAACCGGCGCCCTGCGGCCGGGCAGGGCGGTGGACATCGACGCCTCGCTGTCCGCGCTGGACGAGTCCTCCAAGCTCGCCGCCGACCTCGAATTTTCCGCCACCGTGCTGGCCGATCCCGCCGCCCAGAAGGCCACGGCGCAGAAGATCAAGCTCAAGCTCAAGGCCAAGGGCCCGGATCTGGACGCCACCGTGAACCTGGCCGGCGATGCCGCCGCCAATCTCGAGACCCAGGCGGTGAGCGTGGAAGGGCTCGAACTGGACTTCGACGCCGCCCTGAAGGACATCAAGGCCCAGGGCAAGCTCGAAGGCAAGGTGCTGGCCGACATGGCCAAGCAGCTGGTCAACGTCAACGGCCTGAAGCTGGACTTCAAGACCGCGATGAAGGACCTCTCCGCCGAGGGCACGCTGGCGGCCAAGGTGAAGGCGGCGATTGCCACGCAGCAGGTGGAGCTGGACGGCCTGAGCCTGGACGCGCAGGCCTCCGGCGCGGCCATTCCCGGCGGCAAGCAGGCGCTCAAGCTCACCGGCAGCGCGGCGTTCGACGCGCTCAAGGGCGTGCTGCACCTCAACGACGCGCGCATCGCCGCAGCCGGCCTCAACATCACCACGTCGATCGACGGCGAAGGGCTGATGGGCGATGCGCCGCGCCTGTCCGGGCCCATCGCCATCGCCAGCTTCAACCCGCGGGAATTGCTCAAGTCGCTCGGCCAGCCCGAGGTCAAGACCACCGACGCGGCCGTGCTCGGCTCGGCCAGCCTCTCGGCCCGCTACAGCGGCAGCTTCAAGTCGCTGAAGCTGGACGACCTCAAGCTGAAGCTGGACGACACCAGCGTGGGCGGCACGCTGGCGGTGCGCGACTTCGCCTCGCAGGCGCTGGAGTTCGCGCTCAAGGTCGACCGCATGGACGTGGACCGCTACATGCCGCCGGAATCCCACTCCGCTGCGCCCGCGTCGCCGCCGACGGCAGACAAGACCAAGGCCGCGTCCAAGGACGTGAACGCCACGGAAATCCCGCTGGATGCCATCCAGAACCTCAATGCCAGCGGCACGCTGGACGTGACCGAGCTCAAGATCAAGGGCGCGACGCTGCGCGACGTTCGCGTCAAGGTGAACGGCCCCAAAGGTTCGCCCAAGGACGTGAGCCTGGAACTGAAAGCCTACGGCGGGCAGATTGCCACCAGCACGCGCGTGGAGCCGGGCGCCCAGCCGCGCTACGCGGTCAACACCTCGATCAACGCCTTGCAGCTGGCCCCGGTGCTGGCGCAGTTCGCGGGCAAGGATTTCGTGTCCGGCCTGGGCAACATCAAGTTCGACCTCAACTCGTCGGGCAAGACCGTGGGCGACGTGCGCAAGGCGCTCAACGGCGACCTCTCGCTGAACTTCGAGAACGGCGCGGTGAAAGGCTTCAACCTCGCGCAAATCATCCGGCAGGGAAAGGCACTGTTCAGTGGCCAGACCTACGCGGCGCCGGCCGAACCGCCGCAGACCGATTTCACCGCCATCACCTTCGTGGCCAAGATCGTCGATGGCGTGCTCAAGTCCGACCAGCTCAACGCCTTCAGCCCGCTGTTTCGCGTGGGCGGTGCCGGCGAAATCGACCTGGTGAACGAAACCATCAACTACCTGGCGTCGCCGGCCATCGTCGCCTCGTCCAAGGGGCAGGGCGGCAAGGGCCTGGAGGACCTGGCGGGCATCACCGTGCCGATCAAGCTCACCGGCAGCCTGTTCGAGCCCAAGTACAAGCTGGACCTGCAGACCGCGCTCAAGCAGAAGGCCGGCGACGAACTGCGCGGCCGGATCAGCGACAAGCTCCTTGGCGGCGAAGGCGGCAAGAAGCTGTCGGACGAGGAACTCAAGACCAAGGCCAACGACAAGCTCGGCAAGGAACTTGGCAAGGGCCTGGACAAGCTGTTCGGCGGCGGCAAGAAGAAGGAAAAGACCAAGGAGCAGCCCGCCCCTCCGGCTGCCGAAACGCCGCCCGCTCCCGCATCCGAGCCCGCGCCGGCGGCACCTGCCACGCCTTGATCGGCGGCTTGCTTGGTCGCGCATGGCCGCTGTTGCTGGCGGTGACAGTGGGCGGCGAAGCGCTGGCTTTCGAGCTGCTCGACATCGCGGTGGAGCGCGCCGATGCGCGGTATCGCGTGCACATGAGCGTGACCCTGGATGCGTCTGCTCGCGCCGCATACGAAGTGTTCTCCGACGTCACCCAACTCCCGCGGATCAACCCGGCGGTGCTGGAAGCGCGCACGCTGCCGGAGCCCGTTGCCGCTGGCCAGCGCGTGATGACGCGGGTGCGCGTGTGCATCAGCTTTTTCTGTCGCCAGCTGCGACAGGTGCAGGACATGCAGTTCCTGCCCGGCGCCACGGGTGGCGAGATTCGGGCCGAGGTGATTCCCGAGCGCAGCGACCTGCGCTACGGCCGCGCCAGCTGGTCGCTGGAGGATTGCGGGCATCGCGCCTGCCTGCGCTTTGACGCCGAGCTGGAGCCGGACTTCTGGGTGCCGCCCCTGATCGGACCCTGGCTGATCCAGCGCAAGCTGCGCGGCGAGGCCATGGAAACCAGCGCCGGCATCGAGCGGCTGGCGCAGGCCCGCGACGGCGCGACCGACCCGCCCCATGCGCCCTGATCCGCCGCCCTCGGCCGCGGTGCCATTCGCGCAGGCGCTCCTGGCATGGTTTGCCGTCCACGGGCGCCACGACCTGCCTTGGCAGCATCCGCGCGACCCTTACCGCGTCTGGGTCAGCGAGGTCATGCTGCAGCAGACGCAGGTGGGTACCGTCATCCCGTATTTCCAGCGCTTCATGGGGTTATTCCCCAGCGTGAAAGCGCTTGCCGACGCGCCGCTGGACGACGTGCTGAAGCACTGGGCCGGGCTGGGCTACTACGCGCGGGCGCGCAACCTGCACCGCGCCGCCGGGCAGATCGTGGCGCGGCATCGAGGCGAGCTGCCAGCCGACATCGCCGCGCTGCGCGAGCTTCCCGGCATCGGCCGGTCCACCGCGGGCGCCATCCTCGCGCAGGCCTTCGGGCAGCGGCAGGCCATTCTCGACGGCAACGTGCGCCGCGTGCTGGCGCGCTACCGCGGAATCGACGGCTGGCCCGGCCTGCCCAAGGTGCAGGCGCAACTCTGGGACGTGGCCGAGTCCCTGCTGCCGCAAACCCGCCTCGCGGATTACACACAGGCGCTGATGGACCTGGGCAACGCCGTGTGCACCGTGCGCGCGCCGCAATGCACGGCCTGCCCGGTCGCGAGCGACTGCCGCGCCCTTGCCGGGCAGCGGGTCCAAGCGCTGCCCACGCCGCGTCCCCGCCGCATTCGGCCGCAGCGCACGGCCTACCTGCTTGTCATGCTTTCAGACGATGGCGAGGTGCTGCTGGAACAGCGGCCCGGCGCCGGCCTCTGGGGTGGGCTCTGGAGCCTGCCGATGAGCGCGCTGGACGAATCCTGGGCCGACTTCGCCGCCCGCTCGGGCCTGCCGGAGACCGCACCGCGCGGTGTTTCCATCGACCACGCGTTCACCCACTTCGACCTAGCGATGATTCCCGTGCAGGTCGCCGCCGCCTCGATGCCCAACACTGTCCGCGACACGCCCGCGGGCGCGTGGATTAAGCTCTCGCGACCAGACGGCTGGCCCGGCATGCCGACCCCGATCCGCAAACTGGTCGAACATCTCGGCCGCCAGCGCGAACCTGCGCCCCCCACGTCCACAGAAATTCACGCCCCGTGTCCCGCACCCTCTTCTGCATCAAGCTCCAGCGCGAAGCCCCGGCGCTCGAACGCGCGCCGTACCCCGGCGCGCTCGGGCAGCGCATCTTCGTAAACGTCTCCGCCGAAGCCTGGCAAGCCTGGCTCCAACACCAGACCCGCGTGATCAACGAGTACAAGCTGGCGCTGTCCGACGCCAGTGCGCGCAAGTTCCTGGTCGCCGAAATGGAAAAGTATTTCTTCGGCGGCGGCGACCTCGCGCAAACCTCCTACACGCCGCCAAAAAACGCACTGGATTCTTGACACTCCAGGGGGGCGCGGCTCTAATGCGCGACCTTGCGCGGCCTGTCGTACCTTCGTCGCGCTATTCCCAGTGGCCGGGTAGCTCAGTCGGTAGAGCAGAGGATTGAAAATCCTCGTGTCGGCGGTTCGATTCCGTCCCCGGCCACCACTGGGGCCATACAATCGTGGTGTCCCCGAATGTGGGCTTTCGCGGCTCGATTCTGC